>NZ_JBLAVB010000003.1:0-659498 GCF_047263945.1 Rhodospirillum sp. A1_3_36 | reverse complement strand
CATCCCCAACCGCCGAAGCTGACCGAGGTCCCAACCGACCCGCTCGCCGAAGCGAAAGGCCCGTCGGGGAGCGGGGTTCTAAGCCCGCCCAACCACCGTGTCAACTCCCTTTTTTCTGTCCCGCCCACCCCCTCTTCCGGTCCCCGAAGGAAGCGGTGGCACATCCGAAAATAATGCCAATTCAAGGAATTAAACGAAACCAGCCAGGGAGAAAACCCGGCCCCAACAAAGCAACCGCTCCGTCGGGAGAGCGGGTTCTATAGACCCAAACCCACCCCGTCAATCGGAAAAGATAAAAATGCGAGAAATGACATCAAGGACCCAGGAGAGACCGCTTGCGTCTCGCCTGGACAGGCTACACGACAGTGGGTGTTTTCCAGTCACGGGGCTTTCCCCGTCCCCCACTGGAGTCGTGAGGCCCCAGACCCCAGGCCATTGTTTATATATGAAAAATCTGGATTTGGCCAATCGCCCCTTCACAAAAGGGGGAGGGAGCGGCAAAGGCGGGGCTCACGCACCAGAACCGGTCGCCTTTGCCGCTCCCCAATCCCGGGGGCCGGAGAGGACCCCAGATCGTCCTTCCGGTCCCCGGGCTTTCCTTATGACGCCATGCGGGCCACCAGGCGTAAAGCGCGGGTTGCCACTGCCTCAGGCGTGAAACCGAAATGCTTGAACAACTCCGGAGCCGGAGCTGATTCTCCGAAAGTTTCCATGCCAACCACGTCACCACGGTCGCCAACGATCCGCCACCAGGGTTCCGGGTGGGCAGCCTCGATGGCCAGACGGGGCACGCCCGGGGGCAAGATGCCGTCCCGCCAAGCCTGCTCTCCGGCCAGGAAACGCTCGCGACAGGGCATGGACACCACCTTGGTGGCGATCCCGTCGGCTTCCAGCAAGTCTCGGGTCTTCATGGCCAATTCCACCTCGGATCCGGTGGCAATGAGAACGATCCGGGGAGCGTCCGCCGCGACGACAACGGCCGCCCCCCGGGCCAACATCGCGCCTTGGGCAGGATCGCGATGCTGGGTTGGCAAACCCTGGCGGCTGAGGACCAGGGCAGATGGTCCGTCGGTCCGGGCGATGGCCTCGGTCCAGGCGACGGCGGTTTCAAGCGTGTCACAGGGGCGCCAGACCTCCAGCCCCGGGATCAACCGCAGGGAGGCCACATGCTCCACCGGTTGGTGAGTCGGGCCATCTTCACCCAGGCCGATGGAGTCATGGGTCAAAACATGGATCACCCGGCGCTTCATCAGGGCAGCCATACGGATGGCGTTCCGGGCATAGTCGGAGAACACCAGGAAGGTCCCGCCAAAGGGAATCCAGCCGCCGTGCAGGGCCATACCGTTAAGGATCGCCGACATCCCGAATTCGCGCACGCCGTGGCTCATGTAGCGCCCGCCGGGATCCTTGTCATTGACCCGCCCCGCGCCCTTCCAGTCGGTCAGGTTGGAGCCGGTCAGGTCCGCCGAGCCGCCGAACAGTTCGGGCAGGCGGGGGGCAATCTTCCCCAGGACCGTCTGGCTGCACTTCCGGGTGGCCGGCGCGCCCTCCTCTGCCGCCGCAGCGGCCAAGGTCTGGGTAACGGTCTCGCGCCAATCGCCGGGCAGCCAACCGACCATGCGCCGATCCAGTTCCCGCGCCGCTTCGGGATGGGCTGCCTGATAACCCTTCCACAGCCGGTCCCATCGCGCGTGCGCAGCGGCTCCTGCGGGGCGGGCGTCCCAGGCGGCACGGATGTCATCGGGAACCTCGAAGGGCGCATGGGGCCAATCCAGGGCCTCGCGCATGACGGCCAGTTCCGCAGCTCCCAGGGGGGCACCGTGGACATCATGGCTTCCGGCCTTGGTGGGCGCCCCCTGGCCGATCTCCGTGCGGCAACAAATCAGGGTGGGCTTGCCGGTCTCCGCCCGGGCCTCGGCAAGGGCAGAGGCGACGGCGTCGGCGTTATGGCCATCCACAGCACGGATCACATGCCAGCCGTAGGCCTCGAAGCGGGCCGGGGTGTCATCGCCGAACCAGCCCTCCACCTCCCCGTCAATGGAGATGCCGTTGTCGTCCCACAAGCAGATCAGCTTGCCCAGACCCAACAGGCCCGCCATGGAACAGGCTTCGTGGGAGATCCCCTCCATCAGGCAACCGTCACCCAAGAGGACGAAGGTGTGGTGGTCGATGACCGGAAAGCCTTCGCGGTTGAAAGTCTCGGCCAGTTGCTTCTCCGCGAGCGCCATGCCAACACCATTGGCCAGTCCCTGCCCCAGGGGGCCAGTGGTGGTCTCCACGCCCGGCGTTACATCCACTTCCGGGTGTCCTGGGGTGCGGCTGCCCATCTGGCGGAAACCCTGCAGGTCTGCCACAGACAGGTCATAGCCGGTCAGGTGCAGGGCTGCATAGAGCAGGGTCGACCCATGGCCGTTGGAGATCACGACCCGATCGCGGTTCCACCAAGTGGGATTGGCGGGGTCGTGGCGGACGGCAGCAGCCCCCTTGGGATCCCACAAGGCGGTAGCGATATCAGCCATGCCCAAGGGCATACCGGGGTGGCCGCTCTTGGCCTTTTCCACCATCTCGGCGGCGAGGAAACGCAGGGCGCTGGCACGGCGCAGGGCATCTTCGGTCCCTGCCTTGGGGACCGGATTGGTCATCACGTTCATGAACTCTCTCCGTTAGGGCGGTGGGCCGTTAGGGCGGGGGACGGAAAAATAGAAACCGGTTTTCCGCCCAACCCACCGCTCACGCATTGAAGCTGGCCGTCAGGCGTGGATGGGCCGAGGGGTGGAGGGGCGCGGATGGGACACCTGTCCCACCATGGCGCGCCGCTTCTCCATCATCCGCCAGATGTAGGGCGTCAGGATCAGCTGCATGGCCAGTTCCATGCTGCCCCCGGGCACCACGATGGTATTGGCCCGGGACATGAAACTGTCCTGCAGCATGGACAGCAGATAGGGGAAATCGATCCCCTTGGGGTCCCGGAAGCGGATCACCACCATGCTTTCCGCCGGCGAGGGAATATCCCGGGCAATGAAGGGGTTGGAGGTATCGACCATGGGCACCCGCTGGAAGTTCACATGGGTGCGGGTGAATTGGGGGCAAATGTAATGGACGTAGTCGTGCATGCGCCGCAGGATCACATCGGTGACCGCTTCAGTCGAATAGCCGCGCTTGTCCTTGTCCCGGTGGATTTTCTGGATCCATTCCAGGTTGATCACTGGCACCACGCCGACCAACAGATCGGGCCAACGGGCCACATCGGCCTCGGCGGTCTGTACCGCCCCATGCAGACCCTCGTAATAAAGCAGGTCTGCGGGCGGCAGGTCCTGCCAGGGGGTAAAGGTCCCCGGCTCCTGACCGTGGCGGGCGGCGTCGTCCTGGTCGTGAAGGTAATAGCGACTGCGGGCCGTCCCCTTCTCCGAGAAATCACGGAACAGGGCTTCCAGTTCGGGGAACAGGTTTGATTCCGGCCCAAAGTGGCTGAAGGTTTGGTCTCCGACGGCGAGGCGCTTTTCCAACTCCGCCTTCATGGCCATGCGGTCGAGGCTGTGGAAGCTGTCGCCCTCGACGATGGCCGCATTCACACCCTCCCGGCGGAAAATGCCCTGGAACGTGCGGGTCACCGAAGTTGTTCCCGATCCGGACGACCCGGTAACGGCAATGATGGGATGCTTATCGGACATGGGGGTCCTCCCTTGACGTCTTTTCTTTTGAGTCTTCAGCTCCCCCGGTCTTGTCCGGTTGAGCCCGGTCCGGGCCGTGATCCTTGTTCAGGGGATCTTGGGCGCGGACTCCGTCGGAAGGCTATTCCGACAAAAGGCGGTGTTCAGAGCATTTCGTCTGGTTCACAACAGGGAGGGCTTGCCCCGTCCCCCACTGGGGCCGAAAGGCCCCAGACCCCATGCTCCTATTTGTAAAAGAAAAATGGGGGTTTGGGGGCATCTGCCCCCAAATGGGCTTGGGCTATCGCCCAAAAAACACGAGCCACTGTCCTGTACCCTGGAGTCACAAACCAAGCCAAATGTTCTAATGCAGTTCCCGAAACAGCCCGCGTCCTGCGAACAGGGGCGACGTTTCCAAAGGCACCGCATCGGGCTCTTCCGGTTCGGCGAAGTACGCTTCGATGCGCTCCACTTCGTCGGCACTGCCAAAGATCAGCGGGGCGCGTTGGTGCAGGGTCGCGGGCATGATGTCGAGCACCCGGCCCGTCCCCGTGGAGGCCTTTCCCCCGGCCTGTTCGACGACAAAGCCGATGGGGTTCACTTCATAGAGCAGGCGCAGACGACCGGGCCGCCGAGGTTCCTTGCGGTCCCGGGGATAGAGGTAAATACCGCCGCGCATCAGGATGCGGTGGGCATCGGCCACCAGAGAGGCGACCCACCGGGTGTTGAAATCCTTGCCCCGGGGTCCCTCGGTTCCGGCCACGCATTCCTCGATGTAGCGGCGCACGGGGGGTTCCCACCAGCGGGCGTTGCTGGCGTTAATGGCAAATTCCGTCGCGGCCTTGGGGATGCGGATGGCCGGATGGGTCAAGACAAAATCCCCCAGGAAGGGATCCAGGGTAAAGCCGTCCACCCCATCGCCAAGGGTCAGAACCAGCATGGTCGATGGGCCGTAGATGGCATAGCCGGCGGCAACCTGGGCCGTGCCCGGCTGCATGAAGTCGATCGTTTCCACCTGTTCGCCGGGACGCGGGACCCGCAGGACGGAAAAGATGCTGCCGACCGAAACGTTCACATCAATGTTCGACGACCCGTCCAGGGGATCATGGAGCAGAAGGAAGGGGCCTGCAGGATACTGGTCGGGCACCCGCTCGATATCCTCCAGCTCTTCCGAAGCCACGGCAGCAACGGTGCCGTTGAATTCCGTGCGGCGGCGGAAGATCTCGTCAGAGAGCAGGTCCAGGCGGGCCTGGACCTCGCCCTGGACATTGACCGAGTCCGCCTTGCCAACCATACCGCCCAGGGCGCCCTGGGCAACGGAGCGGGAAATGGTCTTGCAGGCCCGACTGACGTCAATCAACAGAGTGACCAACTGGTCCGCGTCAGCCATATCCAGGCTCCGCGTCCGTTCGATAAGGTATTGGGCCAGGGTCGTCTGGTCCGGCTTGATCATGGCGCTCTCCCTGCGTCTTTCGGTGCTTATGGCGGTTCTTCGGGTCGTTTTCCTGTTTGTGCCCGGGTCGACCTGTCACGGTTGGCCAAGCCATCCGACTGTCTTGTTGTTGGGCATGGCGTCATCCTGACCGGTGATAGGGATAAGTGGAATTCAGAAATACTCTATCCAGGCATTTGTGATAGCTTATATGAAAACCCAAGGGAGGGGATGCCATGCGCCGCACCACACTTCGCCAATTGCAGGTCTTCGACGCCGTCGCCCGGCATATGAGCTTTTCCCACGCCTCGCGGGAACTCCACCTGACCCAGCCTGCCGTTTCCCTTCAGATCAAGCAGTTAGAAGGCTTGACGAACCTCCCCCTCTTCGAACAGGTGGGCCGCAAGCTGTTCCTGACCGACGCCGGAGAGACCCTGCTGGGCCACACCCGGGCCATCCTCGGTGCCGTTGCCGACGCGGAGGAAGCCATGGCCGCCCTGCGCGGCCAACGGGCGGGGGGGCCCCGGGTCGGGGTGGTCTCCACGGCCAAATACTTCGCCCCCCACCTGCTTTCGGCCTTTGGCGCCGGTTTTCCGGGTGTGGACCTGAGTCTGGCCGTCGCCAACCGGGGGCAGATCATCGCTGACCTGGCGGAGAACCGCATCGACCTGGCCCTGATGGGGCGCCCGCCCGAAGACATGAAGGTCGACGCCTCGGCCTTCGCCCCCCATCCCCATGTGTTCATCGCGCCACCCACCCATAAGCTGTTGGGCCGCAAGGTCCCCATTGAAGACCTGAACGGCGAGACTTTCTTGGTGCGAGAACAGGGCTCTGGCACGCGTTTGCTCATGGAACGGCTGATGGGCGAACACGGCATCACGGCAGGGCGGATCATGGAAATGGCCTCGAACGAGACCATCAAACAGGCGGTCATGGCGGGTATGGGGATCAGCTTTCTGTCCCGCCATACGATTGGGTTGGAAGTCTCCGTCGGACGTCTGGCCATCCTGGAGGTCAAAGACACCCCCGTGCGCCGGGACTGGTTTGTGGTCGTCCGGCAAGGCAAAAAGCTGCTGCCCGTGGGCGAGGCCTTCGTAACCTTCCTCCGCGACCACGGAGCCCGCCTGATCGAAGAGGCCACGCGGGCCCAGGCCCCACGGCGAAGGCGTGCCTCATCAGATAATCTTTAGCTTATACTTATTCGCAAAACATACAATTTTTGCTTATGCCTCGGTCGGGATAGGGTTTGGGGGTAAACAACACCTAATACAGATCGGGGAGTTGCCTCCATGGACCAATCCGCACGTTATGCCAATCTCGACCTGAAGGAAGAGGACTTGATCCGCAATGGCGATCACGTCCTGGTCGCCTACCACATGAAGCCCAAGGCCGGGTATGGGTACCTGGAAACCGCAGCCCATTTTGCTGCGGAAAGCTCCACGGGAACCAACGTCGCGGTGAGCACCACCGACGCCCATACCATGGCCGTCGATGCCCTGGTCTATGAAATCGACCCAGAGCGCCAATTGACGAAAATCGCCTATCCGGTGCCCCTGTTCGACCGCAATATCACCGATGGTCGAGCCATGATGGCTTCGTTCCTGACCCTTTGCATTGGCAACAACCAGGGTATGGGCGACGTGGAATACGGCAAGATGCACGATTTCTATATCCCCCCCAAGCTGTTGATGCTGTTCGACGGTCCCTCCACAACCATCAAGGACCTCTGGCGCGTTCTGGGTCGTCCCCTGGTGGACGGCGGGCTGATCGTCGGGACCATCATCAAACCGAAGTTGGGCTTGCAGCCCAGGCCCTTCGCCGATGCCTGCCTGGAATTCTGGCGCGGCGGCGACTTCATCAAGAACGACGAGCCCCAGGGCAATCAGACCTTCGCCCCCCTGCGGGAGACCATGCGGCTGGTGTCGGATTCCATGAAGCGGGCCCAGGACGAAACCGGTGAAGCCAAGCTGTTCTCGGCCAACATCACCGCCGACGACCCCTTCGAGATGATCGCCCGGGGCGAAACCATCCTGGAGATCTTTGGCGAGAACGCCAATCACGTGGCCTTCCTGGTGGACGGTTATGTGGCTGGAACAACGGCCATCACCACCGCCCGGCGGCGCTTCCCCAACCAGTACCTGCACTATCACCGTGCGGGCCACGGCGCGGTCACCAGCCCCCAATCCATGCGTGGCTACACCGCCTTCGTCCACTGCAAGATGTCCCGCTTTCAGGGAGCCAGCGGCATCCACACGGGCACCATGGGCTACGGCAAGATGGAAGGCGAACCCGCTGATCGCGCCATCGCCTATATGCTTCAACAGGATAGCGCCGACGGCCCCTACTATCACCAGGAGTGGCTGGGCATGAACCCGACCACGCCGATCATCTCCGGCGGAATGAACGCCCTGCGCATGCCCGGCTTCTTCACCAACCTGGGCCATGGCAACGTGATCCAGACGGCAGGCGGCGGCGCCTTTGGCCACCTGGACGGCGGCGCGGCGGGTGCGCTCTCCCTGCGGCAGGCCTACGACGCCTGGCAGCAGGGTATTGATCTGGTCGAATACGCCAAGGAGCACGACGAACTGGCCCGCGCCTTCCAGAGCTTCTCTGCGGATGCCGACGCGCTGTTCCCCGGCTGGCGCGATGTGTTGAAGCCCTCGTCCAATCGGGTGTCCACCTGGAGCCCTGCGGAAGCCACCACCAAAACGGGTCGATCGACGGAGCCCTCCCGTTCGGTCGCCTAACGGTTCCCTCAACCGAGGGGGGGAACCGAAACGGGGGGAGGTGCGGTCCGAGCCCGCCCCTCCCCCCTTTTTTTTAATGCCCAGCACGGAAAAGAGTCTCTCCCAGCGGTTCCAATCTCGCCTGTCAGCATGGAAAATCAGAAACAAGCATTTTGCGCGAACCGTATTTCACGCAAAATGCTCTACTCTAGCGTTGTGCCCCCCCTGGAGTGTTCCCCATGCCAATCTTCCCCCACCTGATCTCCCTTTACGAACAGGAGGGCTTGAGCATTTCCAGCGGCCTCGACACTGGCTTGACACAAAACCCCTTGTCCGAATTCACCTACCTTTTCGACGACCATGAAAGCCTGACGGGCAATCTGGGGATCGCCATGAAGGAGGTTTATTTCCTGGAATGCCTTTTGGGTCAGGGATATCAGCCCAAGCGCATTTTCGCGGTGGGCAATTCCTTTGGCTGGAGCAGTCTCGCCCTGGCCCTCGCCGCGCCCTATAGTCAGGTCGCCGTCCTGGAAGCGGGAGGCGAAGTCTTCACCAGCCAATGGATCACCCGCACCAATCTCATGGCCAAGCGGGCAGGCCTATCCCTGAAAGTGGTCCGCGGACTCTCTCCAGACGACAGCCCTTCCGTGATCACGAAGCACTTGGAGGGGAAGGTCAACTTTGCCTTCATTGATGGCAATCACACGAACGATTCGGTTCGTGCGGATTTCGCCGCCCTCCAGCCTTTCCTGGATCCAGGCAGCGCAGTGCTGTTCCACGACGTGATAGCCTTTCATCTGCAAGATGCGGTCCGGGATATCATCGCCAGCTCCGGATTCAAAGGATACATGCTGCACGGCACACCCTCGGGCATGGCCATCGTCCATGGCCCCGATTGGCCGGAGGAAGCACGGGCCGTCTGCCGCTACTTCGGCGCCAACAAATGGGCCCCCATCCTCGTCAACCACTTCCGCAAGGACCAGACGGATTACACCCTGGGATCGGACTTGCCTTAGATCAAACCGCCTTAAATCGGAATCGATTTAAGGCAGGAAATTTGATCTAGATTCAATAAGTTGAGCATCAGGTGGACCGGAAAACCAGTTCCCACTTTTCCGCTCGATGCCTAGAGGCAAATCCCGCAACGCCAGTGCGTTTAAGCACCGACACCGAAATCAACCCTGGATACCCGTTTTCACGGGCATGACGGAAACCTTTGATTTCACGGTATACGACAATGTCTTGATACGTTTTGGGCGATTGCCCAACCCCCTTTGTTTTTAACCCGGGGTCTGGGGCCTTTCGGCCAATCACTGCCCGGGGTCTGGGGCCTTTCGGCCCCAGTGGGGGACGGGGCAAAGCCCCGTAACGGGAAAACACCTGTTGTCGTGTTCCGTAAGGCGATTTGATCGAGCCCAAGGAAGCCCTTTGGTCTCCAGGCTGCGGAACGGTAGAGTAGAGTACAGATACGGACGAACCAAACCGCGTGGGCAGATACCGCGCGCGCACTCGCCATCAAGGGAGATCTCGCCTTGGCCATTTTGCCGCGCCTCGTCACCCTCTACGAACGGGAAGGCTTCGCCATTTCCAGTGGCCTCGACACCTCCCTATCCAGCACACGGCTTTCAGAATTCACCTTCCTCTTCGATGACACCGACAACCTGACCGGCGCTTTGGGGATCGCCCTGAAGGAAGTCTATTTCCTGGAATGCCTGTTGGGCGGAGCCTACCGCCCGGAACGGGTCTTCGGGGTCGGCTCCTCCTTCGGCTGGAGCGCCCTGTCCATGGCTCTGCTCCTACCCGAAAGCAAACACGCCGTATTGGAAATCGGCGACGAGCCGTTCACCCGGGACTGGATTGGCCGCGTCAACCGTATGGCGGCGCGGGAGCAGCTCCCCTTGACCATCGTCCAAGGCGCCTCGCCGATCGACACCGCAGCGACGGTGCAAAATTACCTGGACGCTCAGGTGGATCTGGCCTTCATCGACGGCCCCCATAACCCTGAGCAGGTCAAAGCAGACGTGGCTGCAGTCCTGCCCTTCCTGACGCCCACCGGTGCCATCCTTCTGCACGACGTAATCGCCTTCAATCTGCTGGACACCGTCCGCGAGATCATCGCCGAAACGGGTTTGATGGGGCGCATGCTCCACGCCACCCCCTCGGGTCTGGCCGTTCTTCATGGCCCCGACTGGCCCGAGGAGGCCAAGCTGGCCTGCCGTTGTTTCGGTGCCAACCGCTGGGCGCCGATCATGCTCGACCACTTCCGGGACCAGCCAGCGGATTTCACCCTCGGGTCAGAGCTGCTGTAAACCGGAGGAGCCAAAGGTTGCAGAGCGGTCCGGGAAGACCGTTTGCACGATAAAGTCTGCCACGGCCTCAACATCGTTCATGTCCAGCCAATGGGCCGGAGCGACCTCGGGCCAGCCGGGACCATGGGGGACGTTGCTCGCCACAGCCAGGATTGACGGATCCTCGGGATAGAGGCCTGCCTTGCCCGTATCGGGCCGAAAGACTTCGATCCGGGGAATGGGCTCGCGTTTAAAGCCTTCCACCAGAACCAAATCCACCGGAGTCAAGCGGGCCACCAGGGCAGCCAAGTCCGGTTCGGGCTCGTCCTCGGCCCGGGAATGGGTGATGGCATAGCCGTTCACCGTGCTGAAAATGGTTTCGTGGGCACCCGCCACCCGGTGCCGGTCACTGTCCTTGCCCGGGGTGTCCAGTTCCGCCACATGGTGGCCGTGCTTGATGGTGGAGACGGACAGCCCCCGCCCCTTCAAAACGGGAATCAACTGAACGAGCAGGGTGGTTTTGCCGCTGTTGCTTTTGCCGGTCAACCCAAACAGAATCATGCGTCTTCCCCATCAAAGGTCAGGCGGAAGGCTTCCGGAAGCGCCTCTGCTCCGCCCATGGTACAGTTCAAATCCTCGACCAACCCCGTTTCCAGGCCATAGCACCAACCATGCACCTGCAAGGGTTGCCCCCGACGCCAGGCGGCTTGAACCATGGACGTCCGAGCCACGTTCATAACCTGGGCCTTCACATTCAACCGGCACATCATATTGACCCGAGCCTCCTCGTCCGGCAGAGCGGCCAGGGCATCGGCATGCAGGCTGGCGATATCCTTGATGCGAGCCAGCCAATTGTCGATGGGACCATGGGCTTTCCGGGAGAGCGCCGCGCGCACTCCGCCACAGCCCAGGTGCCCGACCACCAGGATATGTTCCACTTTCAGGGCATTGATCGCGTATTCGATGACGGCCAGACAATTGGCATCGGCATTGGGGACGATATTGGCGATGTTCCGGTGAACGAACAGCTCGCCGGGTTTCATGCCGACGATCTCATTGGCCGGAACACGGGAGTCCGAACAGCCGATCCAAAGGAACTTCGGCGATTGGACCTCGCTCAGGCCCTGGAAGTACCCGGGATGGTCCTTTTCCTGGGAAGCCGCCCAGGCCCGGTTGCGATCAATCAGAGTCTCGATATCCATGCGCGGTCACTCACCTTCTTCCAACGGGGAGGCACGTCTTTCTTACCGGGCATCGCCCAGCCTCACCAGCTTTAAAGCGCGCAGCTCAAAGCCCCAAACGCGCCCGCAAGACCCGGTCCTCCAGATGGCAGTCAAGCCCATCGAGAACCTGGGCGGTGAGCGCTGCCGCCCCCCCTTCCCCAGCACGCAGGCCCAATCCGAGGCGCAGAAAGCCGCGTTTGCGGGGGATCTCTTTGAGACGCAAATTTTTGCGCTCGGCGTAGGCCGTCAGACTATCCAATCCGTCCACCAGCCCAAGGGTCCTGGCCCGCTCGCCCAACCAGACTTCTCCGGTGAACAGATCCACATCCTCGCGCAGACTGGCCCCCTGGGTGGACCGCCGCGTTTTGACATGGCCGATGAAGGCACCGTGGATCTGCCCCTGCAAATCTTTCAACCAAGCGATATCCTCTTCCTGCACCGGTCGGAAGGGATCCAGGCGCGACTTGCTGCGCCCTGCGGTGATCACACGGCGTTCCACCCCCAGCTTTTCGATGGCTTCTGTAAAGCCAAAACCAGCAGAAATGACGCCGATGGACCCCACCAATGACGTGGGTAGGCTGTGAATGACATCCCCGGCCAGGGCGATCCAATAGCCGCCCGAAGCAGCCATGTCCTCGACAAAGGTGGTGACAGGCTTGCCGGTCTTGTCGGCCTTCAGACGAATATGGTCGTGGATCAACTGACTTTGGGCCGGGGATCCGCCAGGGCAATTCACAACCAAGGCCACCTCGTCCCCCACCTTAAAGGCCCGGTCGATGGACGGCCGCAAGCCCGCCAGGTTCAGGGCCTGTCCCCGGGCAGCGATGATCCCGCCCAAATGGAGAACGGCCAGAGTCTTTCGCTTACGAAAGGGATTGCGCATGGGGCCTCGGCTGTTTTGATTGGTATGAAATGGAACGAAGAACGTCACTCTCCTATTTAGGCGCGGAGCTGGCCCTTGACCAGAGCGAACAGGACGCTCACCTTTTGCATTCACTTTCGTCTCAGTCGTCGGTGTGACCTTGCCCATGAATGACTTCACCCAGTATCCCGTCCACGATATGAGCATCCTGGACGCCATTGCCCGGGACACCTCTCCAGAAATCGTGCCCCGTCTGGTGGCGATTTTTCTGAAGGAGGGGATACGCCGCCGTGCCGCCCTGGCCGAAGCCCTGGCGTGCCGGGACCGGGAAGTTATCGGACGGGAATCCCACGCCCTGAAAAGTGCCGCAGCCTCCTTCGGCTGCATGCGGCTGGCCGCCCAGGCCCGGGCCACGGACGCTGTGTACAAAACCGGTGAGGACGAGACCTTGTTTGCGCTCGCGCCCCTTCTGATTGCGTCTTTGGAAGAGGCCGAAGCGGTCCTTCAAGCCGTCAATATGGGGGAGTAAACCAACCCAACCCAACCCAACTCAGCCCCGCGCCACGCCGTGGATGGCGGCGATATGGCGATGGTCCGTGCCACAACACCCCCCTGCAAGAACCAACCCCGGCAACAGAGTGGACAAGACACCAACCTGACGCCCCAGGTCCTCCGGATCCCCCTCATCCAGGGTGGTGGCGTTATCCAGCTCGGCATGGCTTTTGTCCGAGGCGTTGGCCCGCACCGCCCTTAGCCGGGGCAACCAAGATCCTCCCTCCTCCAACACCTTGCGGAAATGGGCCGGATGGGCGCAATTGATCTGGTAGTAGGGGGGCGCCCCGCCCGTCGCGTCATCGACCAGGGCAATGGCCTCGCCGAGGCTCTCGCCGGAGGGGAGATGGCCATCGGTCTCCAGGGTAAACGACGGGACGAGGGGCATGCCGACCGCCACCGCAGCCCGGACCATGCCCAGAGCTTCCGCCCCATGGGTCAGGGTCATGGCCGAGATCATATCCGCCTCCGACCGGGCGAAGGTCTCGATTTGGGCGGCGTGGTAGGCTCTGGCCTCCTCCGCACCGACGGGCCGGGTCGGGTTATAACCGTCCCCCCGGGGGCCGATACAGCCGGAGATCACCAGGGGGGCCGCCTCCGTCTCGTATTCGCTCCGCAACCTTAGGAGTTGCTCGACGGCCTTGAGGTTCGCCCGCTCCAGGGCCTTGGCGTCATACCCCAGCTTCTCCCCCCAGTCGGCGCTCGCCCGCCAAGTGGGCGTATCGAGCAGAATTCCCACGCGCCGCTCCCGCGCCAATTGGGCGTAGGAGGCGAAGAAATCCCAGAGAACCCCTTCCCCTTCCGCCGTTTCCAACAGGGTGAAGGCCGCAAAATGGGGTAGGCTCAGTCCCAGTCGGTAGATAAAGGTGGTCCCCATCCCCCCATCGGTGATGAAGGGGGAAGTCCGGTCGGCGGACAATTGGGGCAAGGTATCGCGGTATTTGGGCATGGGGGCCGCCATTTTCGTGAAGAAGACGACAACTGTATACCCCTCTTCCAGCAGATCTCGAAATGGGATGAAAAATTCTCCACCGGGGGTCCGGTCTCCGCAGCCCCAACGGCCCCGGTTGGCCCGCTGCTTTTTTCGGTGTCATACCAAGGTGCGGTGAGTTTGACACACCGCACCTGGGAAGCGGCCAACTGGCCGCCGCGCCTTATGGCGCGTAAAAGCCCGCCTGGCGTTTGAACGCAAGAAAAGCGGCCTGGGTTTCAACCCGCGCCGCTTGGTGCCAACCGTTGAGCGCCGGTCATGCACGACCATTTCCAGGATTAACCCGCTGTTTCTGCCTTGGCCCCGGAGTGGGCGGAACCAGAGTGGGCATTGGGGGAAGAGTCGTCCTTTTTTTTGTGCATCCGGCTCTCGATCCCAACAAAGGCAAGGGAAGAGAGGACGACGCCAGCCCCCCCCGCCAGCGTCATCCAGGTGATTTCAGCACCGTAAAAATAGTGATCGGCGGCCAAGGTCAGAATGGGAATGAAGTAGAAGACGTTTCCCACCTGAGAGGCCGCGTGCCGGTTCAACAGATACAGCAGAAGAAGGTTTGCTCCTACGGAGACAACCAGCACCATCCAGGCCGTAGAGAGGATGAAAGGGAAGTCAAGGGTCGCCTGCCAGCCCGCCAGGAGAAGGCAAACGGTAAAGACCACGACGGATCCCAGGTACTGCCAGATGATCGACTGGGCGATGGGAAGCCCCAGATCTTTTTGGAGCGCGGTTCCAATGGTGATCCCCACCAAAGCCACAACCCCAAAAGCGATACCCCAAAGAGATGCCGTGGAGGTATCCCTTGTTCCCAAGACGGCCAAGACCAGCCCCATGAAACCGAGAAGCAGAAGACCCTTCCCGGCCGTCGAAACGGCTTCCCGCGCCACCCAGGGCATGAGCAGGGGCTGGGCGCCCAAAATAATGGTCAGGACACCCGGCGACAGCCCATGGGCGATCGCCAAAAAATAGGCGCCCTGGTATCCGGCCTGCAACATCAGACCGATACCCGAGGCCTTGAGGACAACCCGGAGGGGCAAGGTCAGGGCCACCCTCAGGTCCCTCGGGTATCGCAGGGAAAGAACAATGAGCAGAACAAGGGTGGCACCAGCCGCGCGGAGGAACAGGAAGGTCCAGACGGATGCGCTCATTAAGCCAAGCTTGACGAAAATCGCCCCACTACTCCACATCAGCAGGAAGAGCACTGGAGCGAGTACGGACATAGTCTGTCCTCACGCCCAGGAATTGACATCGAAGCGTTCGTTGAGGGAGCGGTGTTCGGTCAGGTATCGACGGAGCTGAACAGCCTTGTCCTTGATAGCGGTATCCGCAATGCGTTCCGCTGCCGCGATAAGCCAATCATAGCATTCGCAAATACCGACATCGCGATTGAAGTGGTATTTGGAAGTCGCGAACAACAAGTCTTTGAAGGTTTGACGGCTCAAGAGGCTCGACAGGGCGGCCACCACATCGTCCTTCTCGGATGGCGACATCGAGCCGCGCTCGATATAAAGGGGGTCCACTTCTGGCGTGAAAGGAGCCTCTGGTTTAAGGATATCAAGGTCGTCGAACGGGCCATCAAAGACAAAGTCAAAACAGAGAAACTGTCGACTCTTCGACGAGAAATTGACTGCCGCATGGTCAACTCCGGCATCCAAATACCAGAGTTCTCCCGCTCGCATTTGAAATACCCCGCTGGGATCCGAATGAAAAGCATCGCCGTTCTGCTCGAGGGAAACGAAAATCCGGAAATACTGACGTTTCGGGTCCAGCTCGACAAAGTCTCGGTGCGGAACGACCATGCCAGCGATGAGGTTGCGAGCCCGCACCATCCGAAGGTGATCAGGCCGGAAGCAAGTTTCAATCAAACGCTGTATTTCCGGGCACTTTCCCAGGTAACTCGTTGGCCGCGCATGATCGGCATTCCGATACTGACTGTCTGAGGATATTCCAGAACTATTTATTAATGAAATATTTTTCCAATATCCTTGGGCGAACTCGTCATACTCTTCATTTTCTTTTGGAAGATCGTTCAAGTATTCGATCTCGGATGCCAGATCGAATTTGGAAAGGTCAATTTTCCCCAACATGCGAGAACTCATGATATTATCTCCCTTGTCATGTTTTAAGAGCCCGAAAATTACCGGCCTCAAGAAAAAATGGCCAATGAGTAATATCAATAATTGGCATTGGATACATTAATGCGTGGCATTTCATCAAAATGCTCTGAAAGGTCCTGGAGGAAGGGGACGAGACCCGCGGCATCAGCGGGCTCCATCTCGCGGAGACTGAAGTAGGTTCCGACATAGTCACGGAAGCAGTGAACATGCTCGTTCCGGGATCCCGCTTTCCAAGCCATGGAAAGATGACTGTTGCCAAGCGAAGGAAGACCTTTACCGGAATAGGGCCGGACACCTAAGGACGCAACGACCGAGCGGGGAAGAGCGGTGATCGCGATACCCGCCCTGACTGTGGCCATCACTCCGGCGGAATAGGCGCTTTCCGAAACAATATCGAAAGCGATGTTCTCGTCATTCAAACGTTTGAGAATAACGGCCCGCTCCACACATCCCTCGCCGAAAAGTGCGAGGGGAAGGGGACCACTTTTGATCTTGAAACCGGGTGCTTGGACCCAGACCAAGGGATCCACGGCAAGGTCATCGCCCTCAATGGCGGGCGGGCGGGCCTGGGCAATTGCCACGTCCAAGCGTCCCTCTTCGAACATCTTCCAAATCGCGGGGCTGTAATCACAGATCACCTCTGTTTGCGACCACCCAACCGTCTTGTGATACTGACCAAGGATATCGGCCAACATCGTGGATGCGTAGATGTCCGATGTTCCAATGACGAGCGTTCTGGCCAATGCCCCAGAGGACAACTTGTCGTAGATCTGATCGTTCATGTCCATTAGTTGGACCGCATGGGGATAGAAGGCCTTACCGAAATCGGTTAATTCAAAACTGTTTTTTCCCCGCTGAAAAAGAGGGTGGTCCATTTGGGTTTCGAGCCTTTGAATCTGCAGGCTGATGGTCGATTGAACCCGATGAAGCCGTTCGGCCGCCTTGGAGACACTTTTAAGCCGTGCAACCATGATAAAGGCGCGCAACAAGGCCAGATCAAAGATTGGACTTTCCGACGGCATGGCTGGTTTCCCTCCCGGGCCTTGTCTCTTCCCCCGGCGTCCTGATCCCGAGGTCCATTCAATTTTTGCCGAATTCTTCTGCTCTATCCATGACGGTATTGCCCATCTTGACGGATGCCCTTTGGCGCCGGAGCGGGTTTATCGGACCTCGGTGACGGAATTCACCTGGATGAAATCCTCCACGGCTTCGACATCGTTTATGCCCAGCAATGGACCGGAGCGACCTCTGGTCAATCGGGGCCGCGGGAGAGGTTGCTCGCCACCGCCAGGATCGACGGGTCATTGGGGTATGGGCCGATTCTTTTGGCCAGGGTACACGACAGGGGGTATTTTCCCGTCACGGGGCTTTTCCCCGTCCCCCACTGGAGCCGAAAGGCCCCAGACTCCGGGCTCATATTTATAAAAGAGAAAAGGGGGTTTGGGGGCATTGGCTCCCAAATGGGCTTGGGCAATCGTCCAAAAAACACGAGACACTGTCGTATACCGTGCTTCTTGGCTCAACTTGGCCTCGAAGGGCCCCTAAAACCCTCCACCAGTACCAGACCCACCTGAGAAAGGGATCTCTCCCTCCCCCCGGTGGGCGCCCATTATGCCGCCGTTTCCCTCCGCATCCTTCGTCGACGGGTCGCGCGCTGGGTCATGGCCGATAGCCGGGCCGCAGCGGCTTCCAGATAAAGGACCTCCTTGGTACCATCGGGCCAGCGCAGGGTTACTGTGCCGTCCACGGTCTCCCGGGCGCCCACGGCGGCCACCACCGGGATGCCAAGGGAGACGGAATCCGCCACCTTCCGCGCCAAACTCTCCGACCGGACATCGACCGAGGCCCGCAGACCTGCGGCCTTGAATCGGTCCGCCACCTCCTGCGCGGCCCTTTGCTGGTCCGGACCGACCGCAGCCACCAACACCTGATCCGGTGCCAGCCAGAAGGGCAGTTGCCCCTTGTGGTGCTCCAGCAGAATAGCCAGGAAACGCTCCAGGCTTCCCAAGACCGCGTGGTGGATCAGAACCGGGCGATGACGGTCTCCATCCGGCCCGATATAGGCGCTCTCAAACCGCTCGGGCAGGTTCATGTCGATCTGCACCGTGCCACACTGCCAGCGCCGCCCCATGCGGTCGGACAGAATGAACTCCAGTTTGGGTCCGTAAAAAGCGCCCTCCCCCGGCTGAAGAACGGGATCGAGCCCGGCAGCAGCCGCAGCAGCGGCGAGCAGGGCTTCGGCTGTATCCCAGTCGGCCTCCGAACCCACGCGAACCTCCGGACGGGTCGACAGGCCCACGACGACGTCATCGAAGCCAAGCTCGGCCAAGACCCGAAGGATCAGCCCACATACCCGTGTCACCTCCCCCGCCACCTGATCCGGGGCGCAAAAGACATGGGCGTCGTCCTGGGTGAAGGCCCGCCCCCGCAGCAACCCCAACAGGGCACCCGAAGGTTCGTCCCGATGGCAAAGGCCGAATTCAGCCAAGCGAAGGGGCAAGTCCCGGTGTGAGCGCACCCGAGCGCCAAAGACCCGCATATGGCCGGGACAGCTCATGGGCTTCAGGGCAAGGTCGCGGCTGTCCGCCAGTTCCCCCTCCGCATTACGGATCCCATCGGCTCCCAGAGTCTTCCCCCCGGCGATGCGAAACATGCCGTCGGCGAAGGCGTCCCAATGGCCACTGGTTTCCCACAGGCTCCGGTTCAAGACCTGAGGGGTCCGGATCTCGGCATAGCCTGCCGCGCGCATATGATCGCGGACGAAGCCTTCCAGTTCCTGGAAAAGGGTCAGACCCCGGGGCAGCCAAAAGGCAGCGCCTGGGGAATCCGCATGAAACAGGAACAGGTCCTGCCGTTGTCCGATAGTCCGGTGATCGTAGGCATCCATAGCCCAAGCTCCGAGTTCTGGCCCTTTGGGCGGTCCGGAGAGGGTCTGGGAAAGTAAGAGGATCCCGTTTTGCCCCATCCGTTCGCCGGATGGGCCGTGGGGTGATCCCTGTCTTTGGTGTTGTCTCTTGTCAGACGGTACCAGACACGACGCAGCCCCACGACCCATTTCCATGGGTCACGGTGGTCCAATTGGCTTTATAAGCCGGCCGGGGTGCTGCTTGTGTCATTGGCAAAGGCTATCGCGCCCGATCCCATCCGTCAACGGACAGATGATGAGAAGATATTGCGCCCCCTGAAAAGCAATCATAAAATGTTATTTTTCCAACGGAATCTCCCTAAGAGCTTCCACGCGAGAGAAGCATCAATGACGCTAACCGACCACAAGGCAAAAAACGGGAACCGGATGGATGGGGACCAAGCCTCCCCGGGATCCTGCCGAGTCCCCCCACCCTTGCCCTGGCATGAAATCCTCGCGGGCAGCGGGTTAACCCTGCATGCCCCCCTGGGTCCGACGCTGGACGCGGAGATCCTCCAGAGGGAATTTGCCCAAGTGGATCAGATGGTAGAGATGGGAAATAGAGAATTTTTCAACCATGACGGAAGTTGGTCAGGGATCACCCTGATCGATCGGGCATCCGCCAATGGCGGCCCTGGCATTGACCGTCCCACTCTGGCCCTCATGCCATTTCTGGCCCGATATATTGCCGAGTCAGGTTGGCATGTTCTCGGGTGTTCCCTGATGCGACTTCCACCCGGCGGAGTACTGGCTTGGCATTATGAACGGCAGAGCCCCCTGTTCGCGGAAAGTCGCCTGATCCTTCCCATCCACGCGCCGTCGGGCGCAGCCACACTGATTGCCGATATGGAGATCGCCTACCCTGCGGGGCAGACTTGGATTGGTGACTTCTCTTTCCCCCACCAAGTGGAAAATCACTCGGATACCCAACGGATCGTCGTCGCAATCGACGTGAAGAACACCCCAGCCTTCCTGAACAGCCTCCCTCCCGAGCTTATCGATCAGCCCCAAAAACGCCAAGCCTTGGCCCAGGACGCGATAAATGCATTGCTCTCCTGGTGGGCCATTAACCCGACACAGCAACGGGCTTACCCCCCTCCGGATAAGACACAATCGTCCGCACGCTAGATCAAACCACCCTAAACCGAAATCAGTTGAGGGTGGTTTGATCTAGACTCATAGGGTTATACCAAGCGGCGCGGGTTGAAACCCACACCGCTTTTCTTGCGTTCAAACGCCACGCGGGCTTTTACGCGCCATAAGGCGCGGCGGCCACTTGGCCGCTTCCAAGGTGCGGTGAGGCAAACTCACCGCACCTTGGTATTAGAGCATCGAGTGAAGCGAAAACCGACGCCCACTTTTCCGCTCTACCCAGCAATGCAAAACAGAAAAAGGCGCCCCTTATCGGGGGCGCCTTTCTTCTTGTCCGATAGGGACAAATCGCTGGGATCAGCGCTTGTCCATGGGCACGAAGTCCCGGTGGTCCGAACCGGTGAACAGCTGACGGGGACGACCGATCTTCTGGTCGGGATCCTCGATCATTTCCTTCCACTGGCTGATCCAGCCCACGGTCCGCGCGAGAGCGAACAGGCAGGTGAACATGGACACGGGAATACCCATCGCCTTGAAGATGATGCCCGAATAGAAGTCAACGTTCGGGTAGAGTTTCTTCTCG
Source organism: Rhodospirillum sp. A1_3_36 (assembly GCF_047263945.1). Lineage (NCBI taxonomy): Bacteria > Pseudomonadati > Pseudomonadota > Alphaproteobacteria > Rhodospirillales > Rhodospirillaceae > Rhodospirillum > Rhodospirillum sp. A1_3_36. The sequence continues at coordinate 639,083 of NZ_JBLAVB010000003.1, read as the reverse complement.
ATGAAGTAGTCGTCTTCCAGCGCGTATTTTTCCAAGCGCAGGGCGATCTCGAGCAAGGGATCGTTCTCGATACCCAGTTCGGCCAGCACTTCTTTACAAGTCTCGGCCATGATCTTGGCGCGCGGATCGTAGTTCTTGTAGACCCGGTGGCCGAAGCCCATCAGACGGAACGGATCATTCTTGTCCTTCGCCTTATTGACGAATTCGTCAACGCGATCCGGAGTGCCGATCTCGTTCAGCATCTTCAGAACCGCTTCGTTGGCACCACCATGGGCCGGCCCCCACAGCGAGGCAATACCAGCAGCGATACAGGCGAAGGGGTTGGCGCCCGAGGAGCCGGCCAAACGCACCGTCGAGGTGGACGCGTTTTGCTCGTGATCGGCGTGCAGGATCAGGATCCGGTCCATGGCGCGGGCCAGGACAGGGCTGACCACATAGTCCTCGCAGGGCGTGGAAAACATCATGTGCAGAAAGTTCTCAGCGTAGGTGAGATTATTCCGCGGGTACATGAAGGGTTGACCCTGGCTGTACTTGAAGGCCCAGGCGGCGATGGTCGGCATCTTGGCGACCAGCCGATGCTGGGCGATCATCCGTTGGGTCGGATCGTGTATGTCCAGGCTGTCATGGTAGAAAGCGGACAGGGCACCAACCGCACCGCACATGATGGCCATCGGGTGGGCATCGCGGCGGAACCCATCGTAGAACTTGTGAAGCTGCTCGTGCACCATGGTGTGGTAGGTGAGCGTCTTCTCGAAGTCCTTCAGTTCGGTTTCGTTCGGCAGCTCACCGCGCAGCAGCAGGTAAGCCACTTCCGGGAACTTGCATTTGGTCGCCAGATCGGAAATGTGGTAACCCCGGTGCAGCAGCACACCCGCATCACCATCGATATAAGTGATGGCCGAAGAGCAAGACCCTGTGGAGGTATACCCCGGGTCATAGGTGAACATACCGGTGTCGGCATAGAACTTGCGAATGTCCACGACGTCGGGACCAACGCTACCGCTCAGAACCGGATATTCCCAAGTCTTTCCGGTTTGGTTATCGGTAAAGGTCACCGTTTTCTTGGCGTCCGTCATAGGCTATTCCCCCTTGCTATTGAGAATGTGGAAGGGTCCAGCGGGCATCCGTGGAACATTGATTGTGTGCTGCACAATACACTAAGCCCCAACTCCGCGATTAGATTTTTCTTAATCCTCGCAACCCACCTTAAATTTCAGCATTTTGGGCATCCGATATGCGGCCCAGGGTTTCTTCCCGGCCCAGGATCTCCATCACCTCGAAAATCGGCGGCGATACAGTACTCCCGGTCAGCGCCGCCCGGATGGGTTGGGCGACCTTGCCTAGCTTGACATCCTTTTCCTCGGAGAGCTGACGGGCCAGAGCCTCCAGGGTCTCTCTATCCCAGGACTCGTGCGAAGCCAGTTTTTCCGCGAGGGTGCCTAGCATGGCTTTGCCCTCCTCGTCGAGCGACTTCAACGCCTTGGGAGTCATGGACAGGGGCCGGTCAGCCACATAAAACTCCGCCAGTTCAAGCAGTTCCACAACCGTCTTTGCGCGCTCTTTCAAGCCCGCCATCCCCTGCGTCAGGCGGCGAATTTCATCCTCAGCAAGACCTTTGTCGCGCTTGACGGCGATTCGCGCCGCCAACAGGTCCACCAACTGCCCGTCCTCGGCCTCGCGCATGTAATGGCCGTTCAGTGCGGTCAGCTTCTGCATATCGAAACGCGCCGGAGAGCGTCCGACACCGGCCAGGGAAAACCATTCTTTGGCCTGTTCGGTGGAGAAGATTTCGTCATCCCCATGGGCCCATCCCAGGCGGACAAGATAGTTGCGCATGGCCGCAGGCAGGAACCCCATGTCCCGGTAAGCCTCGGCCCCCAGCGCCCCATGGCGCTTGGACAGCTTGGCGCCATCGGGGCCGTGGATCAGGGGAATATGGGCGAAGACCGGCGGCTCCCAACCCAGGGCCAAATACAGTTGGGTCTGGCGGAAGGCATTGGTCAGATGGTCGTCACCGCGAATGACATGGGTGATGCCCATGTCATGGTCGTCGACCACGACGGAGAGCATGTAGGTGGGTGTGCCATCGGCTCGCAACAGGATCATGTCGTCCAACTGGGCATTGGCCACGGTGACCGCGCCCTGGACTTCGTCGGTGATGGTTGTTTCGCCGTCCCGGGGCGCCTTCATACGGACCACGAAGGGCGCGCCCTCCGGGGCCTCCGATGGATCCCGGTCGCGCCACCGGCCATCGTAGCCCGGCGGCAGGCCTTTGGCCTTGGCCTCTTCGCGCATGGCGGTCAGTTCTTCGGGCGTGCAAAAACACTTATAGGCCAAACCCTTCTCCAACAGGGACCGGGCGGCTTCGGCATGGCGGTCGGCCCGGGCGAACTGGAAGGTCGGCTCTTCGTCCCAATCCAGGCCCAACCAGGTCAAACCATCGAAGATGGCCTCAACGGCCTCGGTGGTGGACCGCTTCCGATCCGTATCCTCGATCCGCAGCAGGAAACGCCCACCATGGTGACGGGCGAACAACCAGTTAAACAGGGCGGTACGGGCACCGCCGATGTGCAAAAAGCCGGTCGGAGAGGGAGCGAAACGGGTAACGACGGTCATGGTGCTACTCTATTGGTGGTGGTCGCCCCGAGAGAGGCGGAATTAGAAGGCCCAAAACCGCGCCACACGTGTATGATCGCGCTTAACGGGAATGCCGCGGTGGCCCGGCGGTGCCGGTGTATCGCCCCGGCGGTGCCGGTATGTAGCATGGCCGGTCGGTAGCATGGAATGCGAAAGGGTGAACAGCGCGGCCTTTTCCACCATTCATCCAGCATGGACCGAGCTGGAAAAGACCTGAAGGACGGGGCGGGCGAAGCGAGAACACATGGGCTATCTAGGTCGCAAAGGGCGTCAGGTAAAGGGGGGGAGTGGCTGGTCCACCATCGACTTCGCCCAAGAAACCGAGCAGGAGTTCGAGGAAGACGCCAGACCGGGCCTCCTCGCCCACCCCTTCCTCGTCGAGCGGACCCAATGGGGCCTTTGGCTCGCGGTCGCCCTGGGCAGCGGGGTGGCCCTCTACTTCTCCCTCCCTTCCGAACCGACGACCTGGATCGCGCCGGTTGTTCTGGCCTGTTGCGTGGTTCTGGCCCGAAGCTCCCTGGGGGACGGTAGCAGGGCACTGCTCTGGGGCCTCGCGGCCCTTGCCGCCGGTGTCTCCCTGGCCCAAGGGTGGAGCCAATCCGTCGCCGCCCCGATCCTCCACCGCCCCCTGGGTCCCCTGACCATTGAGGGGCGGGTCCGCGCCGTGGAACCCCTCGATCGGGGATGGCGGGTGATCCTCGACAGCCTGGCCTTGGAAGATCTCTCCCCCAGCCGGACGCCCGAACGGATCCGCATCCGCCTCCAGGCCGAGGAAACCGGAGGCGCTTCCCCGAAACCCGGAAGCCGCCTATCGGTCCCAGGAAAGCTTCTGCCCCCACCCGAACCCGTGGCACCGGGGGCTTTCGACTTCGCCCGCCGCCTTTGGTTCGAGCACATTGGCGCCGTTGGCTATGCCCTGGGTCCCATCACCCCCATCGCCCCCGCTCCGGCCTCCTTTGGCGACCGCCTGACTCTGGCCGTGCAGGCCTTTCGCTCCCTTGTCTCCGCCCGCCTGATGGCAGCGGAGCCCGAGCAAAACGGCCCCCTGCTCGCTGCCCTGCTGGTGGGGGAGCGGCGCGCCGTTCCCGAGCCCATACAGGAGGATCTGCGGGCCTCGGGCCTCGCCCACCTGTTGGCGATCTCCGGACTGCATATGTCCATGGTCGGCGGACTTCTCTTCCTTTTGGTGCGAGGAGGATTGGCCCTTTGGCCCCGGGTGGCCCTGACCCTCCCCATCAAAAAGATCGCGGCAGCGACGGCTCTCTTGGGCTGCCTGGGGTATCTGGGGCTTTCCGGGGCCAATATCCCGGCCCAAAGGGCCTTTATTATGACCGGTCTTGTCTTCCTGGCGATCCTGGTGGACCGCACAGCGCTATCCATGCGCACCGTCGCACTCGCAGCAACCCTGGTCCTGGCCCTCGCCCCCTGGAGCCTGCTCGGCCCAAGCTTTCAGATGTCCTTCGCCGCCGTGATCGCCCTGGTCGCCTCCTACGAAGCGCTTTGGCCTCGGCTGGGCGGTTGGCGGGCAGAGCGCGGTGGTGGCCTCGGCCCTGCAGCGCTGGCCTATCTGGCAGGTGTGACCTTCACCACCCTGGTGGCGAGTGCGGCGACCCTGCCCTATGCCGCCTTTCATTTCCACCGGATCGCGCCCTATGGCTTGGCCGCAAACCTGATTGCCGTGCCGCTCATGGGCTTTTGGGTCATGCCTTGGGCCCTGGTTACCCTGACCCTTTTGCCCCTGGGGCTGGAGCATTGGGGAGTCTGGATGGCTGGTTGGGGGCTGGAAGGCATCCTCGCCAGCGCCCATTGGGTGGCGGAATGGGAGGGAGCCACCCAATCCGTCCCCGCCGGACCGGCCTGGGGCCTGGGGCTGGCGACTCTGGGGGGCCTGTGGCTCTGCCTGTGGAAGCGGACATGGCGACTACTGGGCCTCCTCCCCCTGGTCCTGGGGCTAACGGTGCCCTGGTGGGTACCCCAACCCGATGTCCTCGTCAGCCGAGGCGGCAAACTGATCGCCGTCCGAACCGAGTCCGGAGGCCTGCTGTTCAGCGATCCGCACAAAGACCGGTTCACCCGCTCGGTCTGGGAGGAGTCCTATGGGACATCAGCCGGTTTCTTTCCAGACCGGGGAACGACAGCCGACCGGCGGTTGGACTGCGGAAGCGGCGGCTGCATTTATACCCTGAACGGGCAGCGGGTGGCGCTCCCCAACAACGACGCCACAGCCTGGAGAGCCGCCTGGACCACCGATGTGGTCATCGTCACGGGCCGGGAGTCTCCCCAAGGTCCGGCCCTGATCATCGACAACCGCGCGCTCTGGCGAGAAGGCGCCCATGCCCTCTGGCTCGGAGGCGACGGCGCCATTCGGGTCGACACCGTCGCCCGCCAAAGGGGGAACCGCCCCTGGGCTGGGGGGCCTTAGGGCGGAATGAGGAAAAGTGGGCTCCGATTTTCCGTCCTCATTCCGCTCTCACCACGTGATCTAACAGGGTGCGAAAAACCTATTTTAGCCGTCATTCCCGCGAACGCGGGATTGACGATTTTGCAGACGGGGAGACTGCTCAGGCTTTTTCCACAACCTGCTCAATGCGCCTCCGACACCCCCCTATCGGCCTGGGAACAGACGAGGGCGTGGAAGGCCCGGGCTGCGGGGGAGAGAGTGCGACCCGTGGCCCAGACCAGACCAATCCGCCGGATCATCGATGGGCTTCCCAGCGACCGGATCACCAGCTCTGGGCGCCCCAGGACCGGCAGGGTCATCGTGGGCAAGGCCGTCACCCCCAGGCCCGCAGCAACCAGAGCCCCCGCCGTGGTCAGATGGGATACCTCGAACCGGGCATGGAGCATCCCTCCCGTCTGGGCGACCGCCGCTTCGGTCAGGGCGCGCACACTGGTCCCCCGGGCCATGGCGATGAAGGGATACCCCAACAGCTCCATCCAGGAATAGGCCCGGTCCTCGGCCAGGAACTCGGGCGTGCCCAGGGCAACGAAGGGATCCTGGAACAGGGGACGGAAGGAGAGGCGATCCGAACTATCCATCATCCCCGCAGTGAACCCCAGATCGGCCCGCCCCTCGGACACGGCGGAGACGACACCGTCTGAGAGAGAGTCCTCGATGTGGATCTCCACATCGGGATGGTCCCGCGTGAACCGGGCCACCAGGGAGGGCAGGACCCCCGCCGTCACCGAGGGCAATCCCGCCAAGGTCACCCGCCCCCGGGCTGCCTCCAGAAAACCCGTAAACTCCCGCATCGCGTCCTCGGTTTCCCCCAGGATACGGGTCGCCGCTCGACGCAGAGCCACCCCCTGGGGGGTAAGCGCAACATTCCGTGTGTCTCGATCAAACAGCCGGGCGCCGACCCGGCCCTCAATCCTCGCCACCATGCGACTGAGGGCTGGTCCAGAGAGTCCCACGTCCTCGGCGACGACCCCAAATCCCCGCGCCTCGGCGAGGCGCAGGAAGACCTGAAGCTCGAACAGATCTAGATTAATGCGTTTCATGCAGCAATTATTGATATACATTCACTTCACGCACAAGTCTGCTTTGACGATCATGGATCCCGGATCGACCTCGGTCCCAAAAGCAATCAAGGCTCAAGCAATCAAGCCCAAACAATCAAGACTGACCTGCCCAAAGGGCGGGCGGCATCCAATGGAACACGGAGAAACGTCCCATGAAACTGACCGGCGCCCCTCTGGGCAAAGCCCTTTTGTGCGGCCTGACTGCAGCCTTGATCGCGACCCCGGCCCTCGCCGCCGACAAACTGCTGATCGGCTCGACATCGGGTTCCTCCAGCCACTACGGCTATTTCGTCGCCGTCGGCAAGCTGATCAACGACAGCGTCAAGGATGTGGAGGCCTCCGTCGTGGAGACCGGCGCAACCCTGGACAACCTGCGGCGCTTGGAGCGCGATCAAATCGACCTTGGTCTTGTGACCACCAACGTGGCCCAGCATGCGGTTTCCGGAACCGGTAAGTTCGAAGGCCATCCCATCGACCTGCGCCTGCTGTGGGTCTACACCGGGGCGCCCCAGAACGTGGTGGCCCGGGCCGATGCGGGGCTGTCCAGTCTTGCGGACCTGACCGGCAAGCGCTTCAACCCCGGTATTCGCGGTTCGGCCACGGAAAGCACGACCGAAGCGGTTTTCGCCAAACTGGGCATCACGCCGGACTACGTGCGGGGCTCCACCTCCGATATTGTCAACATGATCAAAGACAATCGGTTGAACGGCTATGTGAAGTCCGGCTCCGGTCAACGGCTGGACGCCTCCACCATCGACATCGCCACCTTCACCGATATCAACATCCTCTCCCTGACCCCGGACCAAGTCGCGACCCTGAAGGCCGAGATGCCCGATATTTCCGTTGTCGACATCCCGGCGGGTGCGGGCGAGGGCATCCCCGCCTATACCACCTGGAGCTTCGGCGTGGGAGCGGCGACCACTCCGGAAATGGACGAGGAAACCGCCTACCAGATCGTCAAGGCGGTGATGGAAGATAAGTCGGCTCAAGCGGCGGCCATGGCCAGTCTGAAGGGCGCCGATCTGGCACAGTTGACACTGACCTATGGTACCATTCCCCTGCACCCGGGCGCGGTGCGTTACTTCAAGGAACAGGGACTGGATATTCCCGACCGCCTTCTGCCGCCCGCGAAGTAACGCCCCCAAAGACCCGCTCCGGGAGGATTCCATCCAATGTTGAACCGACTTGCCACGGCGCTTGCGCTGGGGATGGGCGGCTTTGTCTTCTACACGACAGCCACTGGCCCCTTCGAGGCCCTCGTCCAGCGCGCCCTTTTCCTCGCCCTGGTCGTCTGCCTCGGCCTGACCCTCTATCCCCTGGGCAAGAGCAAATCCTGGCGTCCCCTCGGAGCGGCCCTCGACCTGACCGCCGCCGCCGTCACCCTGGCGGCCTGTGGTTATATCATCGTCCATTACCAGACCATCATGAACAGCCTGCCCTGGGCCACCACCCTGGACATGGTCCTGACCGCCGGACTGGTGGTCACCGTCCTGGAACTGGGACGCCGCGCCGTCGGCCTGTTCTTCCCGGCCCTGGTCGGCCTCGGGCTGGCCTATGCCCTGTTCGGCAACCTTCTGCCCGGCCGCCTGGGCCACCGGGGTTTCGACATGGGCTTTGTCACGGAAACCCTGTTCCTCGGGGACCTCGGGATTTGGGGCATGCTCATGGGCGTAGCCGCGACGGTCATTTCCGCCTTCGTCCTGTTCGGAGCCATGTTACTCCATACCGGAGGGGGCCAGGCCTTCATGAACCTCGCCATGCGTCTGGGTGGCAAAAGCCCCGGCGGCGCGGCCAAGATTGCGACAATTGCCTCGGGTCTCTTTGGGATGGTCAGCGGCAGCGCCGTGGCTAATGTGGCCACCACCGGCAATCTGACCATCCCCCTGATGCGGCGTTTGGGCTACCCCGCCCCCTTCGCCGGAGCCGTGGAGGCCGTCGCCTCCACCGGTGGGCAGATCGCCCCACCGATCATGGGGGCTGCGGCCTTTGTCATGGCCGAGATCCTGAACGTCAGCTATGTGACCGTCATGGTCGGCGCCATTTTACCCGCCCTCCTCTTCTACCTGTCCGTTTTCATCACCGTGCATTTCGTCGCCCTCAGGCGGAATCTGGCCACCGTCCCCGAGGAGGACATGCCCTCCTGGGCCGAGATCGCCGCCCCCCGCCACGTGCTCCCCACACTCGCGGCCCTCGTCGGCCTGTTTCTGGGGATCATCCTCGGACGGTCCATCGGAACCTCGGCGTTCTATGGCATTGTCGGCCTTCTGGTGGCCTTCCTGGGCACCAATTGGGGCCGCTTGACACCCCGGGAGATGGTCGAGAAAGTCCTCGACGGGCTGACCGACGCGGGCAAGGGGCTGGTCATCATCGGCGTCATGCTGGCGGGCGCTCAGATCCTGGTGTCCATGATCAACCTCACCGGCGTGGGCGTGGTCCTCTCCTCCATGATCGTCTCCTTGGCCGGGGATTCTACTCTTCTGGTGGCCATCATCGTTGCCCTGGTCTGCCTGATCATGGGCATGGGCCTGCCGACCACGGCGGCCTATGTGCTGGTTGCTGCCGTCCTCGCTCCAGCCATGACAGGCATGGGGATCGACCCTCTCACGGCCCATCTGTTCGTCTTCTACTACGCCACCATCTCGGTCATCACCCCGCCCGTCTGCATCGCTGTCTTCGTCGGTGCGGGCATCGCCAACGCCCATTGGGTCCCAACGGCGGGAGAAGCGGTGCGCCTGGGCGCCATCACCTATGTGGTTCCCTTTCTCATGCTCCTCTACCCGGGCATGACCGGACAAGGGGGCGCGCTGGCCATTCTCGATGCCGCCCTGACCGGCCTGATCCTGGTGGTCACCCTGCCTGCCCTGTTGAGCGGCCAGCCCCTCTTCGGCAAGCGGCTTCTGGACGGCGCCCTGTATCTGGCGATCATGACCCTCGCCATCCTGCCCCATTGGGCCGCCCCCCTGGCCGCTGCGGTCCCGCTGGCCTATGCCATCACCGTCTGGCGCCGCCAGGGCACGGCGCCCGCACCGATTCTGCAAGGAGACCGGGCATGAGATCCCTGCGCCTGGGGGCAGGAGCCGGGTTCTCCGGCGACCGGATCGACAGCGCCGTGGAATTGGCCGAAAATGGCGCCCTCGACTATCTGGTCTTTGAATGCTTGGCCGAGCGCACCATCGCCATTGCCCAGCAGGCCAAGCGAACCGACCCCACTTCCGGATACGATCCTCTCTTGAAGGCCCGCATGGAGGCGATCCTGCCCGTCCGCGCGAACAAGGGCTTCCGAATTGTCACCAACATGGGCGCCGCCAATCCCCAAGCCGCCGCCGAAGCCGTGGCCGAGGTTGCCCGGAGCCTTGGTCTCCAAGGTCTGCGCATCGCAACCGTCACCGGCGACGATGTGCTCGCGGAAATCCTCCGGGACGACCAAAGGGGCGGCCATCGGGTACTTGAGACCGGAGCTCTGCTGACGGAGACAAGCGGCACCATCATTTCCGCCAATGCCTATCTTGGCGCGGCGCCCATCGTGGCGGCGCTTGAGACCGGCGCCGATGTGGTGATCACGGGGCGGGCCGCGGATCCGGCCCTCTTCCTCGCCCCCCTGATCCATGAATTCGGTTGGGCCATGGATGATTGGACCCGCCTGGGCCGGGGGACCCTGGTCGGCCATCTTCTGGAATGTGCGGGCCAGATCACCGGCGGGTATTTCGCCGATCCCGGCCACAAGGATGTGCCCGATATGGCGCGCTTGGGCATGCCCATCGGCATTGTCTCCGAAACCGGCGAGGTGGTCATCACCAAGACCCAGGGATCGGGAGGACGAGTCACCCCGGCCACCTGCAAGGAACAACTCCTCTACGAGATCCACGACCCGACCCGCTACCTGCAACCCGACGTAATCGCCGACTTCTCCGGCGTCCGGGTGGACACCCTGGGACCGGACGAGGTGCGCCTCTCCGGCGCCAACGGCACCCCCTGCACCGGCCAGCTCAAGGTCTCCGTCGGACTGGTCGAGGGCTGGGTGGGGGAAGGCCAGATCTCCTACGCGGGTCCCGGAGCCGTTGCCCGGGGGCGTCTCGCCCTGGAGATTTTGCGCGAACGCATGGACTTGTTGGCCATCCCCTGTTCAGAGGTCAGGGGAGACCTGATCGGTCTCGACTCCGTATTGGGGAGCCCTCGGCCGGACCGAGAGGATCCCTTCGAGGTCCGGGTTCGCTTCGCCGCGCGCACAAACAGCCCAGAGGACGCCCGCCGGGTCGCCCGCGAAGTCGATGCCCTCTACCTCAATGGGCCAGCCGGTGGCGGTGGCGTGGTCCATGGGGTGCGGGAGGTCATTGGCATCCTCTCCATCCTGATCCCAGAGGACCGGGTGCACCCCCATATCCACTTCCTGGAGGCCTGACCATGCGGCTCCGCGACATCGCCCACGCCCGGGCTGGCGACAAGGGTGACACATCGAACATCTCCGTCATCGCCTATGATCCGGCCCACTATCCCTATCTGGAACGCATGGTCACCGAAGAGCGAGTCCGCGCGACCCTCGGCTCAGTGGTCCGTGGCCCTATCAAGCGCCATGCCCTGCCGGGACTCGGGGCTTTGAACTTCGTGCTCCAGGGGACTCTGGGAGGCGGTGTCACCCGATCCCTGGCCTTGGATGCGCATGGCAAATGCCTGGGGCCGGTGCTGCTGGATATGGAGTTGCCTGAGGAGTGAGGCAACCAACGGGTTTTGGCCCAATGTCAGGGCGACCGGCAATCAGATGCACACCAATGTTCTTGTTTTATTCCTTGTGAAAAGGAACAAAACATGTACTCTGATCCCAGGTTGCGCACCGCTGGTGCCCATGGGATAACGGAGGCCCGATATGTCTCAAAGCGTTTTGCGTCTGGTGGATAAGGATACGATGGACAAACAAAAGGCATTGGAAGCCGCAGTGGGCCAGATTGAGCGGGCCTTCGGCAAAGGCTCGATCATGAAGCTTGGCCAGCGCGAAAACGCCGTCGAAATTGACTCGATCAGCACCGGATCCCTCGGCCTGGATATCGCCCTGGGAATCGGCGGCCTTCCCCGGGGCCGTATCGTCGAGATTTATGGTCCGGAAAGCTCTGGCAAGACCACCCTGGCCCTGCATGTGATCGCGGAGGCCCAGAAGAAGGGCGGCCAATGCGCCTTTGTTGATGCGGAGCATGCCTTTGATCCCGTCTACGGTCGCAAACTGGGCGTGAACCTGGATGATCTATTGGTCAGCCAGCCCGATGCCGGTGAACAGGCCCTTGAAATCGCCGACACCCTTGTGCGCTCCGGCGCCATTGATGTGTTGGTCGTCGACTCCGTGGCTGCCCTGGTTCCCAAGGCGGAACTGGAAGGCGAGATGGGCGATACCCATGTCGGTCTGCAAGCCCGACTGATGAGTCAGGCCCTGCGCAAGCTCACCGGCACGGTGTCGCGCTCCAACACCCTGATCATTTTCATCAACCAGATCCGCATGAAAATCGGCGTGATGTTCGGCAATCCGGAGACGACCACCGGCGGCAACGCGCTGAAGTTCTACGCCTCGGTTCGCCTGGATATCCGCCGTATCGGCTCGGTCAAGGACAAGGAAGAGGTGGTCGGCAACCAGACCCGGGTGAAGGTGGTCAAGAACAAGGTCGCCCCACCCTTCAAGGTGGTCGAATTCGACATCATGTATGGCGAAGGCGTCTCCAAGTTGGGCGAACTGCTCGACCTGGGGGTAAAGGCCAATATCGTCGAGAAGTCGGGCGCCTGGTTCTCCTACAACTCCACCCGCATTGGCCAGGGACGGGAGAACGCCAAGCAGTTCCTCCGCACCAACCCGGCCATGGCCGAAGAGATCGAGAATGCCGTGCGCGCCAACGCCGGGCTGATCGCCGAGGAGATGATCGCCGGCCCCAGCGACGACGCCCCGGTGGCTGACGAAACATAAGTGCCATCTCGAATCGGAAGATGCTGGAAAAGGGGGCTCGGATCAACCGACGCCCCCTTTTTCCTTGTCGGCGGCACCCGGCCGCATATACATGGAAGAGCCCGCAACTCGAGTGCCCCTGTGCATGGAAAGGGCCCCGGGATATGAAGCGCGACTTTAATTTGGATGGACCCAACATGAGCACCACGTCGGAAATCCGCCGGACGTTCCTCGACTATTTCGTGAAAAATGGACACCAGGAAGTGGCCTCCAGCCCCCTGGTCCCCATGAACGATCCGACCTTGATGTTCACCAACGCGGGCATGGTCCAGTTCAAAAATGTCTTCACAGGCGCGGAAACCCGCCCCTATAACCGCGCCGTCACTTCGCAGAAATGCGTGCGCGCCGGGGGCAAGCACAATGACCTGGACAATGTGGGCTACACCGCCCGCCACCACACTTTCTTCGAAATGCTGGGGAACTTCTCCTTCGGCGACTACTTCAAGGACGATGCCATCAAGTTCTGCTGGGACTTGGTGACCCGGGAGTACGGCTTGCCCAAGGACAAGCTGCTGGTAACCGTCCATTCCACCGACGAAGAGGCTGCGGGCATCTGGCGCAAGGTCGCCGGGCTGTCCGATGACCGGATCATCCGCATCCCCACCAGCGACAATTTCTGGTCCATGGGCGACACCGGCCCCTGCGGCCCCTGTTCGGAAATCTTCTACGATCATGGGGAGGATATCCCCGGTGGTCCGCCGGGCAGCCCGGACGAGGATGGCGACCGCTTCATCGAAATCTGGAACCTGGTGTTCATGCAGTTCGAGCAACTCACCAAGGACGAACGGATCAACCTGCCCAAACCCTGCGTCGACACGGGCATGGGGCTGGAGCGCCTCGCCGCCGTCCTCCAGGGCAAGCACGACAACTACGATATCGACCTGATGCGCAATCTGATCGAAGCCATCGCCCATGCGGCGGGCACCGATCCGGATGGACCCCATAAGACATCTCACCGGGTGATCGCCGACCACCTGCGCTCCTCCTGCTTCCTGATCGCCGACGGCGTCCTGCCGTCGAACGAGGGCCGGGGCTATGTGCTGCGGCGGATCATGCGCCGCGCCATGCGGCATGCCCATATGATGGGGTGTTCTGATCCGCTTCTATTCAAGCTCGTTCCCTCCCTGGCCCGGGAAATGTCCGGCCAGTTCCCCGAACTGACCCGGGCCAACGCCCTGATCACCGAGACCTTGAAGCTGGAGGAAACCCGCTTCAAACAGATGCTGGACCGGGGCCTGCGTTTGCTTGCCGATGAAACCGGCACCATGGCCGAGGGTGACGAGCTGCCCGGCCAGGTCGCCTTCAAGCTTTATGATACCTATGGTTTCCCCCTGGATCTGACCCAGGACGCCCTGCGCAACAAGGGGATTTCCGTCGATATCGATGGCTTCGACTCCGCCATGGCCAAACAGAAGGCCGAGGCCCGCAAAAGCTGGGCCGGGTCCGGCGAAACAGCCACGGAAGCGGTCTGGTTCGACATCCGCGACAAAGTCGGCGCGACGGAATTCCTCGGCTATACGGGAACCGAAGCCGAAGGCCAGATCGTCGCCCTTGTGGTCGACGGCGCGCCTGTGGACAAGGCCGAAGCCGGAGCGGTGGTGGCTCTGATCGCCAACCAGACACCCTTCTATGGCGAATCCGGCGGACAGATGGGGGACACCGGCACCATCACCACAGAGGGTGGCGCCAAAATCACCATCACCGACACCCAGAAGAAGCTGGGCGCCTTGCATGTCCACCTGGGAAGGGTGGACAGTGGTGTTGTTTCCGTCGGCGAAGCGGCCCATTTCTCCGCCGACACCAGCCGACGCGACGCCCTGCGCGGTCACCATTCCGCCACCCACCTGTTGCACGAGGCCCTGCGCCGCCGCCTGGGCGAGCATGTGACCCAGAAGGGCTCCCTGGTGGCGCCTGAGCGTTTGCGCTTCGACATCAGCCATCCCAAGCCCCTGACAGCGGAAGACCTGCGTCAGGTGGAAGAGGACGTGAATCGGGAGATCCGCGCCAACGCCGATGTGGTCACCAAACTGATGGACCCCGAGTCTGCCATCGAAGCCGGAGCCATGGCGCTGTTCGGCGAAAAATACGGCGATGAGGTCCGGGTGGTCAGCATGGGCTCCACATCCGACGGCGCGCCCCACCCCTTCTCCGTCGAACTCTGCGGCGGTATCCATGTGAACCGCACCGGCGACATCGGCTTTTTCAAGATCATCGCCGAGGGAGCCGTGGCCTCCGGCGTGCGACGGATCGAGGCGGTGACCGGTCAGGCCGCCCTCGACTATGTGGAGACCCAGGACAAGCTGGTGAGCGACGCAGCAGCCCTGTTGAAGGTCGCCCCCGCCGACCTGCCCGAACGCATCCAGGCCCTGCTCGACGACCGGCGCAAGCTGGAGCGGGAGCTGGCCGATGTCCGCAAGAAGCTGGCCACCGGTGGTGGCGGAGGCGCGGCGACCGAGATCAAAGAAATCGGCGGCGTGAAGTTCATCGGTCTCCTGCTGGAAGACGTGCCCGCCAAGGATCTCAAAGGCATGGCGGATGAGATGAAGAAACAGGTGGGCTCGGGCGCCGTGGCCTTGATCTCCGTTGCCGAAGGCAAAGCCTCTCTGGTGGTCGGCGTGACCGAGGATCTGAAGGGCAAAGTGGACGCCGTGGCCTTGGTCCGCGCGGGCTCCGCCGTGGTTGGCGGCAAGGGCGGCGGTGGTCGTCCGGATATGGCCCAGGCCGGTGGACCCGATGGGGAGAAGGCGGGCGAAGCCATGGCTGCCATCGAAGCCGCACTGGCAGGCTGACGCCACCCGATCACAGGATCGGTTGGCGCATTTTGCGCAAAACTGCGGAACACAGCTAGGAGGGGTCACCAATCACGGGGCTTTGCCCCGTCCCCCACTGGGGCCGAAAGGCCCCAGGCATTTATTGGCCGAAAGGCCCCAGACCCCGGGCATTTATTGGCCGAAAGGCCCCAGACCCCGGGCTAAAAAAAGAGGGGGTTTGGGGGTATTTGCCCCCAAATGGGTTTGGGCAATCGCCCAAAAACGACGAGACACAATCCTGTCCTGTGAAAACCGCCCACTTTTCCGCTCGATGTTCTAGGTGATACCCGCCTTCAGAAGGACATTCACGGAACTATCGAAGTGTTCCGTCATCGCCGCTTCCGCCCGTGTCGGATCCTGCATCATGATCGCGGTAGCGATTCGTCCGTGGCAGGCGATGTTTTCCCGA
Organism: Rhodospirillum sp. A1_3_36; assembly: GCF_047263945.1. Taxonomy (NCBI): domain Bacteria; kingdom Pseudomonadati; phylum Pseudomonadota; class Alphaproteobacteria; order Rhodospirillales; family Rhodospirillaceae; genus Rhodospirillum; species Rhodospirillum sp. A1_3_36. The sequence goes on along the minus strand of NZ_JBLAVB010000003.1, from coordinate 623,725 downwards.
CGGTTTTCCTCCGTTCCCCGTCCACGCCAGCCGATGTCCCATGTTTGCTGGGTGATCACCCGGAAGGCATGCACAAGAATCGTGTAGAGCGAATTCCCCGAGGCCTGGGCAATCACTTCATGAAAACGGATGTCCAACTCCATCACCGTCATCGGGTTATGGAGTTCCTCGGACATCTTCTCGACGAGATCCAGCAACTCCCGCGCTTGGGAATCGGTGCGCCGAAGCGCCGCCAGACTCACGGTGCGAGATTCAAGCGTGCGGCGAACATCAAGAGTCTGCTGAACCGACAGCTGCCCCGTGTACACGGTGTGATCGATGATCATGCTCAAGGCTTCCGCATCGGGCGCAGCCACCCGCGCACGCCGTCCATTCCCCACATCAAGAATACGCAAGGCTGCCAGCGCACGCATGGCCTCGCGCATCACTGTCCGTGAGACCCCCAGCTGTCCCGCCAGAGTCGTCTCTGTCGGCATCACATGTCCGGCACGCAGCTGATTTTCCTTAATATATCTCCGAATATCCGCAACCGTCCGCTCCACGAGACCGCCGACTTCCGCCTTATCACCGCCGTCTTTTTGTATGATAGGTTTGTTCATGTCATCATACCTAGATGTCATTTTCGGTTGATGGAATTAGCCTTGCTATGTTACGACAAAGCTCAACCGGTTTACTAAAAAAAACGCCGGAGAGTGGGAGGATGAGGGGGCGTCGATCACGGCGCACCGCCGGGCCAATTGTGCCGAACTCTCCTTCTCTGACGCTCGACCGGGTGCACCTTAACCCTCGGTGGGACAGACGCAGGATGAGTGACCTCAGAATAACCGCTATTCGTACGTTTCGCGTCGAAGAGTTCTCCAACGTTCTCTGGGTTCACGTAGAGACCAACGCTGGCCTCACGGGCCTGGGCGAAACCTTTTACGGCGCCGGTGCGGTCGAAGCCCACATTCACGACACCCTCGCCAATCGCTTGATCGGTCAGGATCCCCTGTGCATCGAAGCGCTCCACAAGGAGATGCTCAATTTGCCGAACGCCCAAAGTTCGACGGGCGTCGAATACCGGGCCTGTTCTGCAATCGACATTGCCCTTTGGGATCTGTTTGGCAAGCTCTGCAACCAACCCGTCCATCAAATGCTGGGGGGGCAGTGCTTCGATCGGATCCGCGTCTACAACACCTGTGCTGGCACACGCTATGTGCGCACGAACAATATCAAGCCCGTTGACACCTGGAACCTGGGGCAGTCGCAAGGCCAGTACGAAGATCTCGATGGCTTCATGACCGATGCCGGTCGCTTGGCCGAGGATCTTCTGTCCAATGGCATCGGCGCCATGAAAATCTGGCCCTTTGACCCTGCAGCCATGGAAAACAAGGGACTTTATATCTCCGCCGAGCAGATGAAACAGGCGATCCGTCCCTTCGAGCAAATCCGCAAGGCCGTGGGCGACCGCATGGAGATCATGGTCGAATTCCATAGCCTTTGGAATCTGCCGACAGCCAAGAAGATCGCCCGGGCGCTCGAGCCCTTCGAACCGACATGGTTCGAGGACGTCATTCGCATGAATTCACCGCAAGCCCTCGCGGAATTCGCCGCATCGACGGACGTGTGGACCTGTGCCTCAGAAACCCTGGGATCCCGCTTCGCCTACAAGGAGTTCCTTGACCGCGATGCCGTCCATGTGGTCATGGCCGACCTCTGCTGGACCGGCGGCTTGACCGAAGGACGCAAGATTGCCGCGATGGCGGAAACCTACCACCGACCCTTCGCCCCCCATGATTGCATCGGGCCCGTCGGCTTCGCGGCGGCTATCCACATGTCGTTCAGCCAGCCCAACACGCTGATCCAGGAGAGTGTCCGCGCCTTCTACAAGGGATGGTACCGGGAGCTGGTGACCGAAGTCCCCACAATCGAGGGCGGTTATGTCTATCCGATGGAGGGACCCGGCCTCGGCACTGAACTTTTGCCTTCGTTTTTCGAACGCGCCGACCTGTCCAGTCGCGTTTCGGAAGCTTGAAAGGATTGATGAAAATGAGTTTGACCCTGTTTGACCTCACTGGGAAGACCGCGCTGATCACCGGATCCTCCAGGGGCCTGGGCAAGGCCTTTGCTGAGGGATTGGCCGGAGCCGGAGCCCGCGTGATCCTGAATGGCGTGAACCGGGACCGCCTTGAATCCGCCGCAGAGGAGATGCGGGGCAAGGGCTTCCAGGTCCTGACCTCGGCCTTCGATGTCACCGATGAACAGGCCATCGTCGCGGCCTTCAAGGCCTTCGACGACGAGGGAATCGCCATCGACATCCTGATGAACAACGCGGGCATCCAGTTTCGCAAGCCCATGCTCGAGCTGGAAACGGCCGATTGGCAACGGGTCATCGACGTGAACCTGACCTCGGCCTTCGTCATTGGCCGGGAAGCGGCGAAGCGGATGGCTGCCCGGGGCCGGGGCAAAGTGATCAACATTGCGTCCTTGACCTCCGAATTGGCGCGGGCAACCGTTGCCCCCTACACGGTGGCGAAGGGTGGCATCAAGATGCTGACCAAGGCCATGGCCGCAGAATGGGGCGAAAAAGGCATCCAGTCCAACGCCATCGGCCCCGGCTATATGGTCACCGACATGAACGAAGCCTTGATCTCCAACCCGGAGTTCGATGCCTGGGTCAAGGGACGAACACCCATGCGCCGCTGGGGACTGCCAGAGGAACTGGCGGGAACGGCCATCTATCTGGCCTCCGACGCCTCGAACTACGTATCCGGACAGGTCATCTACGCCGATGGCGGCATGATTTCCGTTCTGTGACCTGCCGTTCTCTTTCTGTTGCCAAAGAGGTGCCGTGATGAAGGCCGTTGTTATCCACGCTCCCCATGATCTGCGCATTGACGAGATTACTCCGGCCACCAGCCCCGGACCAGGGGAGGTCCGCGTGGCGATCTCCCATGGGGGGATCTGTGGGTCGGATCTCCACTATTTCCATAACGGTGGCTTCGGAACCGTCCGCATCCAGGAGCCCATGGCCCTTGGCCATGAGGTCGCCGGAACCATTGCCGAACTGGGCGCGGGCGTCACGGGACTCTCTTTGGGGGACAAGGTTGCCGTCAACCCCTCCCGCCCCTGCGGGCAATGTGACTACTGCATTCGCGGGATGCGAAACCAATGTCTCGATATGCGGTTCAATGGCTCGGCCATGCGGTTCCCCCATGAACAGGGGTTGTTTCGCGGGGGCGTGACGGTTTCCGCAGACAGAGCCGTGCGCCTGAACCCGGAGACCGACCTGGCCCTCGCGGCCATGTCAGAGCCCCTGGCCGTCTGCCTCAATGCCGTCCGCAAGGCCGATTCCCTGACGGGGGCCAGGGTTCTCGTCTCCGGTTGCGGTCCCATCGGCTGTCTGATGATCGCCGCAGCCGCGCATGCCGGTGCAATGGAGGTCGTGGCGACCGATGTCACATCGGCTCCCCTGGCCATCGCATCCCAGGTTGGCGCAACCCGGGTGATCAATCTTTCGGACCATGCCGGGGATTTGGACGCCTATCGGGCAAACAAAGGCCGCTTTGATGCGGTTTTTGAATGCTCCGGTGCGGCACCGGCCCTGTGGACGGCTTGCGAAGTGATCCGTCCCCGGGGGACCCTGGTTACGGTGGGATTGGGTGCAGAACCACCCCTTCCCCTGGGACTTGTTGTCACCAAGGAAATCCAATTGAAGGGCAGTTTCCGCTTCGATGAGGAGTTCGCACTGGCGGCGGAATTGATCGATCGCGGATTGATCACCGTCCGCCCCGTTTTGACGGGTGTCTTCCCCGTGGAAGATGCCCTTAAAGCCTTTACCCTCGCATCCGACAAAGGGAAGGCAATGAAGGTCCAGATTAGCTTCGCCTAGAGGGAAACGGGATCAGCTTGAGTCAAGCTGGCCCCGTTTCCCTCTCATGCGATAAATTTTAGAGTATCTTCGAGGCCAAGTTTGGTCGCGAAGTGACCCAACTTGATCTCGGAATACTCTAAAGGCGTGGTGAAAAATCAGGGATCAAAATAACACGTGGAGGAAAGACCATGAAGTTTTTGAATATTGCGGCCAGCGCACTGGCTCTTAGTCTCGTCGCTTTTGGCGCTTCGGCGCAGGAGTATGCACTCCGTTTCCAATCTTCGGACCCGGCGGGCAATCCTAATTTCATTTTACAGCAAAGCTTTTCCGAGGCCGTCAAGGAAAAGTCCGGGGGACGGATGACCGTGGAAATCCTTCCGGTCGGAACAATCGTCGACTACAAGGAGACCCAGGAAGCCATTCAGGCGGGGCTCATTGACGGCCATATCACCGACACCTCCTATTTCGCGGGCAAGGACCCCGCTTTCGGTCTGATCGCCAATCCCGTCGGCGCCTGGTCTGACCCCGCCGAAATGATCGACTTCGTCGAGAATGGGGGTGGCAAGGAATTGATGAACGAATTGCTCGAGCCCTACGGCCTGCATTTCATCGGCGTCAGCACCCCCGGTCTCGAAGCCTTTGTCTCCAAGGTCCCCCTGGACAAGGTCGCCGACCTGAAGGGGGTCAAGATCCGTACACCGGAAGGGTTGATCGCCAATGTGTTCGCCGCAGCGGGCGCCGCACCGGTGAACCTGCCCGCGTCCGAGGTCTACACTGCCCTGGACAAGGGCGTCATTGATGCCGCCGATTACAGTGTCTTCTCGGTGAACCAGGAAACGGGGATGAACGATATCGCCCCCAATCCCGTCTACCCGGGTTTCCACTCTTTGCCGCTCGTCGAGGTGTCGATGAGCAAGGATAAGTGGGATGCCCTGCCCGACGACCTGAAGAAAGTCCTCATCGATAGCGTGAAGGTCTTCCAGCAGACCCAGCTGAAGACCCTCAAGGAACGGGACCTCAAGGCCGTTGAAGAGGCCAAGGCCTCCGGCAAGATCACCATTCATAACTGGTCGGCGGACGAACGGGCCAAGTTCCGTGGCATTGCCCGGGGCGAATGGGCGAAATTCTCTGAAAAATCGAAAATGGCCAAAAAGGTCTTCGACGGCATCAACAAATACCTGACCGAAAAAGGTCTGATCAAGTAAGGCGAAGAATCCCCACAACCGGGCGAGGGCGATAGCGTCTCGCCCGGTTTCATTCTTCGTTTTCACTGGAGGGTCCAAGCATGATGGACGGAACCCCGGACCACATTGATTCGGCGGCCAACACACCCGCACCTCCCACCGTGCCGGCCCGCGCCGTGCCGGAGGCAGGTCTCCTGGGGCGCCTGATCAATGCTGGTGGCAATGTGTTCGCAGTCGGCATTATTCTGTCCGCCCTTGTCCTGTTGACGGAAGTCTTTCTGCGCTACGTCTTCAACAGTCCAACGATTTGGGCGCACGAAACCACCACCTTTCTCTGCGCCTTGGCCTTCCTCTACGGCGGCCTCTTTTGCGCGGCAAGGGACAGTCATGTCCGGGTCGTCCTGATCTACGGCATGCTGTCCCCCCGGGTGCGTGGTGTCTTCAACATCGTCATCTCCGCTCTGTCCTGCCTGGCTGCGGGCTGTTTCAGTTATGCGGCCTTTTTCATGGTCGAAAAGGCGATTTTCGCGCCTTCCGGCGAGGTTCGCCTCGAAACATCCGGGAGTGCCTGGGATCCCCCCATCCCGGCCTTGGTCAAGATTTTCCTTCTGTGCATGTTGATTCTTCTGACAGCGCAGTTCCTGGTGCTGACGGTCAACTATGGCCGACGGTTCCTGAAAGGGGAGCATGAGTGATGCATGCCCTTGTTGATTTTGCGGCCATCGGTATTGGCCCCACCACGATCCTGATGTTCGGCCTGATGGTCATCCTGTTGCTGGTGGGCATGCCCCTGGCGCTCGTGACCTTGCTGGTCGCCCTGTCCTTCATTCTTCTCGGATATGGCCCCGCGGCAATTCCCCTGATCACCAGTCGGATCTACACCTTCGTCGAGAATTTCGTTTTCGTCTCCGTTCCCATGTTCGTCCTCATGGCGGCCATGTTGGACCGGTCCGGGATCGCGCGGGACCTGTTCGACGCCATGAAACTCATCGGCGGCCGGGTCCGGGGAAGTGTGGCTGTGCAGACGATTTTCGTTTCGGTGATCCTGGCAGCCATGTCCGGGATCATTGGTGGCGAGATTATCCTGCTGGGCCTGCTGGCTCTGCCTCAGATGCTGCGCCTTGGCTACAATCGCAACCTCGCCATCGGCGTGGTCTGCGCGGGAGGATCTTTGGGCACCATGGTGCCGCCCTCCATCGTGTTGATCATCTACGGTCTCACAGCCAATGTCTCAATCGGCGATCTGTTCACTGCGGCCTTCGTCCCTGGGTTCATGCTCGCGGCCTTCTACGTCGCCTATGTTTTGATCCGGGTCTATCTGAACCCGACAATGGCGCCCCCTCCCACCGTCGAGCCCATGCCCCTGGCCCAAAAGGCCCGATTGCTCAAGGGGTTGATCCTTCCCATTCTTGTTGTGGTTTTTGTCCTTGGATCGATCTACGGCGGAATCGCCTCGGTGACGGAGGCTTCTGCGGTCGGCGTTGGCGGCGTTCTTCTGTCGACGATTGTTCGCGGTGAGTTTTCCTGGCGCTTTCTGCGGGAATCCGCGATGCAGACCTTGTCCACAGTGGGGATGATCGTCTGGATCGGCATCGGTGCCACGGCCCTTGTCGGCGTCTACAACCTGATGGGCGGAATTCGCTTCGTTTCCTCTTTGATGACGGGGATTTCGGACAACCCCACGATCGTCGTCCTGGTGATGATGGCGATTCTGTTCGTCCTTGGCGCCTTCCTCGATTGGGTCGGCATTGCCTTGCTGACCATGCCGATCTTCGTGCCGATCGTGAAGACCCTGGGTCTCGACCCTGTGTGGTTCGGCGTTCTGTTTTGCATGAATATGCAGGTGTCCTTCCTGTCTCCCCCCTTTGGTCCTGCGGCCTTTTATCTCAAGTCCGTCGCACCAAAGGACATATCCTTGGGAGACATTTTCAAGTCCCTGGCGCCCTTCATCGCCCTGCAAGTCCTAGCCGTCGGCCTTCTCTTGACGTTCCCGAGTATCGCCCACTACTAAAACAGACGGCTTCCAGGCCAGGGAGGAGGGCACTGACCTTCTTCCTGGCCCAGCTTCACTCTAAAATCTATATTATACTCTGTATCTTTGAAAATCCGGAAACCCTGCTGCGCAGTTGCGGGGCTCCGCCCAGACCCGCAAAGGGTCACGGACCCTTTGATCCCATTGGTAAAAAAACGAATGGGGGTCCGAGGCCTCAGGCCCCGGTTGGGGGCGGGGCAAAGCCCCGCGTAGCCCAGCCCACCGACCAGCCCCCCTTCGTACTTCCCGGGAAACAGTTGCTGAACATCGAGTGTCGCCCAAGGGTGGGCGACGACCTGTTGAAACACGTCTTCCAACCGATGGATCCGGGCTGTCAGTATCGGCAGAAGACGTTGCTTTTTCGCGTCGCCCACAACATGTTTCTCCCATACAGACTGCCCTTGCCCCCCATGAGACCACTGTTCTCATGGCTCGTCCATCCCCCTGGTACCCGGCGCTTTAAGCCAAGCTGAAAACGTCTCGCAGCTGCGATTTTTTTTGACCCCAGAGGGAGAAAGAACCATCAACCCCTCCATAAAATGTTGTTTATAATCATTTTTTTCCGTTGTGCACCGCACAATAAATCCCTTGACTTTCCGGCTCAGAATACTACATTAAGGTCATGTTGCGGCGCACAAGAGATGGTTAGGCGCCGCCCATCGCGAACCGACACCATCACGCACCCAATTTGACCGAGAGAGAGAAATCCCATGATGAAGTCATACGAAGACATCGTTAAGTTCAACAAGGACAACATGGACGCCGCCGTTGCCGCTGGCACGACCTTCGCCAAGGGCGTCGAGGACCTGTCCAAGGAATACTTCGGCTATGCCAGCAAGTCCTTTGACACCGCCATGGAAGCCACCAAGGCCCTGACCTCCTGCAAGTCCCCGACCGAAGCCGCTGCCCTGCAGCAGAAGCTGACCAAGGAAGGCTTCGAAGGCTTCATGGCCGAGTCCAAGAAGATGTCCGAAATGACCACCGCCCTGTTCAAGGGTGCCTTCGAGCCCGTCGGCGCCCGCGCCAAGGTGGCCATGGACTCCGTGGGTATCAAGGCCTAATTTTTTCCCGGCGAACACGCTTGGTGACTGAAGCATTGCGCTTCGCTCGCTGCGCGCCAGGACTGCACATCGCAAGCCGCGCTGGCCCCGAATGGAGCCAGCGCGGCTTTCCGCTTTTTCGGGGTGCGACAGCCTCTCGGGCCAGATCAAACCGCGCTGAATCGGAATCGCTTCAGCGCGGTTTGATCTGGAATCATATGGTCAGAGAAACACCCTGAAAATCTAAAAAGGATATTGTACGATCCATAATCTTAGCCGTATCCCGGGGGGCTAGATTTGCTCCTGTCCGCTCGGCCCTGTGATTGGGATCCATGCTCGAACGTTTTCTCTCTCCTGGCCGTCGCAACCGTAGACGTCCCGCCAACCTGACATATGCCCTCAATGATCGCCCGCCAAAAGGCGTGGTGGCCCTCGTCGCGACACAACATGCGATCATCGCTTTGACCCTGGTGCTCTATGTCGTCGTCGCCGCTCGACTGGCGGGGCTTGAGGCATCCGAAGCCCGGTTCCTGATCACCGGCTCACTTCTGGCCATGGGCTTTGGCACCATCCTTCAGGCAATCGGAGGGCGGTACGGATCAGGATTGTTCATCGTCCACATCACCGATCCCTTCATGCTGACCCTATCGGCCTTCGTCTTAAAAGCCATGGGCCCCGTCGGTATGGTCTTCATCGCCGCCACCGATGGCCTGACCCAATTGTTGACATCCCGGGTCTTCGCCCGGCTCAGGGTTCTTTTGCCCCCAACGGTGGCGGGCGTGGTGGTCTTTCTGGGCGGCCTCAGCCTCGTTGAAAGCGCCATCACCTCGTCTCTGGGCCTCAGTCCGGCCCATCCCACCGGGTCCATGACCGCCTCTATGGTCAGCTTGGCCAGCTTGGCAACCATTATGGCCTGTTCCATTTGGGGAACGACAAGCATCCGCCTGTTCAGCCTGTTCGCAGGCCTGTCCGTGGGGGTTGCCCTCTCCGCCCTGATGGGATGGGTCCCCGACACCCTTATCCTGCAGCAGGCCGATTGGATTGCCTTGCCGGAGATCATGGTTCCAGACAGCCTGCCCCATTGGAGCCTGATGCTCCCCATTGCCCTGATTTCGGCCCTCGGGTCCCTCGATACCATGGGTGTGGTCGTCCTGATGGATAAGATGGACGACGCCGACTGGCGCAGACCCGATATGGAGATGGCCGCCCGCGGTCTGCGCGCCGGGGGACTCGCCAATCTGGCAGGCGCCCTGTTTGGCGCCCTTCCATCCGCCCCCAGTTCTGCGAATGTCGGCCTCTGCCATGCCAGCCGAACCAGTTCCCGGATCGTCGCCCTGACCACCGGCGTGCTCATCGCCTTGATCGCCTTTTTCCCCGTGATTTCATCGCTTTTGACCAGCCTGCCCGAACCCGTTTTGGGCGCGATCCAGGTCTATGCCTCGGCCTATTTGATCACCTCGGGCATGGAAATCATCTGTGGCCGCACACTCGACAGCCGGGGCATCTTCATGGTCGGCTCCTCCATCGTCCTTGGCCTGGGCATCCTTCTGATGCCCAATCTGAACGCAGCCTTTCCCACTTGGCTGCAGCTCTTGACTGGCAATGCCATGGCCTCGGGCGGTTTGTTGGCGATTGGTCTCAACTTGATCTTCCGCCTTGGTGCAAAAAGCCGGATAAGGATTGACCTCCCGCCCGACCAAATACCAACGCCGAGGGAGTTGGCCGATCTCATTGAACGCCAATGCGGCCATTGGGCAACCCGTAAGGACGTGACCCAGCGCGCGACTCACGCCGCACTGGAAAGTGCGGAAGCCCTGGCGGCCATCGGCGCCAAGCCGAGGGCACTGGAAGGGGCATTCGACGAATTCACCCTGTCCCTATCGATCCTCCATGAGGGACCTCCCCTCGTCATGATGGACCAGTCCACCTTTGACCCCACGAAAGCCCTGGAGCAAATCGATGAGGACCCGGCGGCTGCCCTGCAAGCGCTGAACAGCCTCATGATCCGACGCTTGGCCACAAAAGTGTCCGCAAGCCAATCCAAGAACGGCCTCTCCCGCCTGGACCTCAGCTTCGAGCACTGACGGCGGCTCCCCCCCCTGTAGGGGACCCAATTGGTAGGAAAGAAGCAGCGCGACCCGAGGGGTTTCGCCCACCTCTCAGGTTGGCACTAAATTTGCAATTCTGTAGAAAGGAACTCCATCGCACAGGACGGCCCCCATGACCCAACGGAACCCGCAAAAGGTTGTTCAAAACGAGACGGTTTCTTCCCATAAGCCCGCCTCCCCTCTGATCTCCTCCGCCACAACCCCGCCGTCAGGGGATCCCTGGACATGCAGCTTGCGTTGCATTTTGCATCCATCCTCTTGGGCCTCCTCCTTTCTCGCGACATTTTGGACGTGGCTCATTCCGGTTGTCTTGGCCTTGCTGCTTCTCTTGGGCGCGTTCTCCGCTCATCCAGTCCACGCGGGACCAGTCCACGCGGGGCCAGTCTCCGTTGGGTCGCTCCCTGCTGAACCGCCCCCTGTCCTCGCCCGACAAATCCACCGCCAAGACCCGACCGAGTCTGCATGACGAAGATGCCGTCTGGCGCAACGGGCCGAGCAACCGACCCTTCTCCTTTGGAGGGGGTCCTGTAGACTGCCATCACTCCCACCACCGCCAAGGATGGGCCATGTCTGAAAGGTCCCCCACCTGCGATCCATACCCGTCTTGGGAGGCCAACGCAGCCTCCTGGACCCGGGCTGTGCGCGAGGGATGGATCTGGAAGACTGGATGTCCGTTCTGCGGCAATCCAACCTCCGCCTTCAAGACTTGCGGGAACCCGTCGGCGCTCCTCCCCTGCGCCCCCTCTCGCTCCTGATGACCTGCACGAAGGGGTGACTCCCGCAGCGCCATACGCTACCGTACCGTATCGAAATCCAACCCAGCCGAAGGACGCGAGGCGCCATGAAATTCACCGGCACGGACAGCTATGTGGCCACGGAAGACTTGATGATCGCGGTCAACGCTGCGGTCACCTTGGGTCGGCCCCTGCTCATCAAGGGCGAGCCCGGAACGGGCAAGACCGTCCTGGCCGAGGAAGTGGCAAGATCCCTGACGTTGCCCCTGCTCTCCTGGCACGTCAAATCCACCACCAAGGCCCAGCACGGCTTGTATGAATACGATGCTGTCTCCCGCCTGCGGGATTCCCAACTGGGGGAAGAACGGGTCCATGACATTGCCAACTACATCAAACCCGGCAAGCTGTGGGAAGCCTTCGAATCGGGCGGCGCCGTCCTGCTGATCGACGAAATCGACAAGGCCGATATCGAATTTCCCAATGATCTGCTCCAGGAACTGGACCGCATGGCCTTTGACGTCCACGAAACGGGGCAGACGGTGAAAGCCGAGGTTCGCCCGATCGTCATCATCACGTCAAACAACGAGAAGGAACTGCCCGACGCCTTCCTGCGCCGCTGCTTCTTCCACTACATCCGCTTCCCGGACGAAGACACCATGCGGGCCATCATCCAAGTCCACCACCCGGATATCCAGGAGCGACTGGTGCGCGAGGCCCTCCAGGTCTTCTACCAACTGCGCGAGGCTCCGGGTCTGCGCAAACGCCCCTCCACCTCCGAACTGCTGGATTGGCTGAAACTCCTCATGGCCGACGAGATTTCGCCGGAGGATCTTCGCGCCAAGGCGGACACGAAAAGCCTGATCCCGCCCCTGCACGGCGCCCTGCTGAAGAGTGAACAGGACATCCACATGCTCGAACGTCTGGCGTTTCTCGCCCGGCGGGACAGTCGATAGGGAACGGATCAGACCATGTTCCTCTCCCTTTTCCTGGAGCTGCGCGCGGCCAAGGTCCCGGTCACCTTAAACGAATATTTGATGCTGCTCGAGGCCATGGAGGCCAATGTCGCCGCCTATTCGGTGGAGGATTTCTATCACCTCTCCCGGGCGACCCTGGTCAAGGACGAGCGGAATCTGGATCGCTTCGACCGGGTCTTCGGTCAGGTCTTCAAGGGCTTGGAGCCGACCGAGAGCACCCAGGACGGGGGCGTTTCCCCAGTTGATATTCCCGAAGAGTGGCTCCGGAAGCTCGCCGAGAAAACCCTGTCGGAGGAAGACAAAAAGCTGGTCGAGTCCCTGGGTGGCTGGGACAAACTGATGGAAACCCTGCGCAAGCGGCTGGAGGAACAGAAGGGCCGCCACCAGGGGGGCAACAAATGGATCGGCACGGCGGGAACCTCTCCTTTCGGCGCCTATGGCTTCAACCCCGAGGGCGTTCGCATCGGCCAGCACCAAAGCCGCCACCGCCGAGCCGTGAAAGTCTGGGACAAGCGGGACTTCAAGGACCTGGACGGAGACGTCGAGATCGGCACCCGAACCATCAAGGTCGCCCTCCGCCGCCTCCGCCGCTTTGCCCGCTCCGGGGCGGAAACGGAGCTGGACCTGGATGGCACCATCCGCTCCACCGCCCACCAGGGCGGGCTGCTGGACCTCAAGATGCGGCCCGAGCGCCACAATGCCGTCAAGGTCTTGATGTTCCTCGATATCGGCGGCTCCATGGACGACCATGTGCGCATCTGCGAGGAGCTGTTCAGCGCCGCCCGCGCCGAGTTCAAGCACCTGGAGTTCTATTACTTCCACAATTGCGTCTATGAAAGCCTTTGGAAAGACAACCGCCGCCGCCACACCGAGCGGATCGACACCTGGGACCTCATCCACACCTATCCCCGGGATTACAAGTTGGTGTTTGTCGGCGATGCCTCCATGAGCCCCTACGAGATCGCCTATCCGGGTGGCTCGGTGGAGCACTATAACCCGGAGCCGGGACAGCAGTGGCTCGTCCGGATGCTGGAGGCCTGGCCCTCGGCGGCTTGGCTCAACCCCGTTCCGGAAGGCCATTGGGACTATACCCATTCCATCGGCATGATCCGCGAGATCATGGAGGGCCGCATGTTCCCCCTGACCTTAAAGGGGCTGGACTCGGCCATGGGGGAGTTGACGCGCTAGAGTGCTCCGAGATCAAATTGGGCCACTTCTTGGCCAGGGGACACGACACCGCGTCACGGGGCTTTGCCCCATCCCCCACTGGGGCCGAAAGGCCCCAGACTCTGAACATGTATTGGCCGAAAGGCCCCAGACCCTGAACAGGTATTGGCCGAAAGACCCCAGACCCCCCGCGCTCATATTTACAAAAGAGAAATGGGGGTTTGGGGGCATTGGCCCCCAAATGGGCTTGGGCTATCGCCCAAAAAAGACGAGACACTGTGGTGTACTGTGAACTTGGCCTCGAAGGCACTCTAACCCAACGACCCCGTTTCCACCCCCCGTTACGCTGGCTTCCGCAGAACGAGCAGGACGTACTGGTGCCAGGTGTTCAGCCAGCCGCGTTTCCGAAAGATCTCTTCAGCCCCATGGGCCCAGCGTAAGAAGACATTATCCGGTCGGGAAGGAATGATCAGGGAGGTAACCATGGCGACGGGTGCCTGGAAGAGGCCGAAGAAATAGGACTCACTCTCGAAGGCCCGCGTGTAGATTGCCATTTCCTGCTTTCCTATCGGTCGCTCGTCCACGGTCCGGGCCGAGGGCGTTAGAAACCGAAACACCTTGAGCAAGGGATTGTCCGCGAGCGGCTCCATGAAAACGGCCTGCCCTCCCGGTTTCAGCACCCGTCTGATTTCAGCCACGGCCTTTTCCTGGTCCAAATGGTGCAGAATCCCCCGCCCCATGACCCAGTCGAACGACTCGTCGGGAAAGTCCAAGGCATGTGCGTCCATGACTTGAACGGTGAAGCGGGTCTTCTCAAGTCCAGCGCTTTGACACCGGGCCTGTGCCTCGGCAACATAGGTGGCAGAGATATCGATACCGTCCACCTGCCGTGCCCCTGCTGCGAGATAGGACAGCACCATCTCTCCCTTCCCACAGCCAAAGTCTAGCACCCGAGACCCTCGCATCCCGGACGATAGCTTCTCAATGACCCGCTCCATTTCCTTGAGGCCAGGTGTCACAAGGATATGGGAAAATCGCTTCTTCAAGACATAGGACCGGGCCAGGACATCATCTTCACCATGGGCTGCCCGTTCGCGCGCAACGCGGTCCTCTAGACGTCCATTCATACCTTTTCCTTACCCGACGATAGTGACCGATGCCATGTCTGCACCCCCGTGCAAACCCACTCCTTGCCCCATGAGCGCAGTATCTTCCCAACGGACAATCCTTCCAAGGTGATTATTGCTTCCCCGATCAGGCCGTTTGTCTTGTGCACAAAGCGACATTTGATCCAAAGCGCGTTGAACGACCGTCTGGAACATGACAATCTCCCGGCGCGTCAACAAATTTGTTATTTGGATAGATCATGCGCGTTTTCCACTCCCCCACCCAGCTCGCCCACGCTCCCTCCATGGAATTCAGTCGAGGCGAAGCAATCCCCCATAGGGAAAGCCTCGTCCGGGTAGAGAGCATCCTGACCGCACTGGAGACCGCAGGTTTCCCAGTACCGGAATGCCCGGCAGATCACGGCCTTGACCCTTTGACCCGGGTGCATGCGACGGACTACGTGGATTTTCTCCGCACGGCCTGGGGCCTTTGGGCTTCCAACAAGGGGAACGACGACGCGCCGGCCTACCCCACGGCTTGGCCGGTGCCCGGCGTGGGACACCGCAAGCCCCAATCCATCGAAGCCCTGTTGGGTTGGTACAACTTCGATTCCGGCACGCCCATCGCCCAGGGCACTTGGGATGCGGTGAAAGCGTCCGCCATGGTGGCGCTCTCCGCAGCCATGGCCGTGCAAGGGGGCGAGCAGGTGGCCTATGCGCTGTGTCGTCCGCCGGGCCATCACGCGGCAGCGGCCTTGATGGGGGGATATTGTTACCTGAACAATGCGGCCATCGCCGCCCAGTCCTTCAGGGATCACGGGGCCGACCGGGTGGCCGTCATCGACGTGGACTACCACCATGGCAACGGCACCCAGGCGCTGTTTTATGACCGCTCGGACGTCTTTTTCGGCTCCCTACACGCCGATCCCAGTTTCGGCTTCCCCTACTTCATGGGCTACGCCGACGAGATCGGCCAAGGGGACGGAGAGGGCACAACCTTGAACCTGCCCCTGCCCGAGGGCACGGGCGAAACCACCTGGATGGCCGCTCTGAACCACCTGCTCAAGCGAGTCCAGGCGTTTGGGGCTGACGCCATTGTGGTCTCTCTCGGCGTGGACACTTGGGAAGGGGATCCCCTCTCAAGTTTCCTTCTTCCCGCCACAGCTTTCCCCCGAATCGGTGGCCGCTTGGCAAGCCTCAACCTGCCCACCGCGATCATCCAGGAAGGCGGCTACGCCACGGCGGAGCTGGGGCAAAACGTCGTTGCTGTGCTGAATGGGTTTGAGGGAGCATAATACCACGCGGCGCGGGTAGCCCCCTCCCACTGTACACAACAGTGGGGGTTTTCCCTTCACGGAGCTTTGCCCCTTCCCCCACTGGGGCCGAAAGGCCCCAGACCCCGGACATGTATTGGCCGAAAGGCCCCAGACCCCGGACATGTATTGGCCGAAGGGCCCCAGACCCCAGGCTAAAAAAATGCGGGTTCGGGGGCACCCCTATGCGTATTCCCCTCCTTGCCAAGGCGGCGGAAAACGGAAATAGTGTCTTCGTTCTCAGGGCGGGGTGAAAGTCCCCACCGGCGGTATGCGGCGAAATCCGCGAGCCCGCGAGCGCCTTTTCAAAGGGAATCCCCAAAGGGAAAGGGTCAAGCAGATCAGGTGAGAGGCCTGAGCCGACGGTTACAGTCCGGATGGAAGAGAACGCGCAACCTCCCCGCCCATGACCATGGTGCGGGGCGGAGGTATTTGCGTGTGATCGCCTTGGGTGCCGTGTCCAACCCGAAAGGAGATCACCATGACACACACCCAATATGCGTTCATCAAGGCCAATTGGCACAACGACATTGTTGACCAGGCCTTGGTGGGGTTCACCCAACTCATTCCCGACCACCAAATTGAAGTCTTCGACGTGCCGGGAGCCTTCGAAATGCCCCTGCTCGCCCGGGACCTCGCCCAAACGGGCCGGTACGGCGCCGTGGTGGCTGCGGCGCTCGTGGTTGACGGCGGCATCTACCGCCACGATTTCGTGGCCCAGGCCGTTGTCGATGGCCTGATGCGAGCCAGCCTGGACAGCGGCGTTCCTGTGCTATCCGTCTCCCTGACACCGCACCACTACCAGGAAACCGAACACCACAAGGCCATCTATCGGGAGCATTTCGTGATCAAGGGCCGGGAGGCGGCGGAAGCGGCCCTCCAGGTCCAAAGGGTCCGCGCCAGTATGGCAGCCTAGAGTGCTCCGAGATCCAGTTGGGTCGCTTCGCGACCAAACTGGATCTCGAAGAGACTCTCATTCTAGAGCATCTCGCCTGATTTATGGATCCACGGGACACGACAGTGTCTCGTGTTTTTTAGGCTTGGAGTCTGGGGCCTTTCGGCCCCAGTGGGGGACGGGGCAAAGCCCCGTGACTGGAAAACACCCCCTCTCGTGTAGCGTGTCACGACTCAAGGTCGCAATCCGGCTCTAATTCAAAACCTCCCGCACCTTTTCAGCCAGGGCCTTGAGGCTGAAAGGTTTTGGCAGGAAATGGGTGTCGGGCTGGTCGACGATATCCCCCTTGATCACGTCCTCCGAGTAGCCGGAGATCAAAATAATCCGCAAGCCGGGACGGTTCTCCCTGGCTTTGACGGAGAGTTTAGCCCCGTCCATGCCGGGCATGACCATATCGGTGATCAGCAGATCGATCCCCTGTCCGGTTTCCAAAACCTCCATGGCACCTTCACCACTGCGAGCCTCCAGCACCGTATAGCCCTTGTTGCGTAGGGCACGGGCGCCGAAGATCCGGACGGCGTCCTCGTCCTCCACCAGCAGGATGGTCTCCTTGCCCGACAGGTCGCGGACATCCTCCTCGGCCTTGCCTCCCCCCTCCTTCGTCGGTCCTGTCGCCAGGGCGTCACTGCCTGCCGCCGGTGCAACACCATCCGGCGGCGGTTCGTGGCGCGGCAGGTAGATGGTGAAGGTCGCGCCCTCCCCCTGGGCGGAATCCACAAAAATATACCCTTCGGTCTGGCGGACGATTCCATATACGGTAGACAATCCCAGGCCCGTGCCGGCCCCTGCGGTGCCCTCGGATTTGGTGGTGAAAAAGGGCTCGAACAAGCGGGCGAGATTCTCCCGGCTGATCCCCATGCCTGTATCGGTCACATCAATAACCACATAGTCTCCGGATGGGACAGAGTTCACCCCTTTCCGCCCCGTCCCGTCGACAATTTCCCGATGGGTGGAAATCGTCACCGTTCCCCCCTCCGGCATGGCGTCCCGGGCGTTGACAGCCAGGTTGATGATCACCTGATCGAACTGACCCGGATCCACCTTGATATGCCCCGGCTCCTGACTGTGAAGCATCTTGAGGGTCACCCGCTCACCCAGCAGGCGGCGCAGCAGGTGGGAGAGTTCCGACAATCCATCGGTCACCGACAACAAGCGCGGACGCAGGGGCTGGCGCCGGGAAAAGGCCAGCAACTGCCGCACCAGATTGGCCGCCCGATTGGCGTTCTGCTTGATCTGCATGATATCGGCAAAGCTGGGATCCCCAATGCCGTGGCGTTGCAGCAGCAAGTCCGAAAAGCCAATCATGGCTGTCAAAAGATTGTTGAAATCGTGCGCCACCCCACCGGCCAGTTGCCCCATGGCCTGCATCTTCTGCGCTTGAGCGAATTGCTGTTCCAAGTTCTTTTGTTCCGTGGTGTCAATCAGATGGGCGACAACCCCGTCTGGGGGCTCTCCCATCCGGGCCGCGGAACCGGCACCGGTCATGGGCGAAAGGAAGACCCCAACCGCCACCTCCCGGGTTTCCTCCCCCTGGGCAACGGTCAGCCGCAAGTCCGCGCGTGCACCGTCCAAGGCTCCGGAGCCCACCCGGGACACCAATCGGACCAGATCGGCCCGGTCCGAAACGGCGACCAATCCAGAAAAGGGGCTATCGAGCACCTCGGACCGATCCGATCCGACCATAGCCAGGAAAGAGGCGTTGCAATCGGTAATCGCCCCTTCCGGATCCAGCAGGGCAATGCCTACGGGGGCACCGTCAAATAGCCAGGGGCGACGGCGGGTCCAACCGCCCTCCCCTTCCCCGGCCCGGGGTATGACCTCGGGCAAGCGGGTAACCACCGACCGGGTTCGCAAATGCCCGGCATCGTCGAAAGTGGCCTGGCGAACCTCCGCGTCAAAGGGGGGATCGTCCAGGGGAAGGAAGCGCAGCCGCCCCTCCCAGGCCCCGTCGAGGGCAGGAATCTGTCCGTCGACCATCTCCCCCAAATCCATGCCAACCATCGTCTCGGCCGTCCGCCCCAGCCATTGCGCGAGCACCTGATTGACGTAGCGCAGCCGCCCCTCGCTATCGACAGAATAGAGCCCGGCGGGTAGAAAATAGAGGAAATCCGCCAGCTCTTCCCGCTCGCGCAGCAGGACCTCGTCAATGGCCCGGCGCGCCGTCACGTCCCGGCTGAACCACATGCGGGTGCCTGTCTCGGGGCCCGGCATGACCATGACGCGCGCCCACTCCGGCTCGCTGAAGGCCCCCAGTCCCTCCTCCCTCAAGGGAAGATCCACCTCCTCCTTCAAGCCTTGGCGGGCCGCTTCCTCCAGCCGTTCCAGGGCATCCGCAGCCATCATATCGCCATGCAGCCGACGGCGGAGGTGCTCCAGGGGCTCCCCTTCTCCCCATTGACTCACCGCCTGGGTATTGGCGTGCAAAACCCGTCCCTCTTCGGGTCCTCCCAATAGTCGGGGGCCATCTTCGGCGTCAAGCAGGGCCGCAGCCGCACGGCCCCGCGCCGCATCTTCTATCAGGCGGAGGTTTCTTTGGCGCAGTCCTCCCAGGGATGCCAAGGCGAGCAGACTGCCCAGGACCGCACAGCCCCCAGCCAGCGGCCCCACGCCCAGCAGGGTCCCAAAGCCCCCCCCCAGCGCAATGCCCGTGCCCAGAACGCTCCCCCATAAGGGGAGACCGTCCATCCCGCCACTGTCAAATCCTGTGGCAAGTCCTTTGCCGGGTCCTGCGGCCCGTCTCCTGTCATTCATCGTTTGGTGGTCTTTTTCAGGCGCATCACGTAACCGATGACCTCGGCAACAGCCTTATAGTGCTCTGCAGGGATTTCATGGTCGATTTCGACTGCGGCATACAGGCCTCGGGCCAGGGGCGGATTTTCAACGATGGGCACTTCGTTGTCCTCGGCGATTTCACGGATTTTCAGGGCGATGAAGTCCTGCCCCTTGGCCACCAGGACCGGGGCAGACATGGTTTCCATATCGTATTTCAGAGCGACGGCGAAGTGGGTCGGGTTTGTCACCACGACGCTGGCCTCGGGCACCTTGGCCATCATCCGCTCCCGGGACCGTTGCATCCGCAATTGGCGGATTTTGCTTTTGATCTGGGGGTCGCCCTCGGTATTTTTATGCTCGTCCTTGACCTCCTGCTTCGTCATTTTCTGGTCTTCGTTGTGCTTGTATGTCTGGAAGGTAAAGTCAGCCGCTGCGATGGCCGCCACGATCACCACCACCGCCACGAGAAGCAGGATCAACAGCTCGTGCAGTTCAACCAGCGTCACGGCCATATCCTGGTCCATGAACCGCTCGGGGTTCGACAGGCGGGGAGCCAAAAGCACATAGACCACGGCCAACACCAGGCCCATCTTGACGATGCTCTTTGCCCCCTCCATCACCGTGCGGATGGAAAACAACTTCTTCAACCCACCGATGGGACTGATTTTGTTCAGCTTCGGTGCCATCCGCTTGGGTGCCCAGAGAAAGCCGAATTGCCCCACACAGGACAGTATCGCGAGCAGGACGAGCAGCCCCAAGGGCAGAATCATCAGGAAGCCCACTTTCAACAAGAGCGCCGACAATAGATCCCGCAACCCCTCCGCATCCAGATGGAACATATGGGGACGATCCAGGAAGGTGATACTCAGTAGCGCAATCCGGTCGGTGATCCAGGGGGACAGAATGGCCACGATGACCAGAGCGCCAGCCAGCAAGGCGAAGCTTTTGACCTCCTGCGACTGGGCGACCTGCCCCTCTTCCCGAGTCTTCGCCAGCTTTTTCGCCGTCGGGTCCTCTGTCTTTGAGTCCTTGTCCTCGTCGGCCATGACGCCCTTCCAGGGTTATTGATCCCCCACCGCTCGCATTCAGCGCAATCAGATTGGACCCATTTGGTCTCGAAGATACTCTCCTATCGATATGAACGAGAGTAAAACCAAGCGCGTGGACCCAAGCTGATCCCGTTTCACTCTAGAGTATCGCGCGGAAAAGTGGGAACCGGTTTTCCGGTCCACGCGATAGGCTCATACCCAGGTGCGGTGAGTTTGCCTCACCGCACCTTGGAAGGGGCCAAGTGGCCGCCGCGCCTTATGGCGGGTAAAAGCCCGCCTGGCGTTTGAACGCAAGAAAAGCGGCGTGGGTTTAAACCCGCGCCGCTTGGTATAAGGATTTGATCTAGCGAAGGAAGCCGATGAAATTATCCTCGAAATGCCCCATGAAGGCCATGAGGATCACCGGCACAGTGGTCATCAACAGAGATAAGCCGAAAATAATCTGGCCGGGCATGGCTACGAAAAGGACATTCAACTGGGGCATCAACCGGGCAAGCACGCCCAAGGTGGCCTGGAAGATAATGCCATAAACCACGAAGGGTGACGCCAATTGCCAGCCGAGACGAAAACCATCGGTGAGCAATTTGGAAAGAAGCCGAATAATGTCGCCGGTATCGGGCAGGATTCCAGGCGGAAAGACTTGGTAACTGCCGACAATCGCTTGCAACATCAAATGGTGCATGCCAAGGGTGAACAGCAGCACAAGAGCCACTTCCGACAAAAAGCCGGAAATCAGGCTATCCTGCTGAGAGGTTGCAGGATCAAAAGCCTGAGCCATCATCAGGCCCGTGGAAAACCCCATCACCGTCCCCGCCAGATTGATGGGAACCATCAAGAATTGGCCCAACAGTCCCAAAAAAAAGCCGATCATCGCTTCGGCGAGAATCAGGAGGACCAACAGCGTGGCATTATCCGGGATGGGGGGCAATCCACCACCCACTGTGGGCAGCACGACCACAGAAATGGTCACCGCCAATAAAAGGCGAACTTGGACGGAAAGATAGGCGGTACCAAACCCGGGCAAGACCATCATCGCCGCCCCCAAACGGACGAAGATCAGAAGCAAATGGAAGACATTCAGGTCAAGATAGGCGTCGAACATCGGGGTGTCCCCCTTTCTTCCCTTTGACAGGGATCAGGATAGGGATACGGCGATGTCCATGAGGCGTTCCATAAATTCAGAAACTTCCCGCACCATCCAGGGCAACAGAAGCATAATGACGGCGAAAACCAAAATGATCTTGGGAACAAAGATCAAGGTCATTTCCTGAATTTGGGTCAGCGTCTGGAAGAGGGCAATGACCAAACCGATAGCCATACCAGCCAACAAGGGCGGCGCGGAGACGAGCAGCATGGTGAAAATGGCATCCCGCGCCACATCCATGATCATCGCCTCTTCCACAGGGAATCCTCACTTTCCGACACCGCGACACACCTTGCCCAGCCTATGATCTTGCCAAGCCTATGATAGGGTTCGCCCGGTTTTGGTCAATGCCCGCAAGAGGCAGGGCCTGAGCGCACCAGGATCAAACCAGTTCGGTCCAACCCATAGTACAATTTAGAATTGAACAAAATTAGATCGGCATCCGCAAAATAGATTCATAGGCATTCACCACTTTATCGCGCACAGCAATAACGGTCTGCAAGGTGGTCTCTGCATTGTTCACCGCCATGACAACATCCCGCAAGTCGGCCTTTCCCTCGATGGCCAGCTTCGTCATATCCTCGCCCTTGCGCCCCGCATCAATGGTTTCCTGAACGGCCCCCTGAACCATTTCGGCGAATTTGGGTCCCTCGGACTTCTCGCCCATGGGATTGGTGATCGCCCCTGCACCTTCGGCCCCCCCCATGCGTGAGGCAGACTTATAGGCGGAAACGGCACTGGCGAAATCGACGGCCATGGGTTTGTTCTCCTGAACACATATCCCTGAGGGACTGAAGTCCTAAGGAATGAGGTCTCTGTTACTGCAGAAGTTCCAAGGTGTTCTTGGTCATCTCGCGAGCGGTTTTGATCACGTTCAAATTGGCTTCGTAGGACCGCTGGGCTTCGCGCATATCCATCATCTCCACCAACGGATTGACATTGGGCGTCAACACGTAACCCTGATTGTCCGCTGCGGGGTGACTGGGATTGTATTCGCGGTTGAAGGCGCTCATGTCCTCCATCCGACGCCCCACCCTAACCACTTTTGCCCCCAATTCCCGGTCCATTTCGTCGCGGAACGTCATGATCCTCCGACGATAGGGATCCTCTCCCGCCCGTTCCGCCACGGAATCGGCGTTCGCGAGGTTCTGAGAAATGGTGCGCAAGCGCTCCGCCTGCGCCTTAAGGCCATAGGTGGCGATCTTGCTGGATTGTTTCAGCTCATCCATGTCTATGCTTCCCCAACCCCGTTCTATCGACCGCTACGGGTCGCGATCTTGATCATATTCAAATGTTTCTTAAGCAACTGAACGGACATCGTGTATTGGCTCTTCGTCTCGCCCAGCTTGCTCATCTGCTCTTCCAGAATCACTTCGTTGCCGTCGGGCGAGCTTTCATAGGGATAGCGCTCCACCTTCTCCTGGTAGGGACCGCTATCGGGCAGACCACCAGACATATGGGCCGCATTCGTTCGCACCATATTGACCCGCTTGGATTGGCTGAGGGCCAAATTTTTGAAATCCAATTCCTTCAGATCTTTGGCCTTATAGTTCGGCGTATCGGCGTTGGCGATGTTCTGGGACAGAACCTTCTCGCGCTGGGCAGACCAATCCAGGCGGTCCTTCGCCATTTTAAAGATCGCCAGTTTGCTCAGATCCATGGTTTCAGACTTTCGCGTTCTGGTGGGGCCCCGTTCAACTGGGACCACATTCAGGATGAACTGCGTTCCGGAGAGGACGCGGTCCTGTGGACATATCCGAGGGGGCCTCTGCCTGTCGAGGGGGTCGCGTAAAATTCATCGCGACGGACAGACTCCTTCGGTCCCTATCACCGTCTCACACTATCACACCCATTTCCTTAACAAACATTGAATCATCGGAAACGAATGCCCGACAAAATCCACGCCTTCGCCCCCCTCGTGCGCCGACGCAGTCAAAACATCAAACCTTTGGTTACATTAGATCACGATAAAATCAAGTCTGCCCGACCTGATTTCATAAACGTGATCTAAATCATATAGTTAGATCGGACAAGTGGGAAGCGCCACGGTACACGACAGTCTGCCTTTTCCCACCCTGGGGCGCTGCCCCAGCCCCCGCCGGGGCCAGCGGGCCCCGGA
Organism: Rhodospirillum sp. A1_3_36; assembly: GCF_047263945.1. Lineage (NCBI taxonomy): Bacteria > Pseudomonadati > Pseudomonadota > Alphaproteobacteria > Rhodospirillales > Rhodospirillaceae > Rhodospirillum > Rhodospirillum sp. A1_3_36. Next base: position 600,175 of record NZ_JBLAVB010000003.1, on the reverse strand, counting down.
CCCCAATTCCTTGAAAAGGAATAGAAAAAGGGGAGGCTTGGAGGCTTCGCCTCCAAAAAGCACGGGGCGTTAGCCCGGTCTGTCGGCCCTTGTCGTGTACCCTGGGGCCGCCGCAGGGAACGCGGAGCGGACAACCGGTTTTCCGCTTCGCGCAATCCTCTAACCATATGAGTCTAGATATTAACACCTTCTTAACTCGGGCTTGCGAGTCTAGGTTTGAAGCCATCCAATCGGAGAAATTCGGGTGAGCGAAAAAAAAAGCCGCCCCCCTGTCCCTGGAACGCGGACTCGGAGCGGATTGGAAGATCCCAAGTCGTCCCCGAAAGGGTCGACCAAAACCGGTGACGATGGCGAGACCGTCGCCGTTGCGCTCGACTACGATCCCACCTCCACCGGCTCCGCCCCTAGAGTTTTGGCTACGGGACGGGGCGCAGTGGCCGAGCAGATCCTGGAGCTTGCTTTCTCCCATGGGGTGAAAGTGCGCGAGGACGCCGATCTCGTTCAAATTCTGTCCGCCGTCGATGTCGACAGCGAAATTCCCGTAGAGGCCTTCGCCGCCGTGGCAGAGATCCTCGCCTATGTCTACCGCGCCAATGGCCAGATCGCCGGAACGTCGGAGGACGGGGGATCGGAGCTTTCAGGCAGCAGCGCTGATGCCTTCTCCGCCGCCATGGCCGCCTCTCCAATGGCGTCTTCGACGGCGCCGCCACTCCTTCATGGTGCCGCGCGGATCTCCATGCCGCTGCCGACCCTGGACGGCGAAGCCGCCGCCCCGGGCGAGTCCGAACCGGCCCCCTCCCCCACAGGTCTCTCCGATAAGGAGCCCCTTGCATGACCCCGCCGACAGCGTCCTCCTCCCAAAATACCGGCGCCATTTCCGTTGAACTGGAGAAGGTCAATAGCCTGATCGCCACCGCCAAACGATTGGTGGGAGAGGAGCGGGCCGTCGACCTCTCGGCCCTGGAGGGCAAAGTCTCGGCCCTGTGCAAGGCCGTAACGGACCTGCCCCGGCAGGATGGACGCCCCTTTATTCCGAGCTTGAAATCGCTTATCACAGGGCTGGACGAATTGGAGGCCGCCCTGCACGACCGCTTTGGACCGCTGCTGTTCGATCCCCCTGAGGGCGCTCCAGGCCATACGCCCCCCACCAAGGCCGCACAGGTCACCCGGGCCTATGACGCCCTGGACGACGTCTGGCAGCCCCCACCCACACCTTCTGGGAAAGGGTCCTAGAGTATTCCGAGATCAAGTTGGGTCGCGTCGCGACCAAACTTGGCCTCGAAGATACTCTAAAACTTATAGAACGAGAGTGAAACGGGGCCAGCTTGACTCAAGCTGATCCCGTTTCACTCTAGAGCATCGAGCGGAAAAGTGCGCACCGGTCTTCCGGTCCACTCGATGCTCAACTTGTTGAGCTAAAACGACCCAACTCCTGTCCCTTGTGGGGACAGGGCCCGTACAAATAATGAAACACACAAGCGCTGACTCGTCGGCGCTCCCTTGGAAACCGACCGGTTCTCGCACCATGGACATGGACAATTACCTTCGCTTCATGCTGGCCCTCGTCTTCGTACTGGGGCTGCTGTTCGCTCTCGCCTATGTCCTGAAGCGCTTCGCCGCACCCGGCATGGTTCGCAACCGCTCGGCCAAGCGGATCAAGGTGTTGGAAACCCTCGCCGTCGACCCCAAACGGCGCTTGGTCCTGGTCCGCAGGGACAATGTGGAACACCTGCTTCTGGTGGGCGGCAGCACCGATCTCCTGGTTGAAAGCGGCCTCCCCGCCCGGGAGGAGGACGATGCCGAACGGGGACCCGGCACGGCCTTCGCCCGCATGCTGAAAGGCAACCGCACTGCTTCAGGGACGGGAACGGACTCCCCCGGAGCGACAGCCGACTCCAACGTCAGCTTGGATGGAGAGCCCCGCCCATGAGCAGGCCCACCGCGCGTAAGTCCACCGCTTTTCAGGGTCGCGTCCCGGGCGCGCCGGGTCGCAAGACCCTTTGGCTCATGGGGGCCATGGCACTCGCGATCTGTGTCGGATTGGTCATAGCCATCTGGGGTGCTAACCCCGCGCTGGCCCAATCCCTGAACCTGAACCTGGGAGGCGACGCAGGTGGGGATGGCTCCACCACCTCGCGCATTATTCAGCTCGTGGGTTTGCTGACGGTCCTCAGCCTCGCGCCCGGACTGCTGATCATGGTCACCAGTTTCACGCGGGTTGTGGTGGTACTGTCCATCCTGCGCCATGCCCTGGCGACCCAAACCGCACCTCCAAACATGGTCATCACCAGCTTGGCCCTGTTCATTACCTTCTTCATCATGGCCCCCACCTTCGAGCAGGCCTGGGACAATGGACTGGCCCCTCTCATCGCCGAAGATATTACCGAAGAGGAAGCCTTTCCCCTTATCGTTGAACCCTTTCGGGTCTTCATGCTGGCCCATGTGCGGGCCAAAGATTTGGACCTGTTCATGTCCTTCAACAAAGAAACGGTGAGCGACCCCTCGGAGGTGTCCATTCAGGCCCTGATCCCGGCCTTCATGATCAGCGAGTTAAGGCGGGCCTTCGAAATCGGCTTCCTGATCTTCCTGCCCTTCGTGGTCATCGACATGGTCATCGCCTCGGTCCTGATGTCCATGGGTATGATGATGCTGCCCCCTATGATGCTGGCCATGCCGTTCAAGCTGATCTTTTTCGTGTTGGTCGATGGCTGGTACCTGATTGTGGGCTCGCTACTGTCCAGCTATGGCGGTGGACCGGGTGGGGGATAAAACCCCGCCCCTCCCCCGCCTCTCCATTGCGCAAGATCACAGAGTCTCCATCGACAACTCTCGTGCATCCCTCAGGAAGGCCTCCACCTCAACCTCTGTCGTCTCGAAAGAAGCGACCAGACGCACCGTATCTGACTCCGGCCCAGCCGGATAAAAGGCATGCCCCCGCTCCCGCAATCCCTCGCGCAGGGCTTCGGGCAGTTCGACAAAGGCCATATTGGCCTCCACCGGTCGTAGCAACCGAACGCCCGCGTTTCCATCCAACCCGGCACCCAAACGTGCGGCCATGGCATTTCCATGGGCCGCAGCCGTCAACCAGAGATCCCCCTCCAGCCAACCCACGAATTGAGCCGACAGGAATCGCATCTTGGAAAAAAGGTGACCGCCCTTCTTGCGGCGGAATTCCATCTCGCGCTTTTTCGCCGGATCGAAGAGCACCACCGCCTCCGCGGCGAGACATCCCCCCTTCGTTCCCCCCAATGAGAGCACCTCCACCCCCGCCTTCCAGGTGAGCTCCGCCGGGGAGCAGCCCAAGGCGGCGACGGCGTTGGCAAAGCGCGCTCCGTCCATATGCAAGGCCAGATGATGGCGCTTGCAGACTTCCGCCACCTCAGCAACCTGGGCCGGGGTATAAAGGGTCCCCGCCTCGGTCACATTGGTGATGCTGACCGCCGCTGGTTGGGCCACATGAACGTCATGCCCTCCCGCCTGGACAACCGCCTGCTCCAAGGCCGAGAGATCGATCCGCCCTTCGGACCCCGGCAGGTCAATCAGCTTGGCGCCGCCGGAGAAGAATTCGAAGGCACCGCATTCATCGACGTTCACATGGCCGTCCAGGTGGCAGTAGACCGCCCCCCAAGGGGGTGTCAACCCGGCCAGGGACAGGACATTGGCTGCCGTGCCCGAGGCGACGGGCAGCACCGCCACCTCTCGCTCGAACACCTCCGCCAGCCGGGCTTCCAGCTTTTCGGTCCAAGGGTCGGCCCCATAGGGCATGGCCGGACCGCTCGCTGCGGCCGCAAGGGCCTCGACCACCTGAGGAAGGGCACCGGAAACGTTGTCGCTACAGAGATTGACCATGGGAAACACGCATATCCTTAAGGGGGAACAACGCCTAAGAGATAAGGCGTTGTTCCCCCGGGACAAGATCCCATACCGCAGCGTCGGCACAAGGCTGGCAGAGGTCTGGTCCTTTTGACGGTGCTTGTCTTATCGGGAAAACCGATGCCCGATTTTCCCGACGGACTCCAAATCCGGTGTCATTATACCCAATGGGTCGGGAGGAACGTTTTTCCCAAAATCTTCAAACCGAACAGGGCCGCATAGGGTTCGGTACTGCTCCTGAAACCGGTGACGCAGGTCCTTTGCTCTTCAAGGTGAACCTCCCCACCGCCATCGCCACCACCGCTCGCTTCAATATTGTCGCTGAACTTGAAGGCGATATAGTCTAGTCCCGCGCCGCATCTGAGTTTCATGAATTTGACGTAAGCGTCACTGCTCGGCGTGACTGCGGGACCCAGGAAAAAACCGTCGTCATCCCCTCGGTTCCGCAGGCTGAACCACCCTATTTCCGATGCGGAAAGGTAGCCCTGGATCAAGCCGACATTGGTCAAATAGAGGCGCTCATACTTGATCTCGATGTCACCGACGTAGTCCGCCCAACGGGAGATGCGGACCGTAGCGATACGCCAAGGGTTCACCTTCCAATCAGGACCGCTCATAAGGTCGTATTTTTTTCTTCCATCATCGGTGCCATAGAGCGGGCTCTCCCAATCCTGAACATTCAATTCAGGCACCCCATGCCGGAGTGACTTAAGCTCGGGCAGGTCACCCAACTTTCTCGCCGGGCTCTCCTCATATGAGAGGAGAGCCCCCCTCAGCGCTTTCATATCCAATTCGGCTTCCTTGCCGACGGTATCCAGTTTCGGGTCGGGCGCATTGCCGAAGTAGCGATAAATCAGACTTATCCATTTTACGTGTTTGTAGAGCGCGCGGATCTGGAACGCATCATCACGCACCTTCTCGAAACGATCGATATTCTGATCCACCTGATAGAACACCTGTTCGTCGTCGGGCACGACATTGTAACTGGTCAATTTCAGATCCACGACGGCCGGTTTCGGCAGCTCTTGGGTCAAGATGCCCATCGCAAAATCGATATGACGGGTAGGAGGATCATCCACCGAAGGCACCCCCCCTTTAAAATCAGCCAAGCCGTCGGCCACAACACGCAACTGACAGGCCACGTTAATTTTTTCCATACCTTTGGCGAGATCGTTTCTTATTTCAGTGGTGACGGGAATTCCCTTGATGTTGGCTGACAATCCTAGATTTGCTTTTACTTCCTGAGCCTCGTCATGGGTTGTCGCGAAGTAGACCAGAGCCAGGGCATAGCGGGCGCCCGTGGTCACGGAGGAGACGAAGCGATCACCATATTTCGTATAGAATCTGATGTAACTGTTCAGGTCTCCCGGGGTCGGGCGAACGGTGTCATCACGCCATTTTACCGCCCCCCCCTCGGTCACGAACCGTTTCACCCTGCTGTCGATGTACAAAACAACGCTGTGATTGGTGGTTTTTTGCGCAACCGTTTCCTGATACCCGACATCAAGGCCCAGGACACCTTTGATGCCGATGTCCAGAGAGGCTCCGAATGTCTCAATTTTAGACATTGCCTCATACCCTTCCCAGTAATCCATGATGCATTGGCTACCTTGTGCACCGGTGGTACTGGGCTGGTCTGAGAAAGTGACGGCCTGGTTAGGGATGAGCTCTCCAACCAAGCACTTATAGCTTTTCAAGATATGTCCCGCTGCATTCTCATCAAACGCCATCTCACTCTCCATTTGGTTGCTTACCATCACTTATACAATTGACATTATACCACATATGTTTAATGTTTATAGATGTAATATACATTTTTACGCTTATATACGGAAAAATTTAATCTAAAAGTGTGCGTGACGGACAACCGATTCTCCGGCCCCGACGGCGCGCCTGCCTAAGGCACGGATGAAAGAAGATCTGGCCCTATCCTCAAGTTATTGATTCCAAACAAAAGTATCCGTAAGAAATCGATTCCGATTTCCCGCAGTTTGATCTAGGCTTGAACCCGGATACAGTATGCATGCAACCGCTGGGGAGTAGGTCGCGCATGGGGAATGAAGCGGTGGCCCTGGATGTCCAGGGAATCCACAAGACTTTTGGACAGCTGGAGGTGCTCAAGGGCATTTCCCTCACCGCTCGGGACGGGGATGTGATCTCCATCCTCGGCTCCTCCGGCTCCGGCAAAAGCACCTTCCTGCGCTGCCTGAACCTGTTGGAAAACCCGGACAAGGGCTCCGTTCGCCTGCGGGGAGAAGAATTGCACCTGAAGCCCGAGCGGGGGATCGGCCTTGTCGCGACCGATGCCAGGCAACTGGCCGCCTTCCGGGCGCGGATGGGCTTCGTCTTCCAGAACTTCAATCTCTGGCCCCATCTGACGATCCTCCAGAACGTCATGGAGGCCCCCGTCCAGGTAAAGAAGCAACCCAAGGCCGAAGTCCGGGACCGGGCATTGGCCCTGCTCGACAAGGTCGGAATCGCCGCCAAACGGGATTTTTACCCCGCCCACCTGTCCGGCGGTCAGCAGCAGCGCGCGGCCATCGCCCGGGCGCTCTGCATGGAACCCGAGGTGATCCTGTTCGATGAACCGACCAGTGCGCTGGATCCGGAACTGGTGTCCGAGGTGCTGTCCGTCATGCGCGCCCTGGCCGAGGAAGGTCGGACCATGCTGGTGGTCACCCACGAGATGAATTTTGCCCGGGACGTATCCAGTGAAGTGATTTTTTTGCACCAGGGACACATTGAGGAACAGGGTCCCCCCGCCCAGATATTCTCGCAGCCCAAGACGGAACGCGTCCGCCAGTTCCTGGCCCACCACCTGTCTTGATCCTTTTCCCGGGGGGAGGTGCCGCGGGCCTTTCCCCAAATCCACCGGATCCCATCCATTCATTAGAGGAAAAGAGGCCAACCATGCTGACCATGAAAAAGACCGCCACCGCCTTGATCGCCGCCGTTGGCATTGCCTTCGGCGCTCAGGCCGCCCAGGCCGAAAGCATCAAGATCGCCACGGAAGGCGCCTTCCCTCCGTTCAATTTCATCGATGCCGATGGCGTGCCCCAGGGCTTCGATGTGGACATCGCCAATGCCCTCTGCGAGGAAATGAAGGCAGAATGCGAGATCGTCACCCAGGATTGGGACGGCATCATTCCCGCCCTTCTGGCCAAGAAGTACGACGCCATCATCGCCTCGATGTCGATCACGCCGGAGCGTGAGGAAAGCGTCCTCTTCTCCGATCCGTACTACAACAATCAGTTCCACTTCGTCGGCCCCAAGGACAAGAGCTTCGACATCTCAAAGGAAGGCTTGAAGGGGCTGACCCTGGGTGCCCAACGGGCCACCGTGTCGGACCAGTGGATTGAGGAGAACCTGGGCGACACCGTGACCCTGAAGCTCTACGACACCGCCGAGGAAGCCTATCTCGATCTCGACGCGGGCCGTGTGGATTTGCTGCTCAACGACACCTACCCCACCTATGACTGGCTGAAAAGCGACGCCGGAAAGAACTACGAGTTGAAGGGCAATTCCGTCATTGACGACGATGTGGTCGGCATCGCCTTCCGCAAGGGGGACGAAGCCCTGCGTGACAAGTTCAACGTCGCCTTGAAAGCGATCATCGACAATGGCACCTACGCCAAGATCAACGAGAAGTACTTCCCCTTCAGCCTGCTGAATTAAGGGACCCTCCCCCTCCCCACCGTCAGCCCTGCTTTCGCGGGACTGACGGCGGGGAGGGGGCCCAAATATACGGAAATGACGCGGGTCCAAAAGGGTCCATTCTTTTTTCCTCCATGAAGGACCGGGCATGGATTTTCAGGGCTATGGCGATCTTCTGATCCTGGGGGCAGGCATGACCCTGCGTCTGGCCGTTGGTGCTGTGGCGCTGGGGCTGGTCCTCGGCCTGATCGGCGCGGCCTTGAAGCTGTCGCGCAGCAGGCTCGCCCGGGCCATCGGCAACGGCTACACCGACCTGTTCCGGGGTCTGCCGGAGCTGCTGGTCGTGCTGATCCTCTATTACGGCGCGGAAACCCTGCTCCGCCATGTCGTCAACGACCTGCTCGGCATCGACAGCTACGTGGAGATCAGCCCTTTCCTGGGTGGGGTGATCGCCCTGGGCATGATCTTCGGTGCCTATTCATCGGAAGTTTTCCGGGGCGCCGTCCTGTCCATTCCCAAGGGTCATGTGGAGGCTGCAAAGGCCTTTGGCATGACGCCTTTCATGACCTATCGGCGGATTATTCTTCCCCAAGTCTGGCGGGTGGCCCTGCCCGGCCTGGGCAACCTGTTCCTTGTCACCTTGAAGGACACGGCCCTGGTTTCAGTCATTGGCCTGGACGAGTTGATGCGCGCGGCCAATACGGCGGGGCGATCAACACGGGACTACTTCACCTTCCTGATGGCCGCAGCGGTGCTCTATCTGGTCCTGACCCTGCTATCCATGGCGGTCATTCATGTTCTGGAACGCCGTGCCTCCCGAGGGCACCTCGGCGCCGCCGGACAATAGGGGGAGGACAAAGCCATGAATTTCGAACTGATCCCCGGTTTTCTGTTCAAAATGCTGACGGAAGGTCTTCCCACCACCCTCCTCTTGGTGGGGCTTTCCGTATCCATCGGTTTCTTCCTGGCCGTGCCCACCGCCCTTTTGCGGGTCAGCCCCAATCCCGTCGTCCGCGCCCTGCCTTATGCCTATATCTTCTTCTTCCGGGGCACACCCCTGCTAATCCAAATCGCCCTGGTGTATTACGGGTTGTCGACTCTGGAGTGGATCCGGGGCAACGCCTTCCTCTGGCCCATCCTGCGCGAACCCTTCTGGTGCGCGATCATCGCCCTGTCGCTCAACACAGGCGCCTATTCCGGCGAGATCCTGCGCGGCGCAATCCAGGCCATCCCCCGGGGCGAGGTCGAGGCGGCCCGCGCCTACGGCATGCATGGCTGGCTTCTGGTGCGGCGGATCCTCTTGCCCCGGGCCTTCCAGATTGGCCTGCCCGCCTATGGCAATGAGATCATCCTGATGGTCAAGGGGAGCGCGCTGACTTCCACCATCACCCTGCTCGACATCACCGGCGTCGCGCGCAATCTTTACGCACGCCATTACACACCCATGGAAGCCTTTATCAGCGCGGGTGTGATTTATCTGGTGCTGGTCTTCGTCCTCACCCGCCTGTTGCGTTTGGTGGAGGGACGCCTGTCCCGCCACCTGCTGGGTCCGCCGGAAACGGAACTGGCCCAGGACCGTGCCGCCTAAAGATGGTGTCTTCCCCGAATTCGGCGTCAAACCCCACGCCGAAGCGGCACGATGCCTCTCACGCGCCGAAGCGGCACGATGCCTCTCACGCCAAGAAGCGACGCCGCGTACCGATGGAACCCATCCATTTCCCGCACCGCAACCTGAAGGTCTGGGGATATGGGATCATCGCCGCAGGGTTCGCCGTAATCGGCTTGGTCCTGCCCATGGTGGTCGGAGCTCCCGCCTTGCCCTGGATGCCGGTCCTCCTGGCGCCAGCGGTCTGGATGGGACTGATGTGTTGGGGCCACAGTATCCTCCTGGTGGCCTCCAACCCCGTTGGTATGCGGGTTCACACCCCCACCCAGATTTGGGGTGTTTTCCTTCCCCCCATCCAGGACACCCGCTTCCCCTGGGAGGCGGTGACGGAAATCCACCTCCTCGAAAGCCAGGATCCCCGTGCCCTGACGAACTGGGGAAAGAGAATTTCCCGACCCACCGGAGAGTTGCGGATCATCCTGGCCGATGGCCGCATGGTTTTGCTGACCTGGGCCATGGTGGAGGGCCATCTGCTGGACATCGCTGAACTGGTGGCCGTAGCCTCCAACCAACCGGTCCAGGGTCGGGAGCGGTACGCACCGGGCGGGATTTTAGGCGAGGACCATTAGTCCCTACCGGCCTAAGGCCCTCGCCCGGTCAATGTCATCCTTAACCAAGTGATTGACACAGACCTTCCCCACAGGGTTCAAAAAGGTCCCCAGGGACTTGGCCAGAACCAAGGCCGTGGGGATGCCCACGATGGTCAGGGCCAGGGCAACAATCTGGAAAAGCGCCACGACCACCGATATCAAACCGATGGGCAGGTAAATGATCATGATGAGGGTCGAGTAGGCTGACCAGACCGGGTTGCTCTCCCGCTTCAGATCCTTGCCATCAACCATGCTCCAACTGAAGGGAAGGAACAGAAATTTCCCATATTGCATCAACCCCAAACCAATGGGCGCGGTGACCACCAGAAGGGTGAGCAACAGACCCAGAAGCCACGTCCAGGCCGCCGTAACGAAACCCAAAAACGGAATGTACCACAGAATATTGCCTAACATGCGCATGGGGGCGATCCTCTCTTCATCCCAAAAAAAACACCAATCCGTCGCCATATGGACCGGCACTCCAGACGATGGAGAAGGCGATATGCAGGCCCCTCCATCCGATCTTCACTGACTTTTCCGCCGAAAACAACCAGATGCCATTAAAAGAAGACAAAGGATTAAAGCAGAAAAAATACAGAAACAAGAAATTCCCCACAGAAAATAGGTAAATCACCAGGAATAATGTAGGGTCGACATCTCATTTAGAGCCCAGGTAGACTGTATATGTGGCGATTTGAGACCATAACAGAATGAAGGGAAGGCCCTACCAATGGACGCTCTCAAAGCAGAGGCAGCATCTCCTAAACGCCTGGGTATCCTGATCATCAAGCCTTCCCGGTACGACGATGACGGCTATGTCATCCAGTGGTGGCGCTCCTTCATCATCGCCACGGGCCTGACCGTGGTCACGGGTCTCGTCGAGGACGCAGCCCGACGCCGCCCCCTGGGTCCGGACGTGGACATCGAATTCCAGATGATCGACGAATTCTCCCAGGTTATCCGCCCTGCCAAGCTGGCGAAATGGCTTGGCCAATTCGACCGGGCTGCGGTTTTCCTGACGAATGTCCAAACCAGTCAGTTCCCCCGCGCCCTGGACATCGCCCGTCAGTTCACTGATCTCGGCTTCCCCTCAATCATTGGCGGGTTTCATGTCAGTGGCACCATGGCCATGGTTCCCGATTGGGAACCCGCCTTCGCGGAGGTGGCAGCGTCAGGCGCCACCCTCTACGCCGGGGAGCTGGAATGCGGCATCGACACTCTGCTCGCCGATATCTGGGCCGATGAGGTCAAACCGGTCTACAACTTTCTGAAAACTGCCGCCGACCTGACCCTCGCCCCTGCCCAGACCATTGATCCAGAAATCACCAAGCGCACGGTGGAACGGCCCTATGGCATGGAAGTCAGCCGGGGCTGTCCTTTCCTGTGCAGTTTTTGTTCGATCATCAATGTCCACGGGCGGACCATGCGCGCCCGCGACCCGGCCAAGATCGAGCAGTATCTGCGCGACTGCGTCACCGCGACCGAGGGACGGGAAGTCCGGGTCTTCATCACCGACGACAATTTCGCCCGCAATCCCATTTGGCCCGAGGTCACCGCCATCATGAAACGGCTGGCGGTGGAACTGGACATCACGTGGAATTCCGTTGTCCAGGCCGATCTGCTGTCCTATCGGATCAAGGGCTTCATCGAGGCCTGCCGCGACGCAGGCGTACAGCGGGTCTTCCTGGGAATGGAATCCGTCCGGGCGGACAATATCGCCGCCGCAGGCAAGGGACAGAACAAGATCCACCAGATGCGGGATTCAGTGATGGCCTGGAAGCGTGCCGGGATCGTCACCATGGCCGGATATATCATCGGCTTCCCCAATGACACCCCCGAGCGTCTGGCCGAGGACATCCGCCAACTCCAGGACGTCATTCCCATCGACTATGGGGAATTCTTCCTGCTCAGCCCCCATCCGGGATCCGAAGACCACAAACGCATGCTTGCCCAAGGCGTGCCCATGGACCGGGACCTAACCCGGTACGACACCACCCACCCCGTGGTTGACCACCCGATCATGAGCCGCGAGGAATGGCAAAGGCAATATTGGAAAGCCTGGACCCAATATTATAGTGCAAAACACCTGAAAACCGTACTCGCCCGCGCCTTGTACTATGGTTTGCCAATGCTGGAGGTGCGCAGCACCTTCGTCTGTTCCCGGGGAGCTGCGGATTTTGAGCGTGTCCATGCCCTGGACGCGGGCGCCGTGCGCATCAAGGACCGTCTGTCCCGACGCCCGGGCTTTCCCATCGAACCCATGATTCCCTACGCCATCAAGCGGGTTCTACGGAATACCAAGATCCTCACCGTCACCGGTGCCGTCCTGATCTATGCCGCTCTCCTGGAACGCTGGCTGCGTCGAGAACAACGCCTGGGACGCCTCGAGAAACACATGGGCGACATCCCCCTGAGAGAGGAGGCCCCTCCCCCGATTGAAACCACTCAGGAAGCCCTTCAGACGGCCGCTGCAGCGGAATAGCCTCTTCGAACAGGGGTGCCAGATCAGCACGACCGGAATAGACCTTGGTGACGGGGAGGCCTCAGGCGTATACCGGGGGCATATACTGGGCTGTCTCCCCGCCCCACCCTTCCAGTCAGGTTATCCGCACCTTGTCTACCGTGCTGTCCGTCACCCTTCCCTTCTTCGCCATCATCGGCTGCGGCTGGCTTTCCCGTCGCCTTGCCCTCCTTCCCGAGGCCGCCGTGGCGGGAATGACGATTTTCGTCTTCACCTTCGCCCTGCCCGCCCTGCTGTTCCGCTCTACAGCCAGTCGTCCCATCGCCGAGATCGCCGATTGGTCCTTCATGGGCCTCTATGTCCTTGGCATGCTTGGGACTGCGGGATTGAGCATGCTGGTGGCGCGTCTGGTCTTCAAGGCGGATCTTCAGGGCATGGGGATCCACGCCCTAGCCGCGAGCATGGGAAATCTGGGCTTCATGGGCCTGCCGCTGATCTCGGGCCTGTTGGGGGAGGATTCCTTGACCCCAATGGTCTTGATGCTGACCCTGGATGTGACGGTTCTGGTCCCCTTCGTCCTGGCGGTTTTGGAATTGGGGCGGACCGATCAGGCCGGGGTCGGCCTGATCCGGCGGATCTGGCGAGCGGGGCGGAGCTCCATCCTGAACCCCATTGTCATCGCCATTTTTCTCGGCATCGGGGCCTCCCTGCTGTCCCTGCCCCTTCCCTTGGGGATCGACAATTTCCTCTCGCTTCTGGGAGCGGCAGCGGGTCCCACCGCCCTCTTTTCCATTGGAGCCTCCCTCTATGGCCGCCCTCTGGCCGAGGGACTGGGCGAGGCCGGAACCATGGCGGCCATGAAGCTCTTGGCCTATCCGCTGGTCATGGCCGCAATCATGCTGCCCCTGTACGGTGGGGACCCCCTTTGGACCCGATCGGCTATCCTGGTTGCCGCCCTTCCCTCTGCGGGGAACCTCTATATCTTCGCCAGCCGCTATGGGGTCCGGGTGGCGCGGGCCTCGACCGGGGTGCTGCTTTCGACGATCTTCGCAGTCGTCAGTTTTTCCCTGCTCGTCTGGCTCTGGTAAGCGCGATGCATACAGACCGAAGAGGCCACAACTCAGCAAGAAGGGTCAGGCGGTCGGCAGAGTGACCGGTTAAAAAACGGGGGTCACGGAGGATGCAATGACGAAAACGGACCCGGACCGGTACCATGCCCGAATGCGACGCGTGCTGGACTATATCGACAAGCACCTCAAGCCCGGGGTCTGGGGCCTTTCGGCCCCAGTGGGGGACGGGGCAAAGCCCCGTGACGGGAAAACATACCCTGTCGTGTACAGCGGGGTGGTTTAATCTAGGATGTCCAATGCGAAAAGGGGACCGGCTCCCCCGAACCGATCCCCCTTCGCGCAACCAGACCGGTGAAACCGGAAGCCGGTGCGGAACCCTATCTGTTTGGGTGGGAGGGAGGGGCTCCCCCGAACCGCCTCCCTCCCGCCATGCCCGAAGGCATGGGAACTCAAGCTTGGGCGAACTGGGCCCGGGCGAACTGGGCCCGGGCGAACTGGGCCCGGGCGAACTGGGGAGGTCGGCTCCCCCGAACCGAGCCTCCCCGTCACCCCCCACCCGAAGGCGGGATCTCGCGCGCGCCTCGAAAGGCACGCTGTGTTTAGATGAGGGAACCGGATCCCCCGAACCGGTTCCCTCCCATCGGGAAAGGTCAAGCCTGTCAGACCCTGCCCAACGTCCCCTGTTTAACGCTTCCCGTTCCCTCGCCGGATATCTCCGCTTGGGATTGGGCAGGCCACATACTCCCAAAAAGATGTCGGAACAGTCGTTTCCCCCAAAACCGGCCTGTTCCGACCGGCCAACCGAACCGGAACCCGCAAGGGTCGCGGCGATCAGCCAAACTTGAACAGAACGCCGTATCCGCCCCGGGGATACTGCCATGTCACCTCGCCGGTTTCCTGGCAGACGATGCGGCAGGTGCCGCATTCCATGCAGCCATCGGCGACAACTTCAACCTTGCCGTCCTCGGTGTCCTGGTAGCAGCCCGCCGGGCAGATGTTGACCATCGCCTTCAACTGCTCGGAGGGAACCTTGTCCGCGTTCACCCGGATGTGGGAGGTGCCTTCGTCCACCCGATACCGGTTCTGGAACAGCTTCTCTTCGATTTTCTCGCTCATCGCCATGCCCTCGCTACCTTGACGGCGTCGCCCACGAGCCCGAGCACACCCCGGGCCTTGCGGAAGCTCCGCACGATATCTTTTTCCTTGGTCAGCTTGTCGACACCATCGACCCGGAAGAAACTCTCCGCAGCCTTGGCCATCAAACGCGGGTAGGTCGTGACGAACTGCTTGTTCCGCCACAGGGTATCGGGAAGGTCCTTGTACTTTTTCAGGTCCTTCAGGACGAAGCTCTCTTCCAGTTTTTTCCGATAGAGCTTCAGGTTGGCCTCGGTCATGGGTTTTCCCTCGGCCTTCAGGGTAATGATCGTCTCCGCAGCCAACCGACCGGAGGTCAGCGCCAGATTGGACCCCTCACGATGGGCGGCGTTCAAGAAATGGGCCGCATCACCGGCGATCAACCAGCCATCCCCGTATAACTGGGGAACCGCCTTGTAGCCGCCTTCCGGGATCAAATGGGCGGCGTATTCCTTGACCTCCGACCCCTTGATCAGGGGGGCGATGGAGGGATGGGCCTTGAAGGTGTCCAGCAATTGGGCCGGAGAAACCTTTTTCTCCACGAAGTCGGAGACGATACAGCCGATCCCCAACGCGATGCTTTCCCCATTGGTATAGAGGAAGCCCGTCCCCAGCATCCCCGAGGTCACGGTTCCGAGAGCCTCAATCACCACCCCTTCATCGTCCTGGATATTGAAGCGTTCGTTGATCACATCCCGAGGCAGGAAGTGCATTTCCTTCACCGCCAGGGCGGCGTGTTCCGGATTGATCTCCTCCCGCAAGCCGGAGCGCTGCCCGACCAGGGCATTCACGCCGTCGGCCATCAGGACCACGTCGGCGAAGACCTCTCCCTCGTCCCGATCCACCCGGACGCCGATCACCTTGCCGGTGTCGTTGCGGATCAACTCCAGCACCGTGGTCTCGCAGATGACCATGGCGCCCGCGTCCCGGGCCTGCCGGTTGAACCACTTGTCAAACTGCGCCCGGATGATGGTGTAGCGGTTGGGCTTGTCCTCGTTGAAGTTCTCCGAGCGGAAGTGACTGCCCACGTAGGACCGCTCATCGAGCATCCACATGCGCTGCTCGATCACATGGCGCTCGAGCGGCGCTTCCTCGCGGAAATCGGGAATGATCCGTTCCACGGCATCGGCGTACAGAATGGCGCCCTGGACGTTCTTGGAGCCGGGATATTCCCCCCGCTCGATCTGCAGAACGTTCAGCCCCGCCTTGGCCAGCGTATAGGAGGCAGCGTTCCCCGCCATACCCGCGCCGACGATGATCACATCGAAATGTTCAGCCATTGTCATTGCCTTTCCCTGTTAGCTGGCCATGCGCCGGGCGGCCAGACGTTCGGCGAAGGCCTTGGTCAGCGCGGGCAGAATTTTGGTGGCATCGCCCACAATCCCGTGGTGGGCAAATTCGAAGATCGGCGCGTTGGGGTCGGTATTGATGGCGAGGATCCTATCGGCCCCCTCCACGCCCACCCGGTGCTGAATGGCCCCGGAGATCCCGGCAGCGATATACAACTTGGGACGGATGGTCTTGCCGGTCTGACCGATTTGGCGGTCAGCGGTGATCCACCCCTTCTGGACCAGCGGGCGAGAGCCGCCATATTCGGCACCCAGCACCGCCGCCAGGTCCTGAACCAAACGGAAGTTGGCGGGGCTGCCCAACCCCAGGCCACCGGCGACAACAATGTCGGCATAGGCCAGATGAGAGTCCTCGGAGGCGGCATCGGGAATAAACTCCAACACCTTGGTGATGATGTCCGTCTCTTCCAGCACAAGTTTGAAGTCCACCACCTTGCCGGTTCGACCGGGAACCCGGTCGGGCATGGCCATCACCCGGGGGCGCACTGTCGCCATCTGCGGCCGATAGTTCAGGGTGTAAATCGTGCAGAGCAGGGTGCCGCCAAAGGTCGGCCGGGTGGCCGCCAAGGACCGGTCATCATCGATGGCCAGTTCCGTGGAATCCGCCGTCAAACCCGTTTTCAGGGTGGTGGCCACGGAGCCCGCCAGATCGCGACCCAGATTGGTGGCGCCCATCAACAGGACTTCCGGCTGATAGCGGTTCACCAAATCGGTCATCGCCTTGGTGAAAGACTCATTGCGGTAATCGGCCAACAGCGGGTCAATCACGGTATAGACCACGTCCGCGCCATACTCGAAGGAGTCCTGGGTGGCTCGCTCGACACCGCCATCGGGGGCTCCCATGACCACGGCGCAGAGATCGACCTCCAGCTTATCGGCCAGCTTGCGGCCCTCGCCCAGCAGTTCCCAGGACACGGGATGCACCTGGCCCCGCTCCAACTCCACAAGCACCCAAACGTGTTTGTAGCTTTTGAAGTGCTCGGGCAGTTCCTTCTTGGCACTGGCCCGGCTGGCCTGGGGGGCGGGTTTCTTGGCGTCCGTCATCTCTCGCTCCCTTTCTCTCAGGAGGCCAGAACCAACTCGGGGATTTCGGCCTCGAGTTTGGGATTGGCAGTGAACAGGGCGTCGATGGCGGCTTGCGCGATCTCGGCGTCGGATTTGCCCTCGGTTTCCACCAGGACGGCTTTCTCATTGCGGGGCTTCGGAGCGAAGACCTTCTTCACCACCGTCGGCGAGCCGCGCAGGCCGCATTTGGTGATATCCTCCACCCCGGCCTGTTCGGCGTTCCAGGTGGTGATCTCGGCCCGGGCAGCCCGGAACATGTCAGGCATGGAACCGCGACGCAGGACATTGGAGCCTTCCAACATGGTGATCAGGCAGGGCAACCCGGTGGTCAGCACCTGGGTGCCCCCCTCGGCCCGGCGCTCCACAACGATGGAGCGAGACCCCAAATCCAGGGAGCGGATCGCCGACACATAGGTCAACTGATTCAGCCCCATGCGCTTGGCAATGCCTGGGCCGACCTGGGCCGTGTCGCCGTCGATGGTCTGCTTCCCGGCAAAGACGATGTCCACCGGCTCCTCGGCGTCGATCTTCTTGATCGCCGTCGAAAGCGCAAAGGAGGTGGCCAAGGTATCGGACCCGGCGAAGAAGCGGTCGGTCAGCAGGACCGCAGCGTCGGCGCCACAGGCCAAAGCCTTGCGGAGGCTCTCATCGGCCATGGGCGGCCCCATGGTCAGGACCGTGACCTTGCCGCCAAACTGGTCCCGCAGGCGCAAGGCCTCCTCCAGCACGACGAGGTCGTAGGGGTTAATGATCGTCGGCACGCCCTGGCGCATGATGGTGTTGGTCACCGGATGCACCCGGATCTGCGCGCTGTCTGGAACCTGTTTAATGCAAACAACGATATGCATATATCGTCTCCTCCATCGCGAGGGCCCCGGAGGCCCGACTGTTTCCGGTGCGGGGTGTGCCCCGCTGAAGTCCTGGTCGTTTCGGCGTTATGGGTCGTTTGTGACCTGTCGGCTTACCGACGAAACCCGGGGCTTGCCCCTGTGACCCATGCTCCAACTTAGCAAAAACAATGCCAAAACTAAGAACTTGAAAAATAGACGGTTTTTCTGGATTTCGGACCAACACTTCTGTCGTTTATGTCCTCTACCCGACAAACAGACCCGACAATTCCCTGTCGCAAATCCCTCAGGCTTCGGCCGAGGATCCGACGGGCTCTCCCCCTAACGGCTCAATCGCATCCAAGCCGACGAAAGCCTTCCCCTGCTCTTCCTTGAAAACCTTGAATAGCTTTTCAGTCCGGGCATCGGTCGTGGTGAAATCCATGTGGGCACGAGCCAAACAGGCCCGATGGGCGGAGCGCAGGGCGTCGTCGTTGGTCTCATCCACCTCGGTCTGTTCCAGGTAGGTCTGGTACTTCTTGAGGATATGCAGACGGTTCACATCCACCAGATGCTCGTCGTATTCGATATCCAGGAAGTCAAAGAACTCTTCGGCATCGGACAGGGACTTCAACTCACGCATAAATGTGCCCATGGGGGATATCCTCTCTTGTCTGGTCGGATCGGGTCAGGTCGGGAGTGGGATCAGCTCGCAGCCCGGTGGTGAGGGCGACTGAAATCCATATTTTCTACGGCCTCGGCCACGGACAGGGTTTCCACGTAAAAGCGCTTGATGTCGCCGTCCGAGGGAACCGCCTTGGTCTCTCCAACATGGCGCCGCACCCGGGCGAGCATGGCCCGGGCCTGGGCCTCGCCAGGGGACAAACCCAGCGCGTTACAGGCGTGCAAGACACCGGCAACACCGGAATGCTTACCCAGAACCAGTTGGTGACTGCGCCCCAAGTCAGCCGGGGACAAGGCCTCGTAGTTCTTGGGATCACGGAGCAAACCACTCACATGGATCCCGGATTCATGGGTGAAGATCCCCGCGCCGACAATCGGCTTGTTGACCGGCACCGGCCGACCCGAGGCATCGGCGACAAGGCGGGACACCATGGTCAGAGCCCTTGGGTCGACCCCCGTGTGGCGGTCGTAAATGTTGCGGCAAGCCATCACCACTTCCTCCAGCGGCGCATTCCCGGCGCGCTCACCGAGGCCATTGACGGTGGTGGAAACATGGGTGGCCCCGCCAAGGACCGCGCCCAGGGAGTTGGCCGTGGCCAGTCCCAAATCATCATGGGCGTGGATTTCCAGCTCCAGACCGCTGTTGGTGCGCATGCGCTTGAAGAGGGATTGGGTGGTGAAGGGATCCATGATGCCCAGGGTATCGGCGAAGCGGAAGCGCCGGGCACCGGCCTTCTCCGCTTGCTCGAGGACCCGCAGCAGGAACTCCGGATCGGCACGGCTGGAATCCTCGCCACCAAGCGCCACCTCCAGCCCCTTCTCCAGGGCGGTCTTGACCATGGTTTCGATATGGGCGAGCACCCAATCCCGATCCCGACCGATCTTCCGCTCGATCTGCTGGTCCGAAATGGGAATGGACAGGTTGATCATATCGACGCCGCAATGGGTGGCCGCTTCGATATCATCCAGGTGCATGCGGCACCAAACAATCGCCCGGGTGGTGTCAAGCAGTGCCGCGACGGCGCGGATGCTCTCCTGCTCTTCGGGTCCCATGGCGGGGATCCCCACTTCCACCTCGGGCACCCCGGCATGTTCCAGGGCTCCGGCGATGGCGAGTTTTTCTGCCAGCGTAAAGGTGACGCCGGCGGTCTGCTCGCCGTCACGCAAGGTGGTATCGTTAACGACCACGGACGCGAAGGTCATGACCGTTTCTCCTTACCAGGTCCGCGTCACGCCTTTGGGGGAGGGACGCGCAAAAGAATGGGCGATGCCAACCCCGACAGGGTCAACGATGCCGAATGGACTCAGGCGGGAACAGCGGACGCCCCGATGGAAGAGGCCCTGACTGGCTTCGTCTTGCCCGCCAACTGATGGTCGGCGGACTTTGACTTGCCCGCCAACTGATGGTCGGCGGCGTGAGCCGGAATAATCCGGACCGGCTTACCGACGGCTTCCATGATCTTCTGTTGGACACCCATCAGGGTGACACTGGCCAACTGGCAGCCGACGCAGGCGCCGGTCATGTCCACGAAGACCTTGTTCTCCTCAATCCGAACGACGCTGATATCACCGTTGTCTTTCTGCAAGCGCGGGCGGATGGTGGACTCGATGACCTCGTGGACCTTGGCTTCAAAGGCTTCCTGGGACATGACGGGGGCTTCCTTTGCTCGTCTTCGAATAGGGTTCGCGGGGACAGAAGCGCCGACGCCTCAGCAAGACCCCGGGGCGGAAAAGGACTTACCGCAGGAGCAGCTTTCCGTTGCATTCGGATTCTCGAACACGAAACCGGCCCCCCCAACGCTTTCCTTGAAATCCAGGACCGTGCCGTTCAGCAGGGGCTGGCTATCGGCGTCCACGAAAACTTTCACATCCTCGCCAATATTGATCACATGGTCGCCGTCCTTGGGGGCAGCCTCCAGGCCCATGCGATAGACAACACCGGCACAGCCACCGGATTGCACCATGATCCGCAGCCCCTCGGCCTTCTCGGCGGAGCCGGAAACGACCTTGCGGACGGCGGCGGCAGCGGATTCAGTCACATTCATCATCGGGGGGACCCTCCTTCATGGAACAGGCAACAAGGGGTGTGCGCCTATTGAAAAGCAAAGATCATGCCAAGCGACACTCTATTGATTTACAACAATTTCCCAGCTCGTCGGGGCTGGAGGATTTCCGACAAACCCACCCCTTCCCGCCTTTTGTCGCAAAGCCGACATGGAAAAGGGGGGCATAGCCCCCCTCGTTGTCACCTGATCAATCACAAACCGCCCCGCCCCCGTCTCTACCCCTTGTGAGAGCGGGCGAGGCGGATGCCCCCCCACAGGAAGATCCCCAGGGACAGGGCGGGAAAGAGGAAACCGGCAAGGCTCGCGCCTTTCCAGCCCCCGAGGGCAAAGGCCCAACCACCCAAAGCAGACCCCAAGGCACCGCCCATAAAGAAAATCGCCATATAAAGGCCATTCAAACGCCCCCGGATCTCCGGCGCCTGGGAGAAGATGACCCGCTGGTTGACCACCAGATTCATGGTCACGCCGAAGTCGACCAGAATGGCCGCAGCCACCACCAATCCCAGCGCGAAAGTGGACCCCGTCTCCCCAAAGCCCGTCATGGGGCCCAAGAACGTCATGGGGAAGGACAGGCCAACCATGCACATGGCGGTTATACTGGCCGGGAAGCCCCAGCCCCGATCCGCGATCCGCCCGGCGATGGGCGCCGCCACAGCACCCGCCACCCCGGCCAGGGAGACCCAACCGATCCCCGCAAGGGACAGGTTGAAGGCAGGTCCGGACAGGTAGAGCGGCGCCGTCGTCCAGAACAGGCTGAAGGACGCGAAGAGCCCCGCGTGGGAAATCGCCCGACGCCGCAAGTCGGGCATGGTCAGAACCAAGCCGACCATGGAGAGCATCAGATCACCATAACGGGGCTTGGGATTGGGGTCCCGGCGGGGAAGCAGAACGCTGTGAACCACAAGCAGGATCGCCATGGCCCCAGCAGACAAGAAGAAAACCGCATGCCAGGACAACAGATTGGCAATGAAACTGGAGAGCGGACGGGAGGCCATGATGCCAAGCATCAGCCCGCTCATGACATTGCCCACCACCCGGCCACGAATGGCCTCGGGCGCCAGATGGGCCGCGAAAGGCACCAGAACCTGGATGGCGACGGATCCCAATCCAACCGCGAACATGGCCAGCAGGAAAAGCCCCCCATTCGGCGCCAGAGCCACTCCCACCAGACCGGCAGCGGCCAGGACAAGCAGGCTCACGACCAACCGCCGGTTTTCCACTCGATCCGTCAGAGGCACGATCAACAGCAAGCCCAGGACATATCCCACTTGGCCGAGGGTGACGATCAACCCTTGGGCTTCCGGCGTCAGCGCGAGATCCCTGGCAATGGACCCCACCAAGGGCTGGGTGTAATAGAGGTTTCCCGCGATAAGCCCACAGGACAGGGCCAAAAGGAAGGTAAGCCAGCCCATCTGCGCCGCGCCCCCTTCCGCAAGTCTGGGTCCCGTCATTGGACCATATCCACGGAGCGAAGAAAGCAAAGGGTGAGAATTTTCATAGCTTGCTATCCAAAAAACAAAAGACCGCTCTTTTTATGGGGCGGACATACTGGGGCCATCGGATCAGAAAAGGAGGACGCCACCCGGTGTCGGAGATGGGGCCTAGGGCACCATTCCGCAAGAGAATCGTTGGGGTTTGGTGCTTAATACCAAGGTGCGGTGAGTTTGCCTCACCGCACCTTGGAAGCGGCCAAGTGGCCGCCGCGCCTTATGGCGCGTAAAAGCCCGCCTGGCGTTTGAACGCAAGAAAAGCGGCCTGGGTTTCAACCCGCGCCGCTTGGTATAACGGCACAGTACACAACAGTGTCTCGTCTTTTTTTGGGCGATAGCCCAAGCCCATTTGGGGGCGATGCCCACACTACACGACTCTCCTTGATTTGAGGGCTTTGATGAGGGGAGCGGTTGCCGTGTTGTGATCGGTTCTCATGCATCGTCTCAGTTCGTCGAGTCCGACGCGGAACCAGGACTTGGCGTAATATCCATGTGCTTTTCGGGGCGGTGCGGCGCGCACCATGATATCGGATGCCGTGCGACAGGCCCTGGCGATGGCCAGGGTCACGAGGGCCATCAGCAGGGACAACCTTGAGGAGATTGTCAGTCTGGTGTCCTCCAGGTTCAAAACGCGCGTTTTGGTGTCGCCGAACAAACATTCGATGGCCCATCGTTTTCGATAGAGCTTAAGCGGCCCAAGGCCGGGTTCGGTGCTGGCAATAATGATGATCCCCTCGCTTCCCCTGATCCGCTTGGCGGAAAAGTGAAGGTCCAGAGCGGGGTGCCCTTGCCGCTCGGGCAGCCGGGTTCGGATGCTCCTATGGGCAGTTTTTCCACCCAGAGGAGAATCGATCTCACCATCCACCGCCACACTAAAATGCGCCCTGTCGTGTAGTGTGGGCGATGCCCCCAAACCCCCATTTTTCTTTTAAAAATAACAGCCTGGGGTCTAGGGCCTTTCGGCCAAAAATATGAGAAGGTCAATGACAGGCGGGAGCAAAGCCGTATTTCGCCTTCTGTTTGGCCACATAGTGCTGATGATAGTCCTCGGCCATCCAGAATGTCGCAGCCGGTTCAAGAACCGTGGCAATGGGAGCAGGGTGACGACCCGAAGCGTCCTCCCGGGCCAAAGAGGCCTTGGCCTGGGCCTCCTGACCGTCGTCCTGGGGATAGATGGCCGACCGGTACTGGTGCCCGACATCCGGCCCCTGGCGGTTCAACTGGGTGGGGTTATGGCAGGCCCAAAAGACTTCCAGCAATTGGTCATAGGAAATCCGCTCCGGGTCGAACTCGATCCGCACCGCTTCGGAATGACCTGTATCTCCGCGGCAGACCTCCTTATAGGTCGGGTCGGCGCGGTGCCCTCCGGTATACCCCACGGCGGTATCTGTCACCCCCTCCAACTGGCGGAACGTTTCTTCCACGCCCCAAAAGCAGCCTGCAGCGAAAACGGCAACGGCCATGGCCCGGTTCCTTTCCTTCGGTGATCGGATGCATAAACGAAAACCTTGTGCACCGACCGATAACTCTTGTGATGGCGTCGGTCCACTGGTCAGAAGATGGGGTCCCCACCCTCTCGGCGAAAGAGGCTGGCAAAACCAAGCCCCAGCTCAGGGACGGGCGCGACCAGCTCAGGGACTGGCGCGAAAGGAGAAATGCGCCTCCAAGGGCAAATGGTCGCTGGCCACCCGCGTGCCGTCAGTCAGGACCACCCGGTGGGATTCCAAGGACAGGTGGGTGGAACCGAGAATCCGGTCGAACATCAAGGTCGGCAGACCGGAGGGATAGGTGCGTCCAACCACCCCTTCGGGCAGCAAGACGCGCAGGCGGCCCATGGAATAGCTGGTGCGCCGCCAATGGTTCATATCGCCACACAACAAAGTGGGCAAATCCGGCTCTTCGGCCAACCGGTACAGAAGCCGCTGGATCTGCAGCCGTCGCTCCACGGGGTTCAGTCCCAAATGGACATTAATCACTCGGGCAAGCCGTCCGCCCACCAGCAGCCTCGCCTCAACGCCACCCCGGGGGGAATGGTATGGCAATCCCAGATCGAACCCCTCGGCTGCTTCCACAGGATGGCGCGTCAGGATGGCATTGCCGAAATGGGCATCCGCATGGTGGCGGACCAGACCGGGCAAAACTGTTAAACCCGTTTCCCGCTCCAGGAAGGCAAATTGGTCAAATCCCACCCGCCCGCGTAGGGCCCACCCCACCTCCTGCAGGCCCAGTACATCCACATCAAGGGATTGAAGAACCCGAACAATCCGGTCTGGCCGAAATTTTCCGTCGGTTCCCAGGCAGGAATGAATGTTGTAGGTCGCCAGAGACAGCCGCTTGGGGTCCCTGTTCTCCTCGGGTTCCGTGCTGCCCATGATGTTTAAGGCACCCGCCAAATGGATCCCCGCCCAATCATCCACGCCCAATCAATGCCCGAGAGACCGAATCAATGGGCCCGGCGATCACGCGGAACGTAAAACCCTTCCTTCAGGGCCTCAAACAGGGAGGTGACCTCCGGATGTTTGATGGGTTTGGGATCGTCTTCGGCCACCAAATTTTGTTCCGAGACATAGGCCGTGTAGGTGGTTTCTTCGTTTTCTGCCAATAAATGATAGAAGGGTTGGTCTTTGGTCGGACGCATGCCCTCGGGAATGGATTCGTACCATTCGTCGGTGTTATCGAACACCGGATCGACGTCAAAAATAACGCCACGGAACGGATGAATCCGGTGACGCACCACCTGCCCGATCCGATATTTCGCCAATCTTATGCCCATGGAACGCCCATACCCTTGAAAAAGAATCCGATAAAACCCAACAAAGGTGAATTTTGCGCCGCCATCGGCGCGAAGGCAAGGCCATGATGGTCGATTTCCCGAACTTACCCCCTCTTCCCATCGATCGTGCCCTGCCCAATCTGCGGACAGCCCTGGCAGACAGGTCCTGCTGCGTCCTGGTGGCCGCACCCGGGGCGGGCAAGACCACGCGGGTGCCTCCAGCCCTGCTGGACGAGCCCTGGCTGAAGGGGCAGCGGATCCTGATGCTTGAACCCCGGCGCTTGGCCGCCCGGGCCGCCGCGCGGCGCATGGCCGCCGAACGGGGCGAGGCCGTGGGCGATCTCTTCGGCTATCGCGTGCGCCAGGACAGCAAGATCTCCGCCCGCACTCTGGTAGAGGTGGTAACCGAGGGCATTCTCACCCGCCGTCTGCAAGGGGATCCGGAGTTGGCGGGCGTGGGCTGTGTCATCCTCGATGAATTCCATGAGCGGAGCCTGAACACCGATTTGGCCCTGGCCCTGTTGCGTGAGGTCCAAGGCGCCCTCCGCCCGGACTTGCGCCTTCTGGTCATGTCCGCCACCCTGGACGCTGCGGCGGTTTCCGCCCTTCTCGATGACGCACCGGTGGTGGACAGCCCGGGCCGAGCCTTCCCCGTTGCGGTTCGCCACCTCCCTCGGCCCGAACAACGCGCGCTCCCCGAGGCCATGGCCCGCACCATCGGCGCCGTCCTGGCAGAGGAAAGCGGCAGCCTGCTCGCCTTCCTTCCCGGCGAGCGGGAGATCCGTGCCACCCAATCGGCCCTATCCGGTCGCCTGCCCAAGGATGTGATCATTCGCCCCCTGTTCGGCGCCCTGCCCCCAGCGGAGCAGGATGCCGCCATCTCCCCCTGCCCCCCCGGGCAGCGCAAGGTGGTCCTGGCCACGGATATCGCCGAGACCAGCCTGACCATTGAGGGGGTGCGTGTCGTGGTCGATGCGGGCCTGCGTCGCACGCCCCGCTTCGATCCCAACACGGGCCTGGGGCGGCTGGAAACGATCCGGGTCTCCCAGGCCGGGGCCGAACAACGGCGGGGCCGCGCCGGACGGTTGGAGCCTGGTCTCTGCCTGCGCCTTTGGCCGGAACCGGAACACCGGGCGCTCCCTCCCCATGAAACGCCGGAGATTCTCGCTGCGGATCTAGCCCCCCTGGCCCTGGATCTGGCCGTCTGGGGCACGCGGGACGCCGGAGAGCTCTCCTGGCTCTCGCCACCGCCTCTCGGCCCCCTGGCCCAAGCGCGGGAACTCCTGACCGGGCTCGGCGCCCTTGATGGACAGGGCGGGATTACCGCCCATGGTCGGGCCATGGCTGCCCTGCCCCTGCATCCCCGCCTCGCCCATATGGTCCTGGCTGCAGAAGAAGACGGCACCGAGGCTGCGGCCTTGGCCCGGACCCTCGCGGCTTTGCTGGAGGAGCGGGATATCCTGAAGGGTGGCCGACGGGACGCCGACCTGCGGTCCCGGGTGGAGATCTTCGCCCTGGGACGGCGCCCCGGGCCGGAGATCGACACAGGCGGGTTCCACCGGATCCGCGACGCCATTGATCAACTCACCCGCATCCGCCGCGCCCCCTCCGGCGGCTCCCTGTCGCCCAGGGACACAGGCCGACTGCTCGCCCGGGCCTATCCGGACCGGGTGGCCCAGGCCCGAAGCGGATCTCATGCCCGCTATTTGTTGGCCAATGGCCGGGGCGCCCAACTCGACCCCACCGATCCCCTGGCCTCCTCTCCCTTCCTGGTCGTCGCCGAAATGGATGGCGCGGGAACCGAGGGGCGGATCCGGCTGGCCGCACCCATAGACCGCGCCGACCTGGACAGCCTGTTCCAGGGGAGCCTCACCCCTCAAGAGGCCATTTCCTGGGATCCCCGGACCGAGACCCTGACCGCCCGTCTGGAACGGCGTCTGGGCGCCCTGGTCCTGGAAAGCCGCGACCTGCCCCCGGGGGATTGGACGGCCCGGGCGGTTCCCGCCGTCCGCGAGGGCATCCGCCGCTTGGGCCTGCAAGTCCTGCCCTGGTCCAAGGAAACCGACCGCCTGCGCGAGCGGGTGACCTTCCTGCACCATGCCTTGCCCGATGAGGACTGGCCCGACCTGTCCGACAGGGCCCTGCTCGACACCCTCGCCGATTGGCTGGATCCCTATCTGTCGGGCATCACCAGACGAAGCCATTTCACGCGCATCGATTTGACCGGAGCCCTGAAAAGCCGGATCGGCTGGCAGCGCATGGGGGAACTCGACACCCTCGCTCCCACTCATCTGCCCGTGCCCAGCGGTCAATCCGCCCCCCTGGATTATGGGGCTGAGGATGGCCCCGTTCTCGCCGCCCGGGTGCAACAGCTCTTCGGCCTGACCGAAACGCCCAAGGTCGCCCGGGGAACGCGTCCAGTGCTCATCCACCTGCTGTCACCCGCAGGACGCCCCCTTCAAGTGACCAGAGACCTGGCGGGTTTCTGGAAAACCTCATACGCCGAAGTCCGCAAGGATATGAGGGGCCGCTACCCCAAACACCCCTGGCCAGAGGATCCGACCCTCGCCGACGCCACCAACCGGACCAAACCCAGGGGAAAATAACCCTGGAGCGGGATGAGGACAGGTAGGCACCGGCTTTCCGTCCGGATACACGACAGTCTCTCGTCCTTTTGGGCGATTGCCCAAGCCCATTTGGGGGCAAATGCCCCCACCCCCCCCTTTTTTTCCGGGGAATAGGATCGGAACGGGTCTGATCAGGACCGGTTGGCGTAGGGATTCTTGGTCGCGCGGAACAGCAAGCGAATGGGTGTCCCATCCATGTCAAAGTCTTCCCGAAGGCCGGAAATCAGGTAACGCCGATAGGACTCGGGCAAATCATCGGGCCGAGTCATGAACAGGGCGAATGTCGGCGGCCGGATTTTGGCCTGGGTGGCAAAGCGAATCCGCAAGCGGCGGCCATGCTTGCCCATGGGGGGCGGATGACGTTCCACCATGGCCTGGAGCCAGCGATTGAGACGGCTGGTGGCAACCCGTCTGTTCCACTTGCCATGAACCGTCAGAACGCTTTCCATCAACCGGTCCATCCCCTTCCCTTCCAGGGCGGAAATGGTCACGGTGGGAATGCCCCGCACCTGGGCGAGCGAGGTCTGCAAACGGTCGGACAGGCGCTGAAGGGCCGCCTTCCGATCTTCGCAGACATCCCATTTGTTCAGGGCAATAACCAGGGCGCGGCCTTCCTCAATCACGAGGCGGGCGATGGTCAGGTCCTGCTTGTCCAGGACCATATTGGCATCCAGCATCAACACACAGACCTCAGCCAACCGAATGGCATTGAGGCTATCGGCGACCATCAGCTTTTCCAGGCTGTTTTCCACCCGGGCCTTGCGGCGCATGCCTGCGGTATCCACCAGACGGAAGCGGCGCCCTCCCCACTCCCAATCCACCTCGATGGCATCTCGGGTCACCCCGGCCTCGGGTCCGGTCATCACCCGTTCCTCACCCAAAAGGCGGTTGATCAGGGTCGACTTGCCGGTATTGGGACGTCCGATAATGGCCAACTGGATGGGCCGCTCGCCCCGGGGATCCACGGCCTCGACGGCATAGTCCTCTTCGTCGTCGTCACCTGCGGCAACAAAGGCCTCGAGATCGAAGTCCTCATCGGGCTCCAACGCGTCGATATCGGCATCCGCCAATGCGGAGGCCTTCGTTTGGGCGCGGACCTCCGCCTCGGCCTGTTCGGCCAGAAATTGGGCGCGGGCGGCATCGGCCTCCTGCTTGGCTTCTTCAGCCATATGGGCGTCGTAATGGGGCAACAGGGCCTCATAGAGCAGGGCCAACCCCTCCCCATGTTCGGCGGACAGGGGAACCGGTGTTCCCAATCCCAGACCATAGGCTTCGTAAAGTCCAGGCTTGCCGGCCCCCCCCTCGCATTTATTGGCCACCAGGATGACGGGAATGGGTGCCTTGCGCAGCAGATCGGCGAAATGGGCATCAAGGGGTGTCACCCCGGCCCGGGAGTCGATGAGCATCAGGGCCACGTCGGCCTCGCCGAGCGCCCGGTTGGTCTGTTGTCGCATCCGGCCTTCCAACATCTCCGGCCCGGCGTCTTCCAGTCCGGCGGTATCCACCACCCGGAAGGTCATATCGGCGATTGTGCCCTTGCCTTCGCGCCGGTCCCGGGTCACCCCGGGCATGTCATGGACGATGGCCAAACGCCGCCCCACCAGGCGGTTGAACAGGGTGGACTTGCCCACGTTGGGACGTCCAATGATGGCGACGGTCAGCATGCGATTTTCTCAATTCAAAAACAGCCGAGGGCGGCGGATCATCGTCCGCCGCCCAGGATTGGGGGTTACACCGATAGGAAGCAGCGATTAGCGGTACGCCACAAGATCCCCGTTGGTGGTCAGAAAATAGATGGTCCCATTGGCCACGACCGGAGCCGACGCCATGGGATCGGGCAGTTCAATACGCCCCAGAACCTTCCCCGTATAGGGGGAGACCGCATAGGCGTATCCGTCGGAGGATCCCACGATCAGCCGGTCGGACGCAAGAACAGGCCCGGTCCAGACGATGGGGTCCGACAGGTCTTGCGGATTCTCCCAGCGCGGCAGGGGTGTTGTCCAAAGGACGCCGCCTGTGGTGGCGTTGATCGCGGCAAGTTCCGCTTCCTCGCTGACCAAGAACAGGACATTCCCCGCCAACCAGGGTTGCTGGGTTCCTGCCACCCGCAGGATCCAGGCACGACCGCCCGAACGCAGGTCCATACCCGCCATCAGGCCACTGTTGCCGATAACGAACAACCGGTTACCATCAATGACCGGATTGGCCCGAATGTCCTGCAGAGTGCCCACGGCATCGGTCCGCCGGGCCGCTGTCACGGAATCGGTCCAGACTTCGGCCCCGCTTTCCAGACGCAAGGCAAAAAGCTCGCCCGAGGAATAGGGTACCACGACGATTCCCTGGTCGACAGCCGCCGTCGGCGCGCCCAACAGGCTGGCCGTTTCCGGAGAGCCCGAATGGGACCACAGGGCGTGGCCATCGATGGCGGCCAACGCGATGGTCTGGTTATCCACCGTCTGAACAATCACCCGCCCAGAATTGACCGCAGGGGCAGCGCGTATCGGAGCATCCACCGGAACCCGCCAGAGTTCCTGCCCCGTATCGGCCCGCAGGGCAACGACCTTGGCGAAACCGGTTGTGGCAAAGACCCGCCCCCGATCAAAAGCCACACCGCCGCCCAACAGGGCGCCGTCATCCTCGTCCTCATCCGAATCGGGCAGGTCCACGGACCAGAGGCGCTCCCCGGTCTCCGCATTAAACGCCCGGACTGTGGCTTTCCGGTCGATGGTGAAAATGCGACCATCGGCCACCACTGGCCCATTCAGCAGCCGATCGCGCGAAGACCCACCGGCCCCGATGTTGACCCGCCAGACCCGTTGCAGAGTATCGCCGACCACCATGTGCTGCATCGCGTGGTGGGAATAGCCACCGCTCTGGGGCCAATCGGCATTGGGTTCGGGGGCGGGCAGGACGACCTCTTCCTGGTCACGGGTCGCTTGGGCGAGACCGCGCTCCTGACCGAGGACCGCATCCCGTTCACCGGGCAAGGGCGGTGGATCGTCCCCACCGAACCAACTGTCTGATCCACAGCCACCCAGTGCCAGAACCGCCCCCAGCCCCAAAGCGGCGATAACCAACCGCCGACCGCCAGAGCGCATCCCCACCGTCACAGGTCCCGTCATGCCTCAACCCTCTCCGCCTTGCCCGGTCGTTGCCGCATCCGGTCCTGTCTCTGAAGTCGGTGTCGGCGTCGATGTCGGGTCCGTGGGGGACTCGCCCAGGGCGGCCAGGATCTGAACGGCCCGTCTCCGGGAATCCCCCGGCCCCTGGGGGTCATTGGCCAAGCCACGCAACAAAGCCACGGCCTCGTCTTTATCACCCCGCTTCAGAGTTGACATCGCAGCCAGTTCCTCGGCCAGAGCACGCCAAGGGCCAGTTCCTGCCCGCGCAGGCTCCAAAAGGCTATCCACGTCCGCAGGATCCAGGACATCCATACCCCGCATCACGGCCAGAACCCGCGCGGCATCGCGAAACACGGGGTCAACCCTGTCGTCGCTGGCAACACTCTTATAGGCAGTCACGGCCTCTTCGGTTTTCCCATCCTGGGCCAGGATCGCAGCGCGGCTCAGAGAAGCCAGGGGTGCGTAGCCCGAGGAGTCGTTCTCGGCCACGGCCTCCAGAGCCGCCAGAGCGCCCTGCGTATCTCCCTTGGCGACCAGGTCCTGGGCGGCCTCGTACTGAGCCGCAGCCGCCTCGCGATCGGACGCCTGATAGGCCTTCCAGCCCTGGGCGCCAGCGACGATGGCCACGACCAGAATCGCAGCGCCGATGACCAAGCCGCCGTACTGTTTCCAGAACGCGACCATTTTCTCGTGACGCAGATCTTCATCGACCTCGCGGAACAGGGCTTCCTCTTGGGGATTGGTCTCGGTTGGTGGCTGGGCCACGCGTCTCTCCTACGGTCTGAACAGGCTAAAGGTTACCAGGCGAAGATCCATCACCTTCTTGAAAGACTTGAAAGAACGCCCTTCCTCCACGGTCCCCAGTGACGCTATGTCAGAAAGAGGGTCTGTGGATAACCCGCCCGGACGCAAATCGGAGCAGGACAGAGTGGCATTCTTACGCGAGCCACCATAGCCAGGGGCTACAGGATTGGCAATCGTATGGCTCGGGTCCATGGCAGGAAGATGGCACCATCAAAGGAAAGGTAAATCCTTAACGGTTTTTAACCCCTGGTAAGGATTTTTTGGGGTAAAATTTGCGTCTGGGGTTGGACTCTACGGCGCCATCAGATCAAAATAGCCTGAACCGCCCTTGACCCCGCTCGACCAGAATGGTCGGCTCAGATGGCCCCGGCATTGAAAAGGATGCCTCCGATGACCACCAACACAACCAGAGGCACCGCCCCCCCTCGCCCCGTCCACTCCCGAACCCGTTTGGCGATTCTCGGCACAGCCTTGGGTCTGCTGTCCGGCTGCGGCATGGAGACCAACCCCCTTCTCACAGCCAGCGGCGCCATCGAGTGGTTCCCCACTCCCCTGATCGCCGCAGAAATCGCCACCATGTCCCTGACCGGCAAGACCATGGTGGACAATGCCTATTCCATGGTGTCCGGCAAGGATTGCAGCACCATCCGTTACCTGGAAGGCAACTATTATTGCCGGGAAGTTCTCCCAAGCAACCAGGTCGTCGACACCCGGTTGTACTGCTATCGCACCTTGGGAGACATCACCTGTTACGCCCAACCCCAGCCCTACCAGCGCAATCAACAGGTTGCGCCATCGCTGATCAAAGTTGGTGCACGAACCCAGCGGATGGAAAACTAGGACATCGCCCCGAACGGAGGCGTCAACCGGAGTTGGACTGGAGTTCCGAACAGGCATGCATTAACGGTAAAGACCTCGTACACAGCCCGATCCCTGAACGGCCCGATCCCTGATTGGACTTGGAATGAACGAGGGTTTCGCGAATGTACACATGCCCTAGATCCTGTCAGGGGGCGCCATGAACAAGGTTCTCAGACTGATCGAACAACGGCGAACCAACCCGTTCGTCCATTTTGATCGGAGAGAGTTGGGCCAACTGCTCACCCTGTATAGCCGCCAGGTGGCCAAGGGAGTCTGGCGGGACTATGCCATTGACCACGGGGACACTGTCGCCCTCTTCCATATCTTCCGCCACGCGGGCGAGCGCCCCCTCTTTTCCATCGTCAAAAAACGGATCAAGGCCGGATTGAACCCAGTTCATACCTATAGCCTTCATTCCGGCCCCCGGCGCTTGGCCCAGGGGGACAGCCTGATGGAAATCGCGGACCATCTGGAAAAGCCCCCGTCAGCGGTTCGCTGGTGAATCCTTTGCCCCTTCATCCTCCCAAACGTGAGGAGTCTCTTGGAATAGTTGACTTTCCCGCAGGGTGGACAGGCCGCCCCACGGGAGGTATACGCAGTCATACGCTGTATTTTCCGTTCTCCCCCATGGTCCTTGGACCCGTGCTGCGGTGAACGGAACCAGGTCGGCCACGTTCCAATGGATGAAGGGACACCGGTCGAGACGTCTGGATTTGTCCAATAGGGTGGACCCCCGTGACAGGGACGCCGATCCGCCCTCCGCTCTAGGGGGAGAGACCCACAATGAATGTTACCGGCAAGCTTCTGGGTATCCTGGCCATCGCCGTTGTTGGCCTGCTGTTCTATCTCAGCATTTACGTGGTGGGTTCCACCGTCGCGCCAGCCTTTATGACCATTATGGGCTTTGCAGGTCTGGCTCTGACCGTGTTGCTCTTCATGGTTATTCTAGCCGTAACAAACGCTAAAACTGACGATTAACAACCCAATCACCGCTTTATACCAAAGTGCGGTGAGTCTGACTCACCGCACTTTGGCATTATCAGGCTGCGGAAAAAGTCCGAAAACTCACCGAAACCTGGGTCCCCGCGCAAGCGGGGATCCAGGTTTTATGATTTCTTGCCGCAAATGACACCGCATCTGGATTCCCGCTGTCACGCTGCCGACTGCGATCATCGGAAACGAAATTCGCCACACCCGCTTCTAACCCAACAAATTTAGAGCAAATCCCGAGCAATCTGGAACAGATTGCGACGGACGGAACGCACGCCGTAGGCGTGACGATTTGCTTGAATGTCAGAACGTTAGAGCATGTTGCGTGAATCACATTTCACGCGACATGCTCTAGACCCGACGGACTGCCAGGGCAGACCATTTTAGGGGACGACTCGGCCATTTATCTAAGCTGTGGACAAAGATCGCCGCCCCAGTGGAAAAAGACAAAGCCGTTAGTTAAAATTATTTCGAAAAACCCAAGAAATCCGGGACTTCGCACGCCCAACGGGCCTGTGGATAACTTTGAGGAAAACCCTGTGCAAAGCCCGCTTTCGTGCCGAGTCCCAACCCACTGGGGGCCGCACGGCGCTCTAAGGGACAGCCACCGTTCCGTCACGCGCCTTCGACGACCATTCAGTCACGAGCCTTCGACTGCCATTCAGTCAC
Organism: Rhodospirillum sp. A1_3_36; assembly: GCF_047263945.1. Lineage (NCBI taxonomy): Bacteria > Pseudomonadati > Pseudomonadota > Alphaproteobacteria > Rhodospirillales > Rhodospirillaceae > Rhodospirillum > Rhodospirillum sp. A1_3_36. The sequence continues at coordinate 566,400 of NZ_JBLAVB010000003.1, read as the reverse complement.
GAGCCTTCGACTGCCATTCAGTCACGAGCCTTCGACTCGATAAAATCCAGAAGCGGCGCCCATTCCGCCCGATAGGGCTCCAACCGGGCACCGGGTAGATCAAACAGACTGACTCCGTCGGCCGCCGCATTGTTGTAATGCTGCGTATCCCGCAACCGGGTAATCACTGGGAAACTCAAATCCTCCAGAAACGCCTCCAGTCGGGACAGGGCCTTGGTGTTCAACCGAACCCGGTTGGCAACGAAAGCGACCTCCCGCTTGTTCTTGCGGATTTCCTTGATCTTCTCCAGATGACCAATGAAGCGACGCGTTCCGTCCTCGTCAAAAGCGCCGGGCAAGACAGGCACAACCACCATGTCAGCCCGCTCGACGATATCCTTCACCACCCCCTTGCCCATGGCCGCAGCTGCGTCTACAACCAACCGGTCGATGGACTTGGGAATGGTGTCTTCCTTCGAGAGATTAATCCCGGTAATGGGGACAGCCTCCGCCGGTCGCCGATCCAACCAGGACAAGGCGCTTTGCTGTCGATCCAAATCCGCCAACCCCGTGGAAAACCCCCGGGTAGCGAAATTGGCGGCGAGATGGGTGGCAACGGTGGTTTTCCCGCTTCCCCCCTTCGTGTTTGCAATGGCTATAACGAACATGACGAGGAGTATAAGCGCACATATTGCGTCTGTCATGTGACAAGTCCTGGAAGAACAGGGGCCTCTTCTAGGAATTGAATCATCGCGTTGCCCATCCGTTGGAAGTCAGTCTAGACTGGCGACAGCCGGAACGTGACACCAAGCGGATGGACAGACGGAGCGCGAATGGATTTTCCCTTAGGGCCAAGTGACGGAGAGACCTCCGAAACCTTATTCAAAGCGATTGTCGAAGCCCTTCCGATTGGCGCAGCAACCCTGCGCGAAGGGCGCATCATCCAAGCCAATTCAGCCCTCTCCAGACAGTTCTGCCACCCATTGGACAAACTCTATGGGTTGGAATTCCCATCCCTGCTCACCCCAGGGGATGCCCAAGCCATTCGCAGGATTATCGCAGGTGCCAACGAATTGCATGGCGGCGTCCCCGTGCGCCGGGTGGTGAGAATCACCGACTCCGATGGGACCCCCCACCTCCTCAGCCTCCGTTTTTCGCCGATCAGCAAGGAAAGTCACCCCCTGCTGGTGGTAACAGCCCGGGATATGACCAATCAGCACCGGGCCGAGCAGAACCTGAAAGCCGCTGAGGCCAAATACCGGGGCATCTTTGAAAACGCCGTGGAGGGGATCTATCAGACCACACCAAACGGCACCTATCTGGACGTCAACCCCTCGCTGGCCCGCATCTACGGATTTTCATCGCCCCAAGAAATGATCCAGCATTTCACCGACATCGGCCGCCAACTGTATGCCGACCCCAGCCGTCGGCTCGATTTCAAGCGCTTGATGGAAGAGGATGGCGAGGTCCTGGACTTCACCGCCGAAGTGATCCGCCGGGACGGGAAACACATCTGGATCACCGAAAACGCCCGCTGCATCCGCGGTCCTGGAGGGGAAGCCCTCTATTACGAAGGCACGGTCGAGGATATCACCGAACGGCGCCAGTCCCAGGAAATGACACGCCTGCTTGGCCGGGTATTCAACAGCGTGGCCGAGGGAATCGTCATCCTGGAGCGGGACCTGAGCGTGCGGACGGTCAACCCGGCCTTCGAATTCCTGACCGGCCTGAAACGCCAGTCCCTTGAGGGCAAGCAAGCCCCCCTGTTCGCCAGCGGACTGCACGAAACCCGCTTCCTCCATACGGTCATCGACGAGGTCAATGCCAAGGGCATATGGCGCGGAGAAATCTGGGGCCAACGCAAGGAAGGCCCGCCTTACAATGGGGAAATGACGGTCACAGCGGTCCGGGATCGATCCGGCGCTCCCACGCATTATGTCGCGGCCATCACCGATATCACCCAAAGGAAGCGGGACGAGGAACACATTCGCTTCCAGGCCAATTTCGACATGTTAACCCACCTCCCCAACCGGCATCTGATCATGGACCGGCTGGAACAGGCCATGCACTTGGCCCAACGGAACGAAACGCGGGTCTGCGTCATGTTCCTGGACCTGGATCGCTTTAAGAACATCAACGACTCCTACGGCCATGCCGCTGGAGATGAGGTATTGAAGTTGACCGCCCGGCGCCTGCGCAACTGTGTGCGGATTTCCGACTCCGTTGGTCGCCTGGGCGGGGACGAATTCATTATCGTCCTCTCCAACCTGGATGATGCCTCAGCCGGGTCCCAAGTCGCCGAAAAGGTCCTGTCGGTCCTCTCCGAATCCTTCCCCGTTGGAGGGACGGAGGTCTTCTGCATCCCGTCCATCGGCATCACCTATTTCCCGGACCATGGGGATACGGCCCCGGATCTGCTGCGAAACGCCGACGTCGCCATGTACCATGCCAAGTCAGGTGGCGATCAGCGATTTGCCATTTTCACCCCGGACATGGCCCAGCGCTCCCTGGCCCTGTTGACCATGGAAAACGACCTCCGCCACGCCCTCGCCCGGGAAGAGTTCGAACTGTATTTCCAACCCAAGGTCCGGTCCGACGGGAACCTGATCGGGGCAGAAGCCTTGATCCGCTGGCACCATCCAGAAATTGGCATCGTCAACCCTGCGGAGTTCATCCCCCTGGCAGAAGAGTCCGGCCTGATCGTCCCCATGGGCCGCTGGACCCTGCGGGAAGCCTGCGTTCGTCTGATGGAATGGCGGAGCGAGGGACTGTTCCTGCCCAGCGTGTCGGTCAACGTCAGTCCCCGCCAGTTCCAGGACCACACCCTGGTCGATACCGTGCGCCAGACCCTGTCTGAAACGGGCATGGATCCATCCAGTTTGGACCTGGAAATCACCGAGTCCGTCATGACCGGGGACGTGGAACACGCCGTGGGCACCCTGCGCGCCCTAAAGGACCTGGGCGTGACCCTGTCCATTGACGATTTTGGTACGGGCTATTCGTCTTTGAACTACCTCAAGACCTTCCCCATCGATACCCTGAAAATCGATCAAACCTTCATCCGGGACGTCTTGGCAAGCGGCAAAGATGCAGCGATCGTGTCCACCATCATCACCTTGGCCCAAAACCTCGGCTTTGATGTGGTCGCCGAAGGAGTGGAAACCTTGGGTCAAGCCGCCTTTCTGACATCCCAGTCCTGCCACCACTACCAGGGCTTCCTATACGGTCGCCCCCTGCCGCCGAGTGAGTTTTCACAATACCTCCGCAAGCTCTTGGACGCCCCATAGAGCACCACTCCGATCTGATCCGGAACCCCATCCTTCCTTCAAAGATAAGCGTGGACTGACCGCTAGAGTGCCATGAGGTCACGTTGGGCCAAAGACGTGGCCCAACGTGACCTCGGAGCACTCTAGAGAAAGAGAGATCAACTCTTCATTTTATAAATCGTTTTCACCGTATAATTTGTTTTTCCTTGACTTTCAAAGTAAATGCGAACCAACAATTCGGCCACCAACCCCAACAAAATACACATCACACCCGTGATCACACACATGGCGCTCAGGAGAGGCAGGGGAGTACGGTTCAGATTGATTTCCTCGAAAATCTTCAGATAGAGCCCCCCCCCCAGGGACAGAAACGACAACAGAAACAGGAAAAAGCCCAATCCGCCAAAAATATAAATGGGCTTGGTTTCGTATTGAGTCAGAAACTTCACCACCATCAGATCAAGCAGAACCTTGAAGATGCGGTTCAGACCGTATTTGGACGATCCCGACATCCGGGCATGGTGGCGCACGGGCATTTCCGTGATCCGCGCCCCCTGCCAACGGGCATAGATGGGGACAAACCGATGCATTTCCCCGTAAAGCCGAAAATCGGAAAGCACCTCCCGCCGGTAGGCCTTCAAGGTGCACCCATAGTCGTTCAGGTGAACACCAGACGCCTTGGAGATGATCCAATTGGCAACCGCGCTGGGCAGGTTACGGGTCAAGGCATCGTCCTGGCGATCCTTGCGCCAACCCGATACCACATCATAGCCCTCGTCCAGCTTTGACAGCAGGGCGCCGATGTCCCGGGGGTCATTCTGCAGGTCACCATCCATGGGAACGATGACCTCTCCCCGGGAATGATCGATCCCGGCCATGATTGCCGCAGTCTGACCCGCATTACGCTTGAAGGTAACCAGGGTCAATTCCGGATAAAGGGACAGCAAAGACTCCAAGCGGGCCACGGTTTGGTCGCGACTGCCGTCATCGACCATGATCACCTCAAAGGGACGATTAAGGTCACGCAGGGCGGGGAACACCGCCTCGCACAGGGGTTGGACGTTATCTTCCTCGTTATAAAGCGGAATGATCACCGACAACAGATCGGTGGTATCCGATGGGATTTGCATGGGGGATCCGGAATGGGACTGGCCGGTCATTGATCTTGTTCCTGACGTCCGTAATTATCCTCGAAACGCACGATATCGTCCTCGCCCAGATAGGCACCCGATTGCACCTCAATGAGATGCAGGGGCAAGATGCCGGGGTTCTCCAAACGGTGGATCGTGCCAAGCGGGATATAGGTGGATTCATTCTCCCGTAGAAGAAAACTGTCTTCCCCACGGGTTACCTTGGCCGTGCCACGCACCACAATCCAATGCTCGGCTCGGTGGTGGTGCATTTGCAGGGACAAACGGGCGCCCGGCTTGACCACGATATGTTTCACTTGATGCCGGTCTCCGGTATCGAGCCCCTGGTAACTGCCCCAGGGACGGAAGACCAGCCTGTGATAGGCCTGCTCAGTCCGGCCGTGGGCCTTTAGGGTCTCCACCACGGCCTTCACATCCTGTGCCCTGTCCCGGGGAGCGACCAGAACCGCATCATCGGTGGCAATAACAAGGACATCCTCCATGCCAGCCACGGCAACCAGCGGACCTTCTGAGCGCACATAGGATCCGGAGACATCATGAAGCAGGACATCCCCCCGGGAGACGTTCCCCGATCCGTCCTTCTCGCTGATATCCCAAAGGGTCGACCAGGCGCCCAGGTCACTCCACCCAATATCCGCAGCGATGACGGCAGCCTTATCAGTCCGCTCCATGACCGCGTAATCGATAGACTCTCCCTTCACCTGCTCGAACAGAGCTTTATCCAGACGCGTGAAGTCAAAGTCGTGCGTTGCGGCAGCCAGCGCTGCCCGGGTTCCATCCAGAATCTCCGGTGCATAGCGCTCCATCTCGGCAAGAAAGCTCTCCGCCTGAAACAAAAACATCCCGCCATTCCAAAGATGGCCACCGTCGGCGAGCAATCTCTCCGCGGTGTTCAGATCAGGCTTTTCCAGGAAGCGATCCACCTTGTGCAGCTTGCTTCCCTTGGCCACCCTTTCGCCTAACTTAATGTAGCCGAACCCTGTCTCCGCCTTATCCGGAATGATACCGAAGGTCACGATTCGCCCTTCCAGGGCCGCAGGGATCGCGTCCATCACGACCTGCCGGAAGACCTCCGGCCGGGTGATCACATGATCGGACGGCGCGAGCAACACCAGAGCTCCGGGATGGGCGTCCCGCGCCAACAGGGCCGCCACAGTGGCTGCGGGGGCGGTATTCCGCCCGATGGGTTCAAGGACGATGGCATCCGTTGCCAGGCCGATCGCGCGAGCCTGCTCGGCCACCACAAAACGATGGGCCTCGTTACAAATCATCATCGGTCCGGTGAAAGGAAGGCCGGACAGGCGCAGCATGGTGTCCTGCAGCAAACTGTTGCCGCTGGCCAGGGGAAGGAACTGCTTGGGATAGGCGCTGCGGGACATGGGCCACAGCCGCGTGCCTGCCCCCCCGGACAGGATAACGGGAACAATGCGAGTCCCAACGGCATCGGCCATAAACTCGGCCCTCCATTCAACATTTAGACATCACAATACACGGGCACGACTGCGGATCCACAAGCGCGACCATGCGAAACCAAAGGACCGTTTTTCCCCAAACCAAACATGGTGCGTCGCTTCTAATCCAAAGGGTAAGCCTGGGCAAGCGCCCTACCCAACAGAATAGGCAGCGAAGGCCTCGGCCAGGGCTGTGCGCCCCATCCCGGCCCTCAGGGACAAGGTCAACAGGCTACGCGCCTTGGCTGTCGTCAACCAGCCGCCCATGACTGCTCCCCGGGCGATCAGGTCCAACTCACTGCCCGGATAGCCATAGGTGCGGCTTAGGGTTCCGCCATTTTCCACTCGGGTGGTGACCACCACCGGGATCCGCGTGACGAGTGCCTCCACCCGATCGGCAATGGAAACAGGAACATGTCCTCCGCCGACCCCCTCCAGCACCAAACCACTCAGTTCCCTCCCCGTGACCTGATCCCCCCCTGTGACCTGATCAAACAGCTCCGGATCATCCCCGGGCAGGGCAATCACCCAAGGCAAAGGGGTCTCCCAAGAGACAGGTGGAAGGAAGAAAGGCGGTTTCACGCCGGGGGCCAGGGTCACCCCGTCCTCTCCTACCCAGCCCAACGCGCCAAAGGGGCTGGACGCGAACCCCGTGACGGACCGGGTATGCACCTTGCGGACAAAGCGGGCCCCATGGACCTGCCCGGCCATGACCACCAACACCCCCAGACCCCGCGCCGCAGGGGCCAAAGCAACCCGGACCGCATCCACGAGATTGACAGGCCCATCCGCGCCGGGCAGGGAGGCATGTCGCATGGCCCCAGTCACCACCACAGGAACTCCTTGGGCAACCCCCAGAAGATCCAGAGCGAAGGCCGTATCCTCCAGCGTATCCGTTCCCTGAGTCACGATGACCGCGTCAACGCCCTCGGCCACGGCCTGGCCGATGGCTTCAGCCACATCGATCCGCCGGGCCAAGGATACCTCGGCACTGGACAGGATGAAGGGAGAGACCGCCTCGATCTGCGCGAGACTCCCCAGCATGGGGGCGGTTCGAACCAAGTCCTCCGCCCCCATGGTCGGCTGGGCTCCCCGCCCATCCCCCCGGTCAATACACGCAATCGTCCCACCCAATGAGAGGATTTTCACCTTTGGCAGCCCCGCCCCTCCCTTGAAAGGCGATTGTTTTACATCAAATTTTCCCATGATTGCGGTCCCTTATGCTGCGTCGCACATAAAAATTGCACGCATTTTTTCGCTGCCTGTTTTCTTATCGGAAATCGTCACCATATGCCATTTCGCGCGCTTCGCGAACGGAGCTCGTAACCGAAGAGACAGCCTGATTAGGCATATTTCAGACGACAATGGGGAGTATCTCTATGAACAAAATGATTGCGGCTCTGGCGGGCGTTGCCGCCGCCGGTGTTTTTGCGACCGGTTCGGCCCAGGCCGCCGAGACCCTGGACGCCGTTAAGGGCCGCGGTGAGCTGGTCTGCGGTGTGTCAACCGGACTGCCCGGTTTTTCCGTCCCCGATGACAAGGGCGCCTGGACCGGCATTGACGTCGATACCTGCCGCGCCGTCGCCGCTGCGGTCCTGGGCGACGCCAGCAAGGTCAAATTCGTTCCGCTGACCGCCAAGGAGCGCTTCACCGCCCTGCAGTCCGGCGAAATCGACATGCTGTCCCGGAACACCACCTGGACCGCCACCCGTGACACCTCCCTGGGCCTGAACTTCGCAGGCGTGAACTACTACGACGGCCAGGGCTTCATGGTTATGAAGAGTCTGGGCGTGAAAAGCGCCAAGGAGCTGTCCGGCGCATCGGTCTGCATCCAGGCTGGCACGACTACAGAATTGAATCTTGCCGACTACTTCCGCCTGAATGGCATGGAGTACAGCTCGGTCGTGTTCGATACCTCCGACCAAACCATCCAGGGCTTCGAGGCCGGTCGCTGCGACATGCTGACCTCCGACCAATCCCAGCTCTACGCCCTGCGGACCAAGCTGCCCGATCCCTCCGCCGCCATGGTCCTGCCGGAAGTCATCTCCAAGGAGCCCCTCGGTCCCGTGGTCCGTCAGGGTGACGACGAGTGGTTCAATATCGTGAAGTGGTCCCTGTTCGCCCTGGTCAACGCCGAGGAATTCGGCATCACTTCGGCCAATGTGGATGAGAAGAAAGAGAGCAAGGATCCCAACGTCGGTCGCCTGCTGGGCACCCAGGACGAGTTGGGCCCCCAAATGGGTCTGGAAAAGGATTGGGCCTACAACATCATCAAGCAGGTCGGCAATTATGGCGAGGTGTTCGAGCGCACCGTCGGCATGGACTCTCCGCTGGAAATCTCCCGTGGCCTGAACGCCCTGTGGAGCAAGGGCGGCATCATGTATGCCCCGCCCGCCCGCTAAGGGATTCTAGGAAAACGGGGGGTCGGAATACCGGCCCCCCGTTTTCCGTTTAAAATATTACGGTTTGATATCATTTTCACCGAAGGAGAGTCCGGTGAGCAAAACACCCGAGGGGAATGGCGGCGGCGCCCCCGTGGTCAAGCCGCCTGCCTACCGGGATCCACGTGTGCGGGCCATCGCCTTTCAGGTGCTGACCGTCCTGGTCCTGGTCTGGTTTTTCTGGATGATTTTCCAGAACACATTGCACAACATGGAAAGCCGGGGGATCACCACAGGTTTTGGTTTCCTGGACCGGCCCGCCGGTTTCGGGATCCTTATGAGCCTGATCCCCTATGACGAGACAATGTCCTATGGGCGGACGTTCTTCGTCGGCCTTCTCAATACCTTGCTGGTTTCCATCCTGGGCATCATCCTGGCCACCATTCTGGGTTTTTTGTTGGGCATTGCCCGGCTGTCCAAGAACTGGCTGATCGCCAAAATCGCCCTGGTCTACGTTGAGACCCTGCGCAATATCCCCCTGCTGCTCCAGATTTTCTTCTGGTACATTGCCGTGCTGCGCAGCCTGCCTTCACCCAAACAAAGCCTGAACATGGGTACCGCAGCGTTCCTCAACAACCGGGGTCTTTACGTCCCGGCCCCGGTGACGGAAAGCGGTTTTGGCGTGGTTCTTCTGGTCCTGGCGGCGGCCATCGTCGGCGTCTGGTACATGGCAAGATGGGCCAAGGCCAGGCAGATGGCCACAGGCCAGCCCTTCCCCACGTTCTGGGTCGGCTTGGGGATCATCATCGGTGCGCCGCTCCTGACATTCCTGGTCCTGGGCGCCCCCATGAGCCTGGACTATCCCGCCTTGAAGGGCTTCAATTTCGTGGGTGGCACCCGGATCATTCCGGAGCTGATGGCCCTGCTCACAGCCTTGACCATGTACACCGCCACCTTCATCGCGGAAATCGTCCGCTCTGGCATTCAGTCCGTTAGTCATGGCCAGACGGAAGCGGCCAATTCTCTGGGCCTGAAAACGGGGACGACCCTGCGTCTGATCATCATTCCTCAGGCCATGAGGGTGATCATCCCCCCCCTGACCAGCCAGTATCTGAACCTGACCAAGAACTCGTCTCTGGCGACAGCCATTGGCTATCCCGACCTTGTCAGCGTGTTCATGGGCACGACCCTGAACCAGACCGGGCAAGCCGTCGAAATCGTCGCCATGACCATGGCCGTTTACCTGGTCATCAGCCTTGTCATCTCGGCCCTGATGAACTGGTACAACACCTCCATGGCCTTGAAGGAGCGCTGACCCCATGGCCACTTTCGAACTCAAGGAAGCCCTGCCGCCGCCTTCGAGCACCGCCGGGCCAATCGGTTGGATCCGCGCCAACCTGCTGTCCTCGCCCCTGAACATCGTCCTAACCCTGTTGGGCGTCTATCTGGTCATCACGTTCCTGCCTCCCCTCTTGGACTGGGCGATCTTCAGCGCCGATTTCACAGGGAAGACCCAGGACGCCTGTGTATCGGGGGGGGCCTGCTGGACCTTCATCATCAACCGACTGCCCTTCTTCACCTACGGCTTTTACCCCGAGCCGGAGCGGTGGCGGGTGAACATCGGTTTCATCCTGCTCGCCGCAGTGATTGTCCCGCAGTTCATCAAGGCCTTCCCGGCCAAGCAATGGATCGGTCTTTTTGGCCTGACCGGCCTGCCGATCCTCGTCGCCATCCTGCTGAGCGGCGGGATTTTTGGGTTGGAGTCCGTCCCCACCGACAAATGGGGCGGCCTCATGCTGACCCTGGTGCTCTCCTATGTGGGCATCGTCGCGGCCCTGCCCATTGGTGTGGTTCTCGCCCTGGGGCGGCGCTCGCAGATGCCAATCGTGCGCATGGTCTGCACCACCTTCATTGAGCTCTGGCGGGGTGTGCCGCTGATCTCGGTGCTGTTCATGGCCTCGGTCATGCTGCCCCTGTTCCTGCCCGAAGGGGTCAGCTTCGACAAGCTGCTTCGCGCCCTGATCGGCATTACCATGTTCCAGTCGGCCTATATGGCCGAGGTGATCCGGGGTGGGCTACAGGCCATCCCTCGGGGGCAATATGAAGCCGCCTCGGCCTTGGGGCTGGGCTATTGGCGCTCCATGGGGCTGGTCATCCTGCCTCAGGCCTTGAAGCTGGTGATTCCGGGCATCGTCAACACCTTCATCTCCCTGTTCAAGGACACCACCCTGGTGCTCATCATCGGCCTGTTCGACATTCTGCAGACCGTGAACTCCTCCATCGTCGACCCCTCCTGGAACAACGTGGCAAAGGAAGGGTATGTCTTCGCCGCCTTCAGCTTCTGGATCTTCTGTTTCAGCATGTCCCGCTACAGCCAGGCCCTGGAACGCAAACTGCACACTGGTCACAAGAGGTAAGCCATGTCCGAAACCATCACCGAAGATGAAATCCGCTCCCACCATGACCACCTCGGGCACGAGGTTGGCCGGGAAGTGGTCATTCAGATCGAGAAGATGAACAAGTGGTACGGAGAGTTCCACGTACTGCGCGACGTGGACCTGACCGTGCACCGGGGCGAGCGGATTGTCATCTGCGGCCCCTCTGGATCGGGCAAATCCACCACCATCCGCTGTATCAACCGGCTGGAGGAGCACCAGCAGGGCCGTATCCTGGTGGACGGGGTCGAGTTGAACAATGATGTGAAGAACATCGAGGCCATCCGACGGGAGGTCGGCATGGTGTTCCAGCACTTCAACCTGTTCCCCCATCTGACTGTCCTGGAGAACTGCGTGCTTGCCCCCATCTGGGTGCGCAAGGAACCCCGCAAGGAGGCCGAAGCGCGGGCCATGCACTACCTGGAACGGGTGAAGATCCCCGATCAGGCCCAAAAGTACCCGGGGCAACTGTCCGGCGGCCAACAGCAACGGGTGGCCATCGCCCGCTCGCTCTGCATGCAGCCTAAAATCATGCTGTTCGACGAGCCGACCAGCGCCTTGGATCCGGAAATGATCAAGGAAGTGCTCGACACCATGGTGACCCTGGCCGAGGAAGGTATGACCATGCTCTGCGTGACCCACGAAATGGGCTTTGCGAAGACCGTGGCGGACCGGGTGATCTTCATGGACCGGGGCCAGATCGTGGAAGAGAACGAACCCCACGAGTTCTTCAACAACCCCCAGAACGAACGCACCAAACTGTTCCTCAGCCAGATTTTAGCGCACTGAGTTTTCACAGAGCTCCAAACAGCCGCGTCGACCCTCCGGCCCAATTGCTGGAGGGTTTTTTTTACAAATAGGAGCTTGGGGGTCTGGGGCCTTTCGGCCCCAGTGGGGAACGGCAAAGCCCCGTGACGGGAAAACACCTATTGTCCTGTCCCCTGGCCATGACATGGCCCAACGTGATCTCGGAGCACTCTAATGATCTGAGCAGAGCCCAGACTCTTCCCCATGGGGAAGTCCCTTTAGAGTGCCTTTTTCCGTCTCCCCCTATTCGGCTTCCCGGACGGTCCGCAGGAACGAGTCCACCTGTTTGCGCATGTCACTGGCCTGCCGGACCAGCGTTTCCGACGTGCTCAGAAGGCGTTCGGCGGTCCCTCCAGTTTCCTTGGCTTCTGCATTCACTTCGTCAAGGCGCCGACTGTCCGCGTCGGTCCCATCGGAGACTTCCGCAATACGTTGGACGATGTTCTGGGTAGACTGGTCCTGGGCTGCGACCGACTGGGCGACCCGTTCTGCGATCGCCTCGATGTCCCGGATGATCGTCTCGACGCCCTGGATCACGTCCACTGCTGCGGTCGTGGCCTGCTGCATCTCTCCAATCTGCCCACTGATCTCCTGAGTGGCCCGGGCTGTCTGATTGGCCAGAGTCTTGACCTCATTGGCCACCACGGCAAATCCCTTGCCCGCCTCTCCTGCCCGCGCCGCCTCGATGGTCGCGTTCAAGGCCAGCAAGTTGGTCTGGGAGGCGATATCGTTGATCAAGCGCACCACCTCGCCAATGTTCTGGGCAGATCCGTTCAGGTGGACGATATCCTCACTCGCCTTGCTGGTCCGGGACACGGCCTCGCGGGCGGACCGCAAGGACTGGTCCGTCTGGCTGGCAATGTCTCGGATGGAGTCCGACAGGGCCTCCGCCGCCTCGGTCACGCCCCGGGCGTTGTCCTTAGCCGACATGGCCGAGGAGGCCACCAATTCGGCATTACGAGAGGTTTTGGCCGCCGACCCCGACACGCCGCGTGCAGCGCCCTGCAAATCATCCGCAGAAGAGGACACGGATGCGACCACGTTGGTCACCGACGCTTCAAAGCTATCGGCCAAGCGGTGCATTTCCTCCCGCCGCTGCCTCTTGGTCCGCTCCTCTGCCTCTGCGGCCTCCTTGCGCAGGGTTTCCACTTGGCGGGCATTGTCACGGAACACCCGGACGGCCCCGCTGATCATCCCCACTTCGTCCTGTTTGCCCGTTTCCTGAACCTCGACATCCAAATCACCATCGGCCAGCCGCCGGATGCTTTCCGTCAGGGGGCGAAGGGGTGCAATCGCCCGCATGATCCACAGCACGAACCCACCCCCAAGCAGCAAGGCCAGAACCGTCAGCAGGATCATCTGCAGTTGGAAATCCGTCGACATACCCCGCGCGTTGTCCGTCAGCTTGCCGTTGCTCTGTTCCTCGTAATCGATGAAGGCATTGATCCGCTTCAGCCATTCGACGATCTCGGGGCGAGCCTTGTCCAGCAAGAGAGTTCGCGCCCCCTGCTCATCCCCCTTTTTACGTAAGGCGATGACCTGCTCCATGTGGGGGAGCGTGACTCCCTCGATCTCCTTGATGGAGGCAAGGATCCGCTGCTCTTCCGGCTCGACAGTCTTCGGGTCGGCCATCATGGCGTCCATGCCCTTGGCCGCCTCGACATAGTCCTTGGCCAGCTTATCGATCAGGGCCAGAGTCGCGGTCAGTTCGGCACCGTCGGACAGAAGAACGACATCTCGCAGGGCGATGCCCCTGTCGTGGACACTTCCCCGAAAGTTAATCGCATACCGTTGCTTCACGCTATTCACGTCGTTGATTACGGTCAGATCCTGGTCGATCTGACGCACCTGAATGATCCCGATGCCCGACAACAGGATCATGAGACTGAATATAATGGCGAACCCCGCTGTGACCCGGGTCTGGATGCTTGAAGCGCCGAATTTCTGCATGACTGACATCTCCATAATAGGATGCCAATATAGGGACAACCTCCACCCGATAGCTAGCGAGCGAATTTGAAATATTCTGTCATCAGATTGGAGCGAGTCACATTTCCGTAATGGTTCGGAGAGCTGAAAAGGTTAACAACTCCCCTCAAATAGATTCCATGGTTCACGACAGTGCCTCGTGTTTCTTGGGCAATTGCCCAAACCCATTTGGGGGCGATGCCCCCAAACCCCCATTTCTCTTTTAAAAATAAGAGCCTGGGGTCTGGGGCCTTTCGGCCAGCGACCACCTGGCGTCTGGGGCCTTTCGGCCAGCGACCACCTAGCGTCTGGGGCCTTTCGGCCCCAGTGGGGAACGGGGCAAAGCCCAGTGATCAGCTTGAGTCAAGCTGGCCCAGTTTCATTCTCACGAGATGGATTTTAGAGTGCCTCAAGGCGCGTTGACCATTTCGGTAATCGCCTCTTCCAGGGGAACATTGATCGCAACGATCTCGTTGTCGTCCAGAAATCGCAGTTCATTGCGCGTCAGATCGTCCGTGATGATCGCATAATGGGGCCCCTTGGACCGCTTCATGATCTGTTTGGCATAGGTCCGCAGCATCTGGTCGTAGAAGCGACAGCCCATGAAAACGAACCCCCGACTTTCTCGGATGTCCTTCACCCGCTGAGGGATTGGGGTTTGGATGTCGATCTCTGTCAGCACCTCGACATAGTCACTGTCGCTGATCAACAGGTCGCAGGAAGGCCAGGACGCGCCATGGGGTTTGTAGAGCACCGTCTTCCAACCATTGACCGCATCCACGCCCACTTCGGCGCCGCTGGCATCGAAGGCCTTGTAGTAGCGATCTTCACCCACGGCGTTGCGGGTACCGCCCTGGAGTTGCCCCCAGTCGCTCCGCCCCTTCAAGGCTTCGGACTGGGTGGCGTCGTACCAGGTATCGACGATCATCGGCAGGGCCTCCAAGCTGGCAAGCCAGGTCTGCAAGGCACCTGGAGCCGGAACCGGCTTGAAGATCTCCTCCATCATGCGCACCAGGGTGATCCGGTGCCGATTGGTCTCGATGTATTGGGCTGAGGCCCAAAGGTTATTGCGGATACGTCCGGGAACGCCAACCTTTTGGGTCAGACGTTCCACTAACCCCCGGGTGGAAGTGGGGACGGGGCATTCCGCCTCGCCCACTTCCAAAACGCCGGGGCCCAAATAGGGGATCAGCGTTCCACCGGCGATACCCGCCGCCACGGTTACCAGAAGGGACTTCGCTTCCGTCAGGGAGGTCATCGACAAGGAGGTCATCGGGATCACTCCTCTCCGCTGGAGATTTTGCGGGCTTCAACGGTGATGGGAAGACGGGTATCGGCGGCCATTTCGGGCATCTGAAAAACCCAACCGTTGGCCAACTTGGCCCATCCGCCCCACAGACCGTCATTTTCCATTTCGACGACCATTTCCTCCATGTCCTTTTTCGGGACATAGGCTTCATAGCCCTCGGATTTTTTTCGGATCATCACCTTCATTAGACTTCATCCTCCACTTTCTCGAGTTCCCGGGAGCGCATGCCGACCAGTTTTCCGGTTTCAACGAAGTCGACACCGAAAATGTAATAGCGCTGTAGGAACGTCCCGATGGAGTTCACGTATCCCACGTCGCCCTTGCGAACCAACACCTCGCCGATCTCGGCGCCGGGATAGGTTCCGTCATTCTTGATGTGTTTGGTGGAGCGGACCTTGGTCCCGTAGTCAAAGACCGGATCACTATCCAGCTCGGTCAAATCGAACATGGCGGGAGGTGCGACATCGGACATGGGGGATCACTCCGGTTGCTTGAGGGGGATGACCGAAGCCCCGGCACCACGGGATCGCACGACCTCGCGCACCAAGTCCTCGGCGTCGTCTTGCATCATCACCAAATGGTCGGCGTCGATGCGTTCGGCGACCGCATGGCGGACCCGAATATCCGGATCACGGGCCAGAGCACCGAGTTGTTCAGGTTCCAGACGACGGGCCACTTCGAGCCGCACGTCAGGGTCCAGATCCCAGACCATGGTCAGCAACCAATCATTGCCAATACGCCGGGCGACTTGGCGGCGCACCTGGGGATCGGGGTCCCGTATCATCAGGGCCAGCATGCTGGGATTCAGTCGGCGGGCCACCGTGACGCGAACGTAGTAGTCGGGATCGTCGGTAAGCGGCACCAGATCGCCATCTTCCAGACGGTTGGCCACACCCACCCGGACTTTGGGATCGGGATCGGCGCGCAGCTTGAGGATTTGCGCCCTGGGTAAGCGCTGGGACACCATCCAGCGCACTTCCGGATCGACATCCTCGATCATCGCGGGCAGCTT
Organism: Rhodospirillum sp. A1_3_36; assembly: GCF_047263945.1. Classification (NCBI taxonomy): domain Bacteria; kingdom Pseudomonadati; phylum Pseudomonadota; class Alphaproteobacteria; order Rhodospirillales; family Rhodospirillaceae; genus Rhodospirillum; species Rhodospirillum sp. A1_3_36. Next base: position 550,641 of record NZ_JBLAVB010000003.1, on the reverse strand, counting down.
GAACACATTGGCGTAGCGGGCGGCCAAGGCCCGCGCTTCGAAATAGGGATGGGTCAGGTACCCATCGGACAGGTCGGGGTTGGTTCGGAAGAAGGCGTCGATGATCCGGGCCCGCCGGTCCTGGACACAGGCACGTCCCTTCACGCAATGGCCTTCGGCCTTCAGGTCCCGGTGGGGACAGATGGCACAATCGACGGCCTTTCCTTGCCAATCAAGGCGGTCTTCGCCACTGGTATCGCACGGTACTCCCATGGGACTCTTCCCCTTGTCAGGCTTTCCGTTCGTCCGATCTCCCTTGGGCTTCTCTGAGTCCAGCCGTGCGGGATGAGACATAAGCCTGCCGCAGACTTCCGCGTTTGACTAAGCCAGAAGCAGTCTTCTGCGATTGATTAAAGAGGTCCGGAACCGACTGGTCTCCCCCAAGCTCCAGTCGGCCCCGGAAACCCGCGGTCCAATTAAGCCGGAACGCAGGCGTCGGTCGGGCACACACCCACGCACTTCGGCGCGTCACCGTCGCATTCGGTGCACATCTTCGGATTGATGATGTAGGTGTCCCCTTTCATGGAAATGGCGGCATTGGGGCATTCGAACTCGCAAGCGCCGCAGACAGTGCAGGAACCGGCTTCGATCTTCAGGGCCATATCTCTTACTCCTTAACGTCGATGTCTTTAGATGGATCAAGGTGATACCGGACCGGACTCACCCCGGCCCGGGGGTCCGTGGCGGGGTTAGGCGATCGCCTTCCCCTCCGACGGCGCGAAGGCGTCGATTCCGGCCGATTCGGCATACCAGGCGCCGATAGCGGTCTCGATGTACTCAAGCTTGTAGTCCTCGCGGACTTCCAGGCCGGCGTCTTCCAGAACCTTGCGGGGACCGCCGCCGACCTTGGCGGTCATCACCACATCCACGCCCTGCAGGGCATCCACGATGGCGGGCCAGACCTCTTTGTTGTCAAAGCCGCCGACGCAGTATTTGTCCGGCAGGCGCCGGTGCCCGGAGAAGCGGACCCCCTTGGCGTCCACTTCGTAGACCTGAAATTCGGTAACCTTGCCGAAATGGGCGTTGATCCGCGCCCCACCCTTGGTGGTGATCGCCACGAAGCGGGTCGGGACTTCTTCAACCAGGACCTGGGACAGGCCTTCCTTGGCCTTGCGGGCGGCAGCCTGACGATCGGCCCGTTCGGCCTCCACATAGGTCCGGTACTCTTCCCGTTTGGTGGTATCGACGGTGATCTGTTCGGGCAGTTTGTCCATGGTGAATTCCTGCCCGCGGTCCTCGCCCAGCAGGCCGACGGCATCGGCGCGGCACTGGCGGCAATGCTTCATCAGGTTAGCACCACCGGACAGCTCGTCCTGCAGGGACTTCAACTCGGCCGGGGTTGGCCCACGCTGGCCGGTCAGACCGAACTGCGTACCGTGCTCAGCCTCGGAAATCAGCGGCATGATGTTGTGCAGGAACGCGCCCTTGGCCTTGACGACCTTGTTCACCTCCTTCAAATGCTCGTCATTGACGCCAGGAATCATCACCGAGTTGATTTTCACCAGGATCCCCCGGGCGACCAGCCCCTCCAGACCTTCCATCTGGCGATCCAGCAGGATCTTGGCCCCTTCGACACCGGTATAACGGGTGCCGTTGAAATAGACCCAGGGGTAGATCTTCGCACCGATCTCCGGGTCCAGGCAGTTCAGGGTGATGGTGACATGGTCGATGTTGTGCTTGGCCAACTCGTCCAGGTGATCCGGCAGGGCCAGACCGTTGGTCGAAATACAGTACTTCAGGTCCGGCAGGTGTTCTTCGACCAGCTTGAAGGTCTCGAAGGTCTTGCGCCAATCGAATAGGCTGTCCCCGGGACCAGCGATGCCCAGAACGGAGAGCTGGGGCACTTCGTTGGAGACAGCGATCACCTTGCGGGCTGCCTGTTCCGGCGTCAGACGCTCGGACACCACGCCCGGGCGGCTCTCGTTCGCGCAATCGTACTTTCGGTTACAGTAGTTGCACTGAATGTTACAGGCCGGGGCGACAGATACATGCATCCGAGCGAAGAAGTGATGGGCTTCTTCCGAATAGCAAGGGTGATCCTTGACCTTCTCCCAGACTTCAGGAGGCATGTCATCGGGACCGGAGGAGTCACCGCAGCGTCCTTCAGTAGAACATCCGCCAGAGGCGACGACGTCACGCAGCTCGGCGGTATCCGAGACGCTGGAAATGCTGTCCAGGGAAATGACCTGTTGCGACACGATCCCTCTCCTTCTTCCGTTGGCGCCCCATGAGGCGGCTGACTGGGAAGAGATAAAGCAAAGATGATGCCAAACTATGTTTTGTTTAAAATCAATTGATTACCGAAATGTCAGCTCTGTCGGTCTTCCGACAATTGTGGGTTTGTCGACATCGGACTTGGGTCAGATCACATTGAGCATCGAACGGAAAACCGGTGCACAGGACACGACAGTGTCTCGTGTTTTTTGGGCGATTGCCCAAGCCCATTTGAGGGCAATGCCCCCAAACCCCCATTTTTCTTTTAAACATAACAGCCCGGGGTCTGGGGCCTTTCGGCCAAAAAGAATAGTTGGGGCCTTTCGGCCCAGTCGGGGCGGGGCAAAGCCCCGTGACGGGAAAACACGCCCTGTCGTGTATCGTGAAACCGATGCCCACTTTTCCTCTCATACCAAGCGGCGCGGGTTGAAACCCACGCCGCTTTTCTTGCGTTCAAACGCCAGGCGGGCTTTTACGCGCCATAAGGCGCGGCGGCCACTTGGCGGCTTCCAAGGTGCGGTGAGGCAAACTCACCGCACCTGGGTATCAGCGCTCCAGAATCTCGCTTTTCCGGATGCGTTCCATACCCCGGAAACGAAAACGCCGCCCCGAGATACGGAGCGGCGTTTTTCTTACAAAGCCCTGAGCTCACATGCGCTTTAACGGGATGTCGTATTTCTTCAGGGCATAGCCAATCTGCCGCGGGGTCATCCCCAGCAAGCGCCCCGCCTTGGCCTGGACCCAACCGGCCTTTTCCATGGCCAGGAGCAGCCGATCCTTTTCACTCAGACCACTATCATTGAAATCCCCGGGCAAGTCCCCGCTCAAATCGCCAGGGGCCGCACCCTGGTCATGGTATCGGCCCCCCTCCCCCACGGGGTTATCGGATCCAGACAGTGGCCCCGGGACGGATGGAGCGGGATACCTGGGCCCAGGTATCGAGGGCCGTGCCGCCCCAGGCCGGGCCGACGCCGAATGGGCATTATCCCAGGCCGTACTGAAAGTATCGGGAACATCCTGTTCCGTCACCGGCGCCAATCCGCCAATGGACTTCCCTGCTCCCCGCCGGGTCCAAAGGGTTGCCGACAAACATTGGTCGTTGTGGCAGGACAGGCCCAGTTCCTGGATCACATCATTCTGAGCCAGAGTCGCAGCCCGGAACACGCAGTTTTCCAGTTCCCGGACATTGCCGGGGAACTTGCAGCAACTCATGACCTCGAGCGCACCGTCGGAAAAGCGCATCCCCCGGCCATTCTCCTCGTTGAATTTATCGAGGAAAAACCGGGCGAGCAGGGGCACATCTTCCTTCCGTTCGCGTAGGGCGGGCAGAAAGATGGGGACCACGTTGATGCGGAAATACAGGTCGGCCCGGAATTCCCCCCGGGTCACCGCGTCTTCCAGGTCCTTGTTGGTGGCCGCGATCAAACGGACATCCACCTTGATGGTCTTGTTTCCGCCGACCCGCTCCAACTCCCCTTCCTGCAGGACGCGCAGCAACTTGGCCTGAAACTGGGGAGAGACCTCGCCGATCTCGTCGAGGAACAGCGTGCCCCCCGTGGCCATCTCGAACCGCCCCTTGCGGTCGGAAGTTGCGCCGGTGAACGCGCCCTTCTCATGGCCGAAAAGTTCCGATTCCAGCAAGGTTTCGGTCAGGGCGGCACAATTGACCTTCACGAAAGGCTTGTCGGCCCGGGGGCTGAGGAAGTGGACGGCCTTGGCGATCAGTTCCTTACCCGTACCGCTTTCCCCACGCAAAAGCACCGTGGCGCGGGATGGCGCCACCTGGCGCACCTGGGCGGACACCTTCATCATCGCGTCGGAATGGCCAATCACGTTATCCAGGCCTGCCGCAGCAAACTTGCCCGTTTCCGGGCGGGGGATGGCCTTTTCCAGGCGGGCCTTTTCCAGGATCAGCCGTTCCCGGTCTGCGGCGACCTTGTGTTCCAGACTCACCGCCTGACCAATCAGATTGGCAACCATTGTCAGGAATCGGACATCATGCTCGAACTGGAAGCTGTTGGTTCCGTCCCGATGGCGTTCGATGGACAGAGTCCCGAAGGGCTTGCCAATGGTCTTCAGGGGCACGCAGATCAGGGACTGCACCTCGTCTTCCATCACATCGGCACCGGCGGCGTAGCGGACGAACTGGGCATCGTCGGCCAGGGAGTGGATGATCACGGGCATGGCCGTGCCGATCACCTGTTGGGCCAGGGCCAGGGGGAAGCGTTCCTCCCCCTCCTGGGCACGGCGCAAGGACATGCCTGCCACCGCGATGACCTCCAACTCTCCATGGTCCTCCCGCAGGGTTACGACCCCCCGCCGCATCTGCAAATAGGACGACAGGATATTCAAGACATCATGGATGGACTTCTCGAGATTAAGCGTGGATCCCAGGATTTTACTGATCTCGTAAATCGTGATCAGGGGAAGGGAGTTGTCGACACTCCCTTCCCGGACTTGCGAGCGGGTCTGTGTGATGTTGACCGTGTCGAGCATATCGATTGTCCTCGAGTCCCTAAAGCTGGTGGACACCCCTTCAAAAGAAGCGGCACCTTCCGAGCCGCCCCCTCCCCCCGTTTCAGAGTGGGCAGCCATTCCTTGGCTTCCGCGCGATGGCTCAAACCAAGGGCCATTGATGGCCCGATTTTATGGACGATTCCCTATTTGGACATTCGATGCCGTCCTTATTCACTTACATTAGCGTATTTTGTGGGCAACGCAACATCGGCTCCGACAATTCTGCCCAAGCTTCAATCAAAAGTCTCAGATCCGGTCCCTCCGATCTACGCCCTATTCCGCTGGAACGCCATTTCGAAGACAAAGCAGGACCGAATCGACCCCCGGTAAACTCCGCAGCCATTGGGCCAGATGGCGCGCCACCCCATCCTCCAAACCGACCACTTGAACATCAAGAACCATTTGTTCTCCCTCCAGGGTTGAGACCAGACGACTGGGCACAAACCCCCGCTTGGACAATTGGCCAACGACCCGTTCGATCAGCCCCGGCTCGGCAAGGGCCTGGATGGCCAGACAATGGGGCTGACTGTTCGCCCCGGTGTCTGAAGAAGAACCCTGCGAAGAGGTCACCTGTGAAGAAGTCGCGGAAAAGCTGTTCATGGGATAGGCTCCTTGCTCCCGAACCGGGGCGGACGGGGCGTTCCACGCCATCTCAATCCACAGAGGTTCAGGCCCGGGCACATGACCCGGGACAATCATCCACGGCGGAAGGGGGAACCCCTTCTACCATCCACGGCGGAAGGGAGAGGCCCCTTCTACACCGACGCCAAACGGCACAAGCCCGACCCTCCTTAGAGGACCGGGTTCATAATTCGCCGAATGGCCTGATGATTGACGGTGCACATGCCTCTACTTAAGCGCCGAACCTTCATTGGGTCAAGAAAGATTGTCTCGGGCCTTGTCGATCTTCTCCCGGTAACCGGGCAAGCTCAACCCGAAGACAAGAGCCGCCCCCCGGATGGCGAAGGTAACCAGAAAGGACACAGCCATGGCCGGCAGGTCGCCAAATCCCAAGGCTCCAATCCCCAGATAGGCAAAGGCCCCAATCGCACAGGCCGTAATATAAATCTCCCGATAGAGGATCAAACTGGGTTCGTTGGCGATCAGGTCCCGGACGATCCCGCCGAAGCTGGCGGTCATTACCCCCATGAGCACGGCGACGGACACACTGGCACCGGCGTCCAGCCCCACCTTTGTCCCCACCGCCGTATAGAATGCGATGCCCACGGCATCAGCCCAAAGCAGAGCCGTCAAGCGGGAGTTCAGACGGTGCGCCACCAGCCATGTGGCCATACCCACGACCACACAAACCACCAGATAGCGTGGCTCTCGCACCCAGAAGACCGGCGTCAGGCCGAGCACCAGATCCCGGAAGGTCCCACCGCCAATTCCAGTGACCGTGGCCATCAAAGCAAATCCCACAATGTCCATGCCCTTGCGGGCTGCGACCAGGGCGCCGGAGATGGCAAAGACCACCTGGCCGAAAACATCCAACCAGAACAGGGGCGTTTCGACATCCATGGGAGGAGCACCCAGAAAAAGGGGGAAAGGGGGGAAGGGGGAAAGGGGGGAAGGGGGGAAGGGGGAAAGGAATAAGGCGCAAGGGCTTCACATGGCGCCCTCTTTCCCCTCCGTCAAGGGTCTTCCACCTTTGGTTCCGTTGCCTTTACCCGGCTCATTCTTCATGAATGGCTGGCTGTTCCCCTGGCGCAAGGCGGCACGTTGACCCCAGGCGGCGGCCCCTTTGGGGGTCCGCTCCCGCATCACAACCTGGCGCACCATTTCCCCGATCAGACCCGACGTCAAAAGCCGCGCGGCTTCCTCATTCGGGACGCCGCCCACCTGGGCCAGGGAGCGCATATTGTCCAGGGCACCCATAATCTGGTCCACGGTATCCCGTCCCCACCGGGCAAAAACCCCCTTGGGATCCCGCATGAACGCCTCGCGATCGGTGACACCTTTTATGACGGGCATCATGCCGCCGGGGGCCCTGTGCATCCAGTTGATCAAAACGTCGTCGCGAAACAAGAACCGAACCAACCGCGTGATCGCTGCGGCCTTGGCCCGAGTGGCGGGATAGGGAATCCCAAGAGCCATCGTGACGCCAAAGGCCGCAACGGAGGAGTCATAGAAGGAGGCGATCATCCCTGTATGGGGCAAAAGCTCCGGATCGAAGACCCCTCCTGTAAGTTCTGGAAAATTCTTGTCCGTCAATGCCCCGGCTGCGGCACTGGACAGGGCCAGGTCGTCCATGATGTGCGTAGAATAGAACAACATGGCCAGACGGTTCTGCAAATAGTAATCCCGCCCCTGCGGCGTCAGACGTCCCCGCGGACCCGTTTCGGTCAGATCCCGGTAAAAGGTCAAAGCGCGCACCATTTCCGGCGTGTTGATCGTCACCCCCTTTTTGGGGTCGATCAGAGCAACGCCCATGGCCAGAGCAATCTGCGAGAAAACCTGGGTCGTATAGGAATCGCCCGCCGTTCCCAAAAGGATGCCATAGCGCCCTCTCTTCGGATCCCGCAAAGCCCGGGCCGCCGCCAGCAGATCGAACAGGTTTTCAGGGGGTATCAGGCCCGCCTCGTCGAACCAATCGGACCGATACCACACCCCCTGCAACCAAGCGTAATAGGGAATGGCCACATGTCCGAACCCAGAGGCGTCGTCCAAAAGGGCAAGTGGACCCAGATAGAAGCGGGCCCGCCCGATTTCATCGATCACCTGCTCGGCCATGGAAGAATCAAGGATTCCTTCCCGGCCCAAGGCCAACAGGCTCTCGGTCGGAGCCAGAACCAACTGGGGTTCCTCCCCCGCCCGCCATGCGGCGCGCAACCGGTCAAAAACCGCTGTTTCCTCCAGGGATACCAGTGTCACCGTCAGGTCCGGATTGAGGGCCATGAAAGCGTTTAGGAGGTATTCCGTGCCCGCGACAAACTCCGGATCGGTTTCGGAAACCCAAAAGGTCAGGGTCTCGGCCCGCACCACCGTCGCGGGGAAAAACAGGCCGATGCCCCCGAAGGCGACGAGCAGCACGCGAAGCGCCAGACGCGCCAGCAGACCACCGCGCCCGTGTATTTTTCTCTTGGGGCTCATTCGATCAAGGCTATTTGGTTGTGACATCCAACACCCCATCCCAGTCATCCGAAGGCGGTTTTTGCAAAAAGGCTTGGGCGCGTTCCAGAAGCAGAGCGCCCGCCCTGTCTCCAGGATGGATCCCCAGGAAAGCCTTCAGCGAGGAGACAGCCCCGCACCAATCCCGATCGTCGAAGGGTTTCCGCGCCTCCCCCCAATCGGCGATCAGCGCCTCGACGTCGGCGCTCGCCACCAGGGGCTCTTCCGTCAGAGACTCCCGGGGACCACGCAGCCCCATCAGGGCATAGACCCGGATCGGGTGCGCCACTCCCTTGGGCCGCACGAGGTCCAAGGGGCGAGCCACAAAGCCCTCACCCGCCCGGTCCAAGGTATCCTGGCTGATAAGGATCCGCGTACCGTAGAGCTTGTTCAACCCTTCCAGGCGAGACGCCAGATTCACCGCAGCCCCCATAGCGGTGTAATCCATGCGGTCCACCGATCCGATGTAGCCGACGACCGCCTCGCCCGTGTGCAAGCCAATTCGGGTCACCAAAGGAGCCTGGCCCTCAGCCTCCAAGCGGGAATTGAAGCCCCCCAGGACCGCATCGATCTCCAGGGCAGCGAGACAGGCCCGGCGGGCGTGCTCCTTGTCAGCCATGGGGGCATTCCAGAAGGCCATGATGGCGTCACCGATATATTTGTCGATGGTCCCCCGCTTTTCTTCCAGAACGGTGCCGATCACCTGGAAGTATTGGGAAATCCGCCGGGTCAGCACCTCCGCATCCAGGGTCTCAGAAAGATCCGTGAACCCGGCAATATCGCTGAAAAACAAGGTCAACTCGCGCCGCCGCCCTCCCAATTCCGGGGCCTGCCCGCTCTGAACGATACGCCGGACCATGGCCCGGGGCACAAAGCGGCCAAAGCTGCGCAGGCTGGTCTTCATCGTGTCCAGCGACTGGGCAAGCGCGCGGATCTCCCTGATGCGGGACCGGACGACAACGGGGGCAGCCAAATCGAAACTCCGGATCTTCTCCGTCTCGCCGATCAGGGCTTCGATGGGGCGACTCACCCGGCGGGACATCCACAGGATGATCGGCACCGCCAACCCCAAGAGAATCAAGGACACAAAAGCCGCGTTCCGGCCATTCAGAGCGATAGGACCGAGGATTTCGTCGACGGGCACCAGGGCGGCCAGGTATTCGGCCCGGTCAAAGGTCTGGGGCAAGGGAGCCACTCGAGCCAAGTATTCACCATCGGCTGTCTCCAACCTCAGGGTTCTCGGTTCCCGGGCCGGGTTGTTCTTCACGGCCTTGTAGAGGGCGACCAGAGCCGGATCCCCCGTCTGGGACAGGTGAAGGGGCATGGGCTCCCCCGATCCCCGTCTGCGGATGCCAGAGGCCACCAGATCCGCGTCCGGATGCCCCGTCAGCACCCCCCCTTCGGTAAACATCACCACCTTGCTGTTCGCACTGAAGGATTGGGCGGCGAGGAACCGGGACATGGAGCCGAGGGAGACATCCGCACCAAAGACTCCGGGGACGGGCCCATCGAACCGCTGCGAGACCGTGTATCCCAATTCATTGACATAGGCGAAGTGGTATAGAGGACTGCGCACCAAGCCCTCGGACTCACGCGCTCGGCGGAACCAAACCCGGCTCCGAGGGTCGAAATCCGGCTTCCATTCCACACGTGACCCCAGGGTGCTTCGGTCGGCATCCAGATAGCGCCACAGCCCCACCCGCTTGCCGTCCCGATTTCGCATCAGCCGGAAAATGGCGAAACGACTCCCTTCCGGCGCCAGAAGCGCCTGCCGTTTCTGCTCCTCACCGGAGGGCAGGGAAAAGATGATGTAGGTGTCGCCATCGGCGTAGCCCATGTAGACCGCCGAAATCTGGGGATGAACCTCTAGGGAGCGGGCCAACAAAGCCGTCGCCGGATGGGGGGCCAGATCCGGCTTGTCGGCCAAACTTTCCAGATAGGGGGACATGCGCCCGAGGGCGAGCAGGGGCTCGTTGACCAGTTTGGCGCGCTCGGCCACCCTGCCGCCAACCTCGGTCAAAAGGATTTCGGCCTGAACAATAGCTGCTTGGGCGTTACTCCGGTAGTTATACCAGATAATAACCCCCGTCAGTACCGCCAGGACCATGAGGAACAGCAGAAATATGGTGATCTGGAGGGGAACAACCCCCCTCCACCGAACTGCGACCATGGCTTAACCCTATATATCGACAAAGACACAATCATTAGGGGAAACCCTATATGCAAGTCGATATGGAGGGAAGCCGTATATATGCCTATGGCTGTTTTTTATCGGGGCTAGCCTGGAAAGGGCGGCATACCCTCTACCATACCGCCCCTATTCACGGACCAAAGGTCATATGGAGGGTGCAGCCTTCGCAGGTGCGGCGGACGCCGCCGGGTCGCCTGCGGGGCCGGGAGCGTTGTCTGCGGGCTCCTCCACCTCCACCTCTACCGCGACGGGCACCTTGTGGCGGGGCAACTTGAGCGGCGCGGCCTTGGCCCCGGAGAAGCGTTCCACGGGAGCACTGACCAAAACCGCCCCCTGCCGAGTCAGCTCCAGGACCGAATAACTCCGCTCCGAGGTTCCATCGGGCCGCAGACGAAACCGACCGCTCGCTCCCTCGAACCCCTGAACAGCGGTCAGATAGTCATGGAGTGACATTGTGCGGTCCTTGGACCAAACCTGGGCCAGCGCCAGGGCATCCATGACCAGGGCTTCCAGGTTATCCGGATCCCGGGGCCGACGGGCCAACTCTTCGGCCGTCGGCTCGGCGGGTTCGAATTCGGGCTGCGCGGGAATGGGATCGGGTGCCATCAGAGCATCGGCCAGAGCTTCTTTTGCTTCTGCCTCTCCCGATTTTGACGTTTTATCCGCGTCTCCCACGGGGTCCATGGCAGCGTCCAGCAAATCGCCTGCCGAAACGACTTCCGGGTCGACCTTTGGCCGCAGCAATCGCGTTGAGATATAGCGCCCACCGCGCAGGGAGATCTCCCGTTCCAGACCCCGTGTATTTTCCCAAAGGATGGTGCCCAGTAACTGCTTCTCCCCCACCCGAGTAAAATACTGGAAAAGGGAGGACAGACCGACCAGATCCAGCCCCCCTGCGGGGATCAGAACCACGTCTGCGGGCAGTCGGGCCAGCCCCTTCACCCGTGTCACCAGGGCGTTATAGTCCAGGGACGGGGGGTAAAGATCCGCGGCAACCACGCTCACCCCCTTGCCCACCAAGCCCCGAGCAGCGGTTGCGGCCAAGCGGCTGTAAGCCGTGTCCGGCCCCACCACCAACACCCGCCCCTGATTATTTTGGGCGGCCAGGGTCAAGATCCTCTCCACCTGTTGCGCGGGCGCATGCCCCAGAACGAACAGAGTCTCATCAGCTGCTGCATTGGTGTTGGTCAGGGACAGGGCAGGGATACCGGCTGCGGCGAGAACGGGCCGGACAGCCTGGGCATTGGCGCCGAACAACGGGCCGACGATCAGGCTGGCCCCCGCCTTGATCGCGGCATTGGCAGCAGCGACCGCACCTTCAGGCTTTCCTTGAGTGTCGAAGGGCAGAAGGCGCATGTCATCGGCGGACGCCACACCGATTTGGCGTTCCGGGGTCGCCCCGTTCCCGGGGTGTTCGCTCTCCAGCAGCATCGCTTGGGCGGCATGCAACAAGCGCGCGCCCAGACGTCCAGCCTCCCCGGTCATGGGCAAAAGCAAGGCGACGGTCATTGGCCCCTTGGGCACGGCCGCCTGCTTCGGCGCCTCCTCGACCACCGATGGCTTTATGGGTGCTGGCTTGACCTCCACTTGCTGTTGGGCGCAAGCCCCCTGCCCCAATGCGCCCACAAAGGCCAGAATGGCACCCAGACGCCTCCGCTTCAGTCGCTGCATGGACCTTTGTCCCCCTGTGCATTTCGGCCCCATCACGGGCGCCACGTCCGCAACCATGAGGGAACGGACAGTCCGAGAAAAGGGTCTTAATTAAGGCTCCTCCCATTACCCCATTACAGGTTGGCTTTCCAGCCCCCAAAGAATTATCGAAATCGTCAGAAACGCAAGTGCCGTGCAGAGGGTCAAGGCCCTGGCGCACAGGGGACCATGCCCGTAGCGGGCGCCCATAATTGGAAAGACACCCAACATGGGGGCGCTGGACAGGATGATCACGGCACTCTGGAGCAGGGGATCAAAGGACGGCAATAGCGCCACGGCCCCAAACGCCAAAAGCGGATGAGCCACCAATTTCGACAGGGCGATGGTCAACTCCTCCCTGGGCATTTTCTTGATCTGTGTTCCGGCGAGGGAGGCGCCGATATAGACCAGTGCCATGGCCGGCCCCGCCATGGCCAACAGATCAACACATTTGGCCAGAACCACGGGCACGGGAATGGCCAGGACGGAAACCACGCCTCCCAGGGTAATCGCGACCATCATCGGGTTGGTGATGACCCTTTTGCCAATGGCCCGGGCCGCCGCCCCGAGGCTACGTCCGCCCCCCAGGCCTTGGGCTGCCTCCAGCAGGAACAAGGCGAGCGGCATCAACAGCAGGTTTTCAACCAGAAGCGCCATGATGAAGGCCGGTGCAACGGCCTCGCCAAAGATCTGCGACACCAGGGGGTAACCGACGAAAACGGTATTCGGTAGCGAGGCCCCCAAGCCGATCAGGGCACTCAGCCCCAGGCCGTCCCTGGCAATAAAAAGCGAAAAAGCCGAAGCCAACAGGAAAGAGCAGATGGCCGCCCCACCATAGGCCAGCAGGAACAGGGGGGCGACCGTGGAAAACAGGTCGTTGGTCGAGAGCGCCCGAAAGATCAGCGCTGGAACTGCCAAATAGAGGATAAAGCGCCCCAGAACCGGGATGGCATCTTTGGGCAACCAGCCCGTCCGGGCCAGGACATACCCCAAGCCGATAAGGATAAAAATCGGCGCGGTGATGGTTAGGATCTGAAGCACGCTCGCGGTCTCCCCAAACTCACTCTAAAGTAAGGCCATGGCCTCATTTCCATAGCATGGAAAGAAATCAAGCAAGCCATCGGCTTTGCGTAGCGACCCATAAAAATCGGGAGGGCCCAGTGCCTCTGCAGACCGCCCATTCCACGGTATACGACAGTGTCTCGTGTTTTTTGGGCGATAGCCCAAGCCCATTTGGGGGCCAATGTCCCCAAACCCCCATTTCTCTTTTATAAGGGTCTGGGGCCTTTCGGCCCCAGTGGGGGACGGGCCAAAGCCCCGTGACGGGAAAACACCCCTGTCGTGTCCCTGTGGGAGCCTTGAGTCGGCATCGATTTAATACCAAGGTGCGGTGAGTTTGACACACCGCACCTTGGAAGCGGCCAAGTGGCCGCCGCGCCTTATGGCGCGTAAAAGCCCGCCTGGCGTTTGAGCGCAAGAAAAGCGGCGTGGGTTTCAACCCGCGCCGCTTGGTATAACAGGGTGCGGAAAAACTGTTCTGTCGTCATTCGCGCCTATGCGGAACTGACGCTTTTGGAGAGTCTTTTAATAACGAACGATAGATCGGCAGGCCCAATCCAGGTCCGACTTGACGATCACTAAATTCTCGCCATGCAGGTACAGGTTGACCGCGATTCCGTTTCTGTCAAATGCCTTGAATATCTTTTGAACCGTCAAAGGCGCGTCATGGTCCGGGCATTCAATGATGAAACATTTGATGCGGCCAAGCCAAACGTCACACCCATCCCCGAAGAGTTCGCTCTCAGCGCCCTCGATATCGATTTTGAGAATGTCGACCTCGGCCAAGCCCTGCTCGTCCAGAATGCTCACCAAGCTTCTGCCCCTCATGTCGAACGCGGACTCCCCGACCTCACTCTCGATAAGATTAAAGGCCTGACTATCGGATGAGCCGGAGACCAATTTCAAATGCGCGTCAGAACTCCATATCGCCGCCTGCACTGCCGTGACATCACACAAGTCCTTCGTATTCTTCACAAGCTGCGTATAGTTGGCGCCTTCCGCTTCGACAGCGACAATTCGCGCATCGGGATACATTTTCTTGAAACGCATCGTTTCAAGACCGATATTCGCCCCCAGGTCTACAACAACACGAATATCTATTTTCGAACCAGGAGAATAAATTTCCACTTGGGGACAATACAGATGCACAATGACCCAATCATCCCTTGTCCGCCAATGGACATTTCCAAATTTTTTCGTCTTCAATACCACTTCGTTACCTGAAACCCCAGGAATCGCCTTATTTAAAATAATCAGAAAAGAACAAAATAACCCAAGATTTTTTACAGACATATAGTACCTAGGGAGCATATTAAGAATTCTATAGAACATGACATTTCCCGATATGTAGCGTTTCTTAATTTAGAAATGAAACTTTAGGCCCAGCCCGAAAACCATACCATGAAGCGGCGTGGGTTTCATCCCGCGCCACTTGAGATAAGGGCCTTGCCCTGGCGGGGGCCAGCCCCCGCACCCCCCGCTGGGGAGGCATCGCCTCCCCAGACCCCAGGGGCGGAACTCGGAAAACGATGTTTGTTCTCTCGTTCCTGACCTTCTCCACAGGGAGCGTTGCCTGCGGACGCCCCGCATATGATGGCTGAGTACTGTCGTCTGGAGCCATCACACAGCCGCTTTCTGCCTCGCCATTTCGAGGGAGTTGGCAAAGAGAAGAATGCGCCGCATGGCTTCCCTCAGTGTGTCATCGGGGACCGTCAGGGCGACGCGGATCAGGGTTTTTGCGTTCTCGCCGAAGGAGGTCCCGGGCATGATCGCCACGTTCTGCTCCTTGAGGAGGCCCCAGGCGAAGGCCTCGCCGTCCAGGCCCGTATCGGCCACATCGATCATGACGAACATGCCGCCCGATGCTTTCCCCGCTTTCAAGGTCGGGCAGGATTGCAGTTCACGGGAGATGAGGTCGACCCGGGCGGCATAGCTGCGGCGCATGCGTTCGGCCGTGTCGAATTGGCCGCGCAGGGCTGCCTCGGTCATGTCGGCGATGAAGGGTTGATTGCCGAACAGGATGGTTTCGGAAATCGGTAACAGCTTGGTGCAGAACTCCACCGGACCAACGGCCCAGCCGCTTCTGAAACCGGTTGCCGCGAAGGTCTTGGAAATGGAGGAGACAACGATCGTGCGTTCACGCAGCCGGTCGATCTGGAAGGGAGAGGCGAAGGTGCCTTCGAAAATCAGATCCTCGTACACCTCGTCGCAGACAATCCACAGGTCATGGTCGCAGGCGATATCGCCCAGTTTGGCGATGGTGTCCAGGTCCAGCAGGGCGCCCGTGGGATTGTGGGGGGTGTTGAGGACCAGAACGCGGCTGTCTTCCGTGACGGCGGCCCGCAAGTCCTCCGGCTGCATGACGAAGCCGTTTTCGATGCTGAGGGGAACCGGTTGGAGGATGGCACCGGGGGCGCGGACGACGCCCTCGTAGGTCGCGTAATAGGGATCCCCCACGAGGATCCCATCACCGGCATCGACCAAGGCGGTGATCACGGCGTAAAGCGCGGTCTGCGTGCCGGGAAAACAGAGAATGTGGTCCCGGGTGATGTCCGGATACATCGGCTTGTATTTTTCCACCAAGGCGTCGAGAAGCCCGGTTTCCCCCCGGCCATTGGAATAATGGGTGCGCCCGGCGCGCATCGAGGCTTCACAGACATCGATCAAGGCAGGGTCGACCGGAATGTCGGGCTCGCCGATCGTCAGTTCAATAATCTGTTCGCCCTTGGCGGCTCTGGCGCGGGCGGCGTTGTGAACGGCCCATTTTTCTCCACCGAGTTCGGCGAGGCGGTCGGTTATTCCGGCATATCGCATGGTGTCTGTCTTTGCTTTTCCTGGGTTGTGCGGGCAGTGGAAAGGGACCCCGCCGGAAGCCCCAAAAACCGCTCGCTGGACTCGACGAGAAGGTCGGGCAGGATCGTCTGATCATAGAGCCCGGTATGCAGAGAGCCTTCGAGCCAAAGCCCATCGATCAGCCCATTCAACACGATCGCATGGCGCTTGCAGGTCTCGGCCCCATGGGGCAGCCCATGGTCGACGAGAACCGGCGCGATCAGGGCTTCGAGCAGGCTGAGGAATTCCCGATAGCCTTCCCGATGGATTTCGGCGAAATACCTGTCGGAGCGGACCCGCCCAATGAAGGTCGCCCAGAGGGACACCTTGTGTTCCGACAGGTTCGGCGGGGTCATGTTGGCCCTCAAGAACTCCGCCAACTGGGCGCTGGCGGCCCCGGGGGACCGCTTGGCGCTTTCACTGGCTTCCGTCGTCAGTTGGCCGACGAGATAGGCATAGGCTGTGCGGATCAACTCGTCCTTGCTGCCAAAGTAGTGCCTGACCAGACCGGCGGTCACGCCCGCCTCTTCGGTGATTCCGCGCACGGTCGCTCCGTGCAATCCATGGCGCGCAATGCATACGAGGGTCGCCTCCATCAGATCCCGCCGGCGGGCATCGAGCGACAGACGCTGAAAGGCTTTTCTGCTCATGGACCATCCCTCTGGAGGTCGCGGACATACCGCCTGACACCCCTCCTGTTATACAGATGAATAATTACAGATCAAGCCCATTGAAAAAAACCCGGGGACGGATCAGTACCCCTGGGTCGGGTCAATCGACAGGCTGAGAGGGGTGCCTGCGGCCAATTCCCGGGCAGAGCGGAGGACCTGCTCGACCACAATCCGGGGAGTGGAATCGCTGGCGATATGGGGGGTGATCCGCAGGCGTTTGTCCGCCCAGAAGGGATGATCGGCGGGCAGGGGCTCCTGTCGAAACACGTCCAGACTTGCGCCCTTCAACTGGCCACTTTCGAGCGCGGCCAGGAAGTCGTCTTCCTGCAAATGTTCGCCACGGCCGATTTGCACGAGCCAAGCGCCCTTGCTGAGCCGGTCGAACAGATCCTTGTTCAGGATATTCCGGGTGACAGGGGTCAGGGGCAGAACGTTGATGACCATGCCCGCGCCGGTCACGGCTTGGCAGATGGCGTCCTCTCCCGTGGTGTAGGTGACGCCCTCCAGCGGCGCGGCGGGGGGGCGCCGACAGGCCACGGTGACGGAGAAGCCCTGGGCGGCCACCCCTCGGGCCACGGCCGCGCCCATGGTCCCATGACCGAGAATCGCCACTTTCAGATCCTCCGGCGCCCGCATGGGCAGAGGTCTCCATGCGGCCGCTTCCTGGTGGCGGAGGATCTGCTCGAAATCCCGCTCCACATGAAGCACCTCGTGCACGGCGTAACCGGCCATGAGAGCGGCTTGGTGGGGGTCGCGGACCCGGCAAATCGGGATGTGCTTGGCCAACCCGGGGTGGTCCAACAGGTCTTCGACCCCGGCACCGATAGACATCGCCATTTCCAGATTGGGATAGGGCGCGAAGGCCTCCTGTCCGGGAAGCCAGCAGACCGCAAAGCGGATGGCGCTGGGGTCGATCACCTCGTCGGGGTTGAGCAGGAGGACGTCCTTGGTCTCGTCGGTGACCTCCAGTTTATAAAACCCCTTCAGATCCAGAGTGTCGCTCAACAGAACGCCGTGAATCGGTCCCGAAGTCGTCCCCGAGTTCGTCATGGTTGATGGTCTCCCAATGATGCCTTGCGTGACGGGCGCCGCCGGAACGTTTGCACCCAAGCTCATATGCAGTTATACAACTGTATATCAAAGAGTAAAGTCACCCGCCGCCCTGGAGCAATCGGGGAGGGAGGCTCCCCACTGGGGGATGACGGAAATTGGGAAAGGCAAACGAGGACATTATGCACCAGACGAAAGAGAGAGCCGTCATGGGCGACGCGGAACGCCAAACGCGGATCGAACTTGCCGCCTGTTATCGGCTCGCCGCGCACTACAAGATGACGGACACCATCTATACGCATATCTCGGCGCGGGTCCCGGGCGAGCCCGGACATTTCCTGATCAACCCCTATGGCCTGATGTGGGAGGAGATCACTGCGTCGTCCCTCGTCAAAATCGACGTGGACGGCAACAAGGTCGAGACGACCCCCTATCGTGTCAATCCGGCGGGCTTCACCATCCATAGCGCCGTCCACATGGCCAGCGATACGGCGGAATGGGTGATGCACACCCATACGCGGGCGGGCATTGCCGTATCCTGCCTTGAGGACGGGATCCTTCCGCTGAACCAGATTGCGTTGCAGTACTATGGGCGGATTGGCTACCACGACTTCACCGGGATCGCCCTGGACCTTGAGGAGCGGGCGGATATCGCCAAGAGCCTCGGTGACAACATCGGCTTGGTGTTGCGCAACCACGGTTTGGTGTCCGTCGGTCGGAATGCCGCAGAGATGTTCTCCACCATGTTCTACCTCTGTCGGGTTTGCGAGATTCAAGAAGCCACCTTGGCCATGGGCGCCCCCTTGAGGGCAATCGACAAAAATGTGGTCAAGCGCGTGCGCGAGCAGTTTGATGGAATGGCCCTGGATGACGGGGATTTGCAGCTTGAATGGGAGGCTTACATGCGCCTCGCCGATCGGCTGGATCCTGGCTTTCGCGATTAGGAGAGGGCTCTCACCAGATGATCGAGCCGATCAAGGCCAAGGGGATTTGGTCTTTTCCCTATAAAAATTGGAGGCACTTCGTCGCGCGGCGTAAATGAGGGTCGTCGGACCTGTGCATTTCCGGCGAAGATCAAGAGTATTGGGCGACTATAGAGATGTCTCATGACAAGAGTCTGGGGACCTATCGTCCTGTGCGTTCTTGTGATGAAAATTTAATCCTGTTCCACTCCCGCTCAAAAACTAGCCACATCAGCCTTGACATCACTGCGGTGCACACATAGCCTTAAATTCGCTTTGACGCGCATTATTGCCCAGAAATGGGTTTGATATCCGGATCATGGGTGGGGTTCACTCATGGTCTTTCGGGGAACGGCAAACGAGCCCTCGAAGTGGATCACCTCCTAGGTCAGAGCGTATGGGGGCCGATCTTGGGCCTCCTCGCGGGTTGAACACACCGCGCCGCCTTCCGACAGGGCCTCCGGTATGGGGAGGTCGGCCTCCGTCTCACGGGGGTTGGAACGGACAAAATGAAGAGAACTGTCTTGGTCGCCGTTGTTTCGGCCACGGAGACCTGTGCGGTTTTGTCCCGGTGCAAGCAGCCCGACGCGCGATGACGATAACAGCGAGTTCCGTGGGGGAACTCGGCTTATCAGAGATGCGGATCACTTTTCTCGGCCCGCTTAGCAAGGAGTAGAAAAAATGACTGTTTCTAGCACCATCGCCAATACCGTCGCCCGTGCCATTGATTGTAGTGGTCTGTCTGCCGCACCGACCGTGCTGCGCATCAAGCAGGCTTTGACCGGACTGTCCGACGAGCATTTGCCGCTCGGTGTTGTGCTCGATTCGGCCTGTGACCGGGACCGTATCGCCCAATCCCTTGGAGGCATGGCGGGGGATGTCCGCCTGGCCACCGACGCCCTGAGGTAGGGCGTCGCTAAAGTCCGCATTTGGTGCGTTCGCCGGGCACTGTTTCGCCAGGGGTCATGCCCTGGCAGGACAGCGTCCGGCGAACATTTCAAAGGGGTCTCAATCCGCCGCGTCCGCGGCTTCGCTCCCTCCGCTCTGGCCCCCTCCGGCCCCCTCCGGCCCTGCAGGGGACCCCGCTGCAATGCACTCTTGCGGCGGTTGTGCATGCTCTCTTGGTGCGGCGACCTACTCGACCACCGGGAGCCGATTTAAAGGAAACAAGATGATCGATGCCACTGGATCAAAGATCAGCCCTGATCAAGAGACAAGTGAGCCGACCCTCGAAGCACCCGATTTTGCCTTTGATCCGACGGATCCGTGGACCCAAACATTTCAACAGGGCCTGGAACGGGCCGACCTGAAGGACAAGGCGGTCTATGAAGTCGGTATTGGCACGGGGATCAATGCAGCCTTCGTTTTAAGGACCTGCGGCGCCAAGGCCTATTACGGCAGTGATCTGGATCCACGCCTCGTTGAATTGGCCGAACGCAACATCCGCAGCCTCTCCCCTGAACACGCGGCCCGGTTTCACCCGGTCGAAGGCGCGGTTAGCCTGATTGATACGGAAGAAGCACGCGCCAAGATTGCCAAAACCGATGTCGTCGTTGCCTGTATTCCCCAGGTGGGGGATCCCAATGACAAGCGTCTCAGCGCCTTTCGGGACGCGCAATCGGTGCCCCTCGGTGAAGGGGCCGAGGCGCGGGCCGAGGACCATATCGCCCATTATTACCCCTGGGCGATGTTTGACGAATATCCTTACAATTCGGTTGGCTTGGGATTGAACGAAGCTTTGTTACGCCGGATCCGCGAACATGCGCCCAAGGCGGAAGTTGTGATGAATTTCGGTGCTCGGGTCGGCACCAAGATCCTGTTTGAATTTTTTGAAGCCAACGGATTCCAGCCGGAAAAAATCGCGTCTCGGATCGTGCTGCAGGATGCGGGGACGGACATTTCGTTTTTCGTGACCCTCGAGAAGGCCTTGACGGGGACGGGGCTGGAACAGGAATTTGTTTGTAAGTTCTTTGCCGATGAGAACGGCCAAACTCCCCTTTCCGCCTGCGAGGCGCAGGCCCTGGCGGATAAGGACCCCAATGTAGCGCTCTATCACGAAGTTTGCGTGATCCGGGGGCGGCCCATCGCCGCCTGAGTGCGTGCGTTTAAATGAAAAAGCCCGCCTCCCTCATGGGGGCGGGCTTTTTCGTGGCTGGATGCCTTTATCGGACCTTGTCGGCGACCACGGCCAAGCAGTCGCCCGTCTGAACCAACCCCGGAAAATGGCGGGCAGCGAACAGACCGTCGCGGCGGGCGTGATAGGCTCGGGGCGGGACGCCGGTGCGGTCCAGGGGCCAAACCCGGGCGATCTCTTGGCCCGTCTTGACCTCAGCCCCCAAATCCACCAAAGGCTCGAACAAACCATCGCTCTCGGACTGGATGAAGCAGGAGTCGTCGGGCATATCGAGCATCTGGCTGGCCTTTCGCTCTAGACTGCCTGAGAGAATACCCGCGTGGACCAGCAGGTTGCGGACGCCACGCTTGGCAATGGCGATCGTGCGCGCCGTGGCTGAGCCCCCACCGCCCAATTCAGTGGTGACAAAGACCTTGCCCATGGCTTCCACGGTGTCGTCGTACATGCCCGCGCTGTCCAATTCGCGCATCATCATCGAATAGGGGGCATTGAAGGCCTCCATGGCTGCCACACAGGCCGCCTGTTGGACTGGATCCTCCAACACATGGACCGCAGCGAAGGGCAGGAAGTCCAGGGTCTTTCCACCAGAATGAATATCTAGAACAAGGTCCGCCTGGGGGACCAAGGTGCGGGTGAAGTAGTCGGCGATCTTCAGAGTTACCGTGCCGTCGGGGCGGCCGGGAAAGGCCCGGTTCAGGTTGACCTTATCGATGGGCGAGGTGCGTGCCCCTGCCCGGAAGGCCGGATAGTTGAAGGCGGGGACGATGATCACCCGGCCCGAGATCTCCGAAGGATCCAAGGTGAGGGCAAGGTCTTGCAGGGCCACCGGCCCCTCGTATTCATCGCCATGGTTGGCGCCGGTGAACAGGGCCGTGGGGCCCTCGCCATTCTTGATGACGGTGATGGGGATCATCACCGCCCCCCAGGCGGAATCATCCCGGCTGTAGGGCAGGGAGAGGAACCCGTGGTGCGTGCCGTCCTGGTCGAGGGGGATGGTCGCGCTGATGGGATTGGCCTTCAGCGCAATGGCGTTGTCGTTATCGGGGACGGTTGCTCTGGAGGTGGACACGGCTCAATCCTTCACGAAGAGTTCGCGGGGGACGGAGGCCAGGCATTCCGGGCCCTTCTCCCCAATGACGATGCTTTCGGTGATCTCCAACCCCCAGTCGTCCATCCACAGGCCGGTCATGAAGTGGAAGGTCATGTTCGGTTCCAGCACCGTCTTGTCGCCGATCCGCAGGGACATGGTCCGCTCGCCCCAATCGGGGGGGTAGGACAGGCCGATGGGGTAACCCGTTCGGTTGTTCTTGATGATCCCCCGGCCGTTGAGCACTCCGAAGAAGGCCTTGGCGATATCCTCCGTCAGGTTCCCGGCCTTGGCCGCTTCCAGTCCGGCTTCCATCCCTTCGAGGATGGCCTTCTCCGCTTCGCGGATATGGGCGGGCGGTTTGCCCAGGAAGACGGTGCGCGACAGCGGGCAGTGGTAGCGGTGGTAGGCGCCTGCGATCTCGAAGAAGGTGCCTTCACCGGCACGCATGGGGCGGTCGTCCCAGGTCAGGTGGGGCGCTGCGGCGTCACTGCCCGAAGGCAGCAGGGGCACGATGGCCGGATAGTCGCCGCCCGCGCCCAACTCCTGGTCGTAACGCAGACCGGCGTCATAGATCTCCGCCACCAGATCACATTTCCGCAGGCCCACCTCCACCTTGTCGAGGATGCGCTGGTGCATGCGCTCCACAAAGCGCGCGGCGGTGCGCATGTAGGATAGTTCTCGCTCCGACTTCACCGCCCGGCACCAGTTCACCAGCCCCAAAGCGTCGCTGAAGGTGGCATTGGGCAGGTGGCCGACCAGAGTGGCATGGGCCTTGGCCGTGTACCAATAATTGTCCATTTCCACGGCAATGCGCGCCGTGCTCCAGCCGCCCCGCGTGACCACCTGGGCGAGGATATCCATGGGGTGGCGGACATCGGACTGGACGTAGTGGTCCTCGTAACCCAGCAGATTGTCTTCGGCCATGAAGCAGGTGCGGATGGCGCCGTTCACGTCCTGGTTCCGACCGAACCAGAGGGGGTCCCCCTCCAGCCCCAGCAGCACGCATTGATGCACATAGAAGGACCAGCCATCGTAACCGGTCAGCCAGTTCATGTTGGACGGATCGGAGACGATAATCAGATCCAGGTCCTTCTCCATCATGGAGGCGCGGACCTTGGCGATGCGGATTTGGTATTCCGAGGTTTCAAAGCGCGGATTGCGCAAGGATTGTTCCTCAACGGTGCCCATTTTGGTCATGGTCAGCTCTCCACATCCAGGCCGAGCCCGGACGCATCGGCGCGGTCCCGGGCGAAAGTTGCAATAGCGGTGTCTTGGACGCCGGTTCCCGTGAGGTCACAGAGGGTCAGATCGTCCGGGGTCAAGCGTCCCGGCGCGGTTCCGGCGACAATCTCCCCCAGTTCGGGGAAGGGTTGGTTTGCGGTGATCACGCCCGCAGCGAGGGCGGCACGCAGTTCCCCAAGGACTTCCGTTTGGGCACGCCTGTCGGGGACATACCGGTCCGCCCGGGCGAGGCAGGCGGGTTCCAGCTCGTTCTTGCCGTGCTGGTCCGATCCCATGGCGGTCACATGCTGGCCGGGGCGCAGCCAGTCGGCCTTCAGAATCGGTGCGGAGGCAGGCGTCGTGGTCAGGACCACATCCGCCTCGGGCACAGCCGAGGCCAAATCCGAAGTGGGAGAGACGGGAAAGCCCAACTCATCGGTCAATGCTGCGGCCAAGGCGGCGGCCTTGGCCGGATCCCGGCCCCAGAGGGTGGCGGAGGTCAAGGGGCGGACCAGGGACAGGGCTTTCAATTGCAACCGCGCCTGAAGCCCGGTGCCCAGGACACAGGCGGTGCGGGCGTCTTCCCGGGCCAGATGGCGGGCGGCGACGGCTCCGGCGGCGGCGGTGCGGACATCGGTCAGATAGCCGTTATCGAGCAGCAGGGCCTCCACCTGCCCCGTGCGGACCGAGAACAGGACCATCAGGCCCGAGGTGCTGGGCAGGCCGATCTTGGGATTGTCGAAGAACCCGGGGGAAATCTTGATGGCGAAGCCGTCGACCCCCGGCACATAGGCTGTCTTCACGTCCACTTCGCCGTTGTAGTCGGCGATGGCCATGGAGAGGATTGGCGGCATGACCACCTTGCCCCCGGCCAGGGCGGCGAAGGCGCGCTCCACGCAATCGATGGCCTCGAGGTCCAGGGAGACGACCTGACGCAACTGGCCTTCGGTGAGGATCTTGATGGTTGGCATGTCAGGCCTGCTCCTCGTCCCAGGTTCCGGCCATCACCCGGAAATGCTGGGCCATGTCCACATTGCCACCGGAGAGAATCACGGCGATGGGTCCATGGACCTCCACCTTGCCCGCGATCAGGGCCGCCAGACCCACGGCGGCGGCGCCTTCGACCACCTGGCGCTCTTGCCAATAGGCTTGCCGCATGCCTTCGGCGATTTCCGCCTCGGTCAGGGTGATCAAGTCGTCCACGAGGTCGCGAACCAGGGGGAAGGTGTAGCGGTTGTCCAACCCAATGCCGCCCCCCAGGGAATCCGCCAGCGAGGCGACTTCCTCCACCAGGACCGGCTGGCCCGCCCGCTGGCTCTCGACCATGGCCGCGCCCCGGTCCATGGAAATCCCGATGACTCGAATGCGCGGTTTCACGGCTTTCGCTGCCGCCGCCACACCGGCGATCAGTCCGCCGCCGGATACCGGGACCAAAACGGTCTCCACCTCCGGGGCTTGGTCGAGCAGCTCCAGCCCCAGGGTGCCTTGCCCGGCAATGATCGCGGGATGGTCGAAGGGCGGAAGCATGGTCATGCCCTCGGCGGCGACGAGGCGATCCACTTCCTCCTGGGCGTCGTCCTGGGACTTGCCGATGATGCGCGTCTCCGCCCCGAGGGCCCGGATGGACTCCACCTTGTTGGCGGGCACCAGATTGGACATACAGACGATACAGCGGACCCCGGCGGCCTTTGCCGCATGGGCGAGCGCCCGGCCATGGTTGCCGGTGGAGGCTGCCACAACGCCCTTGGCCCGTTCGGCCTGGGATAGCCCGGCCACGGCGTTGGCCGCTCCCCGCAGCTTAAAACTCCCGGTGACCTGATGGTGCTCCATCTTGAGCAGCACGGGCACGCCAAGGCGGTGGCTCAGGTCGGCCGATGGGTTCAGCGGCGTGGGCCGGATGGTTCCGGCGATGGCCGCCCGAGCGGCCTCGAAGGATGCGAGGTCAGGGAGAGCGAGTTTAGGGGGACTCATGGCGTGAGGGCGCCTCCTGGGGCCAATCAAAGGAAGACGGAAAGGGGAACCGGACGGGACAGCAGCTGTCCGAACCCGGCCGGTGCCGGGGGACCGACCCGGGGCTCAAGGCCCGCCAATCCGAGAAGCGCCCAGAGGCTGGCCTGATTGGAGCTGACCACCGGCTTGCCCAGGCGGTCCTCCAAGGCGGCGATGACGTCTAATGCAGGCAGGGCCGTGCAGGACAGGAACAGGGCCTCCGCTTCGGGGCGGTCCACGGCCAAGGCCGCATCCATGATGGTGGCCGGGCTGACCCGCGCCATCTCCTGGTCGTCTGCCATGCCCAGGCACTGGTGGTTGACCACCGAGAAACCATGGTCGGTGAAGTAGACCTCCATGGGACCGCTGGTTTCTGGCAGGTAGGGGGTCAACATGGCGATGCGGGTCACGCCCAGGGCGCCAAAGGCCGCCCGGGCGGCGGCGCTAGGCGTCACCACCGGCATGCCGGGACGGGCGGCGCGAATGGCCGCCGCCACCTCCCGGTCGCCGAGTGTCACCGAAGCCGAAGTGCAACTGTAGCAGACCGCCGCCAAGGGAACGTCCGGGGGCAGAAGGGCCGTGCATTCGGTCAGCTTCGGCCCCATGGCCCGCAGGTTGTCCAAGGTTGTCGGATTGGCGAAGGCCACCCGGGCCACATGAAGGGCGGCCCGCTCCAGGGGCAGGCCCCGGGCGAAATCCCGTTCGGAGGTCAGGTCCGTGGCCAGCGCGATGACACCAATGCGCGTGATCGCGGCGGGATCATCCAGGGCGAGGACGGACGGGGAGCGCTGAGGGAGGGGGGGAAGCATAGGGTCCAGTCCTCAATCAAATGACCAGGACAGGGCATTTGGCCAGACTGGTCACCTTGTGGGAGACACTGCCCAGCAAATATCCCTCCAGGTCGCCCACGCCTCGGCTGCCGATGACGATCAGATCAACGCCGTGCTCCTTGGCGAAGGCAACGATGGTGCGGGCGGGTTGGCCGTTCTTGACGAAGGCCCGGGGGGCCATGGCTCCCCGTTCCAAGGCGGCGGCTTTGGCAGCCTCGGCGATCTCCTTGGAATAGGCGCGCATGGAGTCATCCAGGTTCTCCGGATCGGCGGGCCGGACCATCGACATGGAGGCTTCCTGCATGCTGTGGTGCCGAAACACCGTGAGGATCCAAAGTTCGGACCCGGTCAGTTTTTGCAGGTCGGTGGCATGGAGCAGGGCCTTCAGGGACCCTTCCGACCCGTCCACCGGTACGAGAATGCGTTTGTACATGGGGGACTCCCTGGGCTCACCGGAAGGCCAGATCACGCAGGAACAGCGCGATCGGCGGATAGAAAATCAAGGCGGTGGCCACCATCAACAACATGGCGGTGAAGGGGAAAATCCCCCGGATCACCTCGATGTAAGGCCGCTTGAAAATGGCGATGGCGGTGAAGATGTCGCAGCCGAAGGGCGGCGTTGCCGAGCCGATGGCCACTTGCAGGGTGATGATCGTCCCCACCAGGACGGGGTCCAGGCCAACGCCCTTCACCACCGGGGCGAAGATGGGAACCAGCACAAGGATCACCACGATGGGATCGACGAACATGCAGCCGATGAAAAAGGCGATGGAAATCACCACCAGTACGCCGATGGGGCCCATCTCCGTGATGCCCACGGCGCCCAACAGGGCCTGGGGGATCTGGGCGAAGGAAATGACCCAGGAAAAGGAGGCTCCGGCGGCGACCAGAATGAACACCACCGCCGTGATCAATCCCGTGGATTTTGCGATGCGGTAAATGTCGGGCAGGGTCAGGGAGCGGAAGACACCGAATTCCAGGGCAATGGCGTAGAGCACGCAGACCGCCGCCGCTTCCGTCGGGCTGAAGACGCCGCCATAGATGCCACCGACGATGATCACCGGGAACCCCAGCGGCCAAAGGGCCATGCGCACGGAGGCTAGACGCTCGCCCCAGGTGGCCTTGGACTCCGTCGGCACGCCCTTGATATGGGCGTAGAGGATGCTGTAGGCGGAGAATAGCACGAGGATCAGGAGACCCGGCCCGATCCCGGCGATGAACAGCTCGGAAATGGAGGTGTTGGAGATCACACCATAGATGATCATGCCAATGGAGGGCGGGATCAGGAAGGCGATGTCACTGGAATTGATGATGAGGGCGAGGACGAAGGAATCCTTGTATCCGGCCTTGAGCATGCGCGGTCGCAAGGGAGACCCCACCGCCACCACCGTGGCCTGGGTCGAGCCGGAGACAGCGCCGAACAGGGTGCAGGCCGTGGCCGTGCTGACGGCCAACCCGCCTTTGATATGGCCAATGAACTTCATGACCATATTGATCAGCCGGTCGGCAGATTGGCCTCGGGTCATGATATCGGCGGCCAAGATGAACATCGGCACGGCGATCAGCGAGGCCGGTCGGATCCCACCCAGCATCTGCTGGACCA
The DNA here is from genome assembly GCF_047263945.1 of Rhodospirillum sp. A1_3_36. NCBI lineage: Bacteria > Pseudomonadati > Pseudomonadota > Alphaproteobacteria > Rhodospirillales > Rhodospirillaceae > Rhodospirillum > Rhodospirillum sp. A1_3_36. Next base: position 523,439 of record NZ_JBLAVB010000003.1, on the reverse strand, counting down.
TGGTGTCCATTTTGCCGAAGCCATGGAACAGGTCGTAGAACCCGACAAAAGCCGCCGCGATCAGCGGGATCATCATGGGGAAGCCCAGCAAAAGCAGGACAACCATGACGGTGACGATGGTAAATGCCATGGTGCCGCTCCCTAGACTTCAAGTTCGTCGTCGTCATACCCCTCGAGCACCCGCGTCGAGAGATAAATGTCTTTTTCGATCAGGTTTTTGATGGCCGTGAGCGCATATTGCAGCCCGGTCATGAAAAACCCGACAGGGACCCAGAGGTAGATCCAGTAAACCGGCGCCTGAAGGGCGGGAAGGACGCGTCCAGACTTGGCCACATCCAGGATGTAGGACACGGAGAAATAACAGAGAGCGAACATCGCCAGCGAGGAGACCAGAGTGATCACCACCATCAGGGCCTTGCGCGACGGAACCGGTAGGGCGTCGTAGATGGCCGACATGCGGATGTGTCGTCCGTGGCGGGCGGCGTAGCTGATCCCGGCGAAGGTGATCAGGATAATCAGGATCCGGTTCAGTTCTCCGGTGAAGAAGATACTGCTTTGAAAGACGAAACGGCCCACCACATTGGCGATGGTGTTGAAGGCCATCAGCAGCACACCACCGGCCAGCACGACGGCCTCCAGGCGGCTGACCAGGGTGTCAATCACCCCCAGGATACCCGGTAGATCCGAGACATCTTCGTCCCGGGGCTTGCCGGCGGAGTGCTCGGGTGGCTGTTCTGTCCGTTCGTTCATCCCAGGTCCTTTACGGCTCGTAAGGGGATCGGAAAGGGAGAGGGGAAGGCGGCGTGAAACCGCCTTCCCCCCGGTCATATTGGATGGCCTTACTTGCCTTCGACAGCCTTCAGGTCGGCCTTCATCTGGTCGAGGATGGCCTTGCCGCTGTCCCCGGTCATTTCGATGAACTTGGCTTCCACCTCCGGTGCGGCAGCCTTGAAGGGCGCGCGCTGCTCCTCGGTCAGGACGGTCACGACCATGTCGGGCTTGGCGGCCTCGATCTTGTCCAGGGCTTCCTTCTCCAGGCCTTTCTGATAGTCGAGGATGTAGTCGAAGGCGGCCTTGGAAGCGTCGGAGACCAGCTTCTTGTCGGCGTCACTCAGGCCGTCGAAGAACTCCTTGTTGGCCATCACCGCCGTGGTGAAGTTGTTGTGTCCGGCGTAGGTGATGGCGTCGGTCACTTCATAAAGTTTGGTGGACTCGATGAAGGAGGTGGGGTTTTCCTGCCCCTGGATAATGTTGGTCTGCAGGCCACCGTAGACTTCGCCCCAGGGCAAGGGGGTCGGGGTGGCGCCGAAGGCCTTGTAGGTTTCCACCAGCAGCGGGTTGGTCATCACCCGGAACTTCACCTCGTCCAAGTCCTTTGGGCTTGTCACAGGCTTTTTGGTGGTCATGGCCACTTCGCCCTCGGGGAACATGGTCAGCAGTTCCAGCCCCTGTTTGGCATAGAGATCCTTGAAGTCTTCGTGAATGGCCTTGCTCGTCCGGAAGAAGGCATTCAGTTCCTTGGTGTCCGTGGGCAGCAGGTAGGGCACGAAGAAGACCTGAGCTTCGGGGATCAGGGATCCGGTGAAACCGGGGGATTGATCGACAAACTGCAGGATACCAGCCTGGGCCTGCTCCATGATGTCCGCGGACTCACCCAAGGTACCAAAAGGAAACAGTTGGACCTCGTGGTCCGAATTGGCCTCGATCTCCTCCTTGAATTTCGTGGCATAGACGCCCTGAACTTCGGTCAGGGCTTCCTCGAAAGCGTAGCGCCAGGTGTCGGCCTGGGCTGTCGCCATGCCACCCATCAACGTGACTGCGGCCACGGCGCCGCACAGAACGCCCTTGATGCTCGTATTCATCGCCATTTCCACTCCTAGGATTTGGTTCAAGGATGATCCGGCGTGGTCACGAAAACCGGGGAGCCATCCCACCGAGACCGGTGATGCGGAGTGGCCCGGGGCGATCGGAGAGACGCCAGGATCGTCTTAATCGAATTGAAAAATGAAGACCGCTTCCCGCGTCGGCTTACCCGGAAACGGGACACCGTCCTCCATTTGTTGTGATTGTGAGAGCCTGAGCCAGGCACAAAATCAAGTCAATTCGATAATTAAATCATTACAATTTATCGCCGCGCCGTCAACCGGTTGCCGGTCACAAATTTAGGTAAAATTGTATCAATTGGCGGGTGGCGTCGATGAACTCACTTTAAATTCAGTCGATTTATGGATTTTTGGGACCGAAAAATCCGGCCGCTCCACGCCTGGATCTTCCCCATGAAAACGCTAAGGGATGCACGTTTCCACGGTAGACGGCAGGGGGTGTTTTCCCGTCACGGGGCTTTGCCCCGTCCCCCACTGGGGCCGAAAGGCCCCAGACCCCAGGCAATTATTTTTAAAAGAAAAATGGGGGTATGGGGCATTGCCCCCCAAATGGGCTTGGGCTATCGCCCCAAAAAAACGAGACACTGTCGTGTCCTGTGGCACGTTTCTCTGTGCCACTCCGAAGTTAAATAATACGTTGTTTTTATTCGTCATCCCCGTGAAAACGCCAAGGGATGCACGTTTCTCGAGTTTACTGCGGTGCGGGCGTAACGTTTTGTTTTTTACACGTCATTCCCGCGTACGCGGGAATCCAGGGTGGGAAGAACCTGCGGCGGCGATTGACGCATCCTGACGCGCAAAGCGCCAATACCAGAGAAATCAACCCTGGGTGCCCGTTTTCACGGGCATGACGAAATAAAAATGATCAGATCTAAATAAAAGACATGCGCATCCCTTAGCGCGTGCGCGGTAATGACGAAGTAAAAATCCTTAGATCCAAATAATGAAACCTGCATCCCTTAGCATGGAAACGGGTATCCGGGGGTGAATTCGGTGCCCTTGGTGAACTGGCCTTGGATCGCGCCAACCGTATAGCTTCGTTTACAGTCCAAGCAGGGCCGGTTCGGGCTGGCTGCGGCAGAGGCGGGCCAGGATCTCGAGTCCCTGGCGGAGCATGGGCCGGGCCTCCGCTCCCAGGCAAACGCGGACACCCCGGTGCTTGAAGGGGTCAAGACCGACCAGGAAAGAGGAGCCCGGCGCTACGGCCACCCCATGCAGGCGGGCATGGGCGACGAACGTGTCCTCGGTCCAGGGGGCGGGCAAGGGCAGCCAGATATGCATGCCCGAGGGACTGGCCCGGAAGGGAATCCCGTCCAAAATGTCCCGGGCGAGGGCGTTGCGATCGGACAGGGCCTCCCTTTGCCAGTGCAGCAGGCGAAGCGCGGTGCCGTCCTCAATCCAGCGGGCGGCGATCTCGGCGACCAAAGGGGTGGCCATCCAGTTGGTGGCCAGGTGGCGGTTCGCTGCCGCGCCCTCAAAGGGGCTGGGAACCACCAGGAACCCCGTGCGCAGACCGGGCATAATGGCCTTGGTGAATCCGGTGAAATAGAAGGTCCGCTCGGGCGCCAGTCGGGCGAAGGGAGGCGGACGGTCCGGTTGGAGCGGTCCCCAGGCATCGTTTTCGATGATCCGGATCTCATGGACCCGGGCGATGTCCACCAAAGCTGCCCGACGCTCGGCCCCCATGGTGGAGGCGAGGGGATTGAGACCCGTGGGCATCAAATAGAGGGCCTTGACCAAAGACTGTCCACAGATCGCTTCCAGGGCCTCGGGCAGCAGTCCCTCCCCATCGACGGGCAAGCCTTCCAGGCGCAGGCCCAGGTAGCCGGTCAGGGCTTTCAGGGTATGGTGACCCATTTCCTCGGCCACCACCAAGTCCCCTTGATTACAGGCGGTCATCAAGGCGATGGTCATGGAGGCCGTATTGCCGTTGGTCAGGATCAGGCCACCGGACCCGCGTTCAACCCCGCAGTGTTCCAGCCAGTCCCAGGCCGGTCGCCAGTAGCGGCGCAGGGCCACGGAGGGCCGGAAGGAGGAGACCACCGTAGGGGGCAAATCTGCGGCCAGGGCAGCCAGAGCTTCGGCAAAGGCCTGCTTGTGGATCCCCTCCCCCACAGGTTTGAGAATGGAGCACTCAATGATGGATCCGTAGTGACTCTCCTGATGGTAGGGGGTGCGCGTCTCCTTGGGCATGTCCTTGACGAAGGTGCCCCGTCCCACTTCGCCGATGACAATTCCCCGGTCAATCAGTTCGTCATAGGCGCGGCTCACCGTCTGGACGCTCAAGCCCAGTTCATAGGCGAGTTGGCGGTGGGTGGGCAGGCGGGCGCCCCCCTTGATCTCTCCGGCCTCGATCGCGGCCATCAATTGGCGGGCGAGGGACAGGTAGACGGGGCGGCGAAGCGATTGGGGATCGGGTGGCCAAATTGTCATGGTTGGAGTCTTGGCCGGTTCCAGGACAATTGACAAGACATTATTGGTGGACCATCGTCCAGCGATGGCACGTTTAAAGCTTGATAACAGGGATCTGCGGATCCTGTCGATCCTGTCCCGGGACGGCCGTCTGTCCAAGACGGAGTTGGCCAAGCGCGTCAACCTGTCGGCCACGCCCTGTTGGGAACGTCTGAAACGGCTGGAGGATGCGGGAATCATCTGCGGCTACCGGGCGGAGGTCTCCCTGCGCGATTTGGGGGCCCATGTGGAGATCTTCCTGGTCGCCGAACTGGACAACCACAAAGCCGAGACCTTTCATGCCTTCGAACGGGCCCTGGGCGACTATCCGGAGATCACCGACGCCTGGGCCCTGGGCGGGGGGTTCGATTACCTGATTCGGGTGGTGACCAAGGACATCGACAGCTACCAGCGCTTGGTGGACAGCCTGCTGGAGCGACGGACGGGGCTGGCCAAATACTTCACCTATATCGTCACCAAAGCGGTCAAGACCGGCGGCGTTCCCCCTTTGGAAACCCTGTTCGGATCGGACGCGGATAGCCCTTAGAAGGGAGATCCTCCCCTCTTCCCGGCATATTCAGAGAGAGTCTCTCTACCCTCCCCGATCCTTGGAGACAGTTTCTCCTCCCCCTGCCCCATAGTTGGGAAACCAAACGGGGTGGTCACGCAAGACAGGGACCCTTCCCCATTCCCCTCAATCTTGACCGATCGGGAGATGACGGATGCGTAAAGGCCTGACCGGACTGACCGATACCCGCCTGTTCCGGGCCTTCAGCCATATTGGTGGCCGCTGGACCGGCGCCACGAATGGCGCCACCATTGCCGTGACCAATCCGGCCAATGGGGATTGGTTGGGCGAAGTGCCCGCCCTCTCTGCGGCGGACAGCGCCAAGGCCGTGGATGCCGCCCAGGCGGCCTTTGGTCCCTGGGCCGGACTCACCCCCCAGGGCCGCTCCGTCCTGTTGCGCCGCTGGTTCGACCTGATCGTTGAAAACGCCGAGGATCTGGCCCTGATCATGGTCCAGGAGCAGGGCAAACCCCTGTCCGAGGCCCGGGGCGAGATGGCCTACGCCGCCTCCTTCGTCGAGTTCTATGCCGAGGAGGCCAAGCGGCCCAATATCGAGGGCGTCACCTCCCATTTGGCCGATGGCGAAGTGGAGGTCTGGCGCGAGCCCCTGGGTGTTGCGGCATTGATCACCCCTTGGAACTTCCCCTCGGCCATGTTGACCCGCAAGGCCGCAGCCGCCCTGGCGGCGGGGTGCACGGTGGTGGCCCATCCCAGCGCCGAGACACCGTTCTCCGCCCTCGCTTTGGCCGAATTGGCCGAGCGGGCGGGATTGCCTGGGGGCGTGTTCAACGTCGTCACCGGCCATGCGCCCACGGTCGTTGCCCCCTGGATGGCGGACCGTCGGGTCCGCGCCGTCTCTTTCACCGGATCGACGGAGATCGGCAAGCTGCTCTACCGCCAAGGGGCGGAGACGGTGAAGCGCCTCGTTCTGGAACTGGGGGGGCATGCGCCCTTCCTGCTCTTCGCCGATGCCAACCAGGAGCAAGCGGTGGGCGAGGCCATCAAGGCCAAGTTCGCCACCTCCGGCCAGGATTGCCTGGGGGCCAACCGCTTTTTGGTGGAGCGCTCCGTGTATGACGCCTTCGTTGCCGAATTCGCCAAGCGGACGGCCGCACTGACCGTGGGCGAGGGAATGGCCGATCCGGACATTGGCCCGCTGATGAACGAAAAGGCCGTGGCCAAGCAGGAGGAACAGGTGGCCGATGCCCTGGCGAAGGGCGCCCGTTTGGTCGTCGGTGGTAAACGCCACGCAAAGGGCCCCCTGTTCTTCGAACCCACGGTGCTGGCCGACGTTCCCCCTGATGCCCTGATCATGACCGAGGAAACCTTCGGCCCCATCGCCGCCATTGCCCCCTTCGATACGGAGGAGGAGGCCCTCACCCGGGCCAATGCGACGGAGTATGGGCTGGTGGCCTATCTGCACAGTGAATGCCCCCGGCGCATCTACCGGGCGTCCCGTGCCCTGCAATTCGGCATGGTCGCGGTAAACCGGGCTCAGGTGACCGGCGCGCCCATTCCCTTCGGCGGCACCAAACAATCGGGCTTGGGACGGGAGGGATCCCGCCTGGGTCTGGAAGCCTTCACCGAGGTGAAATACGTCTGCCGTGACTGGAGTTAGGAGCTATGGCTGTGGCTTTTATCCCCACCTCTTTGTCGTCATTCCCGCCTCCTTCCCGTCATTCCCGCGAAGGCGGGAATCCAGGGTGGGAACAGGGGACAGAAGCGGTCGACGCGACGGTTGCGCGTTTTGCCAACACCCGAGAAATCAACCCTGAATCCCCGCGTGCGCGGGGATGACGAGGTAATAAGTGTTGGTTGCACAATGAAAATATGTGCATCCCTTGACGTCTTCCCAGGGATGCCGAAAGACGGGGTGATCGCATCCCATTCATGGACTTTCTTTCGAACCAAAGGACCCTCTTCCATGCTGAAAAACGACCAACTCGAACAGTGGGACCGCGAGAACTTCTTCCACCCCTCGACCCATCTGGCCCAGTTCGCCCGGGGTGAGCTGCCCCAGCGGGTCGTGACCGGCGGATCCGGCGTCCATATCGAGGATCGGGAAGGCAATCGTCTGCTCGATGCCTTCGCTGGGCTCTATTGCGTCAATGTGGGCTATGGCCGTCAGGACATCGCCGAAGCCATCGCCAAACAGGCCCGGGAGCTGGCCTATTACCACTCCTATGTGGGCCACGGCACGGAAGCCTCCATCACGCTGTCGAAGATGATCCTCGACCGGGCGCCGGCGCATATGTCCAAGGTTTACTTCGGCCAATCCGGCTCCGATGCCAACGAGACCAACATCAAGCTCGTCTGGTACTACAACAACGTGTTGGGCCGTCCGGAAAAGAAGAAGATCATCTCCCGCTGGCGCGGCTACCACGGGTCGGGCCTGATGACGGGCTCGCTGACCGGCCTGGAAGCCTTCCAGAAGGCTTTTGACCTGCCGCTCGATCGGGTCATCCATACGGAAGCTCCCTATTACTTCCGTCGCGCCGATGGGGCCATGAACGAAGAGGCGTTCTCTGCCGATTGTGCCCAGAAGCTGGAGGCCCTGATCCAGGCGGAAGGCCCGGATACCATTGCCGCCTTCATCGGCGAGCCTGTGCTCGGCACCGGTGGTCTCGTGCCGCCGCCCAAGGGCTATTGGGAGGCGATCCAGGCCGTTCTCACAAAGTACGACATCCTGCTGATCGCGGACGAAGTGGTCACCGGTTTTGGCCGCTTGGGCACCATGTTCGGCTCCGCCCACTACGACCTGAAACCGGACCTGATCACCATTGCCAAGGGATTGACCTCCGCCTATGCCCCGCTGTCCGGCTCGATCGTGTCCGAGCGCATGTGGAAAGTTCTGGAGCAGGGCACGGACGAGATGGGGCCGATCGGTCATGGCTGGACCTACTCGGCCCATCCCATCGGCGCCGCCGCTGGGGTTGCCAACCTGAAACTCATTGACGAGCTGGATCTGGTGACCAACGCCGGAGAGATGGGGACCTACTTCAAGGCAGCCATGACCCGGGCCCTGGGCGATCACCCCAAAGTGGGCGATGTGCGCGGCGAAGGTCTGATGCTGGCCGTGGAACTGGTCGAGGACAAGGCCGACCGGGTGCTGTTCGATGCCTCCAAGAAGGTGGGCTATGCGGTGGTTGCGGAGTTGTTGAAGCGCAACGTGATTTCCCGCGCCATGCCCCAGGGCGATATCCTGGGCTTCGCGCCGCCGCTGTGCATCACCAAGGAGGAGGTGGACACCGTCGTGTCCGCCACCGCCGAGTCCGTGAAAGCGGTTCTGGGCTGAACCCCGGCCTGTTGCGCCGGTGATTCCTGACGCTTGATACTTGACGCATGGGCCCCCCGGGGCGGACTGTTGCCCAGTTCCGCCCCGGGGGTTTTTGTGGTTCGCTGTCTCTCGCTTGTGATGTTGGTCCTGTGGATGGGCAGTGGCTTGGCCCCAGCCCGGGAGTTGACCGTGGGCGTTCTCGCCTACCGGGGGGAGGAGCATGCTGCGGAGTCGTGGTCTGCCACCATCGAAGCCCTGAACCACCGCCTACCCGAGCACCATTTCACCCTCGTCCCCCTGGATCTGGAGGGCATGGTGCGGGCCGCCGAGACCGGAGCGGTGGATTTCTTCCTCACCAATCCCGGCAATTACGCCATCCTTGAATACCGCCATGGCGCCGCCCGTCTGGCCACCCTGGAGACCGGCCGCCAAGGCGCTCCCCGGGCGGCGGTGGGGGCGGTTCTCTTCTCCCGGGCCGATGGCGCTGTGCGCGACCTGGATGATCTGAAGGGCGCCCGGTTCCTGGCCGTGGATCCCCATGCCTTCGGGGGATTCCAGATTGCCCGGGGGGTGCTGAATGAGGCGGGGTTGGATCCCTTCGAAGACATGGACACCCGGTTTTCGGGCTTTCCCCTAGATGCCATCGTGTTGGATGTCCGAGACGGAAAGGCCGATGCAGGCACGGTCCGGGCCTGTCTGTTAGAGAATATGGCCCGGGAGGGAACCATTGACCTTGCGGACTTCCGGATCCTCTCGCCCCGGACGGAGGGGGATTTTCCCTGTGCGCTTTCCAGTCCCCTCTATCCCAATTGGCCCTTTGCCAAAGCCGCCGCGACGGAGTCCCTGCTGGCCAAGCGGGTGGCCATTGCCCTGTTAAGCATGGCGCCCGGGGAAACGGGGGTGGGGCCGGAGGCGCGATGGACCATTCCCCTGTCCTACCAACCGGTTCTCGACCTGTTCCGTCGTCTGCACATCGGCCCCTTTGTCACCACTCCGGAAGTCCTGCTCGCCGAGTTTTTGGACGCCTATTGGGAATGGTTTGCCCTGGCCGGAGGTCTGATCGTCCTGGCGGCCTACCATTACGCCCGGGTGGAGCACCTCGTATCCCTGCGCACCCGTGCCCTGAAGGACAGCCAGGATGAGGTCCGCCTGCGCCAAGCGGAATTGGCCCATGTCTCCCGCCAAGCCACCCTGGGGGAACTGGCCTCCGGTCTGGCCCATGAGATCAACCAACCCCTCGGCGCCATCGGCAATTACGCCTCGGGCTGTGTACGCCGTCTGGAGGCGGGCGGCGACCCCGCCGAACTGGTGGACCCCTTGAGGGAGATCGCCCGGCAAGCGGAGCGGGCCGGGCGGATCATCAGCCGCATCCGTGCCTTTCTGCGGAAGGCGCCCGCAGACTGGGGTCCCGTGGATATCAACGCGGTTTTGGGCGAGGCGGTCGACCTGCTGGATCCGGAAATCCGTAAAAGAGGCCTTTCCGTCGAGCGTCGCCTCTCCTCCGGTCTCCCCCGGATTACCGGCGACCGGATCGCCTTGGAGCAGGTCGCGGTGAACCTGATCCGCAATGCCTTGGAAGCAATGGGCGGCCAGGGCGAAACGGACCCGATCACCCTCTCCTCCAGCTTGGAGGGGAAGGAGGTGGTGGTGACGGTCGCCGATAGGGGACCCGAGTTGTCACCGGAAACCGTTGCTCGCCTGTTCGAGCCCTTCCACACCACCAAGGCCGGGGGGATGGGCTTGGGCTTGTCCCTCAGCCGCTCCATGGTGGAGGATCACGGGGGCCGTATCACCGCCACCCCCCGCCCCGGTGGTGGGTTGGCGGTCCGTTTCACCTTGCCCTGTTCCCCAACGGAGACTGCCATTCCATGACCGGTCCCTCTGCGCCCTTGGCTGCACTCGTGTATGTGGTGGATGACGATGAGGCCATGCGCCGGTCCCTCTGCTGGCTGTTGCGCTCCGTAGGGCATGAGTGCCGGGAGTATGCCTCTGCCGATGCCTTCACCGCAGCCTTCGAGGAAACACGGCCCGGCTGCCTGCTGCTGGATATCCGCATGCCGGGCCAGTCTGGCCTGGACCTGTTGGACAGCCTGAACAAGGGCGGCGCGACCCTACCGGTGCTCATCCTCACCGGTCATGGGGATGTGCCCATGGCCGTGCGGGCTTTGAAAGCCGGAGCGATGGATTTCCTGGAGAAACCCTGCAACGATCAAATGTTGCTGGATCGGGTGCAGGAGGCCGTGAGCGAACACGCCCGCCGCCTCGCCGAGCAGCAGGCCCGCTCTGACGCCCGCCAAAGGCTGGACAGCCTGACCGCCCGGGAGCGTCAGGTGGCCGAACTGGTCAGCCGGGGACTGTCCAACAAGGCCATCGCCCGGGATCTGGAAATCAGCCTGAAGACCGTGGAAGTTCACCGCCACAACGCCATGGTCAAGCTGAAGGTGGAGGGGGCCGCCGAACTGGCCCGCCTGTGGGTGGAGGCGGAGGAGGGAAGTTGATGTGGTCTATACCGTGCACTGGATCCCACCACGGTACATGACAGTGTCTTGTGTTCTTTGGGCGATAGCCCAAGCCCATTTGGGGGCGATGCCCCCACCCCCCTTTTTTCTTTTATAAATAAGAGCTTGGGGTCTGGGGCCTTTCGGCCCCAGTGGGGGACGGGGCAAAGCCCCGTGACTGTTAAATACCCACGGTCGTGCTCCGTATAGGGGGGCTTTACGCCGCTCAGCGCCTTATGTCGCACTGCACTAAGGGTTTTCCCTAAAATCTCCATGGGTATCCCTAATATCCATTCATTCGTTGCGGGAATAGCCTCCCGGTCAGCACTCAAGCCGACCGAGGAAGGATGTCCCCGCCATGGATCCATCACGCCGTTTATTTCTGAAAACCGCCGGGGCGGTGACCTGTGGGGCTGCGGCCTGCGTCACCGGAAGCGCCCCCGCCGAGGCCGGGCCGGAGCGCCATGGAGGTGACGCGGGCAGTCGCTTCGCCATGGTCATCGACCTGCGCCGCTGCATCGGCTGTCAGGCCTGTACCGTCGCCTGTTCCACCGAGAATCAAGTACCGCTGGGCGACTTCCGCACCCTCGTGAACCAGTATCAGGTGCGGGATCTGGACACGCCCGATGCGCCCCCCGCCTCCTTTACCCTGCCGCGCCTGTGCAACCATTGTGACGATCCCCCTTGCGTGGCGGTCTGCCCGGTTCAGGCCACCTATCAGCAGAAGGACGGCAAGGTCCTGATCGATGCGGACCAATGCGTGGGCTGTGCCTATTGCGTCCAGGCCTGCCCCTATGACGCCCGCTTCATCAACCCCACCACCCAGACAGCGGACAAATGCACCTTCTGCACCCATCGGGTGGAGGCGGGATTGCTGCCCGCCTGCGTGGAAACCTGTGTGGGCGGCGCCCGGGTCTTCGGTGACCTGAAAGATCCGAACAGCGAAATCAACCGCCTGCTCACCGAGGCCGAGGGAGATGTGAAAGTCCTGCGGCCAGAGATGGAGACCTCGCCGCATGTCTTCTACATCGGCCTGGACAGCCGTTTCCAAGGCAAGGTCGAGGGCCAAGCGGCCCTGTGGATCCTTCGGGATTCCCAAGGGCACGAGATTGAGGGAGCCGAGTCATGAACAGCGTTCCGGCCATCGTCGAAACCGTCAATATCAGCCGCGAGGTCGCTTGGTTGCCCTGGGCGGTTCAGTATTTCTTCCTGGTGGGCTTGGCCCTGGGCGGGGTGTTCCTCAGCCTGCCATCGACCCTGCTTGACCGCGCCGATTGGCGGCGGGCCGGGCGTATGGCCCTGTTCGCCATGGTCACCTGCGCCATTGTCGCTCCCGTGGCATTGCTCGCCGACCTGCACCAGCCGGGCCGGTTCTGGCATTTCTACACAAGCTTCACCCCCTGGAGCTGGATGAGCTGGGGCTCCCTTCTGTTGCCCGCCTTCGTCGGCTCCACGGTGCTGCTGTTCTGGCTGGCCCTGCGTCCGACCCTGCCGCGATGGGCGGCTTTGGGCGACGGCGACCTGTCCTGGCTGATCAAACCCGCGAGCGCTCTTGCTGCCGTTCTGGCCCTGTTCATCGCGCTCTATTCCGGGGCTGAGGTCATGGTGGTCCGCTCCCGTCCTCTATGGAATACCCCCTTCCTGCCGACCATGTTCCTGTTCACCGGTCTGGCCGGAGCCGCAGGGCTGGCCCTGATTTTTAACCGCGTTCTAGCGGGATACGAGGTCCAGGCCGAGTGCAAGTTGATGCGTGCGGCAGCGGTCTTCTCCGCCCTGGTGCTGGTCAACGGTGGGCTCTGGCTGGCGTCCGGCCTGATGGGGTGGAGCGATCCAGCCGCCCGGGCCTTGGCCTCCATGGTTGGGGAGACCTCCTGGATGGTCCTGGCCGCCTGGGCCGTTGCCACGGCGTTGATCCTTCTGGTTCTGGGGTGGGTTGCGCCCCGGGGCTGGGGGTGGGTTTTGGGGCTGGTTGCCCTGCATTCCGCCTGGATGTTCCGCTGGAGCCTGTTCATCGGCGGTCAGGAATTACCCAAGACCGGTGCCGGGCAATATGCCTACCACATGCCTTTGGGCTCAGAAGGGCTGATGGGCATCATTGGGACCTTCGGCCTTTGGTTGGCGCTGGCCATCCTGCTGAGCAGTCTGCCGTCCCGGGATCGCCGCACCACCTCCACCACACCGACCGCCTCCACCGCCCATAACCCTGCCGAGTAAGGGAGAGCCCCCATGTCTACGCGTCGCAATCTTCTGAAGGGTGTCGCCGCCGTCGGCGGACTGGCCGCCTTTGCTACGGGCTATGCCCATACCGCCGAAAAGGCCGTGACGGGTCTACTCACCGGGTCCTCCGGCAAACCACCCCGCAAGGCCGTCACCGGCAACGCCTTCGATCCCGAATACCGGGTCGATCCGGTCACGGGCGACCTTGAGCTCAATCCGGATCAAGCGGTGTCCTTCACCATGTGCCTGGGCTGTAACACCATGTGTGGGGTCCGGGTGCGCTCCGAGAAAGCGACGGGGCGGATCCTGCGGGTGGCGGGCAATCCCTATCACCCTTTTTCCGGCGACCCCCATATCCCCTTTGAAACCCCGGTGCGGGATGCCCTGCTCTCCCTCACCCGCCAGGGGGAAAAGGGTCTGTCGGGGCGCTCAACGGCTTGCGGCCGGGGCAATGCGGCCCTGGCCCAGGTGGATAACCCCTATCGGGTGCTCAAACCCATGAAGCGGGTTGGCCCGCGGGGCTCCGGTCAGTGGCAAACCATTTCCTTCGAGCAACTGGTCGAGGAGGTGGTCGAGGGCGGTGATCTCTTCGGCGAGGGTGTTGTGGAGGGCCTGCGCGCCATCCATGACAAGGATACGCCGCTGGATCCGGAGAACCCGGAATATGGCCCCAAGGCCAACCAACTGGCGGTGATCAATGCCACCACCGACGGTCGGGACAGCTTGATCAAACGCTTTGCCCTCAACAGTTTCGGGACTCGCAACTACGCCAACCACGGCGCCTACTGTGGCCTGGCCATGCGCACGGGATCGGGGGCGACCCTGGACGACATGAAGACCTATGCCCATGGCAAACCCGACTTTTCCAATGTGGAGTTCGCCATCTTCATGGGATCCGCCCCTGGCAACGCGGGAAAACCCTACAAACGGCAGGGCCGCCTCGTGGCCCGGGCGCGGACCGAGGGCATCCTGAACTACGTCATCGTTGATCCGACCCTGACCAACGCCACCAGCCATGCCGCCCAGGATCGCAACCGCTGGGTTCCCATCACGCCGGGCACGGATGCAGCCCTGGCGCTGGGTATGATCCGCTGGATCCTGGACAACGAGCGCTATGACGCCGCTTTCCTCTCCGCCCCCGGTCCCCAGGCCGCCGATGCCCTGGGCGAGACCACCCATACCAACGCCAGCCATTTGGTGAACCTGAAGACCGGCAAGCTGCTGCGCGGCGCCGACCTGGGGTGGGAGGGCGACCTCGCCGAGGCCGCTGTGGTTATCGACGCCCAGACCGGCGCGCCCATGGCCCACACCACCTCCGTCAAGGGCGCGCTGTTCCATGAGGGGGCGGTGGACACGGCGGCGGGATCCGTTTCCGTCAAGACCGGCCTGTCCCTTTTGGCCGAGGAAGCGCGGCGCAAGACCCTTGCCGACTATGCTGCCCTCTGCGGCGTCGAGGTGGCGGTGATTGAGGCCCTGGCTCGGGAGTTCACCGCCCATGGTAAACGGGCGGCCATCGATGCCCATGGCGGCACCATGAGCAGCAACGGTTTTTACACCGCCTGGTCGATCCTGATGCTCAATGTGTTGATCGGCAATTGGAACTGGAAAGGGGGGATGAGCCCCTCCGGCGGCGCCTTCCCCTCCTTCGCCCCGGGGCCGCGTTATGATCTGAAAACCTTCCCTGGCATGGTCAAACCCAAGGGCGTGTTCCTCTCCCGCTCGCGGTTCCCCTATCAGAAGACCAGCGAGTTCAAGCGGCGGGTCGCGGCGGGAGAGAGCCCCTATCCCACCAAGGCGCCCTGGTATCCGTTCTCGCCGCCCCTGCTGACCGAATATCTGACCAGCCATTTCGACGGCTATCCCTACCGTTTGAAGGCCCTGGTCAGCTTCATGGCCAATCCCATTTATGGCCATTCGGGCTTGCGGGCAGCCATTGAGGACAAGATGAAGGACCCGGCCCAACTGCCCTTGTTCGTCGCCATCGACGGGTTCATCAACGAAACCTCGGCGCTGGCGGATTACATCGTGCCCGATAGCGTGATGTATGAAAGCTGGGGGTGGGCGACCCCCTGGAGCGGGACGGTGACCAAATGTTCCACGGCCCGCTGGCCGGTGGTGGAGCCGCGCCAGGACAAAGCCGCCAGCGGCGACCGGATCACCATGGAGCTGTTTTTCATTGAGTTGGCCAAACGGTTGGGCCTGCCGGGCTTCGGCGATGGGGTGATCGCCGATGCGGAAGGGGGACTGCATCCCCTGAACCGGCCCGAGGACTGGTATCTGCGGGCAGGCGCCAATGTGGCCTACGCCGGGAAGCCGGTGGCCGATGCGAGCGACGACGACATTGCCCTGTCCGGCGTTGCCAGGATCATGGGCGAGCTGGAAACAGCCCTGAAGCCCGAGGAGGTCCGCAAGGTCGCGGCCCTTTTCGCCCGAGGCGGTCGCATGGAAAACGCGGACAAGGCCTATGACGGCGAGCACCTGACCCGGGCCTATACCAACCCGCTGGCGATCTATAACGAAGACGTGGGCTCCAAGGTCAATACGATGACCGGCCACCGCTTCGTGGGCGTGCCGACTTGGTACCCGCAGCGCTTCGCCGACGGGACGCCGATCCGGGAGGTCTATCCGGAAAGCGACTGGCCGGTGCAGTTGTCGGCTTACAAGTCGAACATGCAGTCCAGTTACTCCATCGGTGCGCCGCGTCTCCGGCAAATCCACCCCAATAACCCGGTTTTCATTCACCCGGAGGACGCGGCGCCCCTGGGGCTTGCTTCGGGGGATGCCGTGCGGATCGTCACACCAAGCGGCTCTATGGTCGCCACGGCCCTTGTGGTGGATGGTGTGGTGAAGGGGGCGGTTGCCATTGAGCATGGCTACGGCCACCGGGAACTGGGCGCCCGTCGCCATGTGATCGACGGGATCGCGCAACCGGATACGGGGGGCTTTTCTGCGGGAGTGAACCTGAACGACGTGGGCTTGCTCGATCCAACCCGGGGAGGCTCTGCGACTTTGGGAGACTGGGCCGTGGGTGCGGCAGCACGCCAAGCCTTGCCCGCGCGGTTGGAGCGGGTTTAGAGCATCGAGCGGAAAAGTGGGCACCGGTTTTCCGGTCCACTCAATGTTCAACTTATTGAATCTAGATCAAATTACCCGCCCTGAATCGATTCCGATTTAGGGCGGTTTGATCTAGGCGCAGTTGGAGGCGCTGCCCCCAAAACCCCCGCTGGGAGGCAGCGGCCTCCCAGACCCACCATTCCAGTTGTCATTCCCACCCCCTTCCGTCATTCCCGCGAACGCGGGAATCCAGGGTGGGAGCAGGCACCGGAAGCAAATCCCGCGACGCCAGTGCGTTTGAGCACCGGCACCGAAATCAACCCTGGATGCCCGTTTTCACGGGCATGACGGAAACCTTTGATTTTACGGCATGACTTTTGGGTTGGGCTCTGAGAGCGGAATGAGGAAAAGTGTGTGCGGTTTTCCGTCTCATTCCGCTCTAAATATATGATTTAGATCACGTTTATGAAATCAGGTCGGACAGACCTGATTTCATTGTGATCTTGGACGACTCTGGGCGGCAGCCCAGTGTGTTTTTTATGCCGGAGCGGTTTCCCTCTGCTGGACAGGGGGCCAATGAGCTTTCCCGTCCTCCAGGTAGCGGGCGATGGCCTGCGCCGCCCGGCGTCCGGCGCCCATGGCCAGGATCACCGTCGCGCCGCCGGTTACGATATCCCCTCCGGCGAAGACACCGGGCAGGGTGGTGGCCTGGGTTTCCCCATCGGCGACGATGTAGCCCCATTTGGTCAGGTCCAGGCCCGGCGTGGATTTGGGCACGATGGGGTTGGCGTTGGTGCCCAGTGCGTAGATGACCGTGTCGCACTCCATCTCCACGAACTCATCGAGCGGGATGGGCTTGCGGCGGCCCTGTTCGTCGGGCTCGCCCAGGGTCATCTTCTGGACGCGGATACCGCGCACGTCCCCGTCTTCGTTGGTGTGGATCTCCACCGGGGTGTGGAGGAAATGGAATTCGATCCCCTCCTCCTTGGCATGGCGGATTTCCTCCAGCCGGGCGGGGGCTTCGGCTTCGGAGCGGCGATAGACGCAGGCGACCTTGGGGACGCCCAACCGTTTCGACACCCTCAGGCAGTCCATGGCCGTGTTGCCCGCACCGATGACGACGACCGCCTTGCCCGTCGAGACGGGGGTGTCGTTCACGGGGAAGTCATTGCCGCCCATCAGGTTGACCCGGGTCAGGAATTCGTTGGCCGAATAGACCCGGCCCGCATATTCGCCGGGGATGCCCAGGAAGCTGGGCGCACCGGCGCCCGCCGCAATGAAGACCGCGTCAAAACCCATCTCCTCCATCAACTGGGCGACGGTAAAGGTTTTGCCGATGACCTTGTCGGTCAGAAATTCGACCCCCATGTCGCGCAGACGCTGGATCTCCCGGTCGATGATGTCCCGGGGCAGGCGGAAAGAGGGGATGCCGTAGTGCAGGACGCCGCCCAGCACATGCAAGGCCTCGAAAACCGTCACCCGGCAGCCCCGTTTGACCAGATCCGCCGCAGCGGCGAGGCCACCAGGGCCGGAACCGACGATGGCCACCCGGCCCAGCGGCGTTTCCGAGGGGGAGACGGCGCCAGTTTGCCCCACCGCATGGGCATGGTCCCCAACATAACGCTCCAGACGGCCGATGGCGACGGAGTCCACTTTGCGCCCCAGGAGACATTGTTTCTCGCACTGGTGTTCCTGGGGGCAGACCCGCCCGCAGATGGAGGGGAACAGGCTGCTTTCGTTGATGACATCCAGCGCGCCATCGATATCCCGTACCAGCAAACGCCGGATGAAGCCCGGGATGTCCACGCCAACGGGGCATCCGGCCACGCAGTCGGGCCGGTGGCATTGCAGGCAGCGTTCAGCCTCGCGGAAGGCGTCCTCGGCGGTGTAGCCCAGGTTGACCTCCAGGAAGTTGGCCGCCCGCTCCATGGCGTTGCGCTCGGGCATGGGGACCTGATGGGGCTCCACCTGGGAGATCTTTTTATAGGTGCGCTTGCCCTCCTGAACCAGGATCTGGTCGAGCTTGCAGACGTGCTCGAAGTCCGCGTTGGCCTTGGTTTCCTCTGGCGCGAAACGCTTTTGGCGGAGCATCAGTTCGGCGAAGTCCACGGCATGGCCGTCGAAATCCGGGCCGTCGACGCAGGCGAATTTGACCTCGCCCCCCACGGTAACCCGGCAGGAGCCGCACATGCCCGTTCCGTCCACCATGATGGTGTTCAGGGACACCATCGTTTTGACCCCATGGGGGCGGGTGACTTCCGCACAGGCGCGCATCATCGGCAGCGGGCCGATGGCGACGACCAAATCAGGGCGGTCGCTGGCGATGATATCGGCCAGAGCGTCCGTGACGAAACCCTCCCGCCCCGCGCTGCCATCGTCGGTGCAGATCACCAGTGCGTCGGAGGCTTCCTGGAAGCGGTCTTCCCAGAAAACCAACTCCTTGGAGCGGAAACCCATGATGGCGGTCACCCGGTTGCCCGCGTCCCGAAAGCCACGAAGTTGGGGAAAGATCGGCGCCACTCCCAGGCCACCGCCGACCAGAACCACATGGCCCACCTTGTCTATATGCTGGGGCAAACCGAGGGGGCCGACGAAATCAGCAAAGGAGTCTCCGGCCTTGTAGTGGTCGCGCATGTCCCGGGTGGTCTTGCCCAAGGCCTGGACGACGACGGTGATTGTTCCCGCTTCGGGATCCATATCCGCAACGGTGAGGGGAATTCTCTCAGCTCCGTCGCGCAGACGGAGCATAACGAAATGGCCCGGCCGGGCGGCACGGGCGACGTCTGGGGCTTCAATATCCCATAGGAAAGTGATGTCGGAAAACTGATCCCGGCGGGTAATCCGGTACATGGCGCGTTCCTCCGAAAACCTCTATCGGGCCTCGCCGCCATGGCATCCCAGCAGATGGGACCCCAGGGGTGGGTCCTCTTGAGAACACATCACCGTCAACTCACCCTGCTTGGGGAGGCCAAACGGCGGCGATGCACTCCAAAGTCCAAGATTCGGACTGGGCCGCAACCCTATGCATAGGCGTTTCGCTGCTTCCCAATCCATGCGCGCAGTCTAGCGCTTTCCCGGCGCCGTTCCGACGGAAATCGACCCCTTGAGGGTCGTTCTTAACAAGTCATGGACCGCGCCTGCCTGGCAAGGGAGGCGGCTATTCTTTTCGGGCGTCAAGCGGCTCGGGTTTTGTCCAGAATCTGGACCAAGGGGTGGGGTCCCCTGCGGCGCTAAGTCGGGTTATACTAGAGTGCCTTCGAGGCCAAGTTGGGCCACTTCTTGGCCCAACTTGATCTCGAAGGCACAAGTGTGAACAGGGGGTGATGAATGGAAAACCCGGAAGGGGTGACCGCCGGACGCGCCAGCAAGCGCGCCGTGGACGTGGCTTATGCCCGCATTCGCGACGGTATTCTGCAAAGCCGGTGGGTCGCCGGATCCCACCTAAGGGAGCAAGAGCTGGCGGACTTGACCGGGGTCAGCCGCACACCCGTGCGTGAAGCCCTTCACCGTCTAGCCACGGATGGTCTGGTGACCCTTGAGCCCAACCTGGGCGCCCGGGTGAACGAATGGGGGGACCTGGATCTCGACGAGATCTTCAACCTGCGGGCCATGCTCGAGGGCAATGCCATTGAACTGGCTGCAAACCGGGTTGGTGGGGAACAGCTCGCCGAGCTGGAGGACCTGTGCGACCGCATGGACCGGCTGGTGACCGCCTATCCCGATGTGGATTATAAGGCGCTCTCCGTCTACAATGACCGGTTCCACGGCTTATTGTTGGAGGCTTCGGGCAATGGCCGTCTGAAGGTCATGATTCGTCAAGTGGTGGAGATGCCCCTGGTCTTGCGCACCTTCGCCCGTTACAGCGAGCGCGACCTGCAGCGGAGCATGGCCCATCACCGGGAAATCGTCGAGGCCTTGACCCTGGGGGATGGCGTCTGGGCCGCCTCGGTCATACGCTCCCATGTGCGGGCGGCCAGGGCCGTCTTCGCCAACGGCGGCGCTACGGATATCTGAATCCTCCCTGTTCTGTTCGAAAAGCCACGCACGGAAGGTCGCTCTCTTCCATGGTTCAAGGCACTTCTCTTTCCTGCCTGAATTCGCTTAGAGTGCCTGTCGGCCAAACTGGACAAAAGTGTTCCAGAGGTTCTCTGTTTCCATCTCTTTTACAGGACCTTGGCGGTTAAGGTGACCCCCGACGCTGTGGAACGCGTCTCCAGCGTGGCGCGCTCAGGAAGCACAATCCTGGAGCAGGACTGATGTATTGGGATCTTTTTCAAAAGAAAATGAAGACAGGATCTCCTCAAGAGTAAAAATATTTTTTGATAAAGGGTAGTGAATTTAATGGGATCTCTAGAGAATTTTTACAAATCTTACGCCAAATCTTCAGTTTCTCAATTTGACCAAGGAACCATAGATTGTTTTGATTATGGCAGCAGATACTACATATGCAAAAAATCAATTAGCAATTTACCGGAAAATTATTTTTCCGAACAAGAGAGAGTGATTCTAGAATTGGGTTGCTGGAATGGAAAAACACTTCTTTATCTGGCTGAATCCTATGGTTTTTCTAAGGCAATTGGCGTTGACATTGGCATATCCGACCCTGGAGTAAGGGGAAAATCTGAATTTATTGATTATGATTTAAACAACACATGGCCATTTCAAGATGGAAGTGTTGATGTTCTCGTTGGAATGATGGTTTTAGAGCATCTCTTTAATCCTTGGTTTTGTTTTTCGGAGATAGAAAGAGTGCTACGCCATGACGGGCGTGCTTTTATTAACCTCCCTCTGGTCAGTAACTTAAAAAACAGGTTCCGATTGCTGTTTGGGAAGCTACCGGAGACGAGCGTGCCTTACGGTGTTTGGCAAAAAGAAGGGCATTGGGATGGATTTCATCTGCATTATTTTACGATAAAGTCGATACGAGATTTGGCAGATGCGGCAAATATGGAGATTGTTGGAATGGAAGGAGTCGGAAAGCTCAAACCTTTAAAAGATAGGTTTTTGAGTATTCTGGCGGCTGAAGTTAGCTTTGAGTTGAGAAAGAAAAAAAGACCCAGAAATTTGTAAAAATGCGGGTCTTCTCTCAATTTTATATTCATTTTACCTTACAAAGATCAAGGCGTGGAGATGACAAAGTAAAGCTAAAATAATCAAGAGGCACGACTCTAACATCAAGCGGGGCACAGCGAACAGGCACCGTTTTCCGGACCCTGTCCCTGGGGTCTGGGGAGGCCATGCCTCCCTGCCAGGGGTCTGCGGGGGCTGGCCCCCGCCAGGGCCGCGAGGCCCTTAAAGGGCGAACCGCTCCGCCACGCCCCCGGCCAGGGCGCGACGTTCTCCACGGACGGACACCTGGGGCTTATGGCCAACACCTTCCTCTGCGGTCAGGCAAAGCACGCCGTCGGACAGGGACACCGAAATCCACCGTCCACGATAGAGCACCCGGGTTTCCAGGCTGCGGATCCGATCGGTCATACAGGGGTCAAAGTGGAGCAGACCGTCGACCTCCTCCAGCCCCAGGAAGCAACGGCTGGCGAGGTCGACCGACCCGGCCATGGCCGCCAAGTGAATACCCTCCTTGGTCGTGCCGCCTTGGATGTCGGTCACGTCGCTCATCAGAGCCTTGCGGAAGTACTCCCAGGCAAGGTCCGGGTGGCTGCGGGCCATCACCCAGGCGTGGACCACAAAACTCAGCGTCGAGCCGTGGGAGCAGCGGGCCAGATAGTATTCGATGTTCCGCGCCCACATCTCGGGCGTCACCGGCGGGTAGCCCAGGTCCTCCATCACCATGGAGATTTCCTCCCGGGTGAACAGGTAGAACAGCATCAGCACATCGGCCTGTTTGCTGACCTTATAATTATTGGCGTGGTCGCCCTCGGTCTCCAGGATCCGATCGAGGCGATGAATATCCCCGTATTTGGCCCGGTAGCCCTGCCAATCGAACTCCTTCAGGGTCTCGTAGCCGTCGAACTGGCTGATGATATCGCCATCGTGGAAGGGCACATGCATCAAGCGCCCCATGGCCATCCAATGGGCCAATTCCCGCTCGGTCATCCCCAGGCCTTCCATCACCCCCTGGCGATCCTCCGCCGGAAGGCCCGCCAGGACCCGGGGTGTGGTGGCAAAGAGCCAGGCACAGAGCACATTCGTATAGGCATTGTTGCGCAAACCCGGTTCGTCCGGGCGACCCGGGAAGCCATCGTGGAATTCGTCCGGCCCCATGACCCGGTGGATCTCATAGCGCCCAGTCTCAGGGTTGAACCATGCGAGTGAGGCAAAGAAGCGCGCGATTTCCACCAGCAGCGGGGCGGCGACCTGGGTCAGGAAGGCGCGGTCGCCGGTGATCCGGGCGTGGCGGTGGGCGTTCCAGGCAATGGCGAGGCTGACGTGGCGCTGAACCCAGGTGTTGTCGGGCAGCCAGCGTCCCGAATTGGGGTTGAGGTGCAGGAGTTGGCTCTCCTCCCGCCCGTCGCTGCCGCTCTGCCAGGGGAACATGGCGCCGCGCAGGCCATCGGCGGCGGCGGCAGCCCGAGCCTTGGGTAGGCGCCGGGTGCGGTATTTAATGGTGGCTTCAGCGATTTCCGGCAGGCCGTATTCCAGCACCGGCAGAATCATCAACTCGTCCCAGAAGACGTGGCCCCGGTAGGCCTCCCCATGCCAGCCGCGGGCGGGGACGCCGACGTCCAGGTCGGTGATATGGGGCGAGAGGGATTGCAGCAGATGGAACAGGTGCAGGCGCAGGACCCGTTGGACCTCGGCGTCCCCGCACTCCAAGGTCATGTCGACGGTGTTCCACAGACGGCGCCAAGCCGCCCCGTGCCGGGCCTTGAGCGTGGCTCCGTCCGGCGCGGCTGCAACGGCTTCCAGGGCCGACAGCGCCGGGTCGGTGATCGCCCGGTCCCGCCCCGTATAAAGAGCCACGACCTTCTCCACCGCCAGGGTCTCCCCATCGGCGAGGGAAGCCGAGGCGACCTTGGCGCAGCCCGTGGACCAGACCTTGTCCACCACAGGGACCTCTCCCGCTGTCGAAACCACGCGCAGGTCGGCGGCGAGGGCAAGGCGCAGGTTGGCTTGGGTAAAGCGTGTCACCAGCAACGCCAGGCATTCCCCCACCGCCTTGCCCTGGCCGTCGTCCAGGGCCTTGCAGGTCGCCTCTTCCACCATCAGGTGACGGCATTCAAGCTCCCGATAGCGGGCCACGCCCCAATTGCGGACATTCCCGTCCAGGCGGGCATGCAGGCTGACCGTCCCCGACCAGCCCACCACCGTGACCGACAGGTGTTGGATGGCCAGATGCATGTCGTCCATGGAGACAAGACGCTCGGCCTCGATGGAGATCCGGCGGCCCTCGGGGTCCTGGATCAGGGTCTTCTGGCGCAGCCCCCCCGCTTTCAGGTCCAATTCCTGGGTATTTTCCAGGATCTCAGCGGTCAGCGGGTCCAGGGGGTGGCCGTCCAGAACGATGTCGATGGCCGACCAATCGGGCAAGGCCACCAGATCCTCGTTCTCCACCCAGCGGTCCGCCACCTTGGTCCGCACCCGGTTATAGCCCCCGGCCAGATAAGTCGCCGGGTAGTGGATCGAATCATCCACCGAAACCCAGGGAAAGGCGCCCCGGCTGCAAAAATAGCCGTTGCCCAAGGTACAGAGAGCCTCTCGCAGCCCCTGTTCCGCCGGGTCGAACCCCTCGTAACGCAACGTCCAGTCGGTCATCGTCGTCCCCTCCCCCCCCGTCTCTTTGTTGTCTTATGACTTAACCCAGCATCGCCTGAAACAGGCGATAGACCGCGTCCGGATCGGCGACCCGGACCTGGGCATGGGTCAAACGTCCCGTTCCGTCCTCTTCAGGCGCCGCGACCAACACGCCGATGCCACCGATCCCGGGCAGGATCTTGAAGGCATCCTCGTCGGTGACATCATCGCCGAAGAACATGGCGGCCATGTCATCCCCATCCAGCCCCAGTGCCTTGCGCAGGTGCAGCACCGCCTTCCCCTTGTCCCAATCGATATCGGGCTGGAATTCGAAGACCTTCTTGCCGAGCTTTTCCTTTACCCCATCCATCGCCGCGACCCGATCCAGACAGGCCCGGAAAGCCGGATAGTCACCGTCGGAGACCAGCCGATAATGGGCGGCAATGGAGAATTTTTTCCGTTCGATCAGCGCCCCATCAATCGAATCCAACCCCGCGTGAAGTTGGGCTTCCACCTGGTCGAGAAGCCCCACATGGTCGCCCAGGCCGTCCAAGGCCACCTCCCCCTTGCCGGGAACGCGGATATCGAAGCCGTGGGAGCCCGCATAGATCAGCTCCGGGATCCCCACCAGCGCCTCAACGTCGGCCCGGTCCCGGCCGCTGACCACAGCAACGGGCACCTTGGCGGCCAAGGCCCGCACGGCTTCCCGCCCCTTGGCCGACAGGATGGCGTCCTCGGGCCGGTCGACGATGGGGGTGAGGGTCCCGTCGTAATCCAGGAACAGGACCGGAGTCCGCCCCGCCAGCGCCCCCCGCAAGGCCACCCCATCGGCCAGGGCATCGGGCAGGGATTCGATTGGGGTGGCGATTTGAGCCGTTGCGTCAGTCATGGCAGGAACTCTCCAAGGTCACGGACAACACAGTGGGCGCCAGCGGCGCGCAGGGCCTCTTCGCCCGCGCCCCGGTCGATGCCGACCACCAGACGAAAGCCACCGGCGACCCCTGCGGCAACGCCGGAAACCGCATCTTCCACCACGCAGGAGGATTCGGGCGCCACCCCCAGCAGGGCCGCACCCCGCAGAAAGGTATCCGGTGCGGGTTTGCCGGGCAGTCCCTCTTCGGCCGCAAGCAGACCATCGACCGTGGCATCAAACAGATCCGACAGCCCAGCCCGGTCGAGAACCGGGCCACAATTCTTCGAGGAAGAGACAACCGCGACCCGCCCCCCGGCCTGCTTGAAAGCACGGATAACGGCTACAGCGCCATCGAACAGGGTCACCCCATCCCGCCCCAGTGCCGCACGGAACAGGGTATTTTTGCGGTTGCCCAAACCACAGACGGTCTCCGCCTCGACTGAATCCTCAGGCGTGCCCCAGGGCAGAACGATCCCCCGGGACCGCAAAAAACTGTCCACCCCGTCATAACGGGGTTTGCCATCGACCAAAGCGATATAATCTTCAGCCAGGGAGAAAGGAATAAACGGCCCGCCATCCCGAGCCGCACGGTCTTTCAGATAGCCATCGAACAGGTCTTTCCAGGAGGCCGCATGGACCGAAGCGGTGTCGGTCACCACCCCGTCAAGGTCGCAAATAAGCGCATCCAAACCCATGGAGAACAGATCGGGCCGGGATACGTCCGCTGGGGATATCCCCTTTGGGTTGATCATCGGAGTGCCATCGATCGGTCGGACCCGCCTCCCAAAACGGAGTCCGCAAAACGGGCGGTTTCCATCCCGGAGGGGATTGGCTTCGCGAGCCGAGCCCAACCCCTTTTGAAAGGGTTGCTTGCCAAGAAGGGGCAACCAAAGGACGCCCCCGCGAAGGGGGAACTATAGGCAATTCCCGGAAGAATGGCACCCCCTCTCGGAAGAAACCCTTTCAGGAAAGGGGAAAAGCGCGTTTCAGGACTCTCCGTCCCTGGCTTTCCAGGACTCTTGGGTTTGCCCGGCCTTAAAGGCATCCTGAGCCTGCTGCTTGGCCTTCCAGGCCTCCAGTTTCTTGGCCCGCCAGTTGTCTGCGAAGGACTTGGCGGCTGCGGCCTGCTTGGCCTTTTCCGCGCGGACCTTCTCCATACGGGCGCGATAGGCGACATCCACGGCCTTGGCCCGCTCGATGGCTTCCCGCGCCTGTTTTTCGGCAACCGCATCGAAACGGGCTTTCCGCTGCTTGGCGTCGTATTGGTAATAGAACCCGTCGTAGGGCCTCTCCAAGCTGAACAGCGAATTCGATGATGCGATGGGATAGTCGGTGACCAGGGCGGCCAGTTCGACTCGGTCTTGCACGCTCTCCTTCGCTTCCATCCAGGCTTCGTTGATTTTTTTGGCGTAGCGCTCGGCATATTCTGGGGTCTTTGAGTGGTAGGCGGTCACGGCTTTCGGCCAGTTGCCCATTTCCTTATACAGACGCTTCAGGAAATTCACCGCATAGGCCACATTGGCGGCGGGATCCATGGCCTCCGCCACACCCCCGGCAAAGGCGTCCCCATGGTAGCGCAGGTTGACCTGCATGCAGCCCACGTCAATGTTCCGCACCCCCTGGGCCTGGAGCGCACGCACCGCTTGAAGGGCCGCGACCTTGGTGGGGTAAAAACTGCCCTTCCCCCCCGAGGTGACCGTCCAGGGCCAGGCAATTCTTGCCTTCAACCCCTTGTCCCAACGCCCACTCTCGACCAGGGAAATGGCGGTCAACATGTGCTCGGGAAAGCCCTCTTCCTGGTTCTGAGACAGGGTCTGGGCTGCGCAAAGGGATCGGACCGGCGTATCCGCCCGCGCCTGGGAGATTGAAAATCCAAGGAATCCCGCCAGGACCGTCGCCAAGACAGTTGATAGAACCAAGGTAAAACTGGATCTCATGAAGGCAGACATGGCGCGGTCCTCAAGCGATGGAAGGCATCCCCTTGTCACAGGGAGAGCCCTCATATTCCGACTCAGTCACAGCAAAATTCGTACCATAAATATCGACCAATTATCATTCTCTTCGGAAACACTATGTTTCCAATTTGTTGAAACTGTTGCACCGAACGGAACGCAACGCTCCACGAAACAATTCATTGACCCAGGAAGAAACTGGGAAATTTTCGAACAATGATCAAGCTCTCGCCCTAATAAAGATGCGTCCACATTTTTGTGATGATCAACAGCCGCAAACCGCGCCCTCGGGAAAGAGTTTGTGCCACTCGGAAGTTCTTGAATAACCCTTCCAAATAGGGTTAGCTATTGCAATGCAGCAACGGACATAGGGATGTCCAACGCTGTTCTTGGACGTTTCCTCCCTGAACTTGGGCCGTGGGCAACCACGGCCCTTTTTTTATTCCAGTCCCTCCACGGATCCCGCTTCTGCCCTCCCCGGAACCGGTATATCCGTATTTTTACTGACCCCCTTCGCCCCCTACTCGGCGCTTCGCGCGCGCAGTCTGGCGGTATCGGGCAACAGAAAAGCTCCGAGAATATCTCCCAAACTTCCCACCAGGGCGGTCAGAATGTCATTCAAGGCCGCAAACCCGTCATTGGGTTGGTGAGTGACTTCGTCCATGTACAGATCCCGGGCCAATTCGATCTGCAAAACATGCACCCCGCCACTCGGACGTCCATAGTGGCTGGTGGTAAATCCCCCGGCATAGGGCATGTTACGGGCAACCCGCAGGCCCGACGCGCGCAGGACCGATTCCGCAGCCTCGGTCACTTCCGGCGCACAGGACCGCCCATGGCAATCCCCAAGGACCACCTGGGCGGTGAAGGCGGGACTGCCGTGGGCGACGGACGGCATGGAATGGCAATCGAGCAGCAGACAGTAACCGAACAGATCCTGCGTCTCCCGGATCAGGGCCGACAAGGTGGCGTGGTAGGGCCGATAGATCCCTTCGATCCGGGCCTCGGCTTCGACATAGGGCAATTTGTGCCCATAGATTTCCGCACCCCCACCGACCACCCGGGCGACGGTCCCCAATCCGGCCGCAACGCGGGCACTGGCCACATTGGCATAGGAGGGCAGCGGGTCGGAGAACATCTCCGGGTCCAGCTCATAGGGCTCCCGGTTCAGGTCGAGGAAAGCCCGGGGATACAAAGCCCGCAGCAGGGGCGCCCCCAAACGCGGCCCAGCGCCGAACAGAACATCGACGAAGGTATCTTCCGACCGACGCAGTCCCAGGTCATCAAGGATCGACTGGCGCCGGAAGGACTCCGGATAGAACGTCCCGGAATGGGGAGAAGACAGGACGAGCGGCAGGGTTCGCCGATCAGGCGCAAGCACCTCGAAAGGGGGGCAAGCCCCAACAGAGCCCGTGTTTTTTCCATCCATGGCATGACTATACCCCGGCCCCTTCCTCTCCTCCAACCCGGGAAATGACGGTATGGAAGACCATACCCCCAAAAGTGCTCCTTCACCCCCAAATCGGACCCTGAGAAAAGAAGATGCGTTTTGATGAAAAAAGGCACTTGCATTACGCCGCCGCCGCGGATAAAACCCAGTCCTCCCGACGGAACACCCCGTACCGGTCGGGACGAAACAGGGACTTCGGTTTCTGTTTCACCCCTTACAAAGGGCGCGTAGCTCAGCGGGAGAGCACCTCGTTGACATCGAGGGGGTCACTGGTTCAATCCCAGTCGTGCCCACCATTTCGAAAGGGCCGCCGGAGACATCCGAGCGGCCCTTTTCCTTGGCTGCCTGCCCGTTGCTCCGGCTTGGCTCCAGACCGCTCCCGACCACGCTCCAAACGCTATCCGTCTTGCCCAGTGCAGACCCTCGACCCGTCAGCCCAGTGGGGATTGACCACACCCAATATTGAAACTATAAAAGTTACATGAAACAAGATAGTCGACTGTCTGGCGTCCTCCATATTCTGCTGCACATGGCTGGACAGAATGCCCCCCTGTCCTCAGAGGTTTTGGCGAAGGCCATGAATACCAATCCGGTGGTGGTCCGCCGCGTCATGGCCGGGTTGCGCAACAAAGGGTACGTGCGGTCGGAAAAGGGGCATGGGGGCGGGTGGACCCTGACCCGAAGCCTCGCCGAAATCACCTTGGCCGATGTTTACGACGCCTTGGGCCGCCCCACGATCCTGGCCTTGGGACACCGCGATCCAAAGGCCGATTGCCTTATTGAACAAGCCGTCAACGCTGCCCTCGACACCGCGTTTCACGAAGCCGAGGCCCTTCTCCACGCCCAATTTGCCAGGGTCACACTCGCCCAATTGAGCCTGGACTTCGAGCACCGGTTGGCAGAGCGCGGATTAACACGAACCGGAGACGCCCCATGCCCACAAAAGACGGCGCAATAGACTTCCAAAAAACCTTTTCCGACCCGCAGGCGGTTGCGAAATACACCGATGGAACGCGACGGTTCATTCCCGGCCTGGAGGATCTACACCGCATGACGGGGATCCTGCTGAACGAGCGGGCCCCCCAGGACGCCAAGGTGCTGGTCCTCGGGGCCGGTGGCGGGATGGAATTGAAAGCCCTCGCCGACAGCCACCCCGGCTGGCATTTCGTCGGCGTCGATCCTTCCCAGGAAATGCTCCGCCTCGCCGAACGGACCCTGGGTGCCCAGGCCGCGCGGGTTGATTTCGTCGAAGGCTATATCGAAGACGCCCCAGCGGGTCCCTTCGACGCTGCGGTCTGCCTCTTGACCCTTCACTTCCTGGACCCCGAAGTGCGACGCACCACGGCGAACGGAATTTGGTCCAGATTAAAACCCGGGGCGCCCTGCGCCGTTGCCCACTCCAGCTTTCCCCAATCCGAAGCAGAACGCCCCCTGTGGCTGGAGCGCTACGCCTCCTTCGCCGTCACCTCCGGCGTCGACCCCGATCAAGCGAAGGCCATGCAAGCAGCCGTGGGCAGGAGCTTGACCTTGCTCACCCCCCAGGAAGACGAAGATATCCTAAGGGCAGCGGGATTTGCCGAGATCACCCTCTTCTACGCCGCTTTCACTTGGCGAGGTTGGATCGCCCATGCCTGACGGGGCCACCACGACACCCTCCGGCATCGCGGTTCCAGAGTCGTCCGCGATCAATTTGGGCCGCCGGTTTTACCCGAGCGGCCCCTGTTTTATGCCAACAAAGCGCGAGAGGCGGACGACCGCCCCCTCAAAAAGCGGAGAAAGAGGACTACTCCGCCTCCGCCACCTCCACCGGTGCCTTCACGCCGCCACCGAGTACCTTGTACAAAGTCACCCGGTTCGTGACCCGCTCCACCCCCAGGGACACCAGATTCCGCCGGGCGTCATACAGCGAGCGTTGGGAATCCAGAACGCTCAGATAGCTGTCCAGGCCACTGTCATAGCGGGCACGGGACAGGCGATAGGCTTCCTCGGAGGCCTCCACGAGGGCACGCTGGGCGGCGATCTGGTCATCCAGGGTGCCCTTGCTGGCCAGACCATCGGCGACCTCGCGGAAGGCCGTCTGAATGGCCTTCTCGTATTGGGCCTTGGCGATCTCCTGATTCACCTTGGCAACATCCAGATTGGCCTGGTTGCGCCCCGCGTCGAACAGGGGAATGGAAATGCTTGGCCCGAAGCTCCAGGCTGCCGCACCGCCGGTAAACAGATCGCTCAGGGCGAAGCTCGCCGTTCCCAGGTTCCCCGTCAGGGAAATGGAGGGGAAGAAGGCCGCCCGCGCCGCGCCAATCCGCGCATTGGCCGCTTTCAAGCTATGTTCCGCCTCGCGAATATCCGGTCGCCCCAGAAGCACCTCGGACGGGAGGCCCACCGGCACATCGGCCACAAAATCGCCGTCGCCCCGCCCTGACACCTCAACCGGAAGATCCCCAGGCAGGGGCTGGCCAAGCAGCAATTCCAACGCATTGCGGTCCAGAGCCACCTGACGGGTGTAGAGCCGCAGGTTTACCCGCGCCGTCTCAAGCGCGGTGCGGGCCTGGGCCACATCCAAGTCCGTCCCCACGCCCCGTGTGGCGCTCGTCCGGGTCAGGTTCAAGGAGTCCTCGCGAGACGCAAGGGTTTCCCGGGTCAGCGTCAACTGCCGTTGATCCCCCAAAAGGGTCAAATAGGCGGTGGCCACCTCGGCAATCAGGGAGAGGCGCGTACTCTCCCGCGCCTCCGCCGTTCCCAGGTAGCTTTCCAGGGCATCGTCCTCCAGCGAGCGGATACGACCAAACAGATCGAGCTCGAAGGAGGTCACCCCCAGATTGGCGCTATAGGTATCCGTCGTGACGGGCTTGCCCGAGGAGGAGGCCGTCTTGGGCGTGCGCGTTTCGGTAAAGCCCGCCCCCGCGTTCACCGTGGGCAGCCGATCCGCCCCTGTGACGCGATAGGTCCCCCGGGCCGCCTCGACAGTGAGGGCCGCCACCCGCAGGTCCCGATTGTTCTCCAGGGCGATTTGAATCAGGCTTTGCAAGGTCGGATCAATGAAGACCTGCCGCCAATCCCCGTTCAGATCGGCCAGGGGCGCGGCGGACGCCCCCCTGGCCCCGTCGTCATAGGCCGCCCCATCCGGCCATTGCCCGGAGACCGGCATCTCCGGCGTTTCATAGTCGGGAGCCAGGGAGCATGCCCCCAACAGAAGGGCCAAACTCACCCCGGAAAGACCGGAAAGGCCGGAAAGGAAGGACGTCATGGATGGGAAACCCCGGAATGGAAAGGATGTCAGAAAGGGTCTGGTCGCTGTCACACCTGGTCCTCCGGCTCGACCAGCGGCAACCGCTTGGGGTTTCGCCCGAACAGCCGCTGGACCGATGCGAAGAACACAGGGATGAAGAAGACGCCGAGAATCGTCGCGGAAATCATGCCCCCCATGACCCCCACACCGATGGCGTTCTGGGCACCGGACCCGGCTCCGTTCGACGTCGCGAGCGGCAAAACGCCCAGGATGAAGGCAAAAGACGTCATGAGGATCGGCCGCAAGCGTTGACGGCAGGCCTCGATGGTGGCGCCGATGAGCGACCGCCCCTGTTCGTACAGTTCCT
Source organism: Rhodospirillum sp. A1_3_36 (assembly GCF_047263945.1). Classification (NCBI taxonomy): domain Bacteria; kingdom Pseudomonadati; phylum Pseudomonadota; class Alphaproteobacteria; order Rhodospirillales; family Rhodospirillaceae; genus Rhodospirillum; species Rhodospirillum sp. A1_3_36. Next base: position 491,885 of record NZ_JBLAVB010000003.1, on the reverse strand, counting down.
TGGCGAACTCAATGATCAAAATAGCGTTCTTCGCCGACAGGCCGATGGTCGTCAGCAGGCCCACCTGGAAGTACACGTCATTGGACAATCCCATGACCGATACCGCTAAGACCGCCCCCAGCACGCCGAGGGGAACGGCAAGCAGCACCGCAAAGGGCGTCGACCAGCTTTCATACAGGGCCGCAAGGCACAGAAAGACCACCAGAACCGACAGGGCGTACAGCATGGGTGCCTGAGATCCCACCAGCCGTTCCTCGTAACTCAGGCCACTCCACTGATAGCCGATCCCGGGCGGCAGCTTGGCCAGGAGCCCCTCCATGATATTCATTGCCTCGCCGGAACTGTACCCCGGCGCCGCTGCCCCCTGAATGGTACGCGACGCGATGCCGTTGAAACGCTTCAGCTGGGGCGAGCCCATTTCCCAGTGGCTCTCGGTGAAGACGGAAAGCGGTACCATCTGTCCGTCTTCATTGCGAACCCGCCAAAGGCCAAAGTCCTCGGGCACCATTCGGAACGGCGCGTCGGCTTGGGCAAAGACCTTCTTCACGCGCCCGTTTTCGATGAAATCGTTGATGTAAGACGATCCCCAGGCAGCCGAGAGGGTACTGTTGATGTCGTCCAGGTTGATGCCCAAGGCCTTGGCCTTTTCCCGGTCCACGTCCAACCGCAGCTGAGGCGTATCGTCCAGGCCATTGGGACGCACCCCCATCAGGCCCGGTGTCTGATTGGCCATGCCCAGAAGCTGCCCATTGGCGGCCATCAACGCATCGTGGCCCAAGCCCCCCTGGTCCTGGAGCTGTAATTCGAAACCAGAGGCGTTACCCAGCGTGATCACCGCTGGTGGAGCGAAGGCGAAGATCCGGGCCTCCTGAATGCCCGAGACAAAGCCCATGGTCCGACCGATCAGGGCGGGCACCTTTTTGTCCGGAGTGGTCCGCTCGCTCCAGTCCTTCAGGCGAACGAAGACCATGCCCATATTCTGCCCGCGACCGGAAAAGTTAAAACCGGCCAAGGTCAGAACGCTGGTAACGGAGTCCTTTTCCGCTCCCAACAAGTGATTGCTAATCCGCTCGAGAATCTTGGAGGTCTGCGCCCGGCTCGTGGTCGCCGGCCCCTGGACCTGGATAAAGAACAGCCCCTGGTCCTCGTCGGGCAGAAAAGAGCCCGGCAAGCGGTTGAACAGATAGAGCAACCCACCGACCAGCACGACAAAGAGGACAAGAACCCGAATGGACCGGTGCAACAGTCCCTGGACGCTTTTGGAATACAAGGAGCGGGTCTTGTCAAACCCCCGGTTGAACCATCCAAACGGCCCCTTTTTGGAATAGCCATGTCCTTTCTCCACCGGCTTGAGAATGGTAGCGCAAAGGGCAGGCGTCAGGATCAGCGCGACGACCACCGACAGGGTCATCGACGACACGAGAGTCAGGGAAAACTGGCGGTAGATGGCGCCGGTCGAGCCCTCCATGAACGCCATGGGTACGAAGACCGCCGAGAGAACCAAAGCGATACCGACCAGGGCCCCGGTGATCTGGCCCATGGACTTGCGCGTGGCCTCGCGGGGGGGAAGCCCCTCCTCAGACATGATGCGCTCGACGTTTTCCACGACGACGATGGCATCATCCACCAGCAAACCGATGGCCAAAACCATCGCAAACATGGTCAACGTGTTGATGGTGAACCCCGAAGCCGCCAGCACGCCAAAGGTTCCCAGCAAAACCACCGGAATGGTGATGGTCGGAATCAACGTCGCGCGGAAGTTCTGCAGGAAAACGAACATCACGACAAAAACGAGGATCACGGCCTCGATCAGGGTCTTCACCACCTCCTCAATGGATAGGCTCACAAAGGGCGTGGTATCATAGGGATAGGTGACCTCCACCCCCGCCGGAAAGAACTCCGACAAGGACGCCAGCCGCGCCCGCACCGCATCAGCGGTCTCCAAAGCGTTGGCGCTCGTCGCCAGCTTGATCCCTAAAGCGGCAGCAGGACTGCCGTCCATCAGGGCTGAGACTGCATAACTCTCGCTTCCGACCTCGATGCGGGCGACGTCCCGCAGGTGCACAGCGCCCCCGTCCTCAGTCACCTTCAGCAGGATATTCTCGAACTGCTCGGGCGTTTCCATCCGGCTTTGGGCCAGAACGGTCGCGTTCAACAACTGCCCCTCCACGGCCGGGATCGCCCCCAACTGACCGGCAGAGACATCGACGTTCTCAGAGCGAACCGCGTTGATCACGTCTTTCGTGGTCAGGTCGTAGGCAACCAGCCTGTTCGGATCAAGCCAGATGCGCAATGCATGCTGGGCTCCGAAAACTGTGACCTCACCCACACCCGGCACACGGCTGATGGGATCCTGAACCCGGGAGGTCAACAGGTCATTCAGATCCCCCTGACTGACGGAATTGTCGCGGGACACCAAACTGGCGACCATCAAAAAGCTGGTGGCGGACTTGGAAACCACCACACCCTGGGTCTGCACCACCTCGGGCAAGGAGGGCATGGCCAATTGCAACTTGTTCTGCACCTGCACCTGGGCGATGTCCGGGTTCGCCTCCGGTTCGAAGGTCAGGCTGATGGACACATTGCCCGCACTGTCGCTGGTCGACGACATGTACCGCAGGTAATCCAGGCCGCTCATCTTCTGTTCGATGACCTGGGTCACCGTATTTTCCAACATCACCGCCGAGGCACCGGGATAGGTCGCACTGACGTTCACCGTTGGGGGGGCAATGGGAGGATATTGCTCGATGGGCAGACGGAAAATGGAGAGGACACCCGCCACCATGATAACGATGGCAATGACCCAGGCGAAAATGGGCCGATCGATGAAGAATTTGGACATGCTATCGCCTCCGCCCTACTTGCTCGCCGAAGCGGGGCCAGCCGAAGCCGGCGCGGAGGCCCCCTCCCCTTTCCCGGCATCGGACAAGGGAGCAACCTTCATGCCGGGCCGAATCTTCAAGATACCGGCGGTCACCACCCGATCCCCATTTGCAAGGCCCGCGCTCACGACCCACTGGTTCCCCAAGGACCGATCGACGGTAACGGGACGAACCTCCACCTTGTCTCCCTCGCCCACGACGAAAACCGACGCGGAGCCATCCTTGCCCCGTTGCAGGACATTCTGGGGAATCAGTGCCACATTGGGCTGTTCGCCCAGGTCCAATTCGGCCCGCACAAACATGCCCGGCAGCAAGAGGCCATCGGGATTCGGGAAAACCGCACGGCGCAGGACCGACCCTGTGGTTTGGTCGACGGTCACGTCGGAAAAGGTCAGGGATCCGGTCTGGCCATGGGCCTTGTTCGCCCCTTGGACATAAAGCGTCACCTTGACGGGCGTATCGTCCCGGGCCAAAGCGCCCGAGGCCAAGTCCTGGCGCGTCTTCAACAAGGAGCCCGCAGGCTGAGTCAGATCCACATAAATGGGATCAAGCTGGGTGATCTTGGCCAGGGGGGTTGTCTGATTGGCTGTCACCAGCGCACCCTCGGTCACGGCAGACGTGCCGATCACGCCCGCAATGGGCGCGCTCATCTTGGTATATTCCGTATTGATATGCGCCAGGTCCAGGGCAGCCTGGGCGACCAGAACATCGGCCTGGGCCACGTCCATGTCCGCCACCACGTCTTCGTAATCCTGACGGGAGACGGCCTTCACCCGAACCAATTCGCCATAGCGGGCCGCCTTGGCCTTCACCGATTTCAGGCTGGCCTCCGCCCGGGCCAAATCGGCCTCGGCGCTTTTTTCCTGGGCGGCATAGGTGGCCGGGTCAATCTGATAAAGCTGCTGGCCCGCCGTCACCTCCATGCCTTCGGTGAACAAACGGCTCCGTATGATTCCCCCAACCTGGGGACGCACCTCCGCCACCCGATAGGCGACGGTCCGCCCGGTCAGTTCCACCCGCAGGGGGACCGTGGTCATCTCGACGGTGAGAACCGGAATCGGAGGGAGAGCCCCCGCACCCCCGGGTGCACCCTGGGCCAGACTCGCCTGGGAGAAGAACAGAACGGGCAGGCTCGCTGCTGCCGCCAGGGCGGCGCCCTTAAAGGCCATCAAGGACATGCGTGGGATTCCGTTTTTTCGTGCCTTCCCCCTAAGCGGGGGGTAGCGTGAGTGGATTGAATGTGTGTACTGTATTGTACAGTACACAACTTAACAAGCCTTCGTTTGTTAGGGGTGTCGTTAGGGGTGTGGTTAGGGGAGAGAAAAGGTGCAAACGAGAACGGAAGCCCGCCGGTGCGCCATACTGGAGGCGGCCACGGACCTGTTCCTTGAGAAAGGGTACGAACGGACAACCCTGGACGACATTCTGGAGCGATCCAAGGGATCCCGGAGCACTGTCTACAAGCTCTTCGGAAACAAGGAAGGGCTTCTTAAGGCGATCGTCGAGGAAACAACCGGAGAAATATGGGCCGTCGTTGCGGATTGGCATGCCAAGAACCCACCTCCAACGGAGCAGTCTCTCTTCGAACTGGGATGCCTTCTTTTTACGGCTGTCATGGCTCCGAGAGCCATTGCCCTGCACCGCATTCTCGTAGCAGAGGGGCCCTATATTCCAGAAATCGGCGCTTACTGCCTGAAGATTGGCCCGGATAGGAGCAAAAGCAGACTGGCGGAATGGTTTGCCGAGGGGCAGAGATCGGGTCACTTCATGGATTACGCACCGGAAGACCTCGCCCAGATCTTCATGGGGCTGGTTATCACCGACCTGCACCTGCGTCGCACCTTCTGCCAAGCCCCCATGTCCGACGAGGACACCCTCCGCCGCAGGGTCAAAACCGCCGTCCAGATCTTCCTGAATGGGGTGAACAAGACAGCCCCCTGCGATCCCGAACGCCGCAACCTCCCTGTCAAAGCCTGACGACCGCAATGGGCGTCCCAGGCAACGCCCATTGCGGAATCTGCCGGAAAATTGACCTGTGTCCATGCGCCGGACCGCCAGTCGCAGTAGGCTCATTCCATGAGCACTGGCCCGCGCGAAGGGGAGTGTTTCCCCCTATCCGGCGGGTCCGCAAGGAGTCCTCCGGCCATGAGCGTCCCGTTTCCCGGCATACCCTCCGTCGTCAATGGCAATGGCGCTGTCGCCCATGTCATGTCCCAAGTCTGTGGCGGCGTTATCGGCTACCCCATCACCCCCTCCACCGAGATTTCCGAACTCTACGAGGATTTCCGCGCCGGAGGCGGACTGAACGTCTGGGGGCGACACCCCTTCTTCTTCGAGCCGGAAGGAGAGCATTCCGCCCAAAGCGGCGCGCTGGGCGCCGCGTTGACCGGGGGCAAATACATCTCCAATGCCTCCTCCAGCCAGGGCATTCTCTATGGCATGGAGTCCCATTATGTGACTGTGGGCAAGAAGGTCGGCGGCTTCGTGCTGCAGGTGGCCGCCCGCTCCGTCTCCCGCCATTCCCTCAACGTCATGGCCGGACATGATGACGTCTATGCCCTGCTCCCCGCAGGCTACACCATCCTGTTTGGCGCCACCCCACAGGAAGCGGCGGACCTGGCCCTGATCGCCTATCGCACGGCGGCCCTGTCGCTGATCCCCGTGGCCAATGCCATGGACGGATTCGCCACAAGTCACATGATGAGCGAAGCCCTGCTATCCGAACCGGACCTGACCCGAACCTACCTGGGCGACCCGTCCGGACGCATCCCCGCGCCGACCCTGGCGCAGGAGATGCTCTTCGGCGCCAAGGGTCGGGTGTTTCAACTCCGCCATTGGATCGAGCGCCAGGGTGAGGCCCTGAGCCCTGCCCAACAGGCCGCCCTCAAGGCCTTCCTTGCCGCCAATGCCGACAGCGTGGAAGCCGACGACACGGCCGACACGGCTGGAGAGGCCAACGCACACTTGCCGCCCGCGCTCCAGCCCCGCTGGCGCCGCGCTTGGGTCGGCGCTTGGTCCAAGGGCTCGCGCCCCCGGGTGCCCGCCCTGGTCGATGTCAACGCACCGGGCGTGACCGGTGGCGTCCAGAACCAGCCGGATTTCCAGGCAGGCATCGTCGACCACATGACCCATTTCGCGGCCGATGTGCCCCATCTGGCCCGTCAAGCCATGGCCGAATTCGCAGAACTGACCGGCAGAACCTACACCCCCGTCATGCCCTACCGCTGTGACGACGCGGAAACCGTCCTGATCGGTCTGGGATCGGTGACCCAAGACGTGGAAGCCGTCGTGGATTACCTGCGTGCCCAGGGTCGGGCCGTGGGGGGCATCGCGGTCAAGCTGCTGAACCCCTTCCCCGAAGCCGAAATCGTCGCCGCCCTCGCCGGAAAGCGGGCCGTGACAGTCTTGGAGCGCTCAGAGACCACCGCCCTGACCGAGCGGGTGGCCCATGCCCTATTCAAGGCCCGGGAAAACGCCTGCTCTGCCCGCCGCCACCTGGATATCCCCGCCCTGGACACCGCCCCCCGTATGACCACAGCCATCTTCGGCCTGGGTGCCCATGACCTGCAGCCCCGTCACCTGATCGCCGCCTTTGACGCCATGGACAACCGCTCCGCCAACGGAGCCGAGGATAGCGGCCCCGCCGGAGTGGCGAAAGACGGAACACCCTGTGGACCGCTGATTTACCTGGGGTCCCAATTCTTCTCCAAGGATCCGTCACCGCGCATGGCCCTGGCCCAGGAACGGCTGCGCGCCGCCTATCCCCGGACAGAGCAGATGGCCCTGGAGACCGGCCCCAATCCCCCGATGCTGCCAGAGGGCGCCTTCCGGGTGCGGTTCCATTCCGTCGGTGGCTACGGCACCATCGCCACGGGCAAGCTGCTCACCGACATCCTGGCTGGCGCCCTCAGCCTCCATTCCAAATCTGCGCCCAAATACGGGTCCGAGAAAAGCGGGGCGCCGACCAATTTTTACATCACCCTCAGCCCCGAGCCCGTCAAAATCACCAATGCGGAGATTGAGGAGGTGGAAATCGTCCTCTCCCCGGACCACAAGGTTTTCTCCCATTCCGACCCCTTGCGCGGACTGGTCCCGGGGGGGGCCTTCATCCTGCAATCCCAGGAGGATCCCCTGGAGGTCTGGCGCAGCCTACCCAGCCACGCCCGACGCACCATCCGCGAGAAAAAGATCCACTTCCTGGTGATCGACGCCTTCGCCGTGGCCCGCCGCCATGCCCCCACGCCGGAGCTGGAAACCCGCATGATGGGCATCGCCTTCATCGGCGCGCTCTGCGGCAATGTGGAGCGCATCACCGCCGGAGCCGACGAGGACGCCCTTCTCCACAAGGTTCGGGACCAGATCGCCAAGAAGTTCGGCGGCAAGGGGCAGGCCGTGGTGGATGGCAACATGGCGGTCATCAAGGATGGCCTGAAGGCCACCTTGCGGGTCTCCTACGACGACCCAGCCTATGAAAACGCCGAAGCGAACGCTGCCCCTCCGGACCCCTTCAGCCCGAGCCTGTCCGCGACCCTCTGCGGCATGGCCGAATCCTGTACCCCCTCCGGTCTGTTCGATCCGGAGTACTATGATGACATCGTCGCCAAGCCCTTCCGTGAGGGAACCATAGGCGAGGCACCGGTCATGCCCGGTTCGGGGTTGTTCATGCCCGGGGGCAGTGCGACGGGCAAGAACAAGGGGCTGTTCCGCCGCAGGGTCCCCCTGTTCGATCCGGACAAATGCACCGGTTGTCTGGAATGCACCCTGGTTTGTCCCGACGCGGCCATGCCCTGTACGGTCCATGACATCGCCGACCTGATCCGCACGGCCATCGCCGAAGCCAGCCCCTCCGACGAAAGCGATCCGACCCTCCTGGCCCAGGTTGACGCCATCGCCGGAGAGGTCCGCGCCGCCTATGCCGCCGCAACCGCTCCCTTGGATCTGGAGGCCGCCTTTTCCCGGGCCGCCTCCCGGGTGCTTGGCGCCGCCCCTGGCCATGCCGCCATCGTCGCCCGGGTGACCGACACCCTGGCCAATTTCCCCGTTGCGAAAACCACACCCTTCTTCAAACAGCCGGAAAAAGCGGAACCGGGCACGGGCGGTCTCTTCTCCGTCGGCCTGGATCCCTTCAAATGCAGCGGGTGCCTGGAATGCGTCCATGTCTGTGGCCCGGGCGCCCTGGTCCAGGCAGACCAGGACGAAGAACTACTGGGGAGTCTGGAAGCGCGCTTCTCCTTCCTGACCAAGACGCCCAACACGCCCCACCGCTTCACCGAGACCCTGACCGGTGCACTCGCCCGGCGGCTGATCCTGGACCGCGAGAACTACTACGCCACCACCGGCGGCCATGGGGCCTGCCGGGGCTGTGGCGAGGCTTCGGCCATTCGCTTGATCACCGCCGCCGCCCACGCCTTACACAGCCACAAACGCAAGGCCTGGATCGCGGAGGGTGAAGCCCTGGTCGCCGATCTGATGGCCAAAAAGGCCGAGTTGCCCGCAGAGGATCGGGCACGGCGGGAGCGGATTGAGGACACCCTCGCCCGCTTGGAGGATTACCTGTACCGCTTGGAGGACGGCCCGACCGGAAGGGGTGCGGCGGGCATGGTCGTGGCCAATGCCACGGGCTGTTCCAGCGTCTATTCCTCCACCTTCCCCTTCACCCAATACCGGGACCCCTGGGTCAACAGCCTGTTCCAGGACACGCCGGCCCTGGCCAAGGGCCTGTTCGAGGGGCTCTGCGCCGACGCCACAGAAGACTTCAAGGCCCTGCGCATCGCCCGCTTGGAGCGGGACGACGCCTATGATCCGGAGAGCGACGCCGCCGCCTTACGGACCTTCGCCTGGGACGCCTTCGATGGGGAGGAACTGTCCCGTCTGCCAACCGTCATGAGTCTGGGGGGCGACGGGGCGACCTACGACATTGGCTTCGGCGCCCTGTCCCGCCTGCTGGCCACCCACACGCCGATCAAAGTGGTGGTGCTTGATACGGGGGCCTATTCCAACACGGGGGGACAAACCTCCACGGCCAGTTTCACCGGCCAGGACTCCGACCTGTCCCGGGTGGGCAAAGCCCATGGGGGCAAGTCGGATTCCCGGAAGGAACTGGGATTGATCGCCGCCTTCCACCCCAAGGTGATGGTCGTGCAGACGGCCATTGGCATGCAGGCGCATTTCCTGAAATCCGTGCTGGAAGCCCTGACCCACACCGATTCCCCCGCCGTGATCGATGTCTACACCCCCTGCCAGGGAGAGCATGGCATCGGCGATGCGGTGGCCAGCGAACACGGGCGTCTGGCGGTCGCCAGCCGGGTCCAGCCACTCTTCGTCCACGACCCCAACGGCGGCGAGACCTTGGCGGAGCGCTTCTCCCTGCAGGGCAACCCTGCCCCGACGGAAGATTGGACCGACAAAACCCTGAAATACATCGATGGGGAGGGAAAGGAACGGACCTTCAAAACGCCCCTGACGCCCGCAGACTTCGCCCATCAGGAAGGGCGTTTCAAGCGCCAGTTCCGCCCCCAGCCCCTGCCATCCGAAGCCGAAGGGGTCCTGGTCAGCGACTATATCGACCTGCCGGACTCCGAAAGAAGCGGCAAAACACCCTTCATCTGGGAGGTACAGAACGGCGCTCTGGTCCGGTACGCCGTCTCTGCGCCCGTTGTCGCCCTGGTGAAGGAGCGGCGACGCCATTGGCGCCTCCTCCAATCCCTTTCCGGGTTGGACCTGAAACGCCTGGACGAGGCCCATGCTGCGGAAATCAAGGCGCTGAAAGCCGAGCTGGCCGCCGCAGAATAGGCCAAAGCGACAGGTAATACCCAGGTGCGGTGAGTTTGACTCACCGCACCTTGGAAGCGGCCAAGTGGCCGCCGCGCCTTATGGCGCGTAAAAGCCCGCCTGGCGTTTGAACGCAAAAAAAAGCGGCGTGGGTTTCAACCCGCGCCGCTTGGTATAAGAAAGGAGGGAGGCAGCAGAACTGTCTCCCTCCTTTCTTTTCCTTCTCCGATCCTTATCCGCCTTCGCGGATCTGCCCCAAGGCTTCCACAGCGTCCAACTCTCCGGCTAAAATCGCGGCGGCCCGCTGTTCATCAGCTTGCAGCAAGCGGGACATGGGGTCGTCCGACGGCAGGTGATTGTTGCGCTTTACGAAGCGGGCGAGACTACGGCGAAGCGCCTCGCTCCGGCTTTCGCCAAGGGCCAGGATCACCCCATCTCTCATCACCTCCAAAGGAGAGGATTGCCGTTCCAATCCCTTGGCGTAACACCGAAGAGCCGCGCCACGGCGCCCAGCGTGAGCGAGACGGAACGCCAAATCGCGCCGGAGGAAGCCTTTGCGAGCCGCCCGGGACCAGGTCTCTTTCCGCATCTCATACCACTGCCCTGCGGCCTCCAACCGACGAGGATCCACGGTGATCCGATCGGGCCGAGGCTCTGCGTCCATGACCACCAGGACCTCCGGCGCTACGGCGATATGGGCTCCGGCCTCCTGCAACCGCATCATCAAATCCGTGTCCTGGTGGACGGTTGCGGTCGGATCGAAGGGAACCTCCAGGGCGAGCTCCCGGGACAGATAGACGGAACTGGTTTGGAACAATCCGCCCTGGGCATAAAGGTATTCTGAAATGGCCGTGCCCGGCTTGTAGGGAGGGGGGACGAAGCCGAAAAGATGCCCCCCCTTCAGGAAGGCCATGCCGCAACCCAGCACAGGCCGCTCGCCCAGGGCTTCGATCTTCCGCGCCAGGACCGATTGGACAGCCAGTTTTTGCGGAAACATCCAATCATCGGAATCCAAAAAGGCCACATGACGCCCCCGGGCGGCCTCGACCCCCAGATTTCGGGCCGTTGCAGCGCCTGGCTGTCCGGTATTCCGGAGGAAACGCCCACCCATCGCTTCGATGACCGCACGCACGGTGGTCATGTCCTCCTGGGAGCCATCGTCAACGATCAGACAGTCCACCTCCACTGAGGACTGCCGTGCGACGCTGAACAAGGCGCGCAGAACCAAACCAACCCGATTCCGATTGGGAATAATCACACTGACGACAGAATGAATATCCAACTCCGCGTCCCTACTTGCACCGTACACGACAGTGTCGCGTGTTTTTTAGGCTTGGGGTCTGGGGCCTTTCGGCCCCAGTGGGGGACGGGGCAAAGCCCCGTGACGGGAAAGCCCCCCCTGTCGTGTCCCCAGCCCTATTTGATCCACCATGTACCAATTTCACTCCCGGCTCCATTTCAAGCCTCGGGGTTGGTAGGCCCGCTGGTCAAGCCCATCCTCAACCGCTCCTTGCGCAACTTGGGCAGATAGCTCGCCAGAGCGGCCACCTCCCGTACAGCCATGACCAAGGCGTTCAGAGGGCTGGGCCAGGGAGCCGGGCGCGGCAGAACCGTCATATCCCCTCCCCCCAAGAGACGGAAGCATAGAAGAGAGCGGGGCATGTGAGGGGCATCCGTGATCAACAGAATTCGTTCGATTCCCCGCTTTTGTAACAAAAGGATGCATTCTCTGGCATTTTCCAGGGTGTTCCTCGCCCGCTCCTCCAAAACGATCCGTTCCGGACTCAATCCCTCAGCCGCAGCAAGTCCGGCCATAACCCGGGCCTCACTGACCGTTCCCCGGGTTATTCCACCACTGAAAATCACAGGGATTCCGGGGAATCCCCGGGCCTGAAGAACGGCCTTGGCCACCCGTCGGCGCATCGCCCGGGACGGGGATCCATCCTGGGCGCGGCGCGCTCCGAGGACGACGATAGCTGTAATCATGAACACTCCTCGGTAAAATCGCTTGATCATCCGAGCGGAAAATCGGACAACCGGGGTGGTCGTTCGAAAGCCTCCCAGAATCTTTTGGATACCAACCCAACCTTTGTTCAATCCTTACGAGAAAGACATTATAGCGACATGGCGTCCATCGGACCCATATCCCTGTTCCGGGAAAAAACGTCCATTCACCAGTTTGGGGACGCACTTGCGAATCCTGAACAGGAGAACTCCTTCGTTATTCGTTCCAACAGGGTTATCCTGGAGTTGATGGCAACCCACCGCAAGGAGCAGGTGGTCATCCGCGGACAGAATATTTCCTCGACCCTCCGCTTGGCATCGATGGTGGTCGAGCGGTTCCTGCGTGACCCCCAGGTCTTCCACCGGGAAGTCCCCGTCGACTGGTACGACCTATGGGACCGCAAGCGCAGCGACTATGAACGTCGGTTTCAGCCTGAGTCCTGGGTTTCCGTCCATGTGGAAGGCAAAACGGCCTTCGCCACCAAAGGCTCCCTGCCCATTGATCAGATCGAACGGGTCGCCAAGGGCGAGGACTTGACCGACGACATTATCAAGGACGCAACGAAATCTCTGTTCGGCACCGTGGAAGACGTGGTGGTTCAGCATGAAAGCCAGACTGCCGTGGTTTTCACCCCGTTCTCCAACCACTTGCGCGCTGCGGTCCTGGAGCGCCGGGGGGGCCGCACAGGGTCGTTCTCCGTTTCGGCCTTCCACCAACCCGACCAGAAGATCCGCCTGTCGGCCTTCACCAATTTCATCGCCGATCTGGTCGAAGCCGTGTCCCTCAAGGAGTTCCTGGAGAAGGTCCGGTCCATGATGGAAGAAAGCAACCTGTCCAGCCCGCCGGTCCCCCATGACCACCTGTCGGCCGCCCTCGGTCGGAAGCGCCAATGTGCCCAGTTCGTCGCAGCCTTCGAGAAAGGCAACAAGGTTCAATACCGGCCCGAACGTCCCGACATCCTTTAATTCCTCCCGGCAAACAAGGATCCCCCATGACTGCGCCCCGCGTTCTGCGCAACACCGATGCCCTGCTCGAAGCCGTTTCTGTGACGGACAAGGCGGTGTTGGATGTCGGTTGCGGCGACGGTTCAATCAGCCGCCTGCTGGCCCAGGCCGGCGCCCGGGTGGTCCTGGGCCTGGAGGTCAGCCCCAAGCAAATCGAACGCTATCTGGCAAGCACGCTTCTGCCGGGCATGGCGGTGCTCGACAGCGGTGCGCAGGACATGCCGCTGCCCGACGCCAGCATGGACGTGGTGGTCTTTTTCAACAGTCTACACCACGTCCCCGTGGCCCTGATGGGCAAGGCGCTGGCAGAGGCGGCCCGGGTGATCAAACCCGACGGGCTGGTGTACGTCACCGAACCCATCGCCGAGGGTCCCCTGTTCGAGTTTCTGCGCCCCGTGGATGACGAAACGGAAGTGCGGGCCTTCGCCCTGGAGCACCTCCACGCTGCCGATAAGGTCGGCCTTCGCCTGGAGAAGGAGGAGGTGCACATCCACCCGGCCCGGCGTCGAGACTACGACAGCACCCGAAACGCAATCGTGGCGGCCAATCCGGAGCGGGCAGCAGCCTTCGATGATCTGGACGGAGACCTGCGCGCAGCCTTCGACCGGCTGAGCCGCCCCCATCCCGAAGGGGGCTTCCTGTTCGATCAACCCACAAGGGGAAGCTGGCTCCGCAAGGCCTGACCCCTTTTTGGGGCAATCACTCCATGCCCCTTTGGGGCAATCACTCCATGCCCCTTTGGGGCAATCACTCCATGCCCCTTTGGGGCAATTACTCCATGCCCCTTTGGGGCAATTACTCCATGCCCCTTTGGGGCAATTACTCCATGCCCCTTTGGGGCAATTACTCCGCGCCTTTTTGGGACGGGCGTCCCGTGCTAGACTCGGCGCATGGCGAGCACTCCTCCCCCCCCTCTCTCTCCCCTCAACGCGCCATCCGCCTGGATGACCCGTCGTTATGCCTTGGCGCTCGCCGTCATCGCCTTGTTGGCTCTTTCGGCATACGGCGCCTTCGAACTGCTTGTCGCCCAGCACGACCGCACCCTGGCCGTGGTCAATGTCAGTGGTCGCCAGCGTATGCTGTCCCAACGGAGCACCCTCTTCGCCGAGCGGCTGGTTGCGGGGCGTTGCCCGGTCGCCATTGAAGACTGCCGCCGCCCCCTGGAAGAAGCGGTGGATCTGTTCGAGGCATCGCACCGGGGACTGACCCAAGGCAGCGCCGAGATGAACCTGCCCCGCGAGATGAGCGATACCGTCTCCGCCCTCTATTACGACGGCACTCCCAACCTGGACGACCGGATTACCCACTTCATCTCCAACCTTCGCCTCATTCTGAAAACCCCCGTTGCCCGGCTGGACGATCCGGCCGTGGCAGACGCCTACCGGCAGGTGATTGCCGAATCCTCGGGCCCCTTACTGCAGGATCTTGATGACTTGGTCTACGTCTACCAGAAGGAAGGAGAGGCCGCCCTTACCCGCCTTCACCGGCTGGAAACGGCTGTTCTGACCTTGACCCTGACCACCTTGCTTCTGGAGGTTTTGCTGATCTTCCGCCCCATGGTGAGCCATATCCGCCGACAGTTCGAACAACTCAATCACATGACTACGGCTTTAAGGGCATCGAAGGACTCCCTGGAAGAGCAGATCGCCCAACGTACCGGCGAAATCGACCAAGCCCGGAAAGAAGCGGTCCGGGCGAACATCTCCAAGTCCAAGTTCCTGGCGGCGGCGGGCCACGATCTGCTCCAACCCCTGGAAGCGGCCATGATGTATACGGGCATGATCGGGCGCACCGCAGAAAGCGATCGGGCCAAGCGGGCCGTGGCGGAGCTGAAGACCAGCCATGCGGCCATGAACCGCCTGATTCGGGCCGTACTGGACCTCTCGAAACTGGAGGCCGGCGTGGTGACACCTAAATCGGAGACCGTCGCCATCGGCCCCCTTCTGGAAAGCCTCGGACGGGAGTTCCAGGCGTCGGCCGGAGCCAAAGGCCTGGAGCTGCGCGTCGCGCCCACGTCGTTGACGGTGGAGTCGGACCGGCACCTTCTGGAGCGAATTCTCCGCAACCTGCTCTCCAACGCCTTGCGCTACACACAGGAGGGGGGCGTTATCCTGGGCGCCCGCCGCCATTCCAACGGCTTGATGATCCAGGTTTGGGATAGCGGTGTCGGCATCGCCGAGGCCGACCGGAACCGAATTTTCGAGGAATTCACCCAACTGGACCTGGAAGACCGTGACCGCAGCGAGGGATTGGGCTTGGGGCTGGCCATTGTGGATCGCCTCACCCGCTTGTTGGGCCTGGACCTCTCCTTGAAGTCTCGACCAGGGCGGGGCACAGTATTTTCGGTGCATTTCCCCCAGAGCCCCCCTGAAACGGACCGCCATTCTCCCCCGGTGTGACGGTCGACACACCCACACCCGGGCAAACAGGAGGAAATAACATCGAAGACTGGAGACAAAACGAGGGACGGCCCCCCACTGATCGACCCAACGGTAAATGTTCCCCCGATCAGACCGGTGATGGCTCGCGCTGGAACGCGAGACCTGTCAAAATCTAGTTTGAACGGTCGCGGCGCCATATGGATTGGGGCAAAACCGAACGGTGGGAGACCAAAGATTTCCCGTGGTCGCGCCCTGGCGCACCGCAGGCTTTTCGACCCATATTCGAATGCAGGCGACCTTTTACCGGGGACAAAGACGAAGCATGAAATCCGTTGCAGACATTCACGAGGACATTCAAACCCGGCACCAGAAAGCCTCATCCGGACGTTTTGGCCATTTCTTCCTGCAATGGATCAAATTCAACGAGAATTCGGATGACCTATACAGGGCCCGGGGCGAGGATGGAGAAACCTATCTGCAATATCGGTTGCACTTGGAGGATGTGGAAGAGGCTGCCGTTATTTTCGATACAATCCTCTCCTATTGGAAGGAAATGGAGCAGGACCCCCGGATTTACGCCTATTTGACCGTCGAGGACAATGACGGCAACGGCATTTGGCACTATTTGGCGTCCACCCTGCGCCGACACGAAGGCAAGGCCACGCTCCGCATGGCCCGCCAGTTGCTGTCCATGGATATCGACTTCTCCCGGCGCAACAAACTGGGCCAGTCGCCGCTCTCGAGAATGTTGCTGCCCGAACCCCGGTGGCAGTCCTTGAACGCGCTGATTCAGACCAAGCACCTGACCATCGAAAATATCGAAAGCGCCATCTCGGAAGGGACGAAGGACGAACAGAAGCGCGCCAATCTGATGTGCTTCCTGTTCACCACCGATATCGAGAAGAACAAAGGGCTTTTGTGCCAACACATCCTGCGAACAGCGATCCAGCCCCAGGCGGACGCCACCCTGCGCGCGGCCACCTGCAGGCTCTTTTACGATTACATCGGCGAGAAAGACAGTGCACCGCCGTTCTTTAAGCTGATCGATATCTCCAACCACGCAATGTTCGACGACCTGCTCCGCCTGCTGATGCAAAATACCATCGAAACGGTGACCACCATGGGTGCAAGCGACGTGGCAACACGGAAGACCTACGCCCAACTCCTGCTTGCCAAACGTATCTTGCGGCGGGATGCGGCAGGCGAGGGCTTACTGTTCAAGACATTGGCCAGCAAAAAATATACCCATCTCGCCAAGATCTCGAGCCTCATGCGCAATGACGAATTGAAGATCGTCCATATGGTCCGGGGCGAGCGGGTTCGAAAACCGGTAACCGTTGACAAGACCTCCCCGGCTCCGGAGAACCCTCTTCTCTCCCTGATTCTCCAGCAGGACCGCGATGGGAATACGGTTTTTCACTACGCCGTGACCAGTGACGACCTCCGGGCCATCCGCTACCTGCTCGCGGGGTTGGCGCCCAACGATATGCACGCGATCATCACCGCCCTGCCCAACAAGATCGGATTGTCGCTGATGGATCTGGCGACCGACCCGGAAGGCAGCAAGAAGAAACTGTTTGTGGCCGCCAAGGCCAACATGATTTCCCAGTCCCGGGCCAAAATCATGGTCACGGGCCTGACCCTGAGCAAGGGAGAAGTCCGCGATTACCTGGTGAAGGAACTCAACGAAATTCAGGAACTGGCAAAATCCGTGGGCCGCAAGGGTCCCCTACCGCCAACGTTCACGCTTCCATCCAAACCCGCTCGCGCGACATAGGGTTCCTCGATGACGCAACGCCCCAAACCCATGACCAAACCCAGCGCATCCCAGCCCAAATCCCCTCCCACAACGCCCCCTGCCTCCGCCCCACCCCGCGATCTCCCCGAATCGGCCCAAGCGATGAACCGTCGCATCGCCAAGATGCTGACCAAGTTCGGTGTTGATGGCGAGAAGATCCTGGCCGAAGCGGCAGCCAAACCGCCAACGCCCAACCTGCTGCGCGATCCCGCCCTGCTGGAGGGGAAAAACCTGATCCGCCTGAACAGCATCGGCACCATGGACGCCATGCTGGAGCTGGCCCTGGGCAACAAGCCCAGCATTCCCATGCCCAAGGACCCAAAGGTGGGATTGCAGGCCATCATCCTGTTCCTGCGGCTGAACCATACCCCCTGGTTCAGTTGGAAGGAAAATGACACCCCCGCAGCCTGGTCCACCCGGGTCATGGATGCCCTGTTCCACAATCTGGCCGACCAGGAGATTTTCACCCAAGCGGACTTCCTGGCCCTCGACCGCCTCAGTTCCAACCCCCTGTGGAACGGTTTGTTCGGCTATACTCTGGACCTGTTCCTGAACGCCATCTCCGATCCCACCCGGGTCAGCAACCTGGACAAAGGAACCTCCCAATCGGCAGTCCAAGCCTTCAAATCCTCCGCCGACGCCCGGCAGGCCCGTTTGCCGAAGGTGAAATACGGCAACTCTCTGGCCTCCTTCAAAGACGTGGCGGAATATGCCATCGGCGAGTATCTGGCGGGCCTTGACGTCAACGAGGCCCTGGAGCGCCATCTGGTGCAGGCCCAGCTTGGCCTGGAGGACACCGACGGCAAGGCGCGGTTCCAAAAATTCCTCAGCGATAACCGGATTGAACCCGACACCTTCCCGACAACTGTTGCCGCCATGTATCAGCAGGTCCGACAGGAAGTCCGCTTCCAGGAGAGCGAGGGCGAGGTGGCGGCGGTTTGCTACACCTATGCCCAGGAAACCGGACAGACGGGAGTGATGGACAAGCTCTTCGCGAACTTCGCCGATCCGGTGTTTCCGGTGGCGGCCAAATGTCGGAAGTATTTCCACTTCGGCGGCATCGCACCCCGCGACGCGGCCACGGTGATTGCCCGTTGGGCGGCCCGCTCCAAACTGTTGTCGGGCATGCGCAAGGGGGGCATGGGCAAGCAGGTGGAGGGCTTGATGGCCCAGATGAGCAAGAGCGAACGCAAGGCCCTGATGGCCTTCCGCGACGGCCGCACGGAAGCGCGCTCGATCGGCAAGGCGGACGTGGACCGCTATGTTAAAGCCCGCTGCAAGATGCTGACCCTCTCAGCCCAGCAAGCCAAAATCGGCCGGGTGGAGAAGCTTCTCATGTCCCAGATCGCCGGAGCCGAACAATTCATCATGCGCCCGGGGCAGGAGGCGCTGAAGGACATGACCTATGGCGTCGACGTGTTCTTCCGGGCACTACGCACGGTGATGGAGGACATCTGCAACGGCACGGGCTCCCTGCTACGCGAACAGATGAAGGTGCTCCATGAATTCGAACACCGCTACGGTCCCTTACCGACCATCGCTCTGCTCTGCCCCATGCCCCCGGGGATGAGCGCGGAAGATTGGCTCCCCAAGGCCCGCGTCCTGCTCAACAAGATCGAGAACCAGCATTTTCACGTGCAGGATAAGCTGATGTAGGGGTCAGGCACCATTCCCGCCCAGGGGCTCGGGCGCCATTCCCGCCCATGGGCTCGGGGATGGACAAAAAAGCCACCGGGAAAGGGGCATCCCAGGCCGCGCCAAAGCGGGGAGCCCCCGACTCCCCGACCTCAAGCAGCCCGTTCAGCCACCACTTTCTGATAAAGCCCGCCGAAGTAGGTTTCCTTGCGCCAGGTGAATGCCCCGGCCCGGTCCGTAAACTCCTGGATCTCCTTGCCCATCATCCCCAGGGCATAGGGCTCGAGCCAGTGGAAGACTCCGGACATGATGGGGCGTAGGGGGTGCAGGGCTGCGGGCTGGTGGTAGTCGACGAAGACCGCCTTCCCCCCCGGCCGCACCGCGTCCAGCAGGGAGCCGATAATCCGCCGCTTCCAGTCATCGGGCACTTCGTGCAGCAGGAAGAAACAGCAGACGCCATCGACTTGCCGCCCCACGGGGTCCGCCGCATTCCCCTGCCGCACGGTCACTCCAGGGATGCCAGCCATCTTGCGTTGGGTGAAGGCAATCTGGACGGGAGCCACATCCCGCACCTCCAACCGCCCATCGGCCCCCAACCGCTTGGCCAACCGCTTGGAAAACGGACCATAAACCGCTGCGGGCTGCAGCACGTCGTCCCCCGGCTGGAACTCCTGGAAGGCCGCCTCCATAAGCCGGTTGGCATTTCCCCAAAGAATGGCCGAAACAACAACCCCCCGATCCAGAAAGGGCAAGTGACGGGGATTGAGGTAAGCCCAGGTATAGGTTTTACGGAGATAGTCGGGCTCGGGTCCCATAACTGCCGCTTCGGGATCCAGGCGGGACAGAGGGCCTTGGGGTTTGTTCATACGCGAGGCACTCCGATTAGGCCGGGCGGGAAGAGGATGGTCGATTGGGCAAAATCGACTGGGGGGAGCGATAGCCGATACGGCTATCGGAAAGGGTGGCGATCATACCCCGCCCTTCGCGGTCGCGAAAGAAATTTGGGATACATTCTCGGCACCACAATCCCACTCTGGGTTCTCAAAAGTCCTCAGAAAACAGGACATGGGCGCGTTTTTCAAAGGCCTCGACCAGTTTCACCGCCGCCTCCTCCGTCATTCCCGCCAACAGCTTTTCCAGTTTTCGGGCCCCCAAGACCATGGTCATGTCCAGGGAGATCAGGCATCCCTCCGGATGTTCGTCGAACCGCCAAACCAGATTCATGTCCTTGATGGCATCCCCATGGGACACCACGGAAATACGGTCGGGGGGATGCAAGGTCGTGTCCGACTGGAAGCGAAGACGGACCGGCCCCATCCCCATGATCTGTTCCGTATGGTAAACCAGATGGCGCTTGCCCGTGACCCGGGCGGCGATCCACCAGGGAACGAAGTCGGGATAACGCTCCACATCAGCGACCAAATCGAACATCTGGCGGCGGCTAAAAGGCAAAACCCGTTCGGCGTGGTGTTGTGTCATGACAGTTAAAAGGTCGCTTTAATACGGTAGGATAGAGTGTGCAGGACAAAGGCCGCCATTACGTCAGCCCCAGGCGCTGGGCGGCGATGACGGCCCCCGTTCGATTGGTGACATTCAGGGCCTTGAGGATGGCCGTCACATGCAGCTTCACGGTCCCTTCGGACAGGGTCAGTTGTCGGGCAATCTCCTTGTTGGACTTCCCCTGGCCAAGCAAAGACAGCACATCACGCTGACGGGGGGTCAACGGAGATATCATCGCCGTGCCGTCCTGTCCCCCGGAACCAGAGTGGCCAGAGGCAGGGGGGCCGGAAGCGGGAAGATCGGACAAGGCAGAAGCCATCGGCATGGAGCTCTCATCAAGCAGGGTCGTGGGCAGGTAGACCCCCCCGGATAGGACCAAATCCAGAGCACGGATCATGACCTTGCTCGACGCGGTCTTGGGAATAAAACCCGAAGCCCCCAGCCGCACAGCCTCCAAAACGAGACGCCGGTCCTCGTTGGCCGACAGGACCACCACGGGTGTCTGCGGCGCCGCAACCCGCAAGGAGGCCAACCCGTCCACCCAGGGCAGACCCGGCATGACCAGATCCACCAGAATCAGATCGAAGGGGGCCACCGACGGATCATCGCCTTCCGCCCGCTCAACGAGCCCCAGGGCACCGTCGTAAGTACTGGCCTCAGTGATCTCCAAATCCGTCGAAAGATCAGACAGCACCATCCGCAGGCCATCGCGGAACAGCTCGTGGTCGTCGGCGATCAGTATTCTCACAAATGTTCTCCGCCAGCCCCCCCACGTTCCCCTGAAGAAAACGCGAAAGAAGCCACCCTAAAACCGGTTCCCCGGTCAGGACAGTTTCCCTTCTCCCATACAGCACCTATGACGGCAGTCTCCGCATAACGCCAGGGCCATCAGACTGTACGGCAAGGCTTGGAAAGCATACAGGAAAAATCAACAAAACAGCTCCTCCTGAACATTTCCCCGCTCGACGGGAATGGTGGACAAGGCGATTTTCCCTTCGGCGCGCTTGGCCTCCTTCTTCAAGCGGGCGATCAAATTGCTGATCGCGTCCACGTCCAGGGGGTCATGCCCCGGTGGCACCATGACGATGGCCGAACTGGCCGACAACAGAGGCATGCGCCGTTCTACCCCCTCCCGGTCCTTGGCCACGATATAACCCAGGCGCCGGGTTTCCTCGTCGTAGAAGCTGGCCACGTCCTGTTCAAAGCGACGAACCAGGGCGCGGGTCCGATCCTCGGCCACCTCCGGGGTCAATCCCCGCATGCCCGCGAAGAAATCGTCGCCCCCCACATGGCCGATGAAGTGGCCATCATTGGCCAAATGGGCCCGCATCAGTTCGGCAAACAGCAGGATCGCCCGGTCGCCCTGGCGGAATCCGTATTTGTCATTGAAGGGCTTAAAAAAGTCGAAGTCGATATAGGCCAACGCCAACCAATCGTCGGGCCGGGCCAGGGTGTCGGCCAGATATTCATTGATGACCGCGTTACCGGGCAACTTTGACAGGGGGTTCTGATCCCGGGCCGCAGCGAGGTTCTTCTCGTTGATAACCTTCAGCAGGGAGGACGCCGTCAGGAAGCCGCGATACCGGCCATCCTCGGTGATGATCAGCCCCTCGCTTTGGGCATTATTGGAGAAAACCTCCAGGATCTTCTCTGCGCGAGTGGCGATATCCACCGTGGGACAGCGGGAGATGAAAGCTGCCAGATTCCGCCCCAGGCCCTTGTTGCTGATCAGGTCCTTGCCGAAGGGCGAATAGGTGTAGTCCTTCAGGTCGGACTCGCGTACCAAGCCCAGGGGTTCCTGGTTTTCGTCCACGACGGGGAAAAAGGTCTGGTCCTTATGGCGGCGGAAGCGATCGAACACATCCGTCATGGCGGCAGAGCGCACCAAGGGGTCCACCTCCAAGATCCGGGCCGCGACCAAACGTTCGTCCCCTTGGCCATTATTGCGCTGTTCCCGGGCATTCAACGCCCGCGCCTCTGGAAAATCGGTACGCACCTTGGTCGGATCGGATTCCGGTTGGGCCAGCAAATTGCCCTGGATCATGTCGACCCCCGCCTCCCGACATGCGTAATAATCCTCGGCGGCTTCCACCCCCTTGGCGACGGTCTGAATCCCCATCAAATGACAGATGTTCACGAGACTGCCCAAAAAGAGCTTCTTGGTCTGGTCCTCATGCACGCCGTCCACGAAATAGCGATCGAACTTCACATAATCGGGTTGGAGGGCATTCAGCAGTGGCAGGCTGGCGTTGCCCGCGCCGAAATTGTCCAAGGCGACCTTTCCCACCGTCCGCTTCAGGGAGATCATCGCCTGAACGATGGCATCCAGGCCGTCCTCCTCTGCCCCCCCCGGCGTAGCCTCTTCTGCCCAAACGCCTTGGGGGAGATGTTCATTGATTTCAATGCTGACCATGGCCGGGTCGAGGCCCACTCGCGCCAATTCCCCGATGAGATGATCGGACAGCTCCCGCCATCGTCCCAAAAGACGGTTATCCAGGTTCAGGAAAAGGCGTAGATCTCCGGCGCTCGACACGCGGGTGAAGCTGTCCACCGCCAGAGTCCAGACCCGGCATTCCAGCGACACCAAGGGAGACAGCCCCCGCTCACCCCAATGAACCTTCGAGGACCGCGCAGCGGCATCAAACAACCCGCCGGGGGTCAAGCTGGCCAAGTTTGAAGGGCTACCATCGGCGATCCGCATCAAGGCTTCGTAACCGATCACACGCCCACCGCGCAGACTGACGACAGGCTGCAAAGCCACCGTCAGGCCGCCGACCACCGTAGACCAATCCCATACCGTTTCGCCCTCCCCCCCAGGACCTGACCCGGCGGGAAGATCGGAGCGCCGCAACGCGAAGATCGGTCGATACCATTCCTTGACCTGACGCCGGGAGTCTTCGAGCAATGACGCGGGCCGCCGTTCGGCAACGATCGGCGGCGTTCCGTTCCTGGACTTCCCATTCTCCACAGTCTTTCGAGCCGCCCCCATGTCCATTCCCGGCACCCCATACAAACTTTAGAACGAATGCATCACTTTCTACCGGTCAAATACGATGTCAATCACACCAGCATTCAGACGCTTCCCCCTGCAAGCGTCAACGCCGGAGGCCCGTATACATAAAACTTTCACCTGTTATGGTGCACCCTTGCTTGGAGAGACAGGGTTGTCCACCTTGCCTCAGGGGCAGGCAAAAGCATCAGTCATTCTCTTACACCAATGACTGATGCTCAATCGCCTCAGAATTTTCTCACTCCCCCGGTCCTCTCCCACAGAAGTCCCGACTCCACGCCTGTTCCCGCGCTTATGCCGCAGTCTGCGGTTGGCCCTGCTGAACCATGCGCATCAGGGCCGCAACCGTGTTGTCCGCGCCCTCGGCGATTTGAGAAATGGTCGCGTCGAGCATGTAACAGGGAGAGGTCACCACACGAAGCCCCTCATCCACGACGATTTCCCCGTGGGTGGCCTCCTGGTGGGTGGCGCCCATGGCCTCGATCCCGGCGGCGGCATCCTTGTCCGAGCCAATGGTCAGCTTGCCCGTACCGAGAACACGGGCCAGCACCGCCGGGGCAATGCAAAGCGCACCGATTGGCAGATGAAAGGCCCGGGCCTTGGTCAAGGCGGCCTCCACCGTCGGGTCCACGGTGCAATCCGGACCATCCACAGCGAAGGTACAGAGGTTCTTGGCCGCACCGAAGCCACCGGGCAGAATTAAGGCGTCGAAGTCGCCGGGATCAAAGGTCGCCAGATCGGCGATGGCGCCCCGGGCGATACGGGCGGCCTCGGTCAGGACATTGCGGGTCTCGCCGGTGGGCTCGCCCGTCACATGGTCGATCACATGCATCTGGGAGATATCGGGGGCAAAACACTGATACACAGCCCCTTGGCGGTCGATGGCCAGCAGGGTCAGGACGGCTTCATGGATCTCCGCACCGTCGAAAACGCCGCAGCCGGATAACAGAACGGCGAACCTGGGCTTGTCGGTCATGGTCTTTCCTCTCCATATTCTGGGCGTACTCCCTCCCATGGAAGCCGCCCGTTGCTTCCCACTCCTCAAACTAGGACCCGGACACTCCGATGCCAAGCCAAACACCCCTCCTCCCTGCGCTGGATTCCCTGACCAAACGCTTCTCCCGCCTGTCGGCCATGGAGGACGCCCAGGCGTTCCTGCATTGGGACATGGCTGCGGTGATGCCCGATGGCGGAGCGGAGACCCGGTCCAACCAGATCGCAACCCTGACCGGCCTCCACCACGACCTCTTGACCGCGCCGGAGGTGGCCGACTGGATCGCTGCGGCCGAAGGGGAGATCAACACCCTCGGCGACCATCCCGACGCCCCCTGGCTGATGGCCAACCTGCGGGAGATCAAGCGGACCCACGCCCATGCCACCGCTCTGCCCGGCGATCTGGTGGAGGCCCTGTCCCGTGCATCGAATGCCTGTGAACGGATCTGGCGCAAGGCCCGCCCCGCCAACGACTTCGCGTCGGTCCGGGAACCACTGGCGGCCCTGCTCTCCCTGGTCCGCCAATCGGCCCAGGCCAAATCCGAGGCCCTGGGGGTGGACCTATACGACGCCCTACTCGACGAATACGAGCCCGGCGGATCCTCCGCCCGAGTCGACGCAATCTTCGGTGACCTGGAGGCCTTCCTGCCCGGGTTCCTTCAGGAGGTCCTCGACCGGCAAGGCGCCGAGCCCGCACTTCCCCAAGGCCCCTTCCCCATCGACCTGCAAAAGGAACTGGGCCGCCGGGCCATGGAGACACTGGGCTTTGACTTCAACCATGGGCGGTTGGACGTGTCCGCCCACCCCTTCTGTGGCGGCTCCCCCCGGGACGTGCGACTGACCACCCGATACGACGAAGCCGACTTCACCAAGGCCCTGATGGGCGTAATCCACGAAACCGGCCACGCCCTCTATGAGCAGGGGCTGCCCGAAGCCTGGCTGGACCAGCCCGTGGGCCGTGCCCGGGGGATGAGCGTCCACGAAAGCCAGTCCCTGCTCCACGAGATGCAGGCCTGCCGCTCTGCGGAGTTCATCGCCTACGCCACCCCTGTCTGGAAGGAGGTTCTGGGCGGCTCCGGCCCGGCCTGGGAGGTGGAGAACTTTCAGCGCCTGTACACAAGGGTGAACCGGGGCTTTATCCGCGTCGACGCCGACGAGGTCACCTATCCGGCCCATGTGATCCTGCGCTACCGCCTGGAAAAGGACCTGATCGAAGGCAAGATGGAGGTGGAGCATATCCCCGAAGCCTGGAACGCCGCCATGGAGCGCCTGCTGGGCGTCACCCCGCCCACGGACACGGTGGGCTGCCTGCAGGATATCCACTGGTACGACGGGGCTTGGGGCTACTTCCCCACCTATACCCTGGGCGCCATGACGGCGGCCCAGTTGTTCGACGCCGCCCGGACCCAAGTCCCAGGGCTGATGGAGTCCATCGGCACGGGGAATTTCGCGCCCCTGCTCGGTTGGCTGAGGGAGAACATCCACCGCAAGGGCTGCCTGCTCACCACCGATGAGCTGCTCACCCAGGCCACCGGACGGCCTTTGGAGGCGTCGGTTTTCGAACGGCACTTGCGGCGGCGCTATCTCGGGGAGGGGTAGGCACGTCCCGCAACGCCATCATCACGGTACACGACAGTGTCTCGGCTTTTTTTGGGCGATTGCCCAAACCCATTTGGGGGCCAATGCCCCCGGCCCCCCCCTTTCTCTTTTATCAATATGAGCCCGGGGTCTGGGGCCTTTCGGCCAGTAACCGCCGGGGGCCAAAGCCCCCGGCCCCAACCAACTCAAGACGGGTCTTTTCTCCCGCATACAGCACAGGTGTTACCCCGGTCCACCCGCCTCCCCTGTCGATTTGATGCATCGCAATACGTGAATCAATACCCATAATATATCTACTGGTGCTATAATTTCCTTGCAAATCCAGTCGCACGGCCGACGAACAAAAAAATAATGTTCGACCGGATTTGCAAGGGAGGCGCTGTCCGTAGGGGGATGGAATTCCATGACGACTCGAGTCGGCCATCGCATGGAAGGTCCATCCCAGTCATAGATGCCCCGTGACCTGAGCCCAAAAGAAAAGGACAGCCAGCCTCCCCTGTTTGGGATCGACCCAAGAACCAAGAACCAAGGGAGCAGGTCATGATTTCCATGGATGATTGTATCGGTTTTAGCGGTCTCACCGCAGACCAGGTTGACCTTGTGGCTCGCCGCATGCACATGCACCCTGTCATTGCCTCAGAATGGATCGAAGCCGTCTTGGAACATCCGGGAGGATTGGCCCTGGTCAAATGCTTCCTGGTAGATGACCGGCCCTTCGCCGATCACTCTGCGGCCGGACAATTCGCCTGCGAATGCCTGCGATTGTTGCGCAAAGAAGCGATCAACTGAGTTGAGAGCAAAGCCCAAGCAATTTGAAACAGATTGTACCGGGCGCAGATGGCGGTGACGAATGGCGTCACTGCCTGAGACTGAACGCATGTCGCGTGAACCACAGTTAACACGACATACTTGAAGGACTGTCACATTTCTCTTGTTTTTGTAGGGGAAAACAACAGACCACCTTCACCTATTTCGAAGGCTCTCCCTCAGGACAAAGATCGGTGTTTCGGGCAAAAAAAAGCTGTGCCATGAAAAACACCGCCTGACATGCGCTCTTTGAGGGAAAGAGTTGCCCAATACCATCGGTCAAGTCTATCGAACTCCAAAGCTCGAAAGAGCCCCTATGGCAAAGTCCCGCGTATCCCGGGAGCCCCCCATCCTCGTTTTGCTCTTTTTGAACTCTATTCTGTCCCTGATCCAGTTAAAGATCAGTATGGTCTGGTACGATTCGCGGCATAAAGGCACAGCATGTCATTGGCCAGCGTCGCTGCAGCCAGCGCCGTGATCTCGCCCACATCATAGGCTGGAGCGACCTCGACGATATCCATTCCCACGAGGTTGACCCCCTCTATGGACCTAAGGATTTCCTGGGCTTGATAGGGGCTGAGGCCACCAACGACGGGGGTCCCGGTTCCGGGGGCGAAGGAGGGCTCCAGCGCGTCGATGTCGAACGTGAGGTAGGCCTTATTCCGTCCAACGACCCGATGAATTGTCTCAGCGACCGCATGTGGTCCCGTCTGATGCACGTCAATAGCATCGATGATCGTGAACCCCAGGGGTTGGGGATTGTGGGTCCGGATCCCGATCTGAACCGAACGGGAGGGATCAACCAGCCCTTCGCGCGTGGCATGCCACAGCATGGTTCCGTGGTCGATCCGGCCCTCCTCGTCCTCCCAGGTGTCGGTGTGGGCGTCGAAATGGATAAGGCTGAGCGGACCGTGTTTTTCCGCATGGGCTTTCAGCAACGGATAGGTAACGAAGTGATCACCACCGATCGAAAGCATTGCGGTCTCTGTTGCCAGAACCGCACGCGCGGTGTCGGCGATTTCCCCAGGCACCTTCGACGGATAACCGTAGTCGAACAGGCAATCGCCGTAATCCACGACGGAAAGAACGTCAAACGGATCCTCTGACCAAGGCCATGGCTTGGACCAAGCGATCAGGCTCGAGGCAGCACGAACGGCCCGCGGCCCATGGCGCGCTCCCGATCGACTGGATACAGCCAGATCGAACGGGATTCCCACGATGGCCACATCTGCAGACGCCAAATCACGCGTGTAGCGGCGGCGCATAAAGCTAAGCGCGCCGGCATAGGTGGCTTCCGCCATCGTTCCCCTATCGGATGACCGCATAAAGGCCTGATCCCCCGTGCTGGGATTGACGCCCGTGCTCTCTTTGCCCCTTGAGTCATTCACCACCTGCAGACCTCGCATTTCATTGCAACGAAGACGAGAGTGCTGGAGCCACCCAAAGCCGTCAACTCAGGATTAGAGTGAAACGGGATCAGCTTCAGTCAAGCTGGCACAGTTTCCCTCCAGTTATATAGATCTCGGAGGCACTCTGGGCTTGCCATGACTTACCTATTGAAAACAGGGGGACCCGACCTGTTTGCCACCACGTTGAGACAGGTCTCGAGAGCCTTTCTCCTCTTCACCAAAAGAAAACGGCCCGCCGGGGCGGGCCGTTTCCATATTGGACAACGAAACATCGAGTCCCTTATTCCTCGTGGTCGTCATTCTGCTCGGCGGTGGGGCCGGAATCCAGCCCCTTCGCGTCCTGATCGCGGTCCATCAACTCGATGATGGCCATCGGAGCGGCATCGCCATAACGGAAGCCCGCCTTCAGGACACGGGTGTAGCCGCCCTGACGGTCCTTGTAGCGCTCGCCCAGGACCGAGAACAGTTTGGCCACCACGGCTTCGTCGCGCAACATGGCAAAGGCCTGACGACGCTCGTGCAGACCGCCCTTCTTGCCCAGGGTGATCAGTTTTTCGGCGATGGGACGCAGATCCTTAGCCTTGGGCAGCGTCGTCTTGATCTGCTCGTGCTTCAGCAGGGAGGCCGCCATATTGGCGAACATTGCCTTGCGGTGGGTGCTGGTGCGGTTCAGTTTCCGGCCGGACATACCATGACGCATGACGCGGGTCCTTTCTCTCTATCCTGGTTTCGCGCGCGAAACCGATTGTGGGCGCCCCACCCTCCCGAAAACCTCTCGGTGAAGCAGTGGGTCGACGGCTCCACATGAAGCCGATTGAAGCCCGCCCCCGGCGAAACCCGGGGGCGATCCCGATGTTACCTTTAATAGGGCTCTTCCAACTTCTTGGCCAAGTCCTCGATATTTTCAGGCGGCCAGTTGGTGATTTCCATACCCAGGTGCAGGCCCATCTGAGACAGCACTTCCTTGATCTCGTTCAAGGACTTGCGGCCGAAGTTTGGAGTCCGCAGCATCTCCGCTTCTGTCTTCTGAACCAGATCGCCGATATAGATGATGTTGTCGTTCTTCAGGCAATTCGCCGACCGCACCGACAGTTCCAGCTCGTCGACCTTGCGCAGCAGGTTCTTGTTGAACGGCAGCTCATCGTCCTTCTTCTCCTCGGTAACCGCCTGCGGCTCCTCGAAGTTGATGAACAGCTGCAATTGGTCTTGCAGGATCCGGGCAGCCAGTGCGACCGCATCGTCGGGCGTCACGGATCCATTGCTCTCAACAACCATGGTCAGCTTGTCATAGTCGGTGACCTGACCAACGCGACTGTTTTCGATCTTGTAGGATACCTTGGCAATCGGCGAGAAGATGCTATCGACGGGAATGAAGCCAATGGGCGCGTCCTCTGGCCGGTTCTGGGTGGCCGGCACATAGCCCTTACCCATCCCCACGGTGAACTCCATGGACAGGGTCGCGCCCTCGTCCAGGTGGCAAATCACCAACTCGGGATTCATGATCTCAATGTCGGCACCGGTCTCGATCTGCGCCGCCGTCACCTCTCCCGGACCGGAGGCCTTCAGAGTCATGCGACGGGGCCCCTCGCTGTGCATCAACAGGGCCAGGCCCTTGATGTTCAGGATCACGTCCGTGACGTCTTCCCGCACACCGGGGATGGAAGAGAACTCATGGAGCACGCCATCAATCTGAATCGCGGTCACAGCAGCGCCCTGCAGGGACGACAGCAGGATACGACGCAGAGCATTGCCCAGGGTCAGGCCAAACCCACGTTCCAGCGGCTCAGCGATAACGGTCGCGATTTTCTTGGACCCGCCAACCTGTTCGATGGCAAGCTTGTTCGGCTTAATCAGTTCCTGCCAATTTTTTTGGATCGAGGACATCGCTTATTCCTGAAATGGAGTCGGGGAAGTTTCCGGGTATCGATCCCTTGGGGCATTCCTTGGTTTGGACCCCGGTCCAAACCTTTCCCCCCTCAAGGGTCGAACCGCCGGACCCCATGTGAGGGGTCTCGACGGCCCGAAAACGAGTGTTGTCTCGCCGGGCACAGCGGCCCGGGGGCCAGCGTCCTTAGACGCGGCGACGCTTGCGGGGACGGCAACCGTTGTGTGGAATCGGCGTGACGTCCTTAATGGCGGTCACCTGGAACCCGACAGACTGCAGGGCACGCAGGGCGGATTCACGCCCCGAACCGGGACCCTTCACCATCACCTCCAGAGTCTTCATCCCGTGTTCCTGGGCCTTGCGGCCCGCGTCCTCGGCGGCCATCTGGGCGGCATAGGGGGTGGACTTGCGAGACCCCTTGAAGCCCTGGGAGCCGGCGGACGACCAGGCAATCGCATTGCCCTGCACGTCGGTGATGATGATCTTGGTGTTGTTGAACGAAGCGTTCACGTGGGCGATGCCATTCGTGATATTTTTCCGCTCGCGCCTGCGCATTCTTTGAGCTGGCTTAGCCATGTCGGTCCTTGGTTCCGTATCTTAGCGCGTGTGCCCGACCATCGGGCCATTCCGTAGTGCCAGAATATCACGCGATCTTGAGGTGATCCCCCACCGGCCCATGACGGGCCGATAAGGCATGATTACTTCTTCTTGCCGGCAATCGCCTTCGCCGGACCCTTGCGGGTGCGGGCGTTGGTATGCGTGCGCTGACCGCGGACCGGCAGGCCCTTACGGTGACGCAGACCGCGATAGCAGCCCAGATCCATGATCCGCTTGATGTTCATGGCCGTTTCGCGACGCAGATCGCCTTCCACCTTATATTCGGTGTCGATCAGTTCGCGAATCCGCACGACTTCGTCGTCGGACAGTTCATTCACGCGGCGGTTCACGGCGATGCCGACCCGCTCACAAATTTCGCCTGCCTTCGTCCGGCCAATGCCGAAGATGTAGGTCAGAGCGATACACACCCGCTTGTTGGTGGGGATGTTTACGCCAGCGATACGCGCCAAGGCCCGTACTCCTACTTAAGGTTCAAGTCTTTCAAGCCGACACCCACCGGGAAAAGTCCGGTCTTCGGGACCCCCAACAGACGTCGACCAACAGCCCAAGCCGACTTTTCAGAGGTGGTCACACCAGGAAAAGGGAGTTCGACCGGGACAACACGATATGACAAAAGGCGTGGAACAGTGCCCCACGCCCCCTTGGCCCGTAAAGGGTAACCGAGGCGCGGGATTATAGGATCAATCCCGCATGAGTCAACCTCGGTTCAGCCCTTTATTCGCCAAGAATGCCTTCCAATTCACGGGTCACCGCATCCATGGGGAGGGTGCCGTCAACCACATGTAAAAGCCCCTTCTGCCCATAGTACGGCAGAATGGGGGCGGTCTGGGCATGGTAGACCTCCAGACGCTTGCGCAGGGTTTCCTCGTTATCGTCGGCGCGGATATTTCCCTCACCGGCCTCAGAGGCACGCTTGCGAATCCGGTCGTAGAGAATACTGTCCTCGACGCGCAGCTCGATGACTGCGTCGATCTTCATGCCTTTTTCCGACAGCATCACATCCAACGCCTCCGCTTGCGGCACGGTGCGCGGAAAACCGTCAAGAATGATGCCGGGCTCGCAGTCGGGCTGATCGATCCTCTCGGAGATCATACCGACCATGATGTCGTCTGACACCAAGGCACCCGAATCAATAATAGCCTTGGCCTTGTTGCCGAGTTCCGTCCCGGCAGCGACGGCCGCCCGCAACATGTCACCTGTGGACAGCTGCTTCAGCCCGTATTTATCTTCCAACCGTTGGGCTTGGGTTCCCTTTCCCCCGCCCGGCGGTCCCATGAATATGACGCGCTTTCCCTTCATCCTCGTTTCCCCCTCAGTTTCGATTTCTTGATCAGGCCCTCGTATTGATGGGCCAGCAAGTGTGATTGGATCTGCGCAACGGTGTCCAGAGTTACCGTAACGACGATCAAAAGGCTTGTGCCACCAAAATAGAACGGAACGCCCAGGTTGGAAATCAAAAGCTCCGGCAGGATCGAGATGAAAATCAGATAGAGGGCTCCCACCACCGTCAACCGGGTCAACACATAGTCAAGGTATTCAGAGGTGTTCTTCCCCGGTCGGATACCGGGCACGAAGCCACCGTACTTCTTCAGGTTCTCCGCCGTATCCTCCGGATTGAAGACGACAGCGGTGTAGAAGAAGGCAAAGAACGCGATCAATGCGGCGTACAAGGCCATATACAGCGGCTGACCATGGCCAAGAAGGGCGGTCACTGTTGTCAGCCACTCGGGTCCCTGTCCGGCTGTGAACTGCGCCAGTGTGATCGGAAGCAACAGAATAGAGCTGGCAAAGATCGGCGGAATGACACCCGGGGTGTTGATCTTCAAGGGCAGATGGCTGCTCTCGCCGCCGAACATCTTGTTGCCCTGTTGACGCTTTGGATATTGGATCAGAATCCGGCGTTGGGCGCGCTCGATGAACACAATGAAGGCGATAACACCAACGGCCAGCAGCATGATCCCGATGATCACCAGCGGTGACAGCGCACCGGTCCGCCCCAGATCCAACATGTGCACCAAGGCAATGGGGAGCTGAGCGACAATACCGGCGAAGATGATCAGGGAAATTCCATTGCCGACGCCCCGGGCGGTGATCTGCTCGCCCAACCACATCAGGAACAGGGTCCCTCCAGCCAGGGTCACAACCGTTGTAAACCGGAAAAACATCCCGGGGTCATGCACCGCAGCGCCAACGGAACTCGTCATTCCTTCCAGCCCAACGGCAATACCATAGGCCTGCATGATGGTGATGATCACCGTCAGGTAGCGGGTGTATTGGTTGATCTTTTTCCGGCCACTCTCGCCTTCCTTCTTCAAGGCTTCCATCTGCGGGCTGATGGAGGTCATCAGCTGCATGATGATAGAGGCGGAGATGTAGGGCATGATGTTGAGTGCAAAAATCGTCATGCGGCGCAGGGCTCCCCCTGCGAACATGTCGAACATGCCCAGAATGCCCCCGCTGTTGCGCGTGAACACATCGTTCATCACCGCAGGATCGATTCCAGGCAAGGGGATATACGTCCCCAGCCGATAGACGATCAGCGCACCAAGGGTGAACCAGAGACGCTTCTTCAGTTCGGTGGCCTTGGCGAAGACGCCAAAGTTCATGTTCGCGGCAAGTTGCTCGGCGGCGGATGCCATCCGTATGCTCCCGGTATCTAGAGTGGTCACGGCAACGGAGATACCGGATTTTCGTTCCGCAAGCCACTCAACTTATTGAGACTCGACCAATATGTCTAAAATCACCCCCTTTTGTGGGCGATTCCACACATATTGGCCCGCACTCCGAAGGCCCGAAGTCCTTCGATGGAGACCGGGGGCCACTAGGGCCCCCGACTTCACTCATTATCATATGCCCGAAACGGAGACTCGGGTTTTAGGCCTCGGCTGCCGGTGCCACAGTGGGAGCTGTCAGGGTCAGCGACCCACCAGCCTTTTCCACGCCTTGCTTGGCCGACTCGGAGGCCCCTGTCACCACAAGGGTCACCTTGCTGGTCAGTTCGCCCTTACCCAGCAGCCGCACGCCGTCGAGCACCCGCCGGATGACACCGGCTTCGGCCAGAACCTGCTCGGTGATCGGAGCAGAGGGATCCAGCTTGTTGGCATCAATGGCCTTCTGGATCCGATCCAGATTGATGACCGCATAGGACTTGCGATTCAGGCTATTGAAACCGCGTTTGGGAAGACGCCGGTACAAGGGCATTTGACCGCCCTCGAACCCGTTGATGGACACGCCGGTCCGGGACTTCTGTCCCTTCACGCCGCGGCCGGCGGTCTTGCCCTTACCGGAACCGATACCGCGACCAACCCGCATGGGGGCCTTGGTGGCGCCGGGGTTGTCGCGGAGCTCATTGAGTTTCATTGCGCGCTCCCCCTTACTGAGCGTCTTCGACGCGAACCAGGTGGGCGACCTTGGCGATCATCCCCCGCACCGAAGGAGTATCCTCCAGGGTACGGGTCCGGTTCATCTTGTTGAGGCCAAGGCCCACCAAAGTGGCGCGCTGGTCATTTCGACGACCGATCGGGCTCCCGATTTGGGTGACCGTGACGGTGTTTTGATTTTCCGACATCGATCTCCCCCTTACTCGGTGACGCTAACGGCTGCGGCACCATCCCGGCGGGAGACAATGTCGCCCACCTTCTTGCCGCGACGGGTCGCCACCTGACGGGGCGCCTGGCTGTTAACCAAGGCGTCAAACGTCGCCTTGATCATGTTGTAGGGGTTGGTGGTTCCCGTGCACTTCGCGACCACGTCCTGAACGCCCATGGTTTCGAACACGGCGCGCATGGGGCCACCGGAAATGATCCCCGTACCAGCTGGAGCGGACCGCAGGATCACGCGACCGGCGCCAAAGTGGCCCCGGGTATCGTGGTGCAGTGTCCGCCCCTCGCGCAGGGGTACCTTGATCATCGTGCGCTTGGCCTGCTCGGTGGCCTTGCGGATCGCTTCGGGAACTTCACGGGCCTTGCCCGCTCCGAACCCGACGCGGCCCTTGGCGTCGCCGACCACGACCAGGGCGGCGAAGGCAAAGCGCCGACCGCCCTTGACCACTTTGGCCACACGATTGATGTGGACCAGCTTATCGACGAACTCATCGTCGCGCTCATCCCGATCCCGGGAATTGCGGTTACGATCGTCGCGACCGCGACGTTCGGAGTTGGGTGTACGTGCCATGTCTTATCCCCTAGAACGAAAGACCGGCTTCGCGGGCGGCATCCGCGAGCGCCTGGACGCGACCATGGTACTTGTAGCCACCGCGGTCGAAGACGACATCGGTGACTCCAGCAGCCTTGGCGCGCTCAGCGATCAGCTTGCCAACCTCGGCAGCGGCGGCCTTATCGGTGCCCTTCGCCAAGTTTCCACGCAGGTCTTTGTCGATGGTGGACGCCGCGGCCAGGGTCACGCCCTTGGCGTCGTCGATGATCTGAGCGTACATGTGCTTGCTCGAGCGGAAGACCGAAAGGCGCGGACGCCCTGCGGACTTCACCCGAAGCTGATAACGGGTCCGGTCACGGCGCCGCTCAAACAGGGAAGTCGTGGATTTCATCTCCGGGCTCCTACTTCTTCTTGCCTTCCTTACGGAGGATCCACTCATTGGAATATTTCACACCCTTGCCCTTGTAGGGCTCAGGCGGACGATATCCACGGATCTCCGAGGCGATTTGGCCAACACGTTGCTTGTCCATGCCCGTGATCTCGATCTGGTTCGGCCCGGGGGTCGTGATCTTGAGGTCATCGGGAATGGGAAAGTCGATATCGTGTGAGAAGCCGAGCGACAACTTCAGAACCTTGCCCTGGGACGCGGCCTTATAGCCAACGCCAACCAGATCAAGTTTCTTGGTGAAGCCTTCGCTCACGCCCAGAACCAGATTGTTGATGCGCGCACGAGTGGTTCCCCACAACTGACGCGCCCGTTTTGTTTCTGCCTTCGGTTTCACCCAGATGAGATTGTCCTCGATCTTGGTTTCCACCTCGTCATTGGCGACGTAAACCATCTCGCCCAGCTTACCTTTCACCGTCACGACATTGTCCTGAACGGTGGCGGTAACGCCCTGGGGGATGGTTACAGGATATTTGCCTACACGAGACATTGTATCGTTCCCCCTTTTCTTAGAACACGCGGCAGAGAACTTCGCCGCCCACGTTGGCCTGACGGGCCTCATGGTCGGACATCACGCCGCGGGGCGTGGACAGGATGGAAATACCCAGGCCGTTGTAAACCTTGGGCAGATCCTTAATCTTGGAATACACCCGGCGCCCCGGAGTGGAGACACGGGCGATTTCCTTAATCACCGCTTCTCCCTCATGGTACTTGAGCTCGACGCGCAGTTCGGAGATACCCTTGCGCACATCGACCTTTTCGTAGCCGCGGATGTAGCCCTCGCGCTGCAGGACGTCCAGGACGTTGCTGCGGAGGGAAGAAGCCGGGGCCATCACACTGTTCTTGCCAGCGCGTTGACCATTCCGGATGCGTGTCAGCATATCGCCGAGAGGATCGGACAAAGCCATTTTGGTGTCTCCCCCTTACCAGCTGGACTTGCACATGCCGGGAATCTGACCTTGGTTGGCCAAATCTCGCAGCACGACACGTCCAAGCTTGAACTTGCGGTACACCGAATGGGGGCGACCGGTCAGCTCACAGCGATTATGGACGCGAACCTTGGACCCATTGCGGGGCAACTTGGCCAACTTCATAACGGCCTCGTAGCGATCCTCGGGTTCAATATCGCGATTGTGGATCAGCGCCTTCAATTCGGCGCGCTTCGAAGCATCGCGCGCCGTCAGGCGCTCACGCTTCTTATTACGTTCGACAGCGGAACTCTTAGCCATGCCGTGTGTCTCCCGCGCTCACTTCTGGAAGGGCATTTCGAAGCCTTCGAGAAGCGCCTTGGCTTCATCGTCGGTCTTCGCGGTGGTGCAGATCGTGATGTCCATTCCCCGGATCTTATCGACGCGGTCGTAGTCGATTTCGGGGAAAACGATCTGTTCCTTCATGCCCATGTTGTAATTACCCCGACCGTCGAAGCTCTTCACAGAGACCCCACGGAAATCGCGCACGCGCGGAAGGGCGATGGTGATCAGACGATCCAGGAACTCGTACATACGGTCCTTACGAAGGGTGACCTTGCACCCCACAATCATCTGCTCGCGAATTTTGAAGCCCGCGATGGACTTCTTGGAGCGGGTGATAATCGGCTTTTGGCCGGAAATCGCCGTCATGTCCGACAAGGCACCCTCGATCAGTTTACGATCCTGGGAGGCCTCACCGACGCCCATGTTGATGACGATCTTGTCGAGGGAAGGCACCATCATGGGGTTCGTGTAAGCGAACTTTTCCATCAAGGTCTTCCGCACGACGTCCTTATAGTGGTCGTGAAAACGTGCCATCGTGCTTACCCTCAACCGTCGATGACCTCGCCGGAACGCTTCGCGAAGCGCACCTTGCGGCCATCTTCAAGAACCTTGAACCCGATGCGGGTCGCAGACCCATCCTTCGGATCCTCATGGGCGACGTTCGAAACGTGGATCGGAGCTTCCATTTCCACGATGCCGCCGGCGGAGGTCTGGGTCGGACGCTGGTGACGCTTCACCACGTTCACACCCTGAACAACCACACGGTCCTCCTTGGGGAGAGCTTTCAGCACTTCGCCGCGCTTGCCCTTGTCCTTACCGGACAGAATGACGACCTTGTCGCCCTTCTTGATCTTAAAGGCGGACATTACAGCACCTCCGGAGCCAGCGAGATGATCTTCATGAACTTTCTGGCGCGCAATTCACGCACCACCGGTCCGAAGATGCGGGTTCCGATCGGTTCGTTCTGCTTATTCAGCAGAACGGCGGCATTGCGATCAAACCGAATCGTTGTGCCATCCGGACGACGGATTTCCTTGGCGGTGCGAACGATGACAGCGCGATGCACGTCACCCTTCTTCACACGACCACGGGGAATCGCTTCCTTGACGGAGACGACGATCACGTCGCCCACGCCTGCGATCATCCGCTTCGAGCCACCCAACACCTTGATGCATTGCACCTGTCGGGCGCCGGAATTGTCGGCGACGTCGAGTCGAGTTTGCATCTGAATCATTGTTTATATCCTTTATTCACGGGCGGTTACCGGTGAACCCCGATGCAACGGGTTCCTCCGGTCCTATTCCGCGTTGTCGAGAACCACTGTCCACGTCTTGCGACGGGAGATTGGTGCGCATTCCTGAATGCGAACCAGGTCGCCAATCTTGAACTGATTGGCTTCATCGTGGGCGGCGAATTTCTTGGACCGCTTGATGAACTTTTTATACACGGGGTGTTTGAAGCGACGTTCTACCTGAACAACGATGGTCTTGTCCATCTTATCGCTCACGACCACACCCTGCATGATGCGCTTTGGCATAATTTAAACTCCTTCCCGCGCCTACTTGGCCTGGGCGGCGCGGGAGCGCTCGCCCTGGATCGTCTTGATGCGCGCAATTTCATGACGCACCTGGCGGGCGCGGGCGGTATTCTCAAGCTGACCGCTGGCTGCTTGAAAGCGCATATTAAACTGCTCTTTCTTCAGCTCAAGGAGGCTCGCCTTAAGCTGATCATCGGTCTTGGACCGGGTCTCGGTGGCGGCTGACATAGCCTTAGACCTCCTCAATACGGGCGATGAACTTGGTCTTCATAGGCAGCTTGGAGGCGGCCAATTCGAACGCGCCGCGCGCGGTCTCCTCGGTCACACCGTCCAGCTCGAACATGACGCGGCCGGGCTTGACGCGCGCAACCCAGAATTCTGGGGAGCCCTTACCGGACCCCATCCGAACTTCCGCAGGCTTCTTGGACACGGGCACGTCCGGGAAGATGCGAATCCAGAGCCGCCCCTGGCGCTTCATGAAGCGGGTGATCGTCCGACGGGCCGCTTCAATCTGCCGGGCCGTCACACGCTCGGGCTCAACGGCCTTGAGGCCGTAAGCACCGAAGTTAAGAGAGGTTCCGCCCTTGGCCAGACCGTGGATACGGCCCTTGTGCTGCTTGCGGAACTTCGTGCGCTTTGGTGAAAGCATTGTCTACTCCGTTCCTCTCGCTTAGCGACCCGACGTATCCTGGGACCGCTTATCCTGGGCCATGGGATCGTGCTCCATGATCTCACCCTTGAACACCCAGACCTTAACGCCACAAACGCCGTAGGTGGTGTGGGCCGCAGCCGTACCGTAGTCCACGTCCGCCCGCAGGGTATGCAGGGGCACGCGACCTTCACGGTACCATTCGGTGCGGGCAATTTCTGCGCCCCCCAAACGACCGCCGCAGTTGATCCGGATACCCAAAGCGCCAAGGCGCATGGCCGACTGAACGGAGCGCTTCATGGCCCGGCGGAAGGCCACACGACGCTCGAGCTGCTGGGCGATGTTCTCGGCCACAAGCTGCGCATCCAGTTCCGGCTTACGGATCTCGACGATGTTCAGGTGCACCTCGTTGCCGGTCATCTGCTGCAGCTTGCGCCGCAGGGTCTCGATGTCCTGGCCCTTCTTGCCAATCACAACGCCCGGGCGGGCGGTGTGAATGGTGATACGGGCCTTCTTGGCGGGGCGTTCAATGACGATCCGGGACACACCTGCCTGGGCCAATTTCTCCTTGAGGAACTTCTTGATGCGAAGATCTTCATGCAGAAGGTTGGAATATCCCTTGTCCGCATACCAGCGGGAATCCCAGGTCCGGTTGATACCCAGTCGGAGACCGATCGGATTGACTTTTTGTCCCATTACGCCGTCTCCTCGATCTCACGCACAACGATCGTCAGGTTGCTGAAGGGCTTTAGAATTTTGCCCACCCGACCACGGGCCCGGGCGCGCCAGCGCTTCAAGACCATGGCCTTGCCGACATAGGCCTCGGACACCACCAACTGATCAACGTCCAGCTGGTGATTGTTCTCGGCATTGGCGATCGCGGATTCGAGGGTCTTCTTGACCGTAAGAGCCATGCGACGCTTCGAGAACGTGAGTTCGGCGAGTGCCTTCTCAGCCGACTTGCCGCGAATGGAGGCGGCGACCAGATTCAGCTTTTGGGGGCTGGTCCGGATCATCTTGTTAACGGCACGGGCCTCATTATCGGCCAGGCGCCGTTCGGTTGCCTGTTTGCCCATGGTTACTTCCTTTTCGCCTTCTTATCGGCGGCGTGCCCGTAATAGGTACGGGTCGGCGCGAATTCACCGAATTTATGACCAACCATCTGTTCGGTGACCAGCACCGGAACAAACTTCTGGCCGTTATAGACACCAAAGGTCAAACCCACGAACTGAGGCAGGATCGTCGACCGGCGCGACCAGATCTTAATGACCTCGTTGCGCCCGGAGGAGCGTGCCTTTTCGGCCTTGGTGAGGAGGTATCCGTCAACAAACGGACCTTTCCATACGGAACGAGCCACGGCGACTACTCCTTAACGCTTCTTCTTGGCGAGGTGACGCGACCGCATGATCAGCGAGTCGGTCTTCTTATTCGTGCGGGTCCGCTTGCCCTTGGTCGGCTTGCCCCAAGGTGTGACCGGATGACGGCCACCGGAGGTCCGACCTTCACCACCACCATGGGGGTGGTCGACCGGGTTCATGACAACACCACGCACGTGCGGACGGCGACCCTTCCAGCGGCTCCGGCCGGCCTTGCCAAGCTTTTCGTTCTGGTTGTCCGGGTTGGACACGGCACCAACAGTGGCGACGCATTCACCGCGCACGAGGCGCAGTTCCCCGGAGGACAGACGAAGCTGGGCGTACCCACCGTCTTTACCGATCAACTGGGCATAACAGCCAGCGGACCGGGCCATCTGGCCACCTTTGCCGGGCTTCATCTCCACATTGTGGACAATGGTTCCCACCGGCATGTTCTTCATTGGCATGCAGTTGCCCGGCTTGATGTCCGCACGGTCGGAGGAGACAACCTCGTCACCGACTTGCAGACGCTGCGGAGCCAAAATGTACGCCTGCTCGCCATCGCCGTAAGTGATCAGGGCAATAAACGCCGTCCGGTTGGGATCGTACTCCAGCCGTTCCACCTTACCGGCCACATCGACCTTGGTGCGCTTGAAGTCAATGATCCGATACCGGCGCTTATTGCCGCCGCCACGCTGCCAGGCTGTGATCCGCCCGTGATTGTTGCGGCCACCCGACTTGGTCAAACCTTCGGTCAGACGCTTGACAGGCTTACCCTTGTACAGGTCGGTCCGGTCCACCAGGACCAGGTTCCGCATACCCGGCGTAACCGGATTGTAATGTTTAAGAGCCATCGGTTAGACCCCCGTCGTCACGTCGATGGAATGCCCTTCGGCCAGCGTCACGATCGCCTTCTTCGTATCGGAACGCTTGCCGAGCTGGCCACGGAACCGCTTCACCTTGCCCTTTTGACGCAGGGTATTGACGGCGGTCACCTCGACCTTGAACAGACCTTCGACGGCGGCCTTGATCTCGGGCTTGGAGGCGTCCAGGGGAACCCGGAACATCACCTGGCCGTATTCGCCGACCAAGGTGGCCTTTTCGGTGATGACGGGCGCGCGCACGATATCGTACATGCGCTCGTCGCTGACCTTCACCTCGGTCTTGCTCATTGCAGGCGCTCCTCAAGGTGCTTCACCGCGTCCTTGGTCAGAACCAAGGTGTCACGGCGCAGGATGTCGTAAACATTGGCGCCCTGCTGCGGAAGGATATCCAGACCAATGATGTTGCGCGAGGCGAGCGCGAACTTTTCGTTCACCTCCGGACCATCAATGAACAGGGCCTTCTCGAGACCGAGGGCCTTCATGGTGGCCATCAGATCCTTGGTCTTACCGGATTCGCTGACGGCGTTTTCAACGACGATCAGCTGGCCGGCAGCGGCCTTGGCGGACAGGGCAGTCTTCAGACCCAGCTTGCGAACCTTCTTGGGAAGGTCATGGGCATGGGAGCGAACCACCGGACCAAAAATCGTCGCACCGCCCCGGAACTGTGGGCTGCGCTTGGAACCCTGACGGGCGTGGCCAGTTCCCTTC
Source organism: Rhodospirillum sp. A1_3_36 (assembly GCF_047263945.1). Classification (NCBI taxonomy): domain Bacteria; kingdom Pseudomonadati; phylum Pseudomonadota; class Alphaproteobacteria; order Rhodospirillales; family Rhodospirillaceae; genus Rhodospirillum; species Rhodospirillum sp. A1_3_36. Next base: position 450,602 of record NZ_JBLAVB010000003.1, on the reverse strand, counting down.
TGCTTGAAGGGCTTTGCGGTGGTGCCGGAGATCTCCGAGATCCCCTTGGTCTTGTGGGTGCCGGTCTGACGGCGGGCCAACTGCCAGCGCACCATGCGGTGCAGCAGGTCGGCGCGCACGGGCAGGCCGAAGATGGCATCGGACAGCTCAATCGAGCCCGCGTCCTTACCGTCCAGGGTTTTAACGTCGCACTTCATCGGACCTTATTCCTTCTCGCCATCGGCGCCGGCATCGCCTTCGCCAGCCACGGAGGGAGCGGGCTGCTCACCGGGCTGCTCAACGGCGGCGCTCACATCGGCAATCACGTCCTCGGGGGTGGTCTGCTCCTCGACCTTCGCCTTCAGGCCAGCCGGCATGGGCAGACCTTCGGGGAGCTTCTTCTTGACCGAGTCGCGCACTTCCAACCAGGCACCATCGGCACCGGGGACAGACCCCTTGATCATGATCAGGCCGCGTTCCGCATCGGTGCCCACAACGGTCAGGCTCTGCTGGGTCACGCGGGTATCGCCCATGTGACCGGCCATCTTCTTTCCCTTGAACACACGGCCGGGATCCTGACACTGACCCGTGGAACCGTGCGACCGGTGGGAAACCGAAACGCCGTGGGAGGCTTCCAGGCCGCGGAAGTTGTGCCGCTTCATGGCACCAGCGAAGCCCTTACCAATGGTGGTACCGGCGATATCCACCTTCTGTCCCGCAATAAAATGCGCGGCGGACAGTTCGGCGCCGGGTTCCAGCAGGCAGTCCTCGCTGACGCGGAACTCCACCACTTTCTTTTTGGGCTCGACCTTAGCGGCGGCAAAATGACCCCGCATGGCCTTGGAAGTCCGCTTGATCTTGGCTTTGCCAGCACCAAGCTGGACGGCCGTGTAGCCGTCCTTTTCAGAGGTCCGAACGGAAACGACCTGACAGGTATCAACCTTCAGGACGGTCACGGGGACATGAATACCCTCATCGGTGAAGAGACGTGTCATCCCCACCTTCTGGGCAATGAGACCGGAACGCATGGTCCGAATTCCTTACCTAGGTGTCGTGATTACAGTTTAATTTCGACGTCGACGCCCGCAGCAAGATCCAGCTTCATCAAAGCATCAACCGTCTGCGGGGTGGGATCCACGATGTCCAAAAGACGCTTGTGGGTCCGAATCTCGAACTGCTCGCGGGACTTCTTATCGATGTGCGGTGAGCGGTTCAAGGTGAACTTTTCAATACGGGTCGGCAGGGGGATCGGCCCCCGCACCTGAGCGCCGGTCCGTTTGGCCGTGGAGACGATCTCACGGGTGGATTGATCCAGCACGCGGTGATCAAACGCCTTGAGGCGAATGCGAATATTTTGGTTGTCCATCATGACCGATGTCCGATCCTGAGATTAAAAACAGCAAGAAGAGCCTGTGTATCGGACCAAAAGTCCGCACACCGCTCTCACTAAGAGGCCTTGATCGGCCGCGCCTGATTCACGGGCTTGCAAATAGCACGAAACAATCAAGAAAGCGTCATAAAAAGCACCGGGCGCCCACCTTGTTCAGGCAGGCGCCCGCTGACAAGCGGCGTCTTACTCGATGACGGTGGCGACGACGCCCGCGCCAACGGTCCGGCCACCCTCGCGGATAGCGAAACGCAGACCTTCATCCATGGCAATCGGAGCAATCAGGTTCACCGTCATGGCGATGTTATCGCCCGGCATCACCATTTCCGTGCCCTCAGGCAGTTCGATCGTCCCGGTCACATCCGTGGTCCGGAAGTAGAACTGAGGACGGTAGTTCGAGAAGAACGGCGTGTGACGGCCACCCTCTTCCTTGGTCAGAATGTAGCACTCGCACTTGAACTTGGTGTGCGGCGTGATCGAGCCGGGCTTGGCCAGAACCTGACCGCGCTCCACGTCGTCCCGCTTCGTACCACGCAGCAGCGCACCGATGTTGTCGCCCGCCTCGCCCTGATCCAGCAACTTGCGGAACATCTCGACGCCCGTGCAGGTCGTCTTCACGGTGTCCTTCAGACCGACAATCTCGATTTCCTCGCCAACCTTGACGATTCCGCGCTCCACGCGACCGGTCACCACGGTGCCACGGCCAGAAATCGAGAACACATCTTCGATCGGCATCAGGAACGGAAGGTCTTTCGGACGCTCGGGCTGCGGAATGTAAGCGTCCACCGCCTTCATCAGCTCCAGGATCGCGTCATGGCCCAGGGCCTGATCGCTGTCTTCCAGGGCCGCCAGGGCAGAGCCCTTGATGATGGGAATATCGTCGCCCGGGAAATCATAGGAGGACAGAAGCTCGCGAACTTCCAGCTCAACCAACTCCAGCAGTTCTTCGTCGTCGACCTGATCGCATTTGTTCAGGAACACCACCAGGGCCGGCACACCAACCTGACGGGCGAGCAGGATGTGCTCACGGGTCTGGGGCATCGGGCCGTCGGCGGCAGACACCACCAGGATGGCACCATCCATCTGCGCCGCGCCGGTGATCATGTTCTTCACATAGTCGGCGTGACCCGGGCAATCCACGTGGGCGTAGTGGCGGTTCTCGGTCTCATACTCAACGTGAGCCGTCGAGATGGTGATACCGCGCGCCCGCTCCTCGGGAGCCTTGTCAATCTGGTCGTAAGCAGAGAAGGTGGCGCCACCGGTTTCGGCCAGGACCTTGGTGATCGCCGCAGTCAGCGAGGTCTTGCCATGGTCAACGTGACCAATGGTGCCAACGTTGCAGTGCGGCTTGTTACGAGCAAACTTTTCCTTAGACATTCTTTCTCTCCGTCGTCTCGGCTATGGCCGACATCAACCGGCCATCTTGGCGCGGATTTCCTCGGAAACATTGTTCGGCACTTCGGAATAATGATCGAAGTACATGCTGTACTGGGCCCGTCCCTGGGACATGGACCGCAGCGTGTTCACATAGCCAAACATGTTGGCCAAGGGAACGGTTGCGGTCACCACGCGAGCAATACCACGCTGATCCATGCCAGACACGTTGCCGCGACGGCTGTTCAGGTCACCGATAATATCGCCCATGTAATCTTCAGGGGTGACAACTTCGACCTTCATCATGGGCTCGAGCAACTTTGGACCGCACTTGGGCAGACCCTCGCGGAAGGCAGCGCGCGCCGCGATTTCAAAGGCCAGGACGCTGGAGTCAACATCGTGGTAAGCGCCTTCGATCAAAGTCGCCTTAAGGTCTGTCACCGGGAACCCGGCAATCACGCCCGTATCGATGGAGGACTTGAGGCCCTTTTCGACACCGGGAATATATTCCTTGGGAACGGACCCGCCAACAACCTTGCTCTCGAACTGATATCCGGAACCGGGCTCCAGGGGTTCGAACCGGATGGAGACCTTCGCGAACTGACCCGATCCACCGGACTGCTTCTTGTGGGTGTAGTCGATGACGTTTTCCTTGGAAATCGTCTCACGATAGGCCACCTGCGGCGCACCCACGGAACAATCAACTTTGAACTCGCGCTTCATGCGGTCAACGATGATCTCCAAATGCAACTCGCCCATACCCTTAATCACGGTTTGACCGCTTTCATGGTCAGTGGACACCCGGAAGGACGGATCCTCGGCAGCCAGACGCGCCAGCGCCATACCCATCTTTTCCTGATCGCTTTTGGTCTTCGGCTCAACGGCCACTTCGATGACCGGCTCGGGGAATTCCATGCGCTCCAGGATCACCGGGTGGGCGGGATCACACAGGGTGTCACCGGTCGTCGTGTCCTTCAGGCCCACGATGGCAACAATATCGCCCGCGCCAGCCCATTTGATTTCTTCGCGGTTATTGGAATGCATAAGCAGCATGCGACCAACGCGCTCGCGCTTTTCCTTCACCGTATTTTGAACGTAGGACCCGCTTTCCACGATACCGGAATAAACCCGGGCAAAGGTCAGGGAGCCGACGAACGGATCGTTCATGATCTTGAAGGCCAAAGCGGAAAACGGCTCGGCATCGGAGCTGATCCGTTTGACTTCTTCTTCGCTATCGGGAAGCACACCACGGATGGCAGGAACGTCCAGCGGAGACGGCAGGTAATCGACAACCGCATCAAGCATGGGCTGAACGCCCTTGTTCTTGAACGCGGAACCGTTCAACACCGGAACGAAGGCCCGAGAGATCGTGCCCTTGCGGATGCACTTCTTCAGAGTCTCCTCGTCGGGCTCAGTCCCCTCGAGGTAGGCTTCCATGGCATCGTCGTCCATTTCCACCGCCGTCTCGAGCAACTTCTCGCGGTATTCTGCCGCTTTGTCTGCCAGTTCGGCGGGGATATCAACGTATTCATACTCGGCGCCCAAGGCCTCGCCTTTCCAGACAACGGCCTTCATCTTCACCAAGTCGATCACACCTGCGTAATCGGATTCAGAACCGATCGGCAGATTAATCACCAGAGGCACGGCGCCCAGGCGATCGATGATCATATCGACGCAGCGGTAGAAGTCGGCGCCCATGCGATCCATCTTGTTGACGAAGCACATGCGAGGCACGTTGTACTTATCAGCCTGACGCCAAACGGTTTCGGACTGCGGCTCGACACCGGCAACGGAGTCGAACACGGTCACGGCACCGTCGAGCACACGCAGGGAACGCTCCACCTCAATGGTGAAATCCACGTGGCCCGGGGTGTCGATGATGTTCACCCGGTGATCATGCCAGAACGCAGTGGTCGCGGCCGACGTAATGGTAATGCCGCGCTCCTGTTCCTGCTCCATCCAGTCCATGGTCGCGGCGCCGTCGTGGACTTCGCCGATCTTATGGGACTTGCCGGTGTAGTACAGAATGCGCTCGGTGGTCGTCGTCTTACCGGCATCAATGTGAGCCATAATGCCGATGTTGCGGTAACGCTCGAGCGGTGTTTCGCGTTTCATGACGCTGAACTCTCTTCCGGGTGTCTGTCGTGTGCTACCAGCGGTAATGACTGAACGCCTTATTGGCGTCGGCCATCCGGTGGGTATCTTCGCGCTTCTTCACGGCGCCGCCCCGATTTTGGGCAGCATCGAGAAATTCGCCGGTCAGACGATCAATCATCGTTGTTTCCGACCGCTTGCGGGCGAAATCAATCAGCCAGCGCAAAGCCAGGGCTTGACGACGATCGGGCCGCACCTCAACCGGAACCTGATAGGTAGCGCCACCAACACGGCGGGAGCGCACTTCCAAAGACGGCTTCACGTTATCGAGAGCTTCGTGGAAAACCTTCACGGGATCCTGACCAGTCTTGGCCAACACCCGATCAAAGGCGCCATACACGATTTTCTCGGCAACACCCTTCTTGCCCTGAAGCATGATGGAATTGATGAACTTGGCCAGCACCAGATCGCCATATTTGGCGTCGGGCAGGACTTCACGCTTTTCTGCGGCGCGACGACGAGACATATTTTCCTCGACCTCTTATTTGGGACGCTTCGCGCCGTATTTGGAACGACGCTGACGGCGGTCCTTGACGCCCTGGGTATCCAGAACGCCGCGAATGATGTGGTAACGCACGCCGGGAAGATCCTTCACGCGACCACCACGGATCATGACCACGGAGTGTTCCTGAAGGTTGTGCCCTTCACCCGGAATGTAGCTGGTGACCTCGAAGCCGTTGGTCAGGCGCACACGCGCGACCTTACGAAGCGCCGAGTTCGGCTTCTTCGGGGTAGTGGTGTAGACCCGAGTGCAGACGCCACGCTTTTGCGGGCAGGACTGCATTGCGGGCACCTTATTACGCTTCACCACGGCCTTGCGAGGCTTGCGGATCAGCTGGTTAATTGTCGGCATCGAACGTCCCTTCTCAACGCCACCCAGATAAAACTCGGATATCGCGCCGTCACGACGTACCGCCGGGCGGTTCACCCAACGGAAGGTCGTTCGCGACGATGCGATGTTTAAAGACCGAACGAGGACACGACCAATGTATCATCGGCGTCACTCGTTCGTTCCAGCCCCCAATCGATACGATTGAAGAGTCAGTCTTCGACCCGGCGGCTTGGCGGCGCACGGACCGATCGGGTACTCACTCGACGCGTTTAGAGGCACCTTCCTAAAAAGGACCACCTACGACCGTCGACCAAGGAGGCGGCATCATATGGATGCCCCCCTCCTGCGTCAAGTGTAAAAGCCTTAGGAACCCCCTACCCAGCGGTGCACCCTTGATTGAGGGATATCCCTCCTGGATGTCTCGAGTCGACTGGCCTTTTACTCCCTTCTTTCGATCACCGGGGGTGCGGCGTAAAAAAAATGGCGGGAGAAGATGGAGAGTATATAGACCGACTCCACCATTGGACAAGAAAAAACGACCGAAATCGGCGAATCGGTCAATCGAACAAGCTGCCGCCGATTAGGCAGCCCTTGGCTGGGCTCTCTGGTGACTTGCGGCCTGCTTCCGCAGGCACCACCGGAGGCATAGAAAAGGGGGCGTCATTCCAGACGCCCCCTTTTCAGAACTCAAAGAAGGGGACTGCGCTTGATTGCGCCCCTCCCAAGGGATTCGCTTTGACCAGCCTGAGAGCGGCCGACGTCACCGAATCCCCGGCTTTTCATCCTCAGCGCCCCGACGGAGCATCCTCCCCTCCCGCTTACTCTGCGGGAGGAGTGCCGAAGGAATCGCCAAAGGTGTCGCCGACTTCGCCGATCGCGGGCGCCATTTCCTTACCCCGAGACTCTTCGATTTCCTTGTCTCGTTTCGCGGCAATGGCCCGCAGACGGTTCATCACAGCCCCCGTACCAGCCGGGATCAAACGCCCGACAATCACGTTTTCCTTCAATCCCATCAAACTGTCGCTCTTGCCAGAAACAGCTGCCTCGGTGAGGACGCGGGTGGTTTCCTGGAAGGAGGCCGCCGAGATGAAGGAATGTGTCTGCAGGGACGCCTTGGTAATGCCCTGTAGCACGGGAATGGACGTTGCCGGGCGCCCATTCTCTCGCAGAGTCTTTTCATTCTCCGCTTGAAAATCAACCCTATCGGCAAGCTCACCCACCAGCAGAGTGGTATCACCGGGTTCGGTAATCTCCACCTTCTGCAGCATCTGCCGGGAAATCACCTCAATGTGCTTGTCATTGATCTTCACACCCTGCAGACGATAAACGTCCTGGATTTCCTTGATCAGGTAGTTGGCCAAGGCCTCAACACCCATGACCCGCAGAATGTCATGGGGAACAGGGTTGCCGTCCATCAAGGGATCGCCCTTGCGGACATAATCCCCCTCCTGAACGGTCAAATGCTTCCCCTTCGGCAACAGGTATTCCACAGGGTCCCCGTCTTCGGGAAGAACCAGCACGCGGCGCTTGTTCTTGTAGTCCTTGCCGAATTCAACACGACCGTCGATTTCGGAAATGATTGCGTGGTCTTTGGGCTTCCGGGCTTCGAACAATTCCGCCACGCGCGGCAGACCACCGGTAATGTCGCGGGTTTTGGATCCTTCCCGGGGAATACGGGCCAACACATCTCCCGCATTGACCTTTTGGCCGTTTTCGACGGACAAAATGGCGTCAACAGAGATGAAGTAGCGGGCCTCCAGACCATTGGGCAAGGTGATCACTTCCCCATTGGCATCACGCAGGGTAATGCGCGGCTTGAGGTCCGACCCCTTCGGCTGGTTTTTCCACTCCACCACAACACGGGAGGCAATACCTGTGGCTTCGTCGGTGACTTCCCGCATGGAAACGCCGTCAACCAGATCCACATAATTGGCGATACCGTCGCGTTCGGTCACGATCGGCAGGGTATACGGATCCCACTCGGCCAAGCGGTCCCCCTTGGCGACCATCTTGCCTTCATCTGTGAGCAACCGGGCACCGTAAGGAATACGATAACGTGCCTTTTCTCGGCCCGCCTCGTCCGTGATCGCCACCTCACAATTGCGTGACATGACAATCAACACGCCTTCCGTGTTGGCAACAACCGTCCGGTTCTCCATGGCGATCTTGCCGTCGAAGGCCGCCTCCACAGAGGACTGTTCGGCGTTCCGCTGAGCCGCGCCACCGATGTGGAAGGTCCGCATGGTCAGCTGGGTTCCCGGCTCACCGATCGACTGGGCAGCAATCACGCCGACAGCCTCACCGATATTGACCGTCGTGCCCCGGGCCAGGTCACGGCCATAGCACTTGCCGCAGATCCCGCCTTCAGCCTCGCAGGTCAGCACCGAGCGGATGCGCACCTGCTCAATCCCGGCCGCTTCCAGCATCTCCACATCGCGCTCGTCGATCATCCGATCGAAGGGAACGATGACGTTGCCTTCAGTGTCCTTGATATCCTCCGAGGCGGTTCGACCCAGCACGCGCTCACCCAGTGAGGCGATAACCTGCCCCCCTTCGACCGCCGGCATGGCGGTGATGCCGCGTTTGGTGCCGCAGTCTTCGATCACAATGATCGCATCCTGGGCAACGTCCACCAAACGGCGCGTCAGATAACCGGAGTTCGCGGTCTTCAGCGCCGTATCGGCCAATCCCTTCCGGGCTCCGTGGGTGGAGTTGAAGTACTCCAGCACGGTCAGGCCTTCCTTAAAGTTCGACACGATGGGCGTCTCGATGATCTCACCCGAAGGCTTGGCCATCAGACCGCGCATACCGGCGAGCTGCTTCATCTGGGCCGCAGATCCACGGGCACCGGAGTGGGCCATCATATAGACCGAGTTGATGGGTTTGCCCGGATCGATCCTGGCAATCTCTTTCATCATTTCGTCGGCCACTTTTTCGGTGCAGTGCGACCAGGCATCGACGACCTTGTTGTACTTCTCACCCTGGGTGATCAGGCCGTCCTGGTACTGCTGCTCGAATTCCTTGACCTCGGCTTCGGTGTCATTGACCAGCTTTTCCTTGGTCGGCGGAATAACAAGGTCATCCTTACCGAAGGAAATACCCGCACGTGCCGCATGGGCATACCCCAGCTGCATCACCCGGTCACAGAAGATGACGGTCTCTTTCTGGCCGCAGTGGCGGTACACGGTGTCGATGACATCGGTAACGTCCTTCTTCCGCAGCAAACGGTTGACCATGGAATAGGGCAGCGCCGGGTGCTTGGGAAGAAGCTGCCCCAAGATCATACGTCCCGGGGTCGTTTCCACGGTCCTTGTGACCGGGGCACCGTTCTCGTCGACGGTGTGCAAACGACATTTTACCTTCGCCTGCAAGGTCACCGACTTGGAATGGAGGGCATGCTCGATCTCAGCCATGGAGGCAAACGCCATGCCTGCACCGGGCTCATCGTCCCGATCCATCGACAGATAGTACAACCCGAGGACAATATCCTGCGTCGGCACAATGATCGGTTTGCCGTTGGCCGGGCTGAGGATGTTGTTGGTGGACATCATCAGCACACGGGCTTCGAGCTGCGCCTCCAGGGACAACGGGACGTGGACGGCCATTTGGTCACCGTCAAAGTCCGCGTTGAAAGCTGTGCAGACAAGCGGGTGAAGCTGAATGGCCTTGCCCTCAATCAACACCGGCTCAAAAGCTTGGATGCCCAGACGGTGCAGAGTCGGAGCCCGGTTCAGCATCACCGGATGTTCGCGGATCACCTCTTCCAGGATATCCCAAACCTCGGGACGCTCCTTTTCGACCATCCGCTTTGCGGCCTTAATGGTTGTGGCAAAGTGGTATTGTTCCAGCTTGGAATAGACAAAGGGCTTGAACAGCTCCAGGGCCATTTTCTTGGGCAGGCCACACTGGTGGAGCTTCAACTCCGGCCCAACCACGATCACAGAGCGGCCCGAATAATCGACGCGCTTCCCAAGCAGGTTTTGACGGAACCGCCCCTGCTTGCCCTTGAGCATGTCAGAGAGGGACTTCAGAGGACGCTTGTTGGCGCCAGTGATCGCCCGACCACGACGTCCGTTATCGAACAGCGCATCCACCGATTCCTGCAGCATCCGCTTTTCGTTGCGGATGATGATGTCCGGGGCCCGCAGTTCGATCAGGCGCTTGAGGCGGTTGTTCCGGTTGATCACCCGACGGTACAGGTCGTTCAGATCCGATGTCGCAAAGCGGCCACCATCCAGCGGCACGAGCGGGCGCAGCTCAGGCGGAATCACCGGAATGACCTCAAGAATCATCCACTCAGGGCGACAGCCGGATTCCTGGAAGGCATCAACGATCTTCAGACGCTTGACCAGCTTCTTGCGCTTGGCCTCCGATGTGGTATCCCGCAGGTCGGCCTTAAGGTCTTCTTTCAGCGCATCCAGATCGATGGCCATCAGCATGTCGCGAATGGCTTCCGCGCCAATCCCGGCCGTAAAGCCGTCCTCGCCATATTCTTCGACGGCCCGCTGATACCCCTCTTCCGAGAGCATCTCGTGCAGCTTGAGTGGTGTCAGGCCCGGCTCGACCACCACGTAGTTCTCGAAATAGAGAACCCGCTCCAAATCCTTCAAGGTCATGTCCAGCAGCAGGCCAACGCGGCTCGGCAGGGACTTCATGAACCAGATGTGGGCAACCGGCGCAGCCAATTCGATATGGCCCATCCGCTCGCGACGGACCTTGGACAAGGTCACTTCCACGCCGCATTTTTCGCAGATGATACCACGGTATTTCATGCGCTTGTACTTGCCGCACAAGCACTCGTAGTCCTTGATGGGACCAAAGATCCGTGCGCAGAACAGGCCGTCCCGCTCGGGCTTGAAGGTCCGATAGTTGATGGTTTCCGGCTTTTTGATTTCACCGAAGGACCACGACCGGATCTTCTCCGGGCTGGCGATGGAAATCTTGATCCGGTCAAACGACTGGGAGCCGCTGACCTGACCGAAGATCTTCATGAGCTCATTCATGCCTGCCTGCCTTTTTCTTCTCGACCGAACGGGAACCGGTGCACCGGGGGTCCTCCGTTCCGGAAAGGCGTTCCGGATCCTGGGATCCCTTGGAACGCGCCGAAATTAGAACATGGTATCGTCAAACAGCGACGGCCCGCGAACCGATGGTTTGGCTCGCGGGCGTGCTATTTGATTTAGTAAGGACTCTGCCCCAATTCAACATCCAGGCCAAGGGACCGCATTTCCTTGACCAAAACATTGAAGGATTCGGGAATGCCTGCTTCGAAGGTATCGTCACCCTTAACGATCGCTTCATAGACCTTCGTTCGACCCGACACGTCATCGGATTTCACTGTCAGCATTTCCTGCAGAGTGTAGGCGGCGCCGTAGGCTTCCAGAGCCCAAACCTCCATTTCACCGAACCGCTGGCCACCAAACTGGGCCTTACCGCCAAGCGGCTGCTGGGTGACCAAGGAGTAGGGTCCGATGGACCGGGCGTGGATCTTGTCATCAACCAAGTGATGAAGCTTGAGCATATAAATATAGCCCACGGTCACCTTTCGGTCAAAGACTTCACCTGTCCGGCCATCGGAGAGAGACACCTGGCCCGACCGGTCCAGCCCGGCTTTCTCGAGCATCTCCACGATGTCAGCTTCACGGGCGCCATCGAAGACGGGAGTCGCAATGGGAACACCATTGCGCAGGTTGCCCGCCAGTTCTTTGACTTCATCATCGGTCATCGGGGCGATGTCCTCTACAGCGTGCTTCTCGCCGTAGATGTCGTCCAACTTGCCCCTCAGGTCGGTCAGGGCGATGTCACCCCGTTTAACCTGCTCAAGCATCTGACCAACCTGGGCGCCCAAACCACGGCAGGCCCAGCCCAGATGGGTCTCCAGGATCTGTCCCACATTCATACGCGACGGCACACCCAACGGGTTCAGCACGATATCCACATGCGTCCCGTCTTCCAGATAGGGCATATCCTCGATCGGATTGATCTTGGAAATCACACCCTTGTTCCCGTGACGACCGGCCATCTTGTCGCCCGGCTGCAGCTTGCGCTTCACCGCGACGAACACCTTGACCATCTTGAGAACGCCCGGAGGCAGTTCGTCACCGCGCTGCAGCTTCTCGACCTTGTTTTCGAAGCGTCCATTGATCTTGTCGATGGACTCCTCGTAGGCCTTCTTCAGGATTTCAATGGAGGTCGCCGCGGCATCGTCTTCGACGGCAATCTGGCGCCATTGAGCCCCCGTGAACCCAGACAAAAGCTCCTCTGTGATCTCCACACCGGTGGCCATGCCTCGCGGTCCGGCGACGATTTTCTGACCGACCAGCAGGTCCTTCAGGCGACGGGCAAACGACCCCTCAAGGATGGCGCGTTCATCATCGCGGTCCTTGGCAAGGCTTTCGATCTCTTGCCGTTCGATGGCCAGAGCACGTTCGTCCTTGTCGACACCGCGTCGGTTGAAGACGCGGACCTCCACTACCGTGCCAGTCACGCCCGGCGGAATACGCAGGGAGGTATCCCGAACATCAGAGGCCTTTTCGCCGAAGATGGCGCGCAGCAGTTTTTCTTCCGGCGTCATCGGGCTTTCGCCCTTGGGGGTCACCTTACCCACCAGAATGTCGCCCGCCTGAACCTCGGCGCCAATGTAAACGATGCCCGCTTCGTCCAGGTTCTTCAGCGCTTCTTCACCCACGTTGGGAATATCCCGGGTGATTTCTTCCTGACCCAACTTGGTATCGCGGGCCATCACCTCGAATTCCTCAAGGTGGATGGAGGTAAACACATCATCGCGGACGATGCGTTCCGAAATCAGGATCGAGTCCTCGAAGTTGTAGCCATTCCAGGGCATGAAGGCCACGAGCACATTCCGGCCCAGGGCCAACTCACCCATTTCCGTCGAGGGACCGTCGGCCAGAATGTCGCCCTTATTGACCAGATCGCCCACCTTCACCAGCGGACGCTGGTTGATACAGGTGTTCTGGTTAGAGCGTTGGAACTTCCGCATCCGGTAAATATCCACGCCGGATTCCGCCGCCCGAAGATCTTCGGTCGCCCGAATCACGATTCGGGTGGCGTCAACCTGCTGGATGATACCGCTACGTTTGGCCGCAATGGTCGCACCGGAATCCCGAGCCACCGCCGCTTCCATACCCGTCCCGACATAGGGCGCTTCGGCCTTCACCAAAGGCACCGCCTGCCGCTGCATGTTCGATCCCATCAGCGCGCGGTTGGCGTCATCGTTTTCCAGGAAGGGAATGAGCGCCGCAGCCACAGAAACCAACTGCTTGGGCGAAACGTCGATGTAGTCGATTTCGGTCGGCCCGACCATCTCGAAGTCACCGGCCTTACGGCAGGAAATCAGATCATCGGCAAACACACCTTCGGCGGTCAGCTCGGCATTGGCCTGGGCAATGATGTACTTGCCTTCCTCCATTGCCGACATATAGACGACCTCGTCGGTCACCTTCCCTTCCCGGACCTTGCGATAGGGGCTTTCAATGAACCCGTAAGGATTGACCCGGGCGAAAGTCGCCAAACTGTTGATCAGACCGATGTTCGGCCCTTCCGGGGTTTCAATTGGGCAGATCCGACCGTAGTGGGTTTGGTGCACGTCGCGGACCTCGAAGCCCGCGCGCTCACGGGTCAGACCACCGGGGCCAAGGGCCGACAGGCGCCGCTTGTGGGTGATTTCCGACAGCGGATTGGTCTGATCCATGAACTGGGACAGCTGGGAGGACCCGAAGAATTCCCGCACCGCAGCGGCAGCGGGTTTAGCGTTGATCAGGTCATGGGGCATCACGGTATCGATGTCCACGCTGCTCATCCGCTCCCGAATTGCCCGCTCCATGCGCAAGAGACCAACGCGATACTGGTTTTCCATCAGCTCACCGACCGACCGCACACGGCGGTTGCCCAGGTGATCGATATCATCCACTTCGCCCTTGCCATCCTTCAGTTCGATCAACACCTTGATGATCGACAGGATGTCTTCACGGCGCAGCACCCGGACATAATCCGGAGCCTCTTCCATCGTGAAATTCAGGCGGGCATTCATCTTCACCCGACCGACCGCAGACAGGTCATAACGCTCGGAGTCGAAGAACAGCCCCTTGAACAGCGCATCGGCCGTATCCAATGTGGGCGGCTCACCCGGGCGCATCACCCGGTAAATATCGATCAGAGCCTCCTCGCGAGAGGAATTCTTATCGACGGCCAAGGTGTTGCGGAGGTAGGGGCCGACGTTCACATGGTCGATGTGAAGGACATTCAACTCGGTAAACCCAGCCTTCTCCATCTCCTCCAGCATGGGTTCGGTCAACTCGTCGCCGGCCTCGGCAAAGATCTCACCCGTTGTCTGGTTGATCATGTCCTCAGCGGCGTAACGCCCCAGGAGTTCCTCGTTGAAGACCCGCATTTCGGTCATACCGTCCTCGGCCAGCTTGCGCGCTGCCCGGGGGGTTACCTTGGTTCCTGCCTCGATCTTCACGTCGCCAGTGGCCGCGTCAACCAGATCGAACATCAGCTTCACGCCGCGCAGCCGCTCCGGTTGGAAGTCAACCTTCCACCCCTTGTCATCGCGGTGATAGGTCACCTTATCGTAGTAGTAATCCAGAATCTCTTCGCTGGTCATACCACGGGTTTCGCTGACATCAACCGAGCGGCCTTCGGCCTTGCGCTCTGCGATCAGGTTCGTCGATTCTTCGCTAAGCAGCGCGTAGAGCAGCGTCGTCACCGGCAGCTTCCGGCGGCGATCGATACGCACATAAACGAGATCCTTGGCGTCGAACTCGAAGTCCAGCCAGGATCCGCGGTAGGGAATGACCCGCGCGGCAAAAAGATACTTGCCCGAAGAGTGGGTTTTGCCCTTATCATGGTCGAAGAACACGCCGGGTGACCGGTGCATCTGGGAGACAATCACCCGCTCCGTGCCATTAATGATAAAGGTGCCATTGGAGGTCATCAGGGGCATATCGCCCATGTAGACATCCTGCTCCTTGATGTCACGAATGGACCGGGCGCCGGTTTCCTCGTCGACATCCCACACCAGCAAGCGCAAGGTCACCTTCAAGGGGGCGGCAAAGGTCATGCCCCGCTGCTGGCACTCATCGGTGTCGTACTTTGGCTCTTCCAGTTCGTAGGACACGAACTCAAGCTCGCCCTTGCCCGAAAAATCCTTGATCGGGAAAACCGACTTGAAAACCTCTTGCAGACCGCTATCGGTCCGCCTGTCCAGAGGAACGCCAATTTGCAAGAACTGATCGTAGGAGCTCTTTTGGACCTCGATCAGGTTCGGCATGGGGGCGACGGTCGGGATACGTCCGAAGTCCTTACGAATGCGCTTCCGACTGGTCAACGACTTGGTCATTACCGCTCCTCACCTCAGGTTCGCCGCTAGTCCGGTCCGCTTTCGATCGCGCCGATCAGAAGCCGTTCGGGACTAAATCATAGGGTTGGGTCATCCGATCCAAGCCGACACCGGCCCGGGGGAGCCCTGGGACCCCCCCATGAAACCGGTGACTTTCCGGATCCATTGGGGGTTTGGGTACACAATACCTAAAAACGAAAAGAAAACAAAAAAACTACTTTTGATTGCCGCGTCGCATTAAAATGAACGTGGTCGGCGGCATCCAAATTAAGACAGTCACTCATTTCGGGAACGCGGGAAGGCCGGAGGAAAGACACGTAGATCCGTGTCCTGTCCCCCGGCCCCCAATGGGCTTATTGGCAACCTCGAAGCAATTCGAGATTACTTCAGCTCAACCGTGGCCCCAACAGCTTCGAGCTTCTTCTTCATTTCTTCGGCCTCGTCCTTGGACGCGCCTTCCTTAACGGGCTTGGGAGCGCCTTCGACCAGATCCTTGGCTTCCTTCAGACCCAGGCCGGTGATGGCGCGGACTTCCTTAATGACGTTGATCTTCTTGTCGCCGGCAGAGGCGAGGATGACGTCAAATTCGGTCTTCTCTTCAGCGGCGGGCGCGGCTTCGCCAGGAGCGGCGGCGACGGCAGCAACCGGAGCGGCAGCGGAAACGCCCCACTTCTCTTCCAGCATCTTGGACAGTTCAGCTGCCTCAAGGACGGTCAGGGCGGACAGCTCGTCGACGAGCTTTTCCAGATCAGCCATTTACTCTACTCCGTAAGTTTGGTTTCGGACTTCCGAATGGGTTTCTACACAATGACGAACCGCGATCAGGCGGCCTCGCCCTTCGTGGCATACGCGTTGAGGACCCGAGCCAGCTGACCGGCGGGCGCCTGAGTGACGCCTGCGATGCGAGTGGCCGGGGTGTTGATCATGCCAACCAGCTTGGCGCGCAGCTCGTCCAGGGACGGCAGCTTGGCCAAGGCTTCGACGCCTTCGACACCCAGGACAACGCCCTGCATGCCGCCGCCGAGAATCACGAGCTTCTCGTTCTTCTTGGCGAAATTGGCGCAGACCTTAGCCGCCGCCACGGGATCGCTGGACACAGCGATGGCCGTGGGGCCGGTGAACAGATCGGCAATTCCTTCAAACGGCGTATCCGCGAGGGCAAGACGCGTGATCCGGTTCTTGGTGACTCGGAACGAGGCGCCCGCCTCCCGCATCCCAGCTCGAAGAGACTCCATTTCGGCGACGGTCATGCCCTTGTAGTGGGTCACGACAACAGCCTGGGCCTCCCCGAACAGGGAATTGAGCTCGGATACCAGCTCCTGTTTTTCTTCCCGGTTCACGGTGTTCTCCGCTTCCTGATCCCTTGGAACACAAGGTTCCGCGAGGATCGGTTGCCCTCAATATCCCGAACGGTGGCCAAGGTTTCCGAAACCATCGTTTGCGGAAACCCAAGCCCGGATTGGGACAACTGCCCCTCCCCAGTTCGGGGGTGGACCTGCCCCGGAAGTCGAACCAAACCCCGAACCGGCGAACCGGCGCGGGACCCTAATTCTACCTCCCGTCTGCGTTGGCGGTGTTTCCTTTAAGCTCGTTGCCTCATGGCGCGGAGCACCCACGGTCTCGGACAGGTTTGGACGATTTTCCTGGCTCCAAGGAGCCAGTGTAACCGTCCGAACCCCGCAGACCGCTTCCGGTCTGCGGGAAAACTTTAGATCTTCAACCCTTAGGCCGAGGCCGACAGGCTGCTCAAGTTCACACGAACGCCCGGCCCCATGGTCGAAGACAACGCCACCTTCTTCAGATAGGCTCCCTTTGCCCCGGTGGGCTTCGCCTTGTTGATGGCGTCGACGAACGCGTGGACATTCTCAACCAACTGTCCGGCTTCGAAGGACGCGCGACCAATGCCAGCATGGATGATACCGGACTTCTCCACCCGGAACTCCACCTGACCCGCCTTTGCCGCAGCTACGGCACCGGCCACATCCATCGTAACAGTGCCCAGCTTCGGGTTCGGCATCAGGCCGCGGGGACCCAGAACCTTACCCAGCCGACCAACCACACCCATCATGTCGGGGGTGGCAATGCAGCGGTCAAAATTCATCGTTCCGCCCTGGATCTCGGCAGCGAGGTCGTCAGCACCGACGATATCGGCGCCAGCGGCCTTGGCTTCCTCGGCCTTGTCACCTTTGGCGAACACGGCGACCCGCAGGGTCTTGCCGGTGCCGTGGGGTAAGGAGACGACACCACGGACCATCTGGTCAGCGTGACGCGGATCAACACCCAGGTTCATGGCAATTTCAATGGTCTCGTCGAACTTGGCGGTGGCACGCACCTTCACCATATCAACGGCTTTGACCAAATCCACCAAAGTCTCGGGGTTCACCCCTTCCCTGGCGGCCTTCAAACGCTTTCCGATCTTCGCCATGGTCTTACTCCTCCACCGAGAGACCCATGGACCGTGCGGATCCCCGCACCATTTCCATGGCGGATTCAATGGTCGGCGAGTTCAGGTCCGGCATCTTCTGCTGGGCGATGTCGCGGATCTGGTCCATGGTCACCTTGCCGACGGTGTTCCGACCCGGAGTCTGGGACCCCTTCGACAGGCTGGCGGCCTTCTTCAGGAAGTAGGAGACCGGCGGCGTCTTGGTCACGAAGGAGAACGTGCGGTCACCATAGGCGGTGATCACGACGGGAATCGGCATGCCCGGTTCCATGTTCTGCGTCGCTGCGTTGAAAGCCTTGCAGAATTCCATGATGTTCAAACCGCGCTGACCCAGCGCAGGGCCGATGGGAGGCGAAGGATTGGCCTTCCCCGCCGGTACCTGCAGCTTAATATAGCCGGTAATTTTCTTTGCCATCTTATCCTCGGTCCTAGGAACTCTCTTTTAGAAGAGTCCTGTTATGTACAGGGTGCCCGAAGGCCGTGGTCCGATCTTCCCTGGCCTTTAGGAAGAGATCTCCCACGTTGCACCATCCAGAGTGCCCCACCTGACACTTGGTCGGATGGGGCACTGGAACGGAATATCAAAACGAAAGCTTAAACTTTCTCCACCTGGGTATATTCCAATTCTACCGGCGTCGACCGCCCGAAGATGGAAACGGAGACCTTGAGGCGCGCCTTTTCCTCGTCAACCTCTTCAACCATTCCATTGAAGCTGGCGAAAGGACCATCGCTCACACGGACCTGCTCACCCACATCGAAGGTAATGGAGGGCTTGGGCCGCTCAATCCCTTCCTGGACCTGATGCAGGATGTGTTGCGCTTCCTTCTCCGTGATCGGAGACGGACGCCCCTTACTCCCCAGAAAACCGGTCACTTTGGCCGTATTAGTGATCAGGTGCCACGTCTCATCGATCAGTTCCATCTTGACCAGGACGTAACCTGGGAAGAACTTGCGATCAGCACTGACTTTGGCACCTCGACGAACCTCGACCACCTCTTCGGTCGGGACCAGGACTTCCTCAATCAGATGATCCAGGCCCTTTTGAACGGCCTGCTCTCGAACGGATTGGGCGACCTTATTCTCAAAACCGGAATAGACATGGATGACATACCAGCGGGCGGCCACGTGATTAACCTCCCAAACCAAAAATGAGTTTGACGCCCTCGCCCATCAGAAAATCCACAAGCAGAAAAAACATGGACGCAAGAAAGACCATGATGAAGACCATCACGGTTGAGATCCCGGTTTCCTTGCGAGAGGGCCAACTGACCTTCCCAATTTCCTGTCGGACCTGGCGGACGAATTGACCTGGGTTGGTCCTGGGCATCCTAGAAACTTCCAAAATCGGCGGATCCGGAGATTTCTCCCGATCCTGGATTGGGACACCACGGAGTCCGGCAATTCCGAACCCACCTCGATCCACTCGAAGCACAACGACACGGCATTCTTTCGGCCTTGGCAGGGGCGATAGGACTCGAACCTACAACCCCCGGTTTTGGAGACCGGTGCTCTACCAGTTGAGCTACACCCCTCCAGGGCCGGATTGGCCCACCGTATTTACGGCGGACTCACCGCATCGAGAAATCTGGGCATCCTCGACAAAAAACCCCCGCCAGCGACCTGTCGGGAGAGCGGGGCGGTATAGCCGTCCCACGCATATGAATCAAGTCTTTTTTATAATGCCGGGAACCCGGCGGTACAAATACCGGGTTCCCGACATCGAATTTACTCGATGACGGTGGCGACGACGCCCGCGCCAACGGTCCGGCCCCCCTCGCGGATAGCGAAACGCAGACCTTCATCCATGGCAATCGGAGCAATCAGGTTCACCGTCATGGCGATGTTATCGCCCGGCATCACCATTTCCGTGCCCTCAGGCAGTTCGATCGTCCCGGTCACATCCGTGGTCCGGAAGTAGAACTGAGGACGGTAGTTCGAGAAGAACGGCGTGTGACGGCCACCCTCTTCCTTGGTCAGAATGTAGCACTCGCACTTGAACTTGGTGTGCGGCGTGATCGAGCCGGGCTTGGCCAGAACCTGACCGCGCTCCACGTCGTCCCGCTTCGTACCACGCAGCAGCGCACCGATGTTGTCGCCCGCCTCGCCCTGATCCAGCAACTTGCGGAACATCTCGACGCCCGTGCAGGTCGTCTTCACGGTGTCCTTCAGACCGACAATCTCGATTTCCTCGCCAACCTTGACGATTCCGCGCTCCACGCGACCGGTCACCACGGTGCCACGGCCAGAAATCGAGAACACATCTTCGATCGGCATCAGGAACGGAAGGTCTTTCGGACGCTCGGGCTGCGGAATGTAAGCGTCCACCGCCTTCATCAGCTCCAGGATCGCGTCATGGCCCAGGGCCTGATCGCTGTCTTCCAGGGCCGCCAGGGCAGAGCCCTTGATGATGGGAATATCGTCGCCCGGGAAATCATAGGAGGACAGAAGCTCGCGAACTTCCAGCTCAACCAACTCCAGCAGTTCTTCGTCGTCGACCTGATCGCATTTGTTCAGGAACACCACCAGGGCCGGCACACCAACCTGACGGGCGAGCAGGATGTGCTCACGGGTCTGGGGCATCGGGCCGTCGGCGGCAGACACCACCAGGATGGCACCATCCATC
Organism: Rhodospirillum sp. A1_3_36; assembly: GCF_047263945.1. Taxonomy (NCBI): domain Bacteria; kingdom Pseudomonadati; phylum Pseudomonadota; class Alphaproteobacteria; order Rhodospirillales; family Rhodospirillaceae; genus Rhodospirillum; species Rhodospirillum sp. A1_3_36. The sequence goes on along the minus strand of NZ_JBLAVB010000003.1, from coordinate 430,449 downwards.
TGCGCCGCGCCGGTGATCATGTTCTTCACATAGTCGGCGTGACCCGGGCAATCCACGTGGGCGTAGTGGCGGTTCTCGGTCTCATACTCAACGTGAGCCGTCGAGATGGTGATACCGCGCGCCCGCTCCTCGGGAGCCTTGTCAATCTGGTCGTAAGCAGAGAAGGTGGCGCCACCGGTTTCGGCCAGGACCTTGGTGATCGCCGCAGTCAGCGAGGTCTTGCCATGGTCAACGTGACCAATGGTGCCAACGTTGCAGTGCGGCTTGTTACGAGCAAACTTTTCCTTAGACATCTTCGATCCCGTACCTTCTATGGTTGCGGATGCCCGACCGAGCCGATGGGGCGATGACGAAACAGGTGGTGCCTGGAACGGAATGGAGCGGGTGAGGGGAATCGAACCCCCGTATTCAGCTTGGAAGGCTGCTGCTCTACCATTGAGCTACACCCGCGGACGCGCCACTGGAGGTCGAGGTTTTTGGTGGAGGGGGCTGGATTCGAACCAGCGTAGGGTTACCCCGCCGGATTTACAGTCCGGTGCCTTTAACCACTCGACCACCCCTCCAAAAGACCGTTCGGCCTCCAGCGGCGGGAGCAAGGAAATATTGAAAAACACCCCCATGTGTCAATGAGAAAAAGCATATCGTGACAGCATTCTTCAAAAAGGGCAGATTGCGGCTTCGCAATGCAGCCCCTTTTCCGTGAATCAAGAGGCCCCCATGTCACGCCCCCCCAGCCGCCAAAACCGTGGCCTCCAGAAGGAGCCCCCCCGCTCAGCCGGGGTCGCTGCTGCCTCAGGCAGGGGAGATCAGCCGAACCACAATCGGGATCGGGGGAAAAAAGGGAACCGCAAGGACGGCTCGACGATTCGGGGCGGAGGGGGAGGGGGCCTGTGGTTCCATGGACGTCATCCGGTTGAAGCCGCACTTGCCAATCCGGATCGAGAGGTGCTGCGCCTTCTGGCCCTTCCCGGCGCGGCGGACGAGCTGGAGCAGAGCCGCCTACAAGTGGAGATCGTCGATCGCAAGACCCTTGAGGACCTCCTCCCTCCCGATGCCGTGCACCAGGGTCTTGCCCTGAAGACGCGCCCACTGTTTCAGCCGGATTTGGACGAAGTGGCCCGGCCGCCCGGCCCTGGTGTGATTGCTCTGCTCGACCAGGTATCCGATCCCCACAACGTGGGGGCCATCCTGAGGTCAGCGACGGCTTTTGGTCTCCGTGCGGTGATTGTCCAGGATCGCCATTCCCCGGAGGAAACGGGGACCCTTGCAAAATCGGCGAGCGGCGCCTTGGAGCGCATCCCCCTGGTCCGGGTCGCGAATCTGTCCCAGGCGCTCGACAGCCTCAAGGAACACGGGTTTTGGAGCGCGGGGCTCGATGCCCGTGCAGACCTGTGCCTGAAGGACAGCGGCCTGCCGGACCGCCGTGTGGTGGTGCTGGGCAGCGAGGGAGCAGGGCTGCGGCGGCTCGTGCGGGACCATTGCGACATGCTGGTCAAACTCCCCATGAGCGGTGCGATTGAAAGCCTGAATGTGTCTAATGCGGCCGCAGTGGCGTTTTACGAGCTTGCCGGACGAAACATTGCCGGATCCTAATCGGGGGCTTGCAGTGCGGCACGGAAGGCATTATGCACTAGCAACAGCTTGGTGAGCAGGCCGGATTAGCTCAGTTGGTAGAGCACCTGATTTGTAATCAGGGGGTCGCGGGTTCGAACCCTGCATCCGGCACCACTTTCCCGACCCAGCAGGACCTTGGCCCCTCCCGACTCCCTCACCAGGGCATAGGAAAGGCCGGTGCATAGGCAAGACCGGTGCAAACCCAAGACCGGTGCAAACCCAAGGCAGGCGGCTACCCATCCTCCCGATTGGTGGTTCCGTATTGCCAGAGATCCATGGATCTGCAGCCCTCCCCCTTGGAACATCAGCCCTCGGCCCTTATCTTCGCCCTGTCGTGGCAACCCCCTTCTGGTTGTCCAAACGCGACTCCAATGATCTGGCCCCATTCCGCATAGGGGGCCCCCATTCGCCAAAGGGCCCGCACACGCCATAGGGAAGGTATGCCACCCATGATGTTCGACAGCACCCTCATCGATCGGCTCACGCCCTATGCGACGGCAGACGGAGCGAATGACATTGCCGCTGCGCTGGAGCGAATCGCCGTGGTCGAGGGGGCTCAATGGCGTCCCGCATGGGTGGATTTGGTCTTTCCAGGCCTTCCCAGCGCCCTGCGCGAGGATTTGCTGTCGGCCCTGTCCCAACACCCCCGACCCATGGTCCCCTACGATTCGAAACGACTGACCGCCCTGCGGGCAGGATTCGATGCATTGGAGATAGACGCCCTTCTCGTTCCCCAGGCCAACGAATACCGCACCCAGGATCTACCGGAATACGCCAAACGGTTGGAATGGATCACCGGTTTCACAGGCTCAGCCGGAACGGCCGTGATCGGGCGCGATGCCGCGTGGCTCTTCGTCGACGGTCGCTATGTCCTTCAGGCGGCCCAGGAACTCGATCCCGCGCATTTCGAGTCCCGCCATTTCCAGCGCCCCCCCATGTGGGAATTCCTCGGCCAGACCCTGCCCCAAGGGACACGGATCGGCTTTCACACGAGACTCTACAGTTCTCAGGACGCCTTCTCCATGGAGAAGGCCCTGGCCGGCACGACCCTGACCTTGGTCCCGCTGGACAGCAATCCCATCGACCGAATTTGGACCGACCGCCCACCGAAACCCTTTGCCGCCGTCGTGCCCCATCCCGTCGAGCGCACGGGCCAATCCAGCGAGGCCAAACGGACCGCCATCGCCGCCGAATTAACCAGGTTGGGCGCCAATCGCCTGGTTCTGTCACAGCTTGAATCCATTGCCTGGGTCTTCAACATCCGGGGTGGCGATACCGCGTTCACACCGGTTGTCGAATCCCACGCGATCATCCACGACGACGGACATGCCGATCTGTTCATCGAACAGGGCAAACTGACACCAGAAACGATCCGTCACCTCGGGAATAGGACCTCCCTCCATGACATGGAGGCTTTCGACGGAATACTCGGCGAGATTGGCAATGGTGGAGCGACCGTAGCCCTCGATTTGGCCCGAACCCCAAAATGGATCGAAACTCGCCTTCTCTCCACCGGTGCGAGGGTCATGCAGCAGGAGGATCCGACGGAAGTGGCCCGCCTCACCAAGACCACCGAGGAACTGGTGGGGTTCCGGGACGCCATGACCCGGGATGGAGTCGCCATGGTCCGGTTCATGCGCTGGTTCGACGAATACCCCCAGGACCAGCCCCTGACGGAAATGATGATCGCCGAGAAGGTGACGGCGTTCCGGGCCGAGGATCCAACCTTTCGCGGCCCCAGCTTCCCCCCCATTGTGGGATCGGCTGCAAACGGCGCAGTCATCCACTATCATCCGACACCGGAAACGAATCGGGTCATCGAGCCCGGCGATATCATCGTTCTGGACAGTGGTGGGCAATACCTCTCCGGGACCACTGATATCACCAGAACGTTCTGCAGGGGCATCCCCGGAGACTTCGAACGCTCCGTCATCACGGGCGTTTTATCCTGTCATGCGACACTGGCCTCCACCCGATTTCCGCAAGGGACATCAGGGACCCAGTTGGACGGCATTGCCCGGGCCAACCTCTGGGCCATGGGCATCGACTATGACCACGGCACCGGCCACGGCATCGGCAGCTTTCTGTCCGTGCACGAAGGGGCCATTCGCATCTCCAGGGAGGGCCGGAAGGCCTTGCTGGTGGGCAATGTGCTTTCGAACGAACCCGGTGCCTATCTGGCAAACCAATTTGGGTGCCGCCACGAAAATGCGGTCGTGGTGCGGGAAGCAGAGGGTGGCCTGACCGGAGAAACCTTCCTGGAGTTCGAAACGATCACAGCGGCCCCCTTCCCCCGGTCCCTCATTGCCGCAGAGGCGCTCGGGCCGAAACAAAGGGCTTGGCTGGACAGCTATCACGCCTTTGTCCTCGCCCTGCTCTCCCCCCATCTGGAGGGGGCAGACCTGGACTGGCTGAAAAAGGCTTGTGAACCTCTGTGAGCTAACAGTACAGGATAGTGTTTCATTTTTTTGGGCGATTGCCCAAACCCATTTGGGGGCAAATGCCCCCAAACCCCCATTTCTCTTTTAAGAGTAAGAGCCCAGGGTCTGGAGCCTTTCGGCCCCCCGCCTGTCGTTTACCATGCTTCGCGGCCCAACTTGGCCGCGAAGGCACTCTAAAGACGACAGCGCCCCAAGGTGCTCACACCTTTTCGGTTTTCAGGGACTTCACCGAAGAGGCCTCGACCTGACCTGGGGCTTGACCGCTTCCCACATCGACGGGGAAGGACACCGACCCCCGGACATTACGGAAATTCGCTTGGAACTCGGTCACCAGACCCTGGAAGTCTGGGCTCGCCATTGTATTGGCGATCAACTTGGCCAGCTCCACCAGATAAGCCCGCTGGTCAGCCGCCGACCTGGGACCCACGTTCGGGGGGACATTCGCCCGGAACAAGGGATGGGCCATCGCCTGTTCCCAGGCCAAAGTCAACAGATCCAAGCCAATGACATGGGTGACCCCACAGGCCAAATGCATGCATTGATCCGACGTCGACAGGGCCTCGTGGTACTGACCACGGGGAAGATAGAGATAGTCTCCCGGCTTCATGGTCAGCTCCATCAGGGGCTTTCCCTTCAGCCGATCCCGCTCCTGCCTTGAGCCCTTGAAATTCGGATGATTGATCGGGTTGTCGGACCGAAAGTCGTAGACAATCCAATCCTTCTCCCCTGCGCAATGGATGGCATGCACGTCGTGGGTATCGTCATGGGGGGCGAAGGCCTGCACACCCTTGCGGGAGTAATACAGGTTGATCTGAGCCCGACCAAAGAGCTGGCTTTCCAAGGCATTCGACAGGGCACGCAGCCCGGGGGTAAGGGTGTCGACGCGGTTCAGCGCCATCGAGCATCCATCTTCCAGCAAAGCTTTCACCGTGGAGGGGTGGGGCGTCAACGAGGGATGATTGCGGCGATCCTTGTCTTGGGTGCAATAAGCCTCGTTGGGCAGGGGATCCTTATCGCGGATAATCCGCATGTTCTCGCTCGACCAAATGCCAGACATGTTCACCAGATCACCCAGGTTCGACCAGGACATGACCGCCTCGAACTTGGCCGGGTCGCCGGGAATATGACAGGGCTTCTTACCGAAATATTCGCCGAAGAATTCCTTGGGATCCATGGGGGCGATGATATCGGCGAATGAGAGAGAAAGGGACATGGGAACGGTATCCTCCGAATCAAATCGGCCCGCCCAGTCCTGCCAGATCGGGACGGTGCCACGTCCCCCCACGGACGGGGGGGGCTAGTTCACCCCGGTCTAGCACGACTGGGCGGGTCATGCCATGCTTGCCCCCATGCCCCATCCCATCACCTTCAAGTCCTTTCGGAGGATCGCCCGCGCCGGTACCAGCTTACCAGAAATGGCCTTGGCCTTGGCTGTTCTTGGTCTGTTGGGGGGGGCGGGCTTGGCTGCGGCCACGGGCCTGCGTGCCGCCAACGCCCACCGAGCCACCATTCTTGCCTTTGACCGAGTGGAAGCGGCCCTGACCCGGGCGACCTTGACCGACGGCGCCCTCCCCTGCCCCGACTCCCGCGACGCCCCGGACGGTCGAGCCGACCGGGACTGGTGCGATCGGGTGGGTCTCCTCCCTTGGCGCAACCTTGGCTTAGCCAAAGCAGATGGACTCGATGGGTGGGACAACCGTCTCTCCTACGCGATTTCCCCTTCGGTCGCCTCCTTGGACATGGGCGGAACCGCCTATGTCCCCGGATACGCCCCCATGGATTGCGCCCCAGCGGCCGAGGCCCTGACCCGGGTCGTTGGCAACCTCCCCATCATTCCAGGGGAAGAGCGTTCAACCGGCCTTCCTTCTGCGGGTGCGGCCTTTGCCCTGATCAGCCATGGCCCCAATGGCAAGGGCGCTATCCGATCCAATGGCCACCCCAGCCCCAAAGGAGTCGAAAACGCCACCCGGGCAGAACGGGAAACGCTGGCCGGGCGGGGGCTTGAGCGGCGCATCTGGACCCGGCCCGCCCCCGGAGACCTGTCCCCCGAAGACGGAACGGCCCGAGATGACCTGACGCGGTGGCGCACCCCCCGCTTTCTTCTGCTGGCTGCAGGATGTCGATTGAATGGACCGGGAGGGTAATCCCCTACAAGACCGCTCTGTGAAGGCCCACATACCAGGAAGGGGGGGGTACCGAGCGACAGACCCCTTGCCACCCACAACACGGGCCCCAAGACCGCCGATCGGGAGAAGCCGTTATGGAAATGGAAGATGTCCCTTCGCCCTCACCCACTTCGTCCCCCACTTCGTCACCGGCAGAGCCCAGCCGCCCCCCGCCTCGCTTTCAAGTCAATCGGATCGTCATGGCCGATGTCTTCGGCTGGCTGGCGGCCGGATGGGCGGACTACCGCCATGGGGGCATCGCCAGTCTATCCTACGGCTTGATTTTCGTGGTTTCGGGTTACGTCCTGACCATCGGCTTGGTCCAAATGGACATGGCCTACTTGATTTCGCCCATGATCGGGGGCTTTTTACTGGTGGGTCCCATTTTGGGGATTGGCCTGTGCGACATCAGCCGCGACCTGGAGCGGGGGAAGCCCCCCTCTCTGTCCTCGGCCTTGGTGGCCTTCCGCCACAACGGATTTCACATCCTGACGGCCGGGCTTGTCCTGATGATCTTCATGATGATCTGGGTTCGCATCGCCGTACTGATCTTCGCCATCACCTTCCCCTACACCAGCATATCATGGCACAACATGGTCACCCATGCCCTGACCACCCTCGACGGCGCCATGTTCCTGGCCCTGGGCTCCGCCGTGGGCGCCGGATTCGCCGTTCTGGCCTTTGTTTTCGGGGTGGTCTCCCTTCCACTGATGCTGGACAGGAAGGAGGATATTTTCACCGCCGCTTCGGTATCCTTGCGGGCTGTCAGCCTGAACCGGAAGCCCCTGATAGGCTGGGCGGCACTGATTGTCCTGTTCATTGGAAGTGGACTCGCCACGGTCTATCTGGGCCTTCTCGTGACCATGCCACTCATCGGCCATGCCACTTGGCACGCCTACCGATCGATGGTTACGCCACTGGAACCGGAGGCGACCCTCGACTTAGAGTGCCTTCGAGACCCTGACCCGGACTTGGACAAAGCCGAGCCAGGAACCGACTGATCGCCTATTCAACCCGGGCCAGAAAGCCAGTCAGGATCGAAAGGAAGGCCTCAGGCTTTTCCGCATGGACCAAATGCCCCGCATCCTTGATGGTGACCAGCCGCGCCCGGGGGAACAAGGCTTCAATCGCGGGCCGATAGTCATCACGCACATAGTTGGACCGATCGCCGCGCATGAACAGGCTGGCCCCGGGAAAAGCCGAGACATCCAACGCCGGAAACCCGACGAGATCGCCCATGGCGGCATCCAGGGCAGAAAGATTGACCCGCCAGCGATATCCGCCAGTCCCATCATCGACCAGGTTTTGCAGCAGGAACTGGCGGGTGCCCCAATCGGGGACGGCCTGCACCAAATGGGCCTCCGCATCGGACCGTCTGGACAGGCCATCGAGGGGAACCGCCATCATCGCCTCAACATAGCGGTCGCGGCGATGACCGTAGGAAACGGGCGCGATATCGGCCACCACGAGCGGGCCAATCCGATCCGGATGCAGCAGAGCCAAAGACATGGCCACCTTGCCGCCCATACTATGGCCAACCAGGATTGGTCGATCCAGGCCATGCTCGTCCATATACGCCAGGACGTCGGCAGCCATGGTGGGATAATCCATCCTGGCCGACCAGGGAGAGTCTCCGTGGTTGCGGAGGTCCAAGGCGTGGACATCAAGCCCTTCGCCAAGGCGCTTGGCGATCCCCGCCCAATTGCGGGCAGACCCGAACAGGCCATGCAGAACCACCATGGGGCGCCCTTCGCCAGTCCGGCGCGCGGCCAGAGGCAGGGGGCCCCCTTCGCTGGAGCTCACAACGCGCCCTATTTCTTCACTTGACCAGCGAAGCACCCATCCCGGGCACAGACCTTCAACAGGTTCTGCTTGTTGATCCACAGGGCCGTGACAGAGGACAACTGGCGGTCGGTCATAGGCAGGACCCGGGCGGCACGATCCGCCTTGTTCCAGATCCAGGCGTTGCAGACACCCCGCACATTGATGGGCTCGCAGGCATCCCGCCCAGCCAGTTCCAAATCGGGCCCCCCCTTGGTGCCCGGACAGACCACCAGGGCAATGGCACCATAGACTCCCACCGTATTGCAGGTATCCGCCAAAGCCACAGAGGGGGCCAACAAGAAAGCGACGACGGCCAAAACCTTACGAATCATTAAACACCTCGGATTATCGCTCCAATACCCCACCTACAGCCAAAGAACCACACTTCGGAGAACTCGGCAACCCCTAGCTGGACAGGAAAACCGCAAAGCCCCTCACATCCAGCCCCCAACTCCCGACCGGTCGCCAGCGAATCGTTCCTAGAGTGATTTTAGAGTGCTTTCGCGGCCAAGCCGGGCCGAAAGGCCCCAGACCCCGGATCCAAAAAAACTGTCGTGGACCCTGGCCAAGAAGGGACCCATCCATGGCCTCAAGAGCACTCGAACATAAACATGGGATTTTGGCAGACCAAGGGCCCACGCCTGCACAAAGCCGGTCCCATGAAAAAGCCGCCCCTCCAGAGAGACGGGCGGCTTTCATCATTTATCCGGTCCGATTGATGCCAACCGGACCGAACTCTTCATCGTCCAATCTCAACCCTACTGGGCCACGACAGCCAGAACCGAACGGTTCTGCTGGTTCTTCACACCCGGCCCCGTGGAGACCGGCAGGTCCCGGTTGCCCATGGCCGTTTCGGAAATCATATCGGCCGGAACACCGGCCTCAACCAAAGCGGCTCGAACGGCATTCACACGGCGGGAGGACAGAGCCTGGTTGTAACCAGCATTGCCAACGGTATCGGCCCAACCGGTCAGGGTCACGGCGCGCTTGTCACTGGCAATCTTGGCGATCTCGGCCACGACACCGGTGCCTTCGGCGTTCAAAGTGTCGCCGTTGAAGTCAAACAGAATCGTGAATTCCATGGGCTGGCAGTAGGTCTTCAACTTGGCCAGAGACTCCTGCAGAGTCGTCCGGCACATGCCGATGGCATTCTCGTCCCACCCTTCGTCCAGCTCCTCGACCAGGCAATCGAATGCCAACTGAGCCTGAGCGGAGGTCGCCGGATCCTTCTCGCGAGTCCCGCAATAGTAGAAGGTCTCCATCAGGTCTTCACGAACTTCGTAAAGATCCTTGTAGGTCGTGCCATCCACGCGCTCAACGGCATAATTGACCAGTTCCAGGTCCCAACGATCAGGCAGCTCGGGGTGCACGACGGCACCGGAAGCCGCGAGCTCGCCCTTGCGGGCCCAGCGCTGGGAATCACGCCAGTCGCGGCGTGCCTGTTCAGCCTCGGACATCTCCTGATAGCCATCGGCCAGCATGGCGGTGAATTCGGTACCGGTGCGATCAGCGGCCTCCAACGCTTCCAGGGGCTTGGGATCGCCCCAATCGAAGGCGCTCATGTTGTGTGTCATCGGACCGTAAATATCGCAAGCGCCGAGCAGCAGACCACCGGCAACAAGCGTAAGAACTTTCCTGTACATTCAGATAACTCCCCCAGAATTAAACGGTTTTCAACGAAAGCGCGCCGAACCGGCGCAGACAAGACGACACCCCCGGCCAACGGCCGTGAGCTTAGGAAGATGGACTCGGATCCGGACCGCGAGCTTACCCTCTTGGTATCCGCACCCCTTGACCACGCGAGAAAAACGACAGCCGATCATCAAAAATTCCCATTGGGTATCCCTCCGGACTATCCAATGGTTCTTACGCTGACCCGGATCAGGCCCAGCCGCCTTCACAAAACTCAGCTTGACCTGTTTGTTTCCCTCACTTCATCAGAATACCGATTTCCATCAAAATCACCAGACGGTTTTTTCCCGAAACGATTCTCTAAGCATTGATTTTTCGCGCTTTTTGAACAGTTCCGGAAAATTCGATCAGAGTCTGTGGCAAAACCGCAACCATTGCTGTGATGAAAATCACAATGTGGCAAATCCCCTCAGACGGGAGCTTCCGGCGGGGCTTCCGGCAAGGGATATGCCGGAAGCCCCCAAACTTTCACTTCAGTCGCCCCTGACCTTTTATTTACATGCAGACCATTTGAGATGCAACTTATATCCTTATTGCTACCATCTTTTCCCTATATTCCATCCTCCTTCTGTCCCCCCTCCTTCCCTTCACTCAAGGGACGGGGGGCGCCCTGGCCGTCCAAGGCGACAAAGGTGAACAAGCCTTCGGTCACTTTAATCAAGGTTCCGTCGTCCCATCGGCGAACCCAGGCTTGGACATCGATCAAAACACTGGTCCGACCGGTTTTGCGCACGTCCGTGAAACAACTGACTTCGTCGCCCACCCGCACGGGCTTAAGAAAAGTGAAGCCATTGACAGCCACGGTCGCAACCCGTCCCCGCGCGACCTTCCGGGCATGGGTTCCCCCGGCCAAGTCCATCTGAGCCATCAACCAGCCTCCGAAAATGTCCCCTGCGGGATTTGTGTCCGCAGGCATGGCGATGGCGCGGGTGGACAGAATCCCTCCGGGCTCTTCCTTCGGCTTCATTTCTGTGGTGATCGGCGTCGCCCCTGAAGGTATCGTGGTGCTCATTCATAGTCCTTTTCTGTCGCAAACGTGACGAAGCCCTTCATATATGGGGCGATCGGTTGGGCTGGTACCCGCAGATGGGCTTGCCGTTAGCCGGGTGCTGTTCCTATAGTGGCGCCATGTCAGATCTCTTCGAAGATGGGGCCGCGCGCCCCGCGTCCACCTATACCGCCCAGGATATCGAGGTGCTGGAGGGCCTGGAGCCCGTCCGCAGGCGCCCCGGCATGTATATTGGCGGCACCGATGACCGTGCTCTCCACCATTTGGTGGCGGAGGTGCTGGACAATGCCATGGACGAGGCCGTTGCCGGTCACGCCCAGGTCATCGACCTGATCCTCACCGCCGATGGGTCGGTGACCGTGCGGGATAACGGGCGCGGAATCCCCGTCGACCCCCACCCCCGTTTCCCCGACAAGAGTGCGCTGGAGGTCATCCTGACCACCCTCCATTCCGGCGGAAAGTTTGGCGGCGATGCCTATAAGGTATCCGGCGGCCTACACGGTGTCGGCATCTCCGTGGTCAATGCCCTGTCCGATTCGCTGACCGTGGAAGTGGCCCGCGACAAGGTGCTCTGGTCCCAATCCTTCTCCCGGGGCATGCCCCTTGGCCCCCTGGAAAAGGTCGGTGCCGCGCCGAACCGCCGCGGCACGACGGTAACCTTCCATCCCGACGAGCAGATTTTCGGCGCGAAGGCCCGATTCCGCCCCTCGACACTCCACCGCATGACACGGTCAAAGGCCTACCTGTTCCGGGGTGTGCGCATCCGCTGGACCTGCGCCGAGGAGCTATTGCGGGAGGGCGACCCCACCCCCTCGGAGGAAGTCTTCCACTTCCCCAACGGATTGGAGGACTTCCTGTCCGCCGCGGTGGAGGGGCAGACCCTGGTCACCGGACGGGTTTTCGCCGGACGCCGGGATCTGGCCGACGATATGGGTTCTGTCGAATGGGCGCTATGCTGGCCGGAGGAGGAGGACGGTTTCTTCAGCTCCTACGTCAACACCGTTCCCACGCCGGAGGGGGGCACCCACGAGGCGGGGCTGCGCAACGCCTTAACCCGGGGGCTGAAGGCCTATGGGGAGATGGTGGGCAACCGCAAGGCCGCCAACCTGACGGCGGAGGATCTGTTCGGCTTTTCGGCTGTCATGCTCTCCCTGTTCATCCGGGACCCTCAGTTCCAGGGCCAAACCAAGGAAAAGCTGGCCAGCGCCGGGGCGACCAAGCTGGTCGAGCAGGCCATGCGCGACCCCTTTGACCACTGGCTGTCCGAATCGCCCGACGCCTCCAATCAGTTGCTCGCCCATGCCATTGACCGGGCAGAGGATCGGGCGCGACGCAAGCAGGCCAAGGAAACCAATCGAAAATCCGCCACCAAAAAACTGCGTCTTCCGGGCAAGCTGGCCGACTGCAGCAAATCGACTCAGGTGGGGACAGAGATTTTTCTGGTAGAGGGCGACTCCGCCGGAGGATCCGCCAAACAGGCCCGGGACCGGGCGACCCAGGCGGTCCTCCCCCTGCGCGGCAAGATCCTGAACGTGGCCAGTGCGTCCTTGGACAAGATGAAGGGCAACCAGGAACTCTCCGACTTGGTGGAGGCCCTTGGTTGTGGCACCCGGTCGTCCTTTGACCTGGAGCGTCTGCGCTACGAGCGGGTGATCATCATGACAGACGCCGACGTGGACGGCGCCCATATTGCCAGCCTTCTGATGACCTTCTTCTTCCGCGAGATGCCGGAAATGGTGGCCAAGGGACACCTGTACCTCGCCATGCCGCCTCTCTATCGCCTGACCCAGGGGGGCACCTCCATCTACGCCCGGGACGACGCCCACAAGGACGCTCTGATGAAGACCGCCTTCAAGTCCAAGGGCAAGATCGAGATCAGCCGGTTCAAGGGTTTGGGAGAGATGCCTCCCATCCAATTGCGGGAAACGACCATGGCCCATGCCACCCGCCAATTGCTGCGCGTGACCATCCCCCCAGGCAAGACCGAGGAGGACAAGGAAGACAGCCGATTGGCGATCAAGCTGGTCGATGACCTGATGGGCCGGAAGCCGGAAAAGCGCTTTCAGTTCATCCAGGAAAACGCCCGCTTCGCGGAAAACCTCGACATCTGACGGCAGGGTCCCCATGCGGGACCCATTTTTTTGGGGAATAGAAGTCAGGAGCCTCGATGAGCGCCCGAGCGATCCAAACCGTCCTGGCCATTCATGCACCCCCTGCCACGGTTTGGGCCATCCTGACCGATTTCCCCGCCATGGGCACCTGGAACCCTTTCATTCCCGCCCTGTCCGGGATAGCCGAAAAGGGCGCCCGCCTGACCGTGACCGTCAAACCACCAGGACATGCTCCCATGACCTTTCGCCCGACCGTTCTGATCGCCGAGCCCGGGACGGAATTGCGCTGGCGCGGCCAGGTGCTCCTTCCCGGCCTGTTCGACGGCGAGCACTATTTCAAACTCACCTCCGAGGTGGACGGCACCACCTTCCTCACCCATGGCGAAGTTTTCTCGGGTTTGCTCAGCCGGTGGATCTTCACACCGGCCCTCCGGGACGCCACCCTAAAGGGCTTCGAGGCCATGAACCGCGCCCTTAAGGCTCGGGCCGAAGCCGCTTCCCGAGAAACAAGCTGAGCGGATCCGGGGCATAATCGCCAAAGGGAGGGCGATCCCCATAACCTTGGCCGCGATAGAGGGCGATCGCCTCCGGCTGGAAGATTCCCGTTTCCAAATTGAGGGCCCCCAGGCCAAGGGCGCGCGCCCGGTCTTCCAGACAGTCGAGGAGTCTGCGGCCCAAGCCCAATCCCCGCGCTTCCGGAGCCACCCACATGCGCTTGACCTCGCCATACCCGCTCCGGGCCACCAGGGCGCCCATGCCCCGGGCCACCCCATTGACCCGGGCAACCACCACGGTTACCTCTGGTCCCCTCAGGCTTTCCACGTCCAAAAGATGATTGCTCTCCGCTGGATAGAGGGCGCTGTGGTAGGCATCGCTGGCCTCGAGAAAGGCAATCAGATCCGGTTGTGCGGGATCCTCGGTGGCACAGGTGATGGGATCATTGACCAAGGTCAAACCCTCTCCCCTTAAATCAGGTCGAAGGTTCGGCCGACGCGCCGCTTGGGCACGGCTTCGGGCGGAAATGCCGCTTCGCCGCAACCTGGGACTCGCAAGGCCATCCAGGCCGCCTCCCCCAACGCACGCTTGGCTTCGTCGGGGGTCGCTGCGGCGCTGCCCTGGGCGCGGGCCTTCAGGTAGGACTCCGTCGGCCCAAGGATAATGGCCCGGGCCAGATCCCAGGCCAGGGGCCGTATCGCCCCCTGGGCCGTCAGGTCCCGCAGGATCCGTTCCTGGCTCAAGCGGGCTTCCGTCATCACATCGATCATCTCTGACCGCTTGGCCGCCTGGGAAGCCAGCCCTTCGCCCTGCATCAGGAAGCGGTGCATGGCATCGTTGTCCACGGCCCAATCGATGGTCCTCTCCACCATGGCACGGATCTTCGCCTCAGCCCCGCTCTCGGCCCCAACCTCCGCCGGAACCGTCCGCACCGCCTCGGCCCAGGAGGCCAACCCCTGGGCGCAAAGGGCCAGGGCGATGTCCTCCTTCCCTCCGAAGAAATGGTAAATGCTGCCGGTCGTCGCGCCCGACGTGGCGCGAATTTCAGCGATGCTGGTCCCCGCAATCCCCTTGTCTAGAAAGCAGGCCAGGGCCGCCTCCAGGATTCGGGCGCGGGTTTGTCCTCTACTCATGATAAAGCGATCCAATGACAACGGCTGGGGGAGGGCGTATCGTATCGGAATAAAGCAAACAACTAGACCATTCGTCCAGATATTTTGTCTTCCCCACCCCCTCAACCGGACCTATCCGCCGATGGCGTCCCGTTTGGTGATCCCGACACCGCTGTCGGCCAAAACCCCTAAACCATCCAATGCCTGAAACATAAGCCCCAGGTATCGCGCGACCTCAGGCGAGGTCTGCTGCAGCTTATACTCGCTGCAGTACCGCTCCAGGGATTCAGCGGTTTGCTTCATAAGCCCCACATGTTCTGGAAAGTTTCCTGGAATATTTTGATACAGACCGTGAACCGTCCGCAAATTATTCAGCATCATTTTCAGCACGGCTTTAAGGAAGGGGTCAGCGCCAACCAGCTTGGCACGCATCTGATCTGCCGGTATCCGCAAGAGGACAGCCCCTTCCTCAACCACAGCAGAGGCCATGCGACGGCCTCCGTCAATGACAGCCATTTCACCGAACAGACATCCCGGTGTCAGGGTTCCCAGATGAGTTTCCTGGCCTGCCTCGTTCCGCCTGTAAACCCCCACGAGACCCGTTTCGATAATATAAGCGGCATCCCCCTCCTCACCCTGTCGAAAAACGGTCTTCCCCCTGGCGTAAACGCGACGCTCCAGGGGCTTATCCTTTGAAAGCGTCATGCCTTCGGCTCCTTGCCTCATCCTTTTTCGGGGTATTCAACTTGTACTTTTTTTGAATATTTATCTCCAGATCAAACTGTCCATCCTAAATCAAGGCCGATTTAAGATGGACAGTTTGATCTGGATTCAACAAGTGAAGCATCGAGTGAACCGGAAAACCGTCACCTCCTTTTCCGCCCGATACTCTAGGTGCCTTCGAGGCCAAGTTGGGCCGAGACATGGCCCAACTTGATCTCGAAGCACCCTAGCGGATCAGTCCCATGATATCCTTGAATACGGGGCTTTGCTTCCCCCCCAGCCATTCGAACAGAACCATTTCCGTGGTTACGGGCTGAACGCCCACCCCAGTCATTCGCACCAAAGCCGCGCTTTCGCTGGTGGGAAGGCGCGAAGAACAGGCATCGCTCACCACGAAGACATCCCAGCCCCGCCCCCTCAATCCCAGGGCCGTCTGCAAGACACAGACATGCATTTCGATCCCGCAGATCACCGCTTGTCTCCGATCGAGACCATCCAAATGCCGCATCACCACTGGATCAGCGGCACTGGAAAACGTCAATTTTTCCAGATAGGCACAATGGTCGGCATCCCGGGGAACCTCGGCCCGGATGTCATGCATGGTGGGACCCAAGCCTTTGGGGTACTGCTCTGTCACCACCACGGGGAGCCCCAGAATCCTTGCCCCCCGGGCCAGCCGGGCGCCGTTCATCAGGACTTTCCGGGGATCATCCATGACCGGACAAAGGCTTTCCTGGACATCGATGACGATTAAAACGGACCGATCCCGTTCCATGAGGAAACCGTTGGCCATGGACGAACCGTCAGACTGGGACATTGAAACCTCCTCACCATAAACTGCCATACTTTGAATAAGGGGCTTTCCCCCCTGATTTATGGGCATCCGATGGAAATAACATCAGATTCTTACCCCGCTGCCCCCTGGGATTGACAAGGCAACATTGACAGGACCGACACGAAATATATAGTGCGACCGCATCCAGTGGACGCCGCGTTTATTTTGGATGTCGTCAGACGGCCCGTTCTCGCCCTGTTTTTGTGACCCGTTCGCGGAGTCCAGAGCGCCGGACCAGCCCGGAAGACGCTGATGGGGCGCCACGCTACTGATCCAGCAATTCCGCGTGTCGGCCCCCAAATGGCCGCCGCCGCGCCGTTACAACGCGAGCAGCCAAACAGCATGACATTCGCCGATCTCGGCCTTAGCCCGGAAACCCTCAAGGCCATCGAAGAAGTGGGATACGATACGCCCACTCCGATTCAGGCCCAGGCCATACCCCCCGTTTTAATGGGGCGCGATGTCCTCGGCATCGCTCAGACCGGTACGGGCAAGACTGCGGGTTTCACCCTGCCCATGATCGACATTCTGGCGAGCGGTCGCCCCAAGGCGCGTATGCCCCGTTCGCTGATCCTGGCCCCCACCCGGGAGCTCGCCACCCAAGTGGCCGCGAACTTTACCCTTTACGGCAAGTATCACAAGCTGACCATGGCCCTGCTGATTGGTGGGGAATCCATGAATGAACAGCAGAAGATCCTGGACCGGGGCGTGGATGTGCTGATCGCTACCCCGGGCCGGTTGATCGACCTGTTCGAACGGGGCTCCATCCTGTTGCGTGACGTCAAGATCCTGGTGATCGACGAAGCGGATCGGATGCTGGATATGGGCTTCATCCCGGACGTGGAGCGCATCGTCGGACTGCTGCCGCCCCTGCGCCAAACCCTGTTCTTCTCGGCCACCATGGGACCAGAGATCAAGCGTCTGGCCGATGCCTTCCTGATGAATCCCAAGGAAATCCGCGTCGAACCCACCCGCAAGGCCGCCGATACGGTCGAACAGGGTTTGGTCACCGTCAAAGCCTTCGACAAGCGGGAGGCCCTGCGCCACCTGTTGCGGCGGGAAGAGGTGACCACCGCGTTCATTTTCTGTAACCGCAAGCGCGATGTGGACGTCCTTGAGCGGTCGCTCAAAAAGCACGGCTTCGACGCCGTTGCCCTCCATGGGGACATGGCCCAATACGTCCGAACCGAACGCTTGGAAAAATTCAAGCGGGGTGAGATCAATCTCCTCGTCTGTTCCGACGTGGCCGCCCGGGGCATCGATGTCACGGAAATCTCCCACGTCTTCAACTTCGATGTTCCCAGCCATGCGGAGGACTACATCCACCGCATTGGCCGCACGGGCAGGGCTGGCAAGTCAGGACGGGCCTTCACCATCGCCACGCCCGAGGATGTCAAATACCTGCGCAGCATTGAAAACCTGCTCGGCAAGCCAATCCCGCCGACTCACCTGGAAGAACTCGTGGAAACAAGCCTGGACTCGGAAAATACTGGGGACTCTCAGACTGAGGGCCAAGGGGAAAGCCGGTCCGACCGAGGCGGCCGCAACAGCAACCGCCGCAACAGGGGCCGTAACCGCGATCGCGCCGCCGACTCCCCGGTCGCCGCCACAGAGGACGTCGTCCAGGTGTCCCCCCAAGAAGGCACCGCTCAGGATTCCTCCAAAGAGAACAAGGACCGGGATGCCCGCTCTGACGGTCAGAACCGAAGCAATGGCAATCGAAATGGTGGCAGCAACGGGGACGGCGGCCGTAAGGACCGCAAGGACTCCCGTCCTGCAAGCCGGGGACGCCGCCGGGGTCGCTGGGAAGACGATCCGCAAAACGATGTCATGGAAATGGATATCCGTGATGACGTCATTGGCTTCGGCGGCTTCACACCCGCCTTCCTGCTAGAGGCCCCCACCTTCTCGGATCTCTCCGACGACGACGAAGATGAGGGCAGCGAGGTCGAGCTCGTGGCCAAAGCGGAGGCCATAACAGAGACGCCTGTCGCGCCTGACGAGGAGCAGAAGCCCAAACGCAAACGCACCCCCCGTCGCCGTAAGCCCGCAGAAACCAAGGCAGAAGAGGCGTCCCTGGAAGACGACATCTCCGCACCGGTGAGTGACCAGATCCAAAGCGATGAGATCCAGAGCAACGAGGCCCAGAGCGATGAGGCCCAGAGCAACGAGACCCAAAGCGATGAGGCCCAGAGCGATGAACCCCAAAGCGAAGAGGTCCAGAGCGATGAGGCCCAGAGCGATGAGGTCCAGAGCGATGAGGTCCAGAGCGAAGTCGACGCCTCTGTGAAAGAAGCCCTTCCTCTGCCTGCCGAGACCGAGACTCCGGTGGAGACAGCCGTCGAAAGGCCAGAGGAGCCTCAGACTTCGGCTCCTTCCGAGACGACTCCAGAGGCAAGCAACGGCACCACTGATGAGACTTCCAGTCCGACAGAGGAAGAGAGCCAAGCCGTAAACGTCGAACCGTCCTCGGAAGCTGTCACCGAGGAGGCCGTCGTCGAGGAAAAGCCCAAGCGTAAGCGCGCGCCCCGCAAACGGGCCACCAAAGCCGAGACCGAAGCCGCCAAGGCCGCCGCTGCGGAGACGGAAGCCTCGAGCGGTGACACGGTTGAGGCAGACCCCGCCGCTGCCGAAGAAAAACCCAAGCGCAAGCGCGCACCACGCAAAAAGAAAGTGGAAGCCGAAGAGGCCAATACTGAGGCCTCAACCGAGGCCCCCGTCGAAGAGAAGCCCAAGCGCAAGCGGGCCCCCCGCAAACGGGCCACCGCAAAAACGGAAGAAGCCCTTTCGGTCACGGCCAGCGAAGCCAGCGAAGCTCCCGAGTCGGCTCCGGAAGCGGACCCCTCCTAAAGGGAAACGGGATCAGCTTGAGTCAAGCTGATCCCGTTTCCCTCTAAGCGGTGCGGGTTGAACCCAACACTGCTTTTCTTGCGTTCACATGCCACGCAGGCTTTTCCGCTCCATAGGGCGCGGGGCCCCCTTGGCCGCTTCCAAGGGGGCCGCTCCACAGTGCGATGAGGCAAACCCACCGCACTGTGGTATCAAGCCCATCGCCAAGGGCCCGGCCTGTGGAGCTGCCCGCTGCCCCTCGCCTATGGAACCGCCCGCAGCCCCTCCTGGTCCCCCACCCGGCCCGCATAGCGCCTTTTGGTCTCTGTCGGCGTTTCCCCAAAAAACTCCCGATACCGCCCTGAAAACCGTCCCCAGTGGAAAAAGCCCCAATCCAGGGCAATGTCCGAGATGCGGCGCCCACTTTCGACGGACTCGATAATATTCCGCCGCGCGCCATCAAGACGGCGTGCCACGAGTATTTTGTCCAAAGAGGCACCGAAAACCGCTTTCCAGGCTTGCCTCAGGTCCGAAGCATCCAGGTTCAAGTCATTCGCGATGCCTGACACCGTGGCCAGTTCACCCGGACGATCCCCCAGCCAATCCCGGGACAGACGGACCACCTTCCCGCTCCGATCTTCGCGCTGTCCTATCCAGTCGGTGTGCAACTCGTGGGCACCGATGCGATCGAGGATCAATTCGGGAAGCAAGCCGTCCAGACCGTTCCCATCCTCATCTCCCTCCCCTTGGGTTTGGCGTCCTCCTCGCTCATAGAAGGCCATCAGGGACATCAGCCAGTCGACCATGTCCCGAACGTCCACGGGATTATGACCGCACTTCAAAGCCCCCCTTTCTGGTAAAGCCAGTCTGGGCACGCGGGAGCGATCCACCATAACCATCAGCACGTCGCTACCTTCAGGACATACCCCGTGATAGGACCAGGATGACCCCAGACCAAAGGACCCGCCTGTCAGGTCCAGCTCCCCCCGGTAGACGCCGCTTCTGGAGGGAATACAAAAATAGGTCAGCATATCTCCCGGCGCGGTTTCCATCACCTCCACAGCGACGTTCATCCTCTCGCGCACGACAGTCATTCCCGGGAACCGCAAGATATCCAACCGCCCCTCGAAGGGCCCCGGAGACAACTGCACATAATGCTGTTGCCAGCCAGGAATTGCGGCTTCGTGAAAGGCGATATCCTGAAAGGTCCGCGCTCCGTAACGGAATCCTTGGGGCGCCAAGGCCTGCATCATCGATCCAATCTTTCTCTCGTCAACATTCTCGCCCCCCATGACCTTCACCCTATTGCGGTGCGAAGCCGACCAGCAAGACAAAATAGGCCAATATATATTCGCAAAAAAATAACGAGAATTTTTTAATCACCTTAATCGCTTCACCTGGATAGAGCGGGCGACCAAGAGTGGATAGGGTTCCGGGGAATGGTGAATTACGGAGACCTGTCCCATGCGATTTTCTCGCGTTTCTATGGCCTTGTTGCTCAGCACTGCGCTCATCCCCCCGGCGCTCGCCCAAAGCGACAAGGAGTTCGTCCCCGAAAAGGTTACGGTCCAAGAGAGGATCAATCCGGGCCCAAACGTCTTTGTTCTGGACCAGTCCTGGAACGGGGCGAGCAGCCTGAATGTCCTGTCCGCCGATGATCTGTCCACCAAGGGCAATATGAGCATCGGTCTGGTTAGCCAGGTGACTATGAGCCCGGACCGCAAGACCGCCTACTTCGCGTCCATCTATCCGGAACGGATCATGCGCGGCCCCGTCCATGCGACCCTTGAGGAATTCGACGTCGACACCCTGACGGTTCGACGGGAAATCCCCCTTCTCGACAAAATGGCCGAGGTCTCCCCTTCCGATAGCCTCCTGACGCTCAGCGCGGATGGCGCTTTCATGTTCGTCGCGAACGCGACACCGGCCTCCTCCGTTTCGGTGGTCGACCTGTCCGCAGGCGCCATTGTTTCGGAGGTTCCCATCCCCGGCTGTTGGTCCATGTACCCCACCACAGAAGGTGCCGGTTTCACGACACTGTGCGGTGACGGCACCTTGCAGACCGTCACCATCGGCGCCGATGGGTCCGCAGCCAAGACCACGAAAAGCGAGAAGATCTTCGACCCCGACACAGACCCCCTGTTTATCCAGGGCGTCCGGGCCGGCAACGACCTGATTTTCATGTCTTTCAATGGCAACATCTATCGTATCGCCGACGGAGAAGAGGCGCCGATCCTGGTCGACAAATATTCCATCGTCGATGGCATCGACGGAAGCTGGGCTCCCGGTGGTGTGGAGATCATGGCCTATAACAAGGCCCATGACGTGCTGTTCGTCACCATGCATTCCGACGCTGCGGAGGGATCCCACAAGGATCCGGCCACGGAAGTCTGGGCCATCACCTTGGCGGACAAGACTGTCCAATACCGCTCGGTTGTCTCCGGCGTGGCATCCATCGCCGTCACCGGCGGGGATAAACCGGTCCTGTTCGGCGCGAATGACGAAGACGGCGTGGTCACCCGCTACGACGTCGATCCAGAGGCCAAGTTCGCCGCCAAGCTGACCGAAACAGCCGAAGACGTCGGGTCCTTCATCCCCTTGGTGATCGCCGAGCCATGACAGATATCCACCGGATCCTGGCCATCGCGGCAGTAACCGCCTCTACCCTTCTGGCCCTTGTCTTCCTTCGGGCGGCTTGGCACAAGGCGAGCGATCTGACCCGATTCTCCGGCTTCCTGGATGGCTATGGCCTGGTACCGGAGACCCTGGTGGAACCGGCGGCCCGTCTTCTGCTTGGACTGGAAGGTGCCGCCGTGCTCCTTCTCGTCATGCCCTGGACAGCGAAAATCGGCAGCCTTTTGGCCATGGCTTTGCTGCTGCTTTACGCCCTGGCCATCGGCCTTTCCCTGGCGCGGGGCCGTCGGACCATCGACTGCGGCTGCGGCGGAGCCAGCCAACCCTTATCCGCTGCCCTGCCGGTCCGCAATCTGGTGCTTTGTGTCATAGCCACCCTCCCCTTGGCCGTCGAAACACCCGTTCTCTCCCTGGGGGAAGCGGCTGCGGCCATTCCCGCAGGGTTCATGCTCTTCCTCTTATTCCTGGTCGTCGATCAGTTGCTGGCCAATGACAGCCATGCTCGCCTGATCAACGATACGCTCACCGGGAAAGGCAATACTCCATGACCGTTCTTGGTTTCACCGTCGTCATCCTTTGGATCGTCGTTCTCGTTCTGGCAGCGGTGATTTTCGCCCTCGCCCGGCAGATTGGCGTTCTCTACGAGCGCATCTCGCCGGTTGGGGCCCTCGTCAACGAATCCGGACCGAAAATCGGCGAGTCCTCGCCGGTCTTCACCCTCCCCAACCTCACCGGCAAGCCGGTGATCCTCGGCAAACCCGGGTCCCGGTCGACATTGGTGTTCTTCCTGTCCACCACCTGTCCGATCTGCAAGAAGATGCTGCCGGTCCTGAAGTCCATGCGCAGCAGCGAAGGGGCATGGTTGGACGTCATCCTCGCCAGTGACGGCGACGAGGACAAGCACCGCAGCCTGATTGAAAAGGCCGATCTGAAAGACTTCCCCTACGTCCTGTCTGCGGATCTGGGCATCACCTATCGGGTCGCCCGCCTTCCCTTCGCGGTTCTGTTGAACCCGGACGGCGTCGTCTCGGCCAAAGGCCTCGTCAACAACCGGGAACAGTTGGAAAGCCTCTTCAACGCCACAGAAACCGGGCACGCCTCCATCCAAGGCTTTCTGGAGGCCAAAGGAATCGGAGCCGCCCACGGCGCCTGATCTCCTCTCCCCTCCCCAGATGATCTCTCCACAAAACGGAGTTTCCATGATGCTTACCGTTATCGACCGCCTGATGTCCCTTTTGGATAAGACCGCAGAAGCCAGCACCCGGGCCACGGCCCGGACCCATGGACGGCGCAGCTTCCTGGCCAAGGCCGGAACGATGATCGTCGGCGGCACCCTGTTGCCCATGCTGCCCTTCGACCGATCCATGGGAGCCGCCCTGGCCGCAGAGGGCGAAGCCGACGAGACCGACTGTTCCTATTGGCGCTATTGCGCCTTGGATGGCAACCTGTGCAACACCTCCGGCGGCACCACCACCTCCTGCCCTCCGGGCTCCAGCGCCTCCAAGGTTGCCTGGGTCGGCACTTGCAAGAATCCCGACGACGGCAAGGATTACCTCGTCTCCTATAACGACTGCTGTGGCAAGACCTCCGTCAATTCCTCAACGTTCTGCTTCACCAGCGAAGGGGAACGGCCGGGTTATCGCATGGGGCTGCACAACGACATCAACTGGTGCATGGCCAACGATGACAAGGGCTACCACTGTACGGTGGCCGTCCTTGTGGGGCTCGCCGATGAATAAAAGGAAGACGTCCATTGCCACCCGGCTCCTGAAGGGAGCCGGTTTTCCCTGTGCAACCCTGGTCGCCCTCTCGACCCTTTTATCCCTGCCGGCCTCCGCCGAGACCAACGCCTCTGGCAAAGCGCACTTCACCGAAACCTGCGCGCCCTGCCACGGCGAAGGAGGCATCGGCATACCAGGCCTCGCCCCTCCCCTGGTGGATCCCCCCTTATGGTCGGGATTGGGGGACAAGGCGCCACACTATTTCGCGGGCGTGGTCTCCAACGGTATGAGTGGAAAGATCTCGGTGCTCGGCCAGGATTACATCGGTCTGGTGATGCCCTCCCAGGCGGAGGTGCCCGATACCGACCTCGCAGCCATCGGCGCCTACGTGCTGCAAGACTTGAACGGCCTGTCCGTCGCCCCCGATGAGGCCATGATCAGCGCCGCCAAGGCCAGCCCCACCAGCCACAAGGCGCTCCGGTCGCTCCGCGCCGAAGCGGTCCCCAAATGACCTCCCTCGCCCTCCAATGGAGATCTTGACCATGTTTTCTCCCCTGCCCCGCCCCCTGTCGATTTTGGCAAAGGGCCTCGGACTTGGATTGGTCTTGGGGCTTTTCGTCGGACAATCAGCGGCCTGGGCGGAACGGGGCCCCCGCGCCAACTACCTGCTGCGCTGTTCGGGCTGTCACGGCCAGGATGGAACCGGCCTCGTCAAAGCTGGCATCCCCCCCTTCCCCAATTTTGTCGCGCCTTTGATCGCCGACGATGAGGGGCGGACCTATGTGATGCATGTTCCCGGAGTGGTCGCCTCCGGCTTGACCGACTCGGAAATCGCCTCTGTCATGAACTACGTCTCTGACACCTGGGGAACCGGAGACAAGGCAGCCCATTTCACGGTGGAAGAAGTAACCGAACGCCGCGCCCGTCCCGTTCCGGATATCGTCACCTACCGCCGGGCGATCGTGAAGCGCCTCGGCAAAGAAGGGATCGAACTGGCCGAGTATCCCTGGCCCTAATCCTTGCAGGGGCTCCGATCCCGCGCCATCTGAGAAGGACGCATTGGAGGCCCCAAGCGGTCGCCAGCGCGTCCTTTTTTGTCACTGCGGGAGACGCGCCTTGCGCCCACGTCCTTCTTCTCCGTCCCAGACCATCAGCACCGTCCTTCTGGAGGCCCTCGCCTCCCGTGGCGCAACCGAGATCTTTGGTATTCCCGGGGATTTCGCCCTACCCTTCTTCCGGGTGATCGAGGCCAGCGGCACCCTTCCCCTCCATACCCTGAGCCATGAACCCGGCGTCGGCTTCGCTGCAGACGCCGCAGCCCGCTGGGGCGGCGGCACCGGTCTGGGTGTGGCCGTGGTGACCTATGGGGCCGGAGCCCTGAACATGATCAACCCGGTCGCCGGGGCCTGGTCGGAGAAATCGCCTCTGGTGGTCATTTCCGGCGCGCCGGGGGTGGAGGAATCCAAAAGCGGCTTCCTGCTGCTACACCACCAAGCCAAAACCCTGGATAGCCAGTGGCAGATGTTCGAGGAAATCACCTGCGCCCGCGCCCGCCTGGACGATCCTGCCACCGCCCCCCGGGAGATCGCCCGGGTGCTCGACGCCTGCCGAACCCAGTCCCGCCCGGTCTACATCGAAGTCCCCCGGGATAGGGTGGATACCCCCTGTGACCCCGTGCCCCCGCCGGTCCAAACCCAAGCCGATCCCGACGCCGTCGAGGCCGCCGCACGGGAGGTCTTGAAGCGCCTGAAGGACGCCCGCTCCCCGGCCCTGCTGGTCGGAGTCGAAGCCCGTCGCCAGGGTGTTGAGGCCGAGGTCTCCGACCTGGCCCGCCGCCTGGATCTTCCCGTGGCCACGACCTTCATGGGGCGAGGCCTCCTCAGTCAGGAAGGCAGCACCGGTGCCGCCCCCCGCTGCCTGATCGGCACCTACCTGGGGCTCGCCGGACGGCCAGAGGTGCGAGAGCTGATCGAAGACTCCGACGGGCTGTTGATGCTTGGCGTTATCCTGTCCGACACCAACTTTGGCGTATCGGGCAAGCGCATCGACCTGAGACATGCCATGCTCGCCGCCGATGGCCGCCTGTCCATGGGCTTCCACGCCTATGCCGATATCCCCCTCAAGGATCTGGTCCAGGCTTTGACCCGGCTTGCGGAGTCCTTCCCCGAGCCCAAGGGCGGACTCCCCCGCCCTCCGGATCTGCCCCGGGACCTTATGGCCGATGATGGGGCCATCGGCCCCATGGACATCGCTGCGGCGGTCAATGACCTGTTCCGAGAGCGGGGCGCCATGCCCATCGCCTCGGACATGGGGGATTGCCTGTTTACCGCATTAGACATGGCCCAGACGCCCCTGGTGGCACCCGGCTATTACGCGACCATGGGCTTTGGCGTGCCCGCAGGCCTGGGTATCCAGGCGGCCAGCGGACGGAGGACCTTGATTCTGGTGGGGGATGGCGCCTTCCAGATGACCGGATGGGAGCTGGGCAACTGCGCCCGCTACGGCTGGGACCCCATCGTCATCGTCTTCAACAATGCCAGTTGGGAAATGCTCCGCACTTTCCAACCGGAGGGGAGTTACAACAACCTTGAGGATTGGCGGTTCGCCGATCTGGCCAAGGCCATGGGCGGTGTGGGCACCCGATGCCAAACCCGGGCGGACCTCAAGGCCGCCCTGACCCGGGCCGCAGACGAACCCGGTCGCTTCCATCTGATCGAAGCCATGCTGGAACGGGGAGCCATTTCGGACACGCTTGCGCGCTTTGTCGGCACCATCAAGGGGCGGAACACACCCGCGCCGGAGTCACCATGACCGACCTCCCCCCACCGGGAATCACCGTCCGCCCCGCCACGCCCGAGGACGAAGCCCTGTTGTGGGAGTTCCTCGCGCTGGCCGCCTATAGCGACGACCTTGCCCACCTCAAGCGTCAGCCCATTGCTGCCCGTCATGTGGAAGGATGGGGCTTGGGGCGGCAGACTGATTTCGGAGTGATCGCCTTGGGCAAAGACGGGGTGGCCCTGGGCGCCTGCTGGAGCCGTTGGCTTGATCCGCAGACCTCTCCCTATCCGGAGATCCAGGCCCGGGCGCCGGATCTGGCCCTGGCGGTGCGGGCCGAGGCCCGGGGAATCGGGCTCGGGGAAGGTTTGGTCCGCGCCCAGCTCGCCATGGGATTGGAGAGGCACCCACCGGTCACCGGCCAATGCCTGAATGTCCGCGCGACAAATGCCGCCCGGCGGATCTATGAAAGGGTGGGGTTCCGGGTCGTGCCCGGGGCGGAGATCCCGAACCTGGGGGGCGGGACCTCCTTGGTCATGGAATGGCGATGGGACGGCTCTCCCCCATCTCCCTGATCCCCCTGGACCGGCGCCGGTCTTCTTTCCGGCGCCAAGGTTCACCGGGGAGATCAAGCCTTTTCAATACACTCCACGGGGCAGACAGGCACGCATTGGGGCTCTTTGAAAAAGCCCACGCATTCGGTGCATTTGTCCGGATCGATGACGAACAGCAGGCCATCCTGGCTGATCGCGTCATTCGGGCATTCCGGTTCGCAGGCGGCGCAGTTGATGCAGTCGTCGGTAATGGTCAGGGCCATGGGGGTCGCTCCAAAGGTCAGGCTTGCGTTCGGTCCCCGTGAACACCCGCTTCCGCAGCGTCACTGGAGGACCGCTTCCATCTCAACACGAGATCACTCTGTTCGGGTCAATTTTTCGTTGAAAAGTTGACTTGCCGTGACAGGCAATCCCTTTCCGCGTGGTCTCCAGGGGACATAAGAGGCAATCTCAGAGGAAAGCAACCCCAGGGGGATTGGCTACCGCGCTTGGCCCTGTCCTATCAGGTTTCCCGTTCCGGGAAATTGACATAAGGCAATGACCACCCCACGAATTTGCATTTAAGTGCCGATCGACCCAAAGGACCCTGTCCCTTCAGGTCGCCAGCGCGATTCCCCTCGCACCGCCCTTCTCCAAAAGGGCGAAGCAATATGGTGCGTGCAAATCCCCAAGACAAGACCCCTCCAGCGGGTATTCTTGCATTTTCATTGCGGGATCCCCTTTGGAAAGGGTATAAACAGTCTCGACTGGTCAGTCCTGATGGGGGGTCGGGCCGGCATTCATTTTAACAATGCTCGGAAGACTGATCATGGCGATATCCTCGGTATCCATCGCCCTGACGGGCTCTGGCGGTGCGGGTGTCATGACCGCCGGCCAGGTCCTGTTGGACGCGGCGGCGAAGGCTGGACTTTACGGCCTCATGGCGAAATCCCTCGGCCCCCAGATCCGTGGTGGCGAATCTGCGGCTCTGCTGCGCATCTCGAACGAACCGGTGCAATCCTCCGATGACACCTACGACCTGCTCATGGCGGTCGATTGGGGCAATATCGAACGGTTCGCTGCGGAACTGCCGCTCTCAAAAGACAGCGTCATCATTGCCGATCCCGCTCAAGGTCCCGTTCCCGACCTGATGTTGACCGCCAGCCCCCGCGTGGTGAACGTCCCACTGAAGGATCTGGCTGCCTCCGTCGAGGGCGGCCGCGTCAATATGGTCGGCCTGGGCTTGGTCGCCGAATTGATCGGCCTGCCCGAAGCCTCCATCGTGGACATCCTGGCCGACGCCCTGAAGAAAAAGGGTCCGGAAGCGCTGGAAGCCTCCAAGGCGGGGCTCCGGGCCGGTCAGAAGGCCGCGGAGTCCGTCCCCGGCATTGCCAAGCTCGATCCTCCGGGGCCCAGCGCCAAGGAGCGCTGGTCGATCAATGGCAACGAAGCCACCGGCCTGGGCGCCCTGAAGGGGGGGATCCGCTTCGTCGCGGCCTATCCGATTACCCCGGCAACCGAAATCCTGGAATGGCTGGCGCCCCAACTGCCCAAGGTCGGCGGCTGCCTGATCCAGGCGGAGGACGAACTGGCCTCCATCAACCAGATCATCGGCGGATCCTTCGGCGGTGTCCCGGCCCTGACGGCGACCTCCGGTCCGGGCCTCGCGCTGATGTCCGAAGCCCTGGGTCTGGCCGTGGCCTCGGAAACCCCGGTACTGGTCTGCAACGTCATGCGGGGCGGCCCCTCCACCGGCATTCCGACCAAGTCGGAGCAGGTGGATCTGAACATCGCCCTCTATGGCATGCACGGGGATGCGCCGCATATCGTGACCGCGCCGAACAGCATCAGCGATTGCGTGTTCACGGCCCAGTGGTCTGTCTATCTGGCCGAGGCCATGCAGACCCCGGTGATCCTGCTGTCCGATCAGGCCATGGGTCAGTCCAAGGCGATCATCGACAAGCCCGCCGACCTGGGCTTTATCGGCAAACGCCTGGCCGCCGAGGCCAATGTCGAGAACTACCAGCGCTACGCGGTCACCGCCTCGGGCATTTCCCCCATGGCCGTTCCCGGCACCCCTGGCGGCATGTACACCGCCGACGGCCTGGAGCACAGCCCGCGCGGCACCCCCTCCACCCAGGCGTCCCATCACCAGGAGCAGTTGGACAAACGTCTGCGCAAGCTGACGGACTTCGATTACGGAGACCATTGGGGCGATATCGAAGGGGAGTCCGAGACGGCGATCATCACCTGGGGATCGATCACCGACCCGACCCGGGAAGCCATTGACCGCTTGGCCGACGAAGGCGTGAGCGTCAAATTGATCAGCATCCGTTTGCTGGCCCCCGCCCTGCCGGAGAGCTTCAACGCGGCGCTGAAGGGCGTGAAGCGGGCGATGGTGGTCGAACAGAACCACTCCCGCCAGTTCTACACCTATCTGCGCAGCGTCTACGACCTGCCTGCGGATACCATCACCTACCACCGACCCGGTCCGGTCGCCATCCGGCCCTCCGAAATCGTGGAGGCCGTCAAGGCCTGGAACAAGGGAGCCTGATCCATGGATATGCAAACCGCTGAAAAGCTGACGGCCCAGGACTACCGCTCCGACCTGAAGCCCGTCTGGTGCCCAGGCTGTGGCGACTATTCGGTCATCGCCTCCATCGCCAAGGCCCTGGCCGAACTGCAGTTGCCCCGCGAGGATGTGGCCTTTATCTCGGGCATCGGCTGTTCCTCCCGCATCCCCGCCTATTCGGCGGTCTACGGGTTCCACGGCGTCCATGGCCGGGCCCTGCCCATCGCCACGGGCCTGAAGATGGCCCGCCCGGACATGACCGTGCTAGTCGCCGGTGGCGACGGTGACGGCTTCTCCATCGGTGGCAATCACTTCATGCATGCCTGCCGCCGAAACGCGGACCTGACCTATATCGTCATGGACAACAGCGTCTATGGCATGACCAAGGGCCAGGCCTCACCGACCACGGAACCGGATTGGGAGGGCTCCAAGCTGACCCCCGACGGCACCCACATCACCCCCTTCCAACCCCTGGAAATCGCCCTGTCTGCGGGTGCGAGCTTCATCAGCCGGGCCTTCTCCGGCAAGCCCGCAGAGCTGACCCGTCAGATCTGCGAAGGGGTCAATCACAAGGGGTTCTCCCTGATTCACGTCCTTTCCCCCTGCGTGACCTTCCGGCCCGAGCAACGGGCCTACAAGGACAAGGTGCACGACGAATGGCAGCCCACCGCCGATCGGACCGAAGCCTTCCAGAAGCTCATGGCTGACGACGGGTTCTCCACCGGCATCCTGTACCAGGGCACCAAGCCCCCGTTCCAACCCGAAACGGCGGCTCCGGCCTCCTTCGCGGAAATCGAGGCTCAGTTCGCCATTTGATCCGGATCGGTTTGCCTATTTCATTCAACGGGGAAAGTACAGATGAAGACGGTTGGAGAATTCCTGGCCCATGCCATCGCGTTGGAAGAGGAGTCCGCCGTGCGTTTCGACGAACTCGCCGACGCGCTGGAGGTCCACCACAACAACGATGTCACCGAGCTGTTCCGCAAGATGGCCCATTACTCGCGGCTGCACTTGGCCGAGGCCAAAGAAATGGCTGTTGGCATCGATGTGCCGCATATCAAACCCTGGGATTTCGAGTGGCCCGACGAAGAAGCCCCGGAAACCCCGGAAATGGAGGGCACCCATTACATGATGACGCCCTACCATGCCCTGGCCCTGGCTTTGGAAAGTGAAAAACGCGGTCAAAGCTTCTACCAGGGGCTGGCTGATACCCATGAAAACGACAAGCTCCGTGCCTTGGCCAAGGAGTTCGCGGAGGAAGAAGGGGAGCACGTCAAACTGCTGTCCGAGATGATCACCCGCTACCCGCCCCCCAAGGAGGGCTGGGACGAGGACATGGATCCCCCCAACGTCGCCGATTAGAGCAAATCCCGAGCAATCTGGAACAGATTGCGACGACGATTTGCTTCAATATTAGAAACTGAGAGCATGTCGCGTGAATCACATTTCACGCGACATGCTCTAAAAAACAAGACCTGGGCTCTGCCCAGACCCGCAAAGGGTCTGAGACCCTTTGATCCCACACCTTTTACAGGAATGGGGGTCCGGGGCCTCAGGCCCCGGCGGGGAGCGGGGCAGAGCCCCGTTCGGCCTCCGCCAGAGCGGAACGAGGAAAAGTGGGCACCGGTTTTCCGTGCTCATTCCACTCTCCCCATATAATTTAGATCACCTTTATGACATTTGGTCGGACAGACCCCATTTCATCGTGATCCGACGAACGAACCGTATAACGGCGGTCGGCCACAACAGCCCCCGTTCCCCACCCAGCACCCGGGGAGCCGGTGTCCAACGAAAAGGGTTCCGCATGACCGCTCTCCTCGACGGCCCCTCCCTGCCCCCGGCCAGCGGCGATCTTCCCCGCCAAATTATTGTCCTTCTCCACGGTTACGGCGCCGATGGTCATGATTTGATCGGCCTTGCCCCAACACTGGCGAACCGGTTCCCAGAGGCCATTTTCTATTCCCCGAACGCCCCCGAACCCTGCGAAGTCTGGGGAGGGGGGCGCCAATGG
The DNA here is from genome assembly GCF_047263945.1 of Rhodospirillum sp. A1_3_36. Lineage (NCBI taxonomy): Bacteria > Pseudomonadati > Pseudomonadota > Alphaproteobacteria > Rhodospirillales > Rhodospirillaceae > Rhodospirillum > Rhodospirillum sp. A1_3_36. The sequence continues at coordinate 399,353 of NZ_JBLAVB010000003.1, read as the reverse complement.
TTCAGTCTTGCCCAGTTCGATCCGGATCAGGCCCGGCGCGACCCGGCGACCATGGAGAGTGCCTTCGAGGACCTGGAGGCGGGAGCCTCCGCCGCCCTGCCCAGCTTAAACGCCTATCTGGATCACCTGCTGGAAGGCCATGGGCTGGAGCCCGACCGTCTGGCCCTGCTCGGGTTTTCCCAGGGGACCATGATGGCCCTGCTCGCCGGGTTGCGTCGGGAAAAATCCCTGGCCGCCATCGCCGGGTTCTCGGGTGCCCTGTTGGGGGCGTCCCATCTGGCGGAAACCATCCGGTCCCGCCCGCGAATTCACCTTATCCACGGCCTGGAAGACCCAGTGGTCCCCCCTGCCGCCTCCCACCAAGCGATGGTAGCCCTACAAACCCAGAAGGTGCAGGTGGGGCTGACAGAATGTCCCGACCTGCCCCATGCCATCGATGATCGGGGATTGTCTGCGGCGAAAGCACTCTTTTCCGAAGCCTTGACCTGAAATAACCGGCAAAACGAGCCCAGGGAGCAAAACAGAAAGGCCCCCAAGGCCAATGCGGATCAAGGATTTCCCTATGAACAGATTCTATATCCTTTTTTCCATCCATACCCTTTCGACTAGGAGCACCCTGCTTTTTATCGTACTGTAACGGGATAAGATGGCTCGGTGCCTCCCTTGAGAGAAGAAGCACCGGGTCGATGGCGCAGCAGCGATATCCCAAGCGAGGAGATAGAAACGCATGCCTCCTTCTCCCCTCCTTCCCTGGCCCAAGGCTTTGATGCGCCCTCTCAAGCGCCTCATCATTGGGGGATTGGCCTGCCTGTTGGCCGTCCTGTCCCTGCCCGCCTCCCAAGCCCGAGCAAACCACAAAGCCGAGTTGACAATATCCGGGCTGATCGACCCGCCGAATCCCCGCGTTCTGTCCATCGCCGACCTGGAAGCCCTGGGCCTGTCCAAGACGGTGACGTCAACTCCCTGGCATGACGGGCAGCACGCCTTTGAAGGGGTGTCCCTCCAGACCTTGCTGACCTACGTCGGCGCCCACGGAAAGACGATCATCGCCACCGCCCTGAACGACTTTCGAACCGAGATCCCCCTTGCGGATGCGTCCAAATGGCCGGTCATCATCGCCTACAAGGACAACGGCACGCCCATGTCCATCCGCGACAAGGGGCCGTTCTTCGTGGTTTACCCCTTTGACCTTTATAAGGGCCTGTGGCAGGAAGCCATTTTCAACCGCAGCATCTGGCAACTGAAATCCTTGGAAATCCGATGAAACGGGCAAGGATAACCGGATGGTTGGCCCGATGGCTGCCTAAATTGCTCCTTGCCTCCGGCCTCCTCCTGGTTGGGGTGCCGCCCGCTCTGGCCGATGAACAGACCCTGGAGATCATCGGACCGGACCAAACGAGTCACACCCTGGATATGTCAGAATTGGCGTCCTTCCCGCAGACGGAAATCACGACCTCCACACCCTGGACGGAAGCGGCCACCTATTCCGGCCCCCTCCTCCAAAATGTGCTGCAACACTTGGGGCTATCCATTGAGGCGATCACCGCCATTGGCGCAGATGGATACCGCGCAGGCTTTTCCTGGGCCGAGGGGGGAAAGTATCAGCCAATCCTGGCGATTGCCCGAAACGGCGCGCCCCTGCCTTTCCGCGAACAGGGCCCAATATGGCTCTTGTTCCCCTTCAATGACCAACCCGACATACAGAGTGACCCATGGTATTTCCGTGCTGTCTGGCAGGTCGTGAGACTTGAGGTGCACTAGCCATGGTGCGCTGGTCGGGTAAGCGCCTCCTGACTCTTCTCGGCATCCTCGCGTTCACGCTCTGCCTCGGCTTCGCGTTTCGTTCGGTGACGATCACCGTTGCCACCCTGCGGGAAGTCGAAAGACGAGCCGACTACAATGTCGCCTGGGCGGTCTACCAGCTCCAGACCGACTACCAACGCTTCAACAAGACCCTCTTGCCCATGCAGCTCGGCCGCATTCCCGTCGATGAGGCGGCACTCCGCCTCAACCTGTTCGCCAGCCGGGCCAATATCGCCAGCAAGGGCCATATCGGCGCTGTTCTTAAGACTCTCCCCCTTTTTCCTGAGATGCTGGCCACAATCGACGACATGATCGCCGATTTTGACGCCGCCATCGCCGATGGCACCTTCCAGTCCAGTGGCCTGTCGATCCTGGAGAAGTACGGCCACGTCGAAAGCCTCCTCAATCAGGCCGCCTCGGAAGCGGTCCGTTGGCAATCCAAACAGACCGTGGACATGCGGTCCCTTCTCTACGATCAGCAAATCACGGGCATCATTGCGACCTGCGCACTGATCGCCATCCTGCTGCTCTTCTCCGGTCTCATGGTTGCCCAGAAGGTCAAGTTGGAAAAGGCAACCCACCGCCTGACCACCCAAAACCGGGACCTGGACCAGGCGCGGGAGGAGGCGCAAAAGGCAGACCAGGCCAAATCGGCCTTCCTTGCGAATATGAGCCACGAAATCCGCACCCCCATGAACGGCGTCATCGGCATGTCCGATCTGCTGATCGGTACGCCCCTGGACCCCCTGCAAAAGCAATATGCCCAAACCATTCGAGACGCTGCAGAATCCCTTCTGGCCGTGATCAACGACATCCTTGATTTCTCGAAAATGGAGGCCGGGTGCCTCCAGATTGAGGAGCAGGACTTCGACCTGCGGGAGGTTCTGAACGGCGTTGTAGAGATCCTGTCACCCCGAGCCCTCTCCAAATCCATCGAACTGATCCGTTACGTTCCCATGGACATGCGAGGATGCTATCGCGGGGATCCCGGACGTCTGCGCCAGATCCTGCTGAATCTTGCGGGAAATGGGATCAAGTTTACGGAACAGGGGACAGTCGCAATCTTCGTATCGGCGGGCGAAGGAAACAACCGCGTTCGCTTCGAGATCCGAGATTCGGGGATCGGCATCTCTTATGACAAGAAGGACCTCCTTTTTCAGAGCTTCAGTCAGGTTGATACCTCCAGAACCCGCCGATACGAAGGGACGGGCCTGGGGCTGGCCATCAGCCGACAGCTCGTAAACCTCATGGGGGGTGAAATCGGTTGCGAAAGCCACCCTGGACAGGGAAGCACTTTCTGGTTTGAACTGCCCATGGTCCAATTACCCCTTGCTCCCCCCAAGGTCCCGCCTCCGGTCAAGACCATGCCCGACCGGTCGTCCACTCCCTTGGACCTGCTGGTGATTAGCGACAATACCGTCAGCCTGTCGACCTATGCGAAGATGCTGACCGACTGGGGGATGCGCCCGCAAACGGCAGACAGCCTGTCAGAGGGGCAAACCCTTGCCGCAGCCGGATCCTTTGACATCATCCTGATCGACACCACAGACGGCCCGGGCCACCGGCTGCCGACAGACGAGCAGATCGCGCCGTTCAAGGGGGCGATCCTCCTCGGTTTGTCGCCGGTCTCATTAGGGATCCCCGGACGGGAGGGGCAGCTCCCTCCCTTCGACCGGGTCCTCACCAAACCCTTTTCCCCGTCCACGCTCCACGACGCCATTGTTGACCTGACCCAAAGTCTCCCATCGGCACCGAAAACCGACCCAAAACCACTCCCTTCCCCCTCCCAAAGCATCCAAAACTCCGCAACACGGCGCCTACGCATCCTCGTGGCGGAGGACAACCCGATCAATCAACAGGTCGCCGTCGGCCTCCTCAACAGACTGGGTCATGAGGTTCATGTCGCCTGGAATGGACGCGAAGCGGTGGAAGCGGTACAGCAGGGCTGTCATGATCTGGTCTTCATGGACATGCAAATGCCGGAGATGGACGGTCTTGCAGCGACCCAAGCCATTCGAGACCTCCCGAACGGTCGCGCCCTCTGTATCATCGCGATGACTGCCAACGCCATGCAGGGCGACAAGGAGCGGTGCCTGAAGGCCGGCATGGATGATTACATCGCCAAACCCGTCCTGAAGGGAGCCTTGAAAGAGATCATCGCAGCCCATTTTCCCAACGACCCTTCCGGGTAGAGGACACCGACCTTTTTCAAAGACCGGCCCACCCTCCCCTTGAGGCCCCTTCCCATTCAGCCTAAAGCTTATAGGGAAATGACAGCCACATCGGATCCCTGTGGATTCATTGGCGCAAAGGGCGCAAAGGGGGGTACCGACGTGATCAAGCCGAATGCCACCCAAGGACCGACATCAGGGAAATCAACCGGATCAGGCCCCGGGGTCAACCAGATGAAACACGCCCTCCCTCGCCTGTCACACCGGTTGTACGCGGGCCTTCTCGCACTGACCTTCGGAAGTCTCATCTTAATCGTGGTCGTGAGCGCGGACACCCTGCGCCGCCGGAGCGCAATCGAGACCACGACCATCAACGCCCACCTGGACCACGCCCTCACCCAGGAAACCAAAAACCTGGCAGTCATCGCCCGCCTTCTGGCCAAGACACCCAATGTCACCGACCGCCCCCATGAGCTCGCTGACCTGGATTTGGACGCCCTGTGGCTGGCCACTCCCTCCGGCCGCTTTTTGTGGCATCAGGTCGGGCCCGATGCCTTCGCCCTGGAGGGACTGTTCGAAACCGGTCTGTCACCGAATCGGGCGAAGCCGTCGGCAGGTTTCCGCTTGATCGACGGTCGGGTTGTCCTGCTCGCCCATGCGCTCCGATCCGATGGAACCTGGCTGGGGGTCGCCCGTTTTCTGAACTTGGCGGAGCTGCTCCGTGGCACCTTCAAGGAGCAAGATATCCGGTCAAGCATCCATACCGAAGATAGCGATGTTCACTCCGACAAGGCTATTCCCCTGAGGAACCCGGAGGGCGAGCCAATCGCCATCCTTGTCTGGTCGGACACGAACTCCATCCCCCCCCTTCAGCAATTGGCCTGGAGCCTGATTTTAGCACTGGTTTTGCTCTCTCTCTCGGCCCTGCTGGTCTGGCTCAAGCAACGGCACTACGTGACGGCCCTGGATCAGTCCGCCCGGGATTTGGCGCTCAGCGAAGCCCGCTTTCGGGATTTTGCCGAATCCGCTTCGGACTGGTTCTGGGAAACCGATGGCGAGCTGGAGTACACCTATATTTCCCCCCGCCTGGATCACCTGCCCCAGCAGGACCTCAACGCCATTCTCGGCACCTCTTTCCGCCACTTGTGCTTGCGCAATCTGGACCAGGAGGATTGGCTGGACGTCTGCACGGCCAATGTGGTTCGACACAAGGCCTTCCGCGACCTGAATGTGACAGCCACCCTGTCCAACGGCGAACGGCACCACTACCGCATCAGCGGGCGACCAGTTCACGATGAAGAGGGGATCTTCATCGGTTTCCGTGGATCGGGCGTCGATGTGTCGCGGGAATTGCAAGCCAGCGACCATATCCAGGTTATGCGAGACCTGCTCATTGACGCCGTGGGCAGCATTTCGGAAGGCTTTATCCTGTTCGATGCCGATGGCCAATTGGTCGTCGTTAACGAGCACTACCGCCACGCCTATCCTCAACTGGCCTCCCATCTGGTTCCAGGTGTGAGCTTCGAGGACATATTACGGGTCGCCGCCAAGGATGAGAATATCTGCGAGGAACAGGCCCTGCGGGGATGGCTCGACCTGCGCCTGAAGCGGCACCACCAGGGCGGCGTCACCGATTGCCGCCTTTCCGATGGCCATTGGTACCGCATCAGCGAGCACTCCACCCGGAGGGGAGGCGTGGTGAAAGTGCTGATGGATATTACCGAGTTGAAGACCAAGACCGACCGGCTGGTCAACCAAACCGCGTTACTCGAGGCCACCTTCGGCGCGATGGACCAGGGCATCGCTGTCTTTGGCCCGAACCGACGACTAAAAGCCTTTAACCCACGTCTGCCCGACCTCATGGACTACCCCAGAGACCTATGCCGGGAAGGGCGCTCCATGGCGGAGCTCTTTGACCATGACCGGGACCGGGGCGTGCAATTTGCCTCCCATGATGGCCAACGGCCCCATGACATTGTCAAAGGGGACCTGTCAGAAGGCGCACCCCGGGTCAGCGAAATCACCCTGCCCAATGGACGGATCCTGGAAAGTCGCCTCACCAGCCTGCCTGACTATGGGCTGGTGATGACCTTTTCCGATATTTCTGACCTCAAGCGGCAACAGCGGGTACTCGCCGATCTGGCAAAGTCCTCGGCCAGGGTCCCCCTGGACGAGCGGGAGGAGGAGGACGATATCCTCGTTCAGTTAAGCAAAGGTCTTGCCACGGCCTTGGAAATGGACCGGGTCATCATCGCCGAACGAAACCAGGATGCCCCTGGACTGTTGGTCCTCGCCCTGGTGACACTCGACGGTCTGGCCCTCCCCCTGTCCGGAAAAACCCTCACCGGCCCCTTGGTGGACCGTATCCTGGAAGAGGGATTGGTGATCGAAAGCCGGGATGCCGCACGTCTATACGGCGACGATCCCCTGACTGTCCTTGGCTTTGACGGTTACCCCTTGGACAGCCTCATGGCTCAAACACTCCGGGATGAAGAGGGAAAAGCCGTTGGCATTATCGCCGCAATCAGTGACCGCCCCATGGAGAATCTTGCCTGGGTCCGGGACCTCTTGCCCGTGTTCACCGCCCGGACCGAAGCCGAACTGGCCCGCCAACGGGCAGCTATCTCCGCAAGGGAAGGCGAGGCTCTCCTGCGGACCTTCGTGGAATACACCCCTGCAGCGGTGGCCATGGTGGATCGGGACATGCGCTATTTGCGGGTTAGCCGACGGTGGATCCGGGACTTTGGCCTGGAAGGGCAAACCATCATCGGTGAACATCACCAAGACATCTTCCCCGATATCCCCGAAGAGTGGCAGTGCGACTACGCCCGGACCCTGACCGGAGCGGTCATCGAACACGACGAGGTCTGTCTGGAACTGCGCGGCAAAACCGTCTGGCTGCGCCGCCAGGAACACCCCTGGTTCCGAGGTGACGGATCCGTAGGGGGCATCATGATGTTCGCCGAGGTCATCACGGACCGCAAACAGGCGGAACTCGCCTTACAACAGGCCCAAAAAATGGACGCGGTCGGGCAATTGGCCGGGGGAATCGCCCATGAGTTCAACAACATGCTCACCTCCATCGGCGGGTTCGCCCGGATGGCCGCCCGCGATCCCGCCAACACCAAACGCGTCTCCATGTGCCTGGGAGAGGTAACCAAATCTTCGGACCGGGCGGCGGCCTTGACCAGCCAATTGTTGAATTTCAGCCGCCGGACCTCGTCAGAGGACATTCTAAACGTGTCTCTGGACGACGCCCTGGCCGACCTTCGGGCCTTCCTCAAGCCAATCTTGGGGGAGCACGTCCATCTGGCACTGGAAGGCCTGGGCCAAGGCCTGACGGTCTTGGCCAATCCCGACCGACTACACCAAGCCCTGGTTAACCTGTGTATCAATGCCCGGGATGCCATGCCGATGGGGGGCACCATCACCTTGACCCTTGGCCGCGCCCCTCCTTCCCTTGCCCTGCGGCGGCGGCATGCCCATTTAGTGGATGACACCTATGCCGTGATCACCGTCGCCGATACCGGCACAGGGATCTCGGAGGACATGCTGCCCCGGGTCTTCGAGCCGTTCTTCACCACCAAGGAACAGGGGAAGGGGACAGGCCTGGGACTGCCCATGGTCTATGCCATGGCCGAACAGGCAGGGGGTGCGGTGGACGTGGAATCCACCCTGAACCTGGGAACCCGCTTTACCCTGCACCTCCCCCTTGGTACCCAGGAAAAGGACCAACCGGACATCCCGGACATTATGCCCAATGCCAAGGGGGAAGCCGTTATTCTGCTGGCTGAGGATGAGGAGTCCGTGCGGCGCTATGCCCAATTGGTCCTGGAGGACCATGGCTACACCGTCCTCGCCGCCACCAACGGTCGGGAGGCACTGGAGATTTGGCAAAGCGCCAAAGACCGGGTGAGCCTATTGATCACCGATCTGGTCATGCCCGAACTGGGAGGCCAAGAATTGGTCGAACGGGTGCTCCGGGACAGGGAGGACTTGAAGGTGATCCTCATCTCCGGCTATTCCAATCATCCCGCCTGGATGGAAGGGAAAGACAAACGGTGGCGCCGCCTCCTTGATAAACCCGTCCGTCCCGAAACCCTTCTCTCCACGGTCGAGGAGTTGCTCACGCGATGACCGAAACGTCGGCCTCCATGCAAGATCCGGTCACCGGCACCGACGCCATCCTCTGCGAACAGCCCGAAGATCTGCGAACCCCTGCGGCACGGCAGGTCATGCGCCGCATACTCGCCCCCTTTCTAAGCGAGCAGACGGCGGTCCCCATGGTGCTGCTCCATAGCCCTTCCCTTCTGGCGGCATTGAGCATCGACGATCGGCGAACCAATTGGATGGACAGAATCGCCCGCTTGCAGGCCGAGGGGCAAGACGATGGCGCCGTGGACAGTCGCCGTCGCGCGCTGCAGGCCCTTTTCCAGGTCCTGGCCAAGCAAACGAACGCGGCCACCGCCCGCCTGCCGGATCAGCCCATGAACGGCAAGACCTTCGCCATGTTGTCCAAAACGTTCGGTCCGACGCCCGACGATCAGGAGAAATGCCTGTTGGGTCTCGTTGTGGCCAAAGCAACCGGACAGCAGGAGACACTCGTCGGAAAAGCGGAAGCCGTTCTGGACATGGTCTCCGGGCAGGACGCCCCGGAGACGGCCCAAATCCTCGACCCCTTCCTGGCCGATTTTCTCCGGGACCCCCAGGTCACCCAGTCCTTCCTGGGTGATGACCAGACGTCGCGCATGGATATCCTGGGAGACTTGGTGAATCTGGCCCAAGGGACAAAAGCCCTGGCCTCCGGACGGCCGCCCCTCGCCCTCCGCCTGGATTTCGTACTGCGGGAGATGAACCTGCCCGAATGCCGGGAGGCCCTGACGGAATGCCTGCTGTCCCTCCTGCGCGACCCCACCCCCTTCGTCGCCCTTCCCGGCCCCGACGGAGAATTGAGCATCCGGGACATCTTCGATGAATTGATGGCCATCAGCCAAATCGCCGAGCGCCTGAAGGAGCAGCAAGGGCCCATCGGTGGAGCCAAGGCAATCAAACTGCTCGACAATCGGATCATCGCTTTGACCACGGGAGAGCGTCTGACCCGAATACTGGAAGACAAGGGGACGCTCGAGCGGCTGAGAACCCTCTTCCGTTTCCAGAGGTTGGGACTGGCTTCCAAATCCCGTCGGGTGCTGGGTGAGCATATCGTCGATGCCATCGAGGACCGGGATTTCCCCGGATACATCCGCGACGAGATCCCCAAAACCGACGACCAGATGATGGCCTTGGGAGAGCTGGCCGATCTCGTGTCCCAAGCGGCCTTGGGAGAGGCCACCCGCGCGCGCCTGGTCGACACCCTGGACGGGGTTCAATACCACCTGATCCGCACAGGCCATCTGTTTACCGAACTGCGCAAAGACACCATGAGGGACATCCGCGCCTATATACGGGTGCTTGAACTCGCCGCCGGAGGGGCCTTCGTACCCGGACGCTGCGACTCGGAAGCCAAAGACCTTCTAGGGCGGTATGCCCGCCATCCGGATTTCATGCGCGTCTGTCTGACCCATTTGCAAGCCGCGGGAGGCACAGGCGTCTCCATGGATGATCTGACCCACAAACTGCGCGCCGCAGGCGTGTCCTTCCGCGATGCCGGAGCGGCCCGTGTTCTGGTGGTCGATGACGAGGAAAGCGCTGCGGCCTATGTGCGCATGGTCCTGGACGACATGGGGGTTCAGAATGTGATCGTCGCTACGGATGGGCTAGATGCCATGCGCCGGATTGAAGGGCAGGAGAAGGATATCGACCTGATCATCTGCGATTGGATGATGCCCAACATGTCCGGGTTGGAGTTCCTGCAGCAGGTACGCTCCATCTCCCCCAAGGTGCCTTTCCTTATGGTCACCGCCTTGGCCACCGTTGAGACGGTGAAAAAGGCCATGGAGCACGAAGTCACCGCCTATATCGCCAAACCTTTCCCCCCCGAACAGCTGGAGGAAAAAATCCTCGTTCTGCTGAATCGGGGCCACGACCCGGCAGCCAACGGGTTGCTGTAAAACGAACCGGTCCCTCACGCCACCTGTCCAACCGGCGCCCCCCCCAACATATCCAAACCGAATAATGCCACCCTCCTCACGGACGGAAGGGTGGCATTTTCATAAATTCGGTGTCTGACCTTCAGGCGCTTACCGGGACACGAGCGCCTTATAGGCGTGCCAGGTGGCATAGCCGATCAGAGGCATGGTAAAGGCCAACCCCACGAACAGGAACAGCATACCTGTGAAGGTGATGAAGGCAATGGTGCCGCCCCAGCCAACCATGACCCTCCAGTTTGCCAAAACGGTATCGACGCTGGTTACCATGGCGGTCGTGGCGCTGACGTCCCGGTCCATGATCATGGGGAGAGAGACGGCGCTCAACGCAAAGGCCACCGTCGCCAGCACACCGCCAACCGCCGTCCCCACCATCAGAAAGGGGATGGCCTGGGGTGCGGTCAACACATGAAGGACGAAATCCTCCACCGGTGGCGGCGACCCACCAAAAAACACGGCGAAAATGCCTAAGGCCAAGACCATCCAGGACAGCATAACCAGAAGCAGAACGACCCCCACGGCAGCCAGAGGCCCGGCCTTGTCCCGACAGGCTGCCATTGCCTCGCCCAGGGAAATATAGAGGCCGCTCTCGCTTCGCCGACTCACCTCATAGAAGATCACGGCAAAAAGGGGAGCCACCAACATAAACCCGGCGGACAGGGGCAAAATCAGCGAGGCCAGCCCCGCCTTCTCCAACCCCAGGAACAGGAAAAAAGCCATGACCGTAAAGACCCCGCCATAGGCGAGGCTGATGCCCGGTTCCCGCTTGAAATCATTCAGCCCCTTATGCAGCCAAACCGCCGTGTCCTCCACCGATACAGTCTGCACCTCGGGCCGAACGACATCCGACATGAAATGAATGGTATGCGCCATGAAAAACCCTCCCTTCGTGGTTTTCGCCATCCCGGCAGATCCCACACAGCCTTCGATGGCGGACGCGTGGCTTCGATTCTTATCTGTGTTTTGCCGCGCGAATGTCCAATGATAGTACTCGGACTTTACGGAATGACAGACAACTTTTAGTGTTGCGTCGCCACAAATATGCACTTCTCTGGATCAACTTCTATATTTGTCAAAGGCTTCCATGCAGTCTTTTTGCGTTGCAAAATAAAAAGAAGAAGAGGTTAAAACAGCTCTTCCCAGACTTTCCTTCCGAATCCTTCTCTGGAAAACTCAGAAAGCGTGATTACCTACCTTTTAAATATGGTATTGCTGAAAACAGGCAAACCACCAATCTGACTCCACACCAACGAGGGAGACGTCCATGAGGGGAACGAAGAACTGGACCAAATGGCATTGGGTTACGGTGTTTGGTAGCGTGGCCCTGGGGGTGTACCTGTTCACCTTCTGGCGCGTAATCACCGGGTTCTAAGGGCGCCCATGAGCAGCGCGACTCTTCTGCCGCATGTCAACGCGGCCCTGAACGCCGTCAGCACGGTCCTGATCGTCCTGGGCTTCATCCTTATCCGCCGTGGCGCGCGGGAGGCCCACCGCAAGGTGATGCTCCTGGCCATTGGTGTCTCAGCGGTTTTCTTGGTCAGCTACCTCTTCTACCACTTCACCGCACCCATCTTCGTCTTCCCGGGCAAGGGCCCCATCCGAGCGCTCTACTACGTGCTCCTGATCACCCATGTGATCCTGGCCGCCGTGGTCACGCCCATGGTCGTCTTGACCGCCCTGCGCGCCCTGCGGGGGACCTTTGATCGACACAAGGCCCTGGCCCGCTGGACCTTGCCCATCTGGCTCTATGTGACGATCACCGGAGTGATCATCTACTGGATGCTGTATCACGCCTATCCCGGAGGGGCGGTGGGATGACCGGGCCAGGACGCGAAACGCCTCCAGATCTCGCAGCACCCGATCTCGCGGACCAGCCAAAACTCGCGGATCTGGACGACGCATGCCGGGCCGAGGCCCTGCGCTGGGCTGGGATCGGCATTGCCGCCCTGGCCGTCGCCGGGGTCCTCGCCCTGCTTCTGGCCTTGGCCCGGACTCCTGTCGTCCAGGACCTGCTCCCCTGGCCCTGGGAGAGCTTTTTTCCCAAGGCCCTGGTGTCTCACGTTGTCCTGTCGGTGGTCGTCTGGTTCCTCGCCGCCCTCGGTGTTCTCACGACCCTGGCTTCTGGGCGCCTTGGCGCCGACAGGTCATCCGGTGCCCTGCGCCACGCAACGGGGATCGCTGGAGCCGCCTGCGCCCTGCTGGTCGGACCGGCCCTGCTTGACCTGGGCGCCCCGAGCCTCAACAACTATGTGCCGGTGCTCGACACGCCACTGTATTTGGCCGGGCTGCTTCTGCTCGCCCTGGCCGTGGCCCTCCCCTGTCTCCGCCTGCTGTCCCGCCTGACTCTGCGCGCTTTGGAAGACCCTCTCGTGACGGTCTCCGCCGCTGCGGCTCTGGCCTATCTCTCCGCTCTTGTCTGCTTCGCCCTGGGGGTCTGGCTGACCGAACCGATGGCCGACCGCAAGGAAACCTACGAGTTCATGTTCTGGGGCGGCGGCCATATCCTGCAAATCGTCAATGCCCTGCTCTTGATCGGTGCCTGGGCAACCCTGGCAGGCTGGGCCGGGATGAGACCGATCCTGTCCCCGGTTCCCTTTGCCTTGGCCCTGGGCGCGCCAACCCTGGTGGCCCTGGGCGCCCCCTTCATCTACCTGTTCGCCGACCAGAACAGTGGAGCGGCCTATCGGGCGTTCACCCAACTCTATGTGATCGCCCTGGCGCCCACTTTGGCGGTCCTGGGGCTGGCCATGGCCCGGCGCGCCTGGATCGACCGGCGGCGGCTGTCCATGCGAGACCCGGCGGGTGCGGCCCTGGTGCTGTCCTTGGTCCTGTTCGGTCTAGGTGGTCTATTTGGATTTCTGCTGGGTCAGGGGGATACCCGCACCCCGGCCCATTACCACGCCGCCATCGGCGGGGTGAACCTCGCCCTTTTTGGCCTGTTCCTGGCGCTGGTCCCCCTGCTAGCCAACAAACGCGCTGGGACGAGCAAGGCCCGATGGCTGTTGCTTTGGCTCTACGGGGCGGGTCAAGGACTCCATTCCCTGGGGCTGTTCCTCGCCGGATCGGCGGGGGTGGCCCGCAAGACGGCGGGCGCGGATCAAGCCTTGGATAGCGCCTGGAAAATGGCCTCCATGGGCGTGATGGGCTTGGGAGGGCTCATCGCCGTTATCGGAGGAGTGATGTTCGTCATCCTCGCCGGACGGGACGCCTGGGGAAGCGATATAGACAAAAACCAGCGAGGCGGAAAAGCGCCCGCTTTTAGGGAGGAGACCCAGTCATGCCGTGGAGACTCTACCTGACTCTGTGCAAGCCTCGTATTGGAGTGATGATCATGCTCACGGCGGTGGTCGCCTATTTGGCCGTCGCCCCCCATGTCAGCGGTCCCCAGTTGGCCGCCTTGGCCCTGGCCATGCTTTTGGGTTCGGCCAGTTCTTCGGTCTTCAACCACTTCTGGGACCGGGATATCGACCGCCTGATGGCTCGCACCAAAAGCCGTCCCCTTGCCACTGGCGCCCTGGTTCAGACACCCGAACGGGCCCTCTGGTTCGCCGCCGTCCTGATGGTGGCTGGGGTGGGGTTGGCAGCGGCAGCCCTGAATTGGGTCGCGGCGGCCCATCTGTTCCTGGGTATTTTCTTCTATGGCATCGTCTATACCGTCTGGCTGAAACGTCGAACTTGGTGGAACATCGTCATCGGCGGTGCGGCGGGCAGTTTCGCCGTCCTCGCCGGAGCCGCTGCGGCCGATCCCTCTGTCTGGCTGCTGCCCTGGTTGATGGCCACCACCCTGTTCCTTTGGACCCCCTCGCACTTCTGGGCACTCGCCATCCTGCTGAAGGACGACTATGCCCAGGCCAAGGTGCCCATGCTGCCCTGTCTGGTAGGCGATGCCCGCTGTTCCAAGGCCATCCTGGTCAACAGCCTGCTCCTGGTGGTCTCGGTCTTCATTCCGGCGGCACTGGGGGAATTGGGGCTGATCTATACCCTTGTGGCCGGAGGATTTTCCGCTCGCTTCCTGTGGCAATCCTGGCGCCTATGCCAAGACCCAAGCCGGGATCAGGCGCGCCGGGTTTTCCTGGGCTCCATGGTCTTCCTGTCCGGCCTGTTCCTGGCCGTCCTGGCGGACCGCCACCTGCCGGGCCTGCTGGAGGGAGTCTTCTAGCATGAGAAAACGGGGGCTTCTTCGCCTCTGGTTCGCCCCCGCCCCGCCCGAAGAGGCGGAGCGGGCCGTGGGCCTTTGGCTGCTGCTTTGTGCAGGATTGGTGGGGCTGATGGTCATCATTGGCGGCCTGACCCGCCTGACCAACTCCGGCCTATCTATGGTTGAGTGGAAGCCCCTGACCGGTTTCATCCCCCCCCTGGGAGAGGCCGAATGGATGGACCTCTTCGAAAAATACAAGCAATTCCCCGAATACCAGCGGGTCAACGGCGGCATGGACCTGGAGGGGTTCAAGGGCATCTTCTGGCTGGAGTTCCTCCATCGGGTGCTGGGTCGCGTGATCGGCTTGGCCTTTGCCCTTCCCTTTCTCGCCTTCCTGGTCAGCCGACGCATCCCCTTGATATCGGCCCCGCGCTATGGGGTTCTGTTCCTTCTGGGGGGGCTGCAAGGGTTGCTGGGCTGGTACATGGTCAAAAGCGGTTTGGTCAACCGCCCCGATGTCAGTCACCTGCGCCTCGCCGCCCACATGGGGCTGGCTGTGGTCATTTTGAGCGCCCTGTTCACCCATGCCTTGGCCCACCTTTCGCCTCGCGCGCCGCTCACCAGGCGACACTCCCTTGGTGGGTTGCCCATCGCCCTGGCCCTGATTGCCGTTACCCTGACCCTGGGCGCCTTCGTCGCCGGAACGGACGCCGGGTTGATGTACAACACCTTTCCCCTGATGAACGGTCAATTGATCCCGGATGGGATCCTGACCCTGGATCCCTGGTGGTTGAACGCCGTCGAAAACATCATCACCATCCAGTTCCTGCACCGATGGATGGCCATCGTGACGGTTACGGTGGTGGTGGCGGTTGGCCTTCGTCTCCTTCGGGATGGGCCACCAGCGGCACAGATCCCGGCCCGGTTCATGATCGCTGCGGTGCTGGTTCAGGCAACCCTGGGCATAGCCACCCTGGTGCTCGTCGTGCCCATTCCCCTGGCTTCTGCCCACCAAACGGGCGCCATCGTCCTTGTTACCTTAACCCTTTGGACCGCTTGGGAATGCCACCGGCCTCCGGCACATTTCTTGGAGAAAGTCACCCCCCTATCCGAAGGATTTATGGCGAAAGACTAATTTGAACTCCCATAGCTTTGCTGTACCTTCGAGCCTTCTATGAAGAAAGAGTAAACACCGCTCGAAACATATTAAGTCTCTTGGGGGTACCGGTGACCGATACGGACGCCTGGGATCTGGTTTTTGAAAACGCCGAAATGGCAATGGCTCTCTATGACGCCTGCGGGACCCCCATAGCGGGGAACAAGGCTTTAGAGCGACTGACCGGTCTCTCTCTAAAAGAAATTATCGGTGTCTCCTCCCAACTTTTGGCGGTCCTGGATGACGGCGGAGAGCTCCATGACTTCGGTCGGTACCTTTGTGATCACTCCCCCGTTTCGGGGATTGCCACCTTGCGCCACGCCGACGGCAGAACCCTGGATGTGGTTTTCACCGCTGGGCGGAACGCACCCCACAAGTCCCGGGGGGAAACCTTTTTCGTCACCCTGGCCGATATTGCCGATGAACGCTGCCTTTCCTGCCGCATTCGCGACAGCCGGAACCGCTTCAGGGAGGCCTTGGACGAGCAACCAGAAATGCTCTGCCGCTGCCTGCCTGACACCACCATTACCTTCGTCAACGAAAGCTTCGCTGCCCTCTTCAACCGGACACCACGGGAAATGCTGGCACAGCGCCTGTCGGACCTGACCCCGCCGGAGGGGCGGGACCACCTGGAACGCCATTTGTCCAGCTTTTCCACCCACATGCCTGTTCGGGACATGCAGGGTGTTCTCCGCAGCCCTCAGGGGGAGGACATCCACCTATGGTGGCGTCGCCGCGCCCAGTTCAATACGGATGGCAGCATTGCCGCCTTCACCGCCACGGTCCGGGAAATCACCTCACAGATGGAGGCCGAACGCCGGGCCGACCTGGGGGAGGAACGCTTCCGCCAGGTCTTCGATCAATCCCCCACCGGCATGGCCCTGATCGACCACAAAGGTCGGTTTATCCAAATCAACCGGGCATTGGCCGAATTGATGCAACGGGATGCCATGGAGTTGCTCGGTGGCTTGGTCCTCGACCACATGCCTGCCGATAGCAGAGAGGAAGACCTCAGCTGGCTCCGGGATTTTCTGAGCGGAGATCGACCCGGTCTGGCGACGGAGCGACGTCTGACCGTGGGACATGGACGGACCATTTGGGTGGAGGTCTCCGGATCCTCCCTGCCTGGGGATGGTGTGGCTCCGCCCTTGTACATCTTGAACATCCAGGACATTGATCATCGGCGCCGCAAAGAAGAATACCTGCGCCGGGCGCGCGACCGGGCAGAGGCCGCAAGCGAGGCCAAGTCCCATTTCCTGCATAACATGAGCCACGAATTGCGCACGCCCCTGAACGCGATTATCGGCTTCGGCGAAGTGATCAACCAGGGACTCCCCAACATGCCCCTGGACGCCCGTTACCGGGACTATGCCCAGGACATCGTTCACAGCGGCCGCCATCTGCTGGATATCATCAACGACATCCTGGATATCGCTCGGGTGGAAACGGGGGCGTTCCCTCTGGAGATGGAGTCCCTGGACCTGACAACCCTGGTCGAGGAAAGCCTAATCCTGCTTCGGGATCGGGCCAAAGCCAAGGATCTGACCCTGGATCACACACTGCCAGTTCCCGGTTCCTCTCGGGTTCACGGCGATCGGCGGGCCATCAAACAGATTCTCATCAACCTGCTGTCCAACGCGGTGAAGTTCACCGGTCCTGGTGGGCGGATCGCCATTTCCACCGAAAGCAGAGCGGATGGGCTGTTCCTCCATGTCGTCGATACGGGAATTGGAATCGCCCCCAAAGATCTGGAGCGGATCTTCGAGCCCTTCGTGCAAGCTGATCGGGGCCTCCCCTTGAAACAGGAAGGGACGGGCCTCGGCCTTCCCCTCTGCCGCCGCTTGGCGGAAATGCATGGGGGATCCTTGACCCTCGAAAGCAGAGTGAGCCAAGGCAGTCAGTTCACCCTGTTCCTTCCCTGGCCCGCCTAATTGACCCGAGAGCGGGATTCCTTCCGGTGGAATCGGCCCCCCCCTCTACCCCAGGACCAAGGTTGACCAGGGCTCCAGATGGATGCGGCGGATCAGACGCAGGCCCTGGGCGGCATAGGCGTCCAGAACCATCCGTTCCTGCCTGTCCAACAGACCTGCCAAAACAACAACCCCGCCGGGGCTGAGCATGCGCGTCAGGGGCTTTGCCAAGCGGCGCAGGGGGCGAGCCAGGATATTGGCCAGGATCAGATCATAGGGTCCGCTCTCGCGCACCTCCCGCCCCACGGCCCCATTACCGGGGATCGCCCGGACAAAGGGCAACAGTCCATTGACCCGGGCATTGAACCGCGCAACCCGCACGGATTCCCTGTCGATATCCACCCCCAGGACCGGACAGGCCCAAGCCCGGGCCGCCGCAAGGGACAGGATCCCGGACCCGCAGCCCATGTCCAACACGTTGGAGAAGCGACGCCGTTTGGCCAAATCGCCGATCGCCATCAAACACCCCCGGGTGCTGCTGTGATCGCCCGACCCGAAGGCCGTCGCCGCGTCCACCACCAAGGGCCAGCTCCCCACCGGCGGTTGCCCCGCGTGGTGGGAGCCATGAACAAAGAACCGACCCACGCCGATGGGCGGAAAGTCCACCAGATTCTCGCGCAGCCAGTCGCGCCCTTCCACCCGGATGACACTCACCCGCGGCTCCTCGCTTTGGATCGCCGCGGCAACCAGGGACAAGGTCGCCGACAGGGTCGCCGGATCGGGCTTGTCCTCGCACAGGGCCTCGAGCTTCCAAAGATCCTTGCTCTCATCCACCTCAAAACACGTCAGGGCGACACTCATATCGTCCCAGGCCGCCTCAAGGGGCTCCACGGCGGCCCTGGGAACGGTCACTTCCACCTGCCAAAAAGCCGGAGGGGCGGAGGGGGTGCTGATCATCGGACGGTCTCCAAAGCGGATACAAAGAGCGGAAGACCCCTCCTTTAGCCCAATTTTCAGGCAAAAGCCATGGGAGTCCGCCGGGGTCGGCCCGCCGAATAATCAATACTTAAGTACCCATGTGATGGGCTCAAGTCAGAACTGCGGAATGTACGCAAGACGGCTCCAAGGAATCAGCCCTATAGTTCTGTTCTGGCATCCGCTGGGCCCCTGTAGTGTTCCAAAAACTCTGAACAAGAAGGCATACCCCAATGTCCACCCCTTGGAGTGGTGCGGACGTCGACGCGTCGGCGCCGTTCTCCCGCATCGCCCTTTCGGGGGCATCCCCCTGCATCGATCCCATTGCTCTCCAGTATCGGTCCCGCCGATTGCAATCGCAGGCCATGGCGCGGGCGCTGACCGGCCTGTTCCGCTTGATCCGACGCCTCGTTCGGGGTGCAGCCGCCCCCTCCCCCACCACCTGGGCGGCTCCCTAAAACCGAACGAGACCAGCTCGAAGGAGAAAAGAGGGTCAACCCCACACGCGTACCCCCTCTCCCACCAGGGGCGTGTGGGTCGGATTTCCCCAAGGATCCCTGACCCTTCCCTTCGGGCGACTTAGAAACGGCGTTCCTTCCCCCCGAAGGAACGCCGTTTTCCCTTTCGCTCACACCCCTCCCTCCCTTAGCATTGGATCCAATTTTCCGCTTTGCCCCGCCGATCCCATGTTCTGGAGAGAGTCCATGCGCGTGTTCGATGCCGCCACCATCCGTGACCACCTTCCCTGGCCCGCCTTGATCGACGCGCTCGCAGTGCGTTTTCGCGAGGGATGCACCTCCCCTACCCGGCACCACCACGGCATGACGATCCCCGGAGAGGCGGAGGCCAGCCTCCTTCTCATGCCTGCTTGGACCCTGGAGGCCCCCCCCACCGAGCGCCTTTGCGTTATCAAGATCGCCACGGTCTATCCCGGAAACGGTGACCGGGGGCTGCCCGCCGTTGCGGCCAGCGTGCTCGCCCTGGACGGAGCCACCGGCCAGCCCCGGGCCATCTTGGACGGGGGCGAGATCACCGTCCGCCGAACCGCTGCGGCAAGCGCCCTGGCCGCCCGTTTTCTGGCCCGACCGGACGCCAGAACCATGGTCATGGTCGGCGCGGGCCGTCTGGCCCCCAATCTAATCGAAGCCCATCTGAGCGTCCGCCCCTCCCTGGAGCGGGTGCTGCTGTGGGCCCGCACCCCAGCCAAGGCCGAAAAGCTCCGAGCCGAACTCCCCTCTGCTCTTCCTGTCACAGTAGAGGTTGCACCCGATTTGGAGACCGCCGTCCGCGAGGCGGATTTGATTTCCTGCGCCACCCTGTCCCGGGATCCGCTGGTCCTGGGGAAATGGCTTAAGCCCGGGGCGCACCTGGACCTTGTCGGGGCCTTCACGCCCCAAATGCGGGAATCCGACGACGAAGCGGTCCGCCGTTGCCGGGTCTATGTGGACACACGGGATGGCGCCCTGAGCGAAGGCGGGGATCTGGTTCAAGCCTTAACCTCCGGCGCCTTGACCCCGGAGGATGTGGCCGGAGATCTGTTCGAGCTGTGCCGGGGCCAACTTTCTGGACGCCGCTCCACAGAAGAGGTGACGCTGTTCAAGTCCGCTGGAGCGGCCCTTGAAGACCTCGCCGCCGCCCAATTGGTGCTTGAGACGGCTTAACCCTTGCACCCGGCAGGGGCATGACTCAGCGTAAAGCCCCCCGCGAGGGAAAGACAAAACAGAATACGTCTAATACCAGGGTGCGGTGAGTTTGCCTCACCGCACCTTGGAAGCGGCCAAGTGGCCGCCGCGCCTTATGGCGCGTAAAAGCCCGCCTGGCGTTTGAACGCAAAAAAAGCGGCGTGGGTTTCAACCCGCGCCGCTTGGTATAAACCTCTCCCCCCAAATGAAAAGGCATGCCCCAGGCCTGGGGTGCAACAAGGCCATGAGAACTGAGCGGTCCAACCTTCGTTCTTTCTTCTGAAAGCGCGACATCCACCTGAGTTGACTGGACCACACACCATTTTCCCTTGCTCACAACAGGACAACTCCGACGCAACACAACTTTTCCGAACAACCAAAGCAAACCGTATGCCAATATCTATGTCTGCATATTAAATATCATATATTCCATGCCTCTCATTGCGCGTATAGTCACTCTTCTAGTCAGTCTTCTAAAAGTTCTGACCAAAAGCGTCTCTCTCCGCAGAAAGGCTAGATCTCTTTGTCCGCCTGGTTCTCTCTCATTCGGCGACTTGGTTATGGCCAATTGGGACTACGCGCCCAGGTTTCCATGATTTTTGGACTGCTGATGCTGGTTCTGGCCGGTTTTTTATCCTGGTCCGTTGGCAGGGTCGCCAGTCGGGAGGTCGAGGCAGCCATTGGCGAGGAACTGGCGGAAGTTGCATTCAACATGGCGGACAAATTCGACCGGGGTATGTTCTCGCGGGGCGCAGAAATAGACCTGCTGGCAGAGATGGAGGCGCTCACCAAACCAAAAACACCTGCCCGGATCCGAGCCTTGCTCGAACGCCTTCAGGCCACGATCCCCCAGTTCACCTGGATGGGGTACCTTAGCCCGGACGGTACGGTCCTGGCTGCGACGGGCGGGGTCATCGAAGGCGTCAATATCGCCCATCGTCCGGTCTATTCCCAAGGAATCAATGGATTGTTCGTGGGCGATGTCCATGAGGCCGCTGTGTTAGCCAAAGCCCTTCCCCCCGATCCCAGTGGCGAGCCCCTGCGATTCGTCGACATCGCCAGACCCATCCACGACAAGGAAGAGGGTGTAACCGGCATCCTTGCCGCCCACCTCAGCTGGAGCTGGGCGCGGGAGATCCAGACCTCCCTGATCGGCCCCCTTCGAGATCGCCGAAAAGTGGACATGTTTATCGTGGATCGGGATAACCGGGTCATTCTCGCTCCCCTGGATAGCCCCTCAGGCGACCCCGCCCATGTTTCCCCTGAAATATTGCCCCCCAATCTGACGGGCGGCGCCGACGGCCCCCCGGAGGGGTGGAGCATCCAGGTCTGGCCCGATGGAACCCGTTATCTGACCGGCTTCGCTCGGGAGCAGGGATATAAGTCCTATGCTGGACTGGGGTGGACGGTCATTTGCCGCAGCCCCGTATCCCAGGCGCTGGCCCCCGTGAAACACCTGAGGCTTCTTACATTCAACGTTGGTATCCTGACTGCGATTGCCTTCGCCGTCCTGTCCTGGTTGGCCGCCGGTCGCATCACCCGTCCCCTGCGCAGCATCACCCGCGCCGCGAATGGACTCCGCCATGGGGCCATTGGCGCCAACCTGCCCTTCGTCGGCGGATCACGTGAGATTGAGCAACTCTCCGGCGCCCTGCGCGCCCTGGTGGATGCCCTGACCGCGACGAACAATCAACGGGCCAAAATGGAATCCATGGCCCTCAAGGACTCTCTAACCAACCTTCCCAACAGGTCGGCCCTGCGGATCCATCTGGATGGCTTATGCAGTTCGCCTCCCCAGGACAATCAAACCGTTGCCTTCCTGTACCTGGACCTGGATGGCTTCAAGCGGGTGAACGATAGCCTGGGCCATGACGCAGGGGACGGCTTATTGCGGCAATGCGCCAGCCGATTGACCGCAAGCCTCCGCGAGGGAGATCTGGCCATACGCCTGGGCGGAGATGAGTTCCTGCTGCTCGTCCACGCCACCCGGGAGACATGGCGGACCGAGGCGGAAGCCGTTGCCGCCCGGGTCATCACCGCCGTCACCGCCCCTGTGGTCCTGACCGGTGGGGTCGAGGCCCGGGTCGGCATCAGCCTGGGAATTGCGGCTTGGCCCGCCGACGGGGATTCCTTTGGCGATGTCATGCACCGGGCCGACCAGACCCTCTATGCCGTAAAGCGGGCGGGTAAGGGTCAGGCTTGGTTCTGGGAGGATTTACCCCCCCAGATGGAGACCACCTGACCTCCCCCATTCAAACAGGGCTCAGGCCAACTGGTCCTCCACCAGACGCACCCAATAACTGGCACCGACGGCCAGGATTTCATCGTTAAAATCGAAGCCCGGGTTGTGGAGCATGCAGCCTCCCAGACCGGGACCAGCCCCCAGCCGCACATAGCAACCAGGACGTGCCTGGAGCATATAGGCGAAGTCCTCCGCTCCCATAGTCGGTTGACAATCGGCGTCTACCTTCTCCTCGCCAACGACCGAAGCGGCCACGCGCATGGCGATGGCCGTTTCCTCGGCGCTGTTCACCGTGGCCGGGTAGCGGCGCTCGTAGCGCAAGCTTGCCTCGGCGCCGAAAGCCTTGGCCACCGTTTCGGTCAACTCGGCCATGCGGGCTTCCACCATGTCCTGAACATGGGTCTCAAAAGTCCGCACGGTGCCGCGCAGGACCACCTCGGACGGGATCACATTCCAGGTATCGCCCCCGTGGATCTGGGTCACGGATACCACCGCGCTGTCCAGAGGGTTCATGGAGCGCGAGGGAATGGACTGCAAGGCAGTAATCAAATGAGCGGAGGCCAAAACCTGATCCGTCCCCAGGTGAGGCATGGCCGCATGCCCTCCCTTGCCGCGCAGGGTGATTTCGAAGATATCATACCCCGCCATGACGGGGCCGACACGGCTTGCGATGTGACCGACGTCCAACCCCGGCCAGTTGTGCATCCCGTAGACGGCCTCCATGGGGAATTGGTCGAACAGGCCTTGCTCGACCATGACCCGACCGCCGCCCTCATTCTCTTCCGCAGGTTGGAAGAGGACATGCAGAGTTCCGGTGAAATCCCGATTGGCCGCCAGGTGCTTGGTTGCCCCGAGAAGCATGGCCATGTGGCCGTCATGGCCGCAAGCATGCATCTTCCCCGGCTCGGTCGAGGCATGGGGCAGGTTGGTTTCCTCGTGGATATGCAGGGCATCCATATCCGCCCGCAACCCGATGGAGCGGGTCCCGGGCCGCTTGCCCGGGATCACGCCAACAATCCCCGTGCCCGCCAGACCCCGGTGGATCTCCACGCCGAAGCTGGTCAGCAGATCCGCGACGAAATCGGCGGTATTATGTTCCTCGAAGGCGGTTTCCGGATGGGCGTGCAAATGACGACGCCAGCCCTTCATGTCTTCGGTCAGGGACGTGATTTGGGGGAGAAGGCCAGACATGCCCAGGGCTCCTATTTCTTCAGGGAATAACAAAAATCACAGTGATCGGCGCCGCCCATGATGGTTTGGGTGCGCTCCAACTGGGCCTCCGGGTTGAAGCCGACGATCATGGTGGCATCCCGACGGCAGGACAGCAGGTCGCCGATCTCAGCAACGCCCATCTCCCGGTACATTTCCGCGTACCGGCAGCGGGTCACGTCAAAGCGCAGCACCTCTTCGGTCTGCTCACGGGTGGTGGTTTCCAGCGCCCCTCCCCGCGTCCACAGGGATTGGAGGCCCCCGAAGGTCTCCATATCCAGCGGCTTGCCCTCTTCGGTCACCTTATCGGCGAGGCTTTGGCCATGGGCCGTGGCCATGCGGGCGACGGCGGCGCCCAGAATTTCCCGGGCGGTGTCCACACCCAAACGCGCGGCCATTTCGTCATAGATCCCCTTGGCGAAGGCCGCCTCGATCCGCCGCTGTTCCAGAATACTGATATCGTTCCCCATGATGCCTTGTCCTATCGTGATGTGATTGTCTTCTTCGGCCAAAAGGCCAGGGCCATGCCCAAAGGCGCGAGCACCATCCCCAACACCGCTCCCGGACCGGGGTCCTCGTTCAAGATGGCAATGGCCAGCAGCGAGCCGACAACCGGCACCAGGGCCGGGAACAAAGCTCCCTTCGCCACACCCAACCGCTGAACGGTTGCAGCGTAGAGCACCATGGCCAGGATCGCCACCAACAGACCTTGGTACACCCCCTGGAAAACCACCACGGTCCAGGGCGCTGTGACCAGAGTCCCCGGCCCACTCCAAGCCCACCACAGAGGCATGTAGATCAGGGAGAGCACCGACACCGCCGCCGCGGCATGGAGCGGCGGCACCCCCCAAGCCCGGGTGCAGACCGTGAAGACCGCCCAGAGGAACGCCACGGCGGCAAACAACAGGTCTCCCAACCAAGTGGCATTTCCCGTTTCCGCCGACAGACCGTCCCAGCCCACCGCGAGCACGCCCGCAACCACGATGGCCAAACCGAAAATCCCCCGTTTGCCGGGCCTCTGCTTAAGCACCACCGCAGCCAACAGGGTGCCGAAGACCGGGATCAGACCCGGCGTGACCACCGTCCCATGGCTGGCGGGGGCGAGCGACAGCCCCATTACGATTCCCAGGGAATAGGGCGGTCCGGCACAGAGCGCGAGCACCAGGGCCTTGCGCCACCCCAAGCCGAAGAAGGCCAGCCCACCCCGCCGTCTCCCCTTCAACAGTACGAAGGGCAACATCGCCACCCCGGACACTCCGGCCCGCAGGGCGGTCAGCTCCAGACTGCCCAACCCTTGGCGGACCCCGGCGGCGGAAACCACCATGTAGCCCGACCAAATAACCACCGTTATGGTACCGAAAAGCAGGCCCCAGCCTATTTCCGCTTCTCCCGTATCAGCCATGGTCTGGGTCCTTTCCCGGCGCGAAACTCAATCCGCCGGGGACACAGTGTCTTATATTTTTTGGGCGATTGCCCAAGCCCATTTGGGGGCCAAGCCCCCCAAACCCCCATTTTTTCTGCCCGGGGTCTGGGGCCTTTCGGCCCCAGCCTCGCCAAAGAGGGGGAGGAACGGGGCCAAGCCCCGTGACGGAAAAACATCCCCTATCGTGCCCATCCGTCAGGTCCAAGTCGAGGGGGAGGCACCCGGTTTCCCCGGCCAGGGCCTCTCCGCGTGATCCGACTGCCCCATCATCCACCACCGAGATAGGCCTCCATGACCCGGGGGTCCTCCCGCAGGGACGCGGCGGGGCCGTCCAGCACAATCCGCCCGCCCTCCATCACATGGGCGTGGTCGGCGACCTTCAGGGCCGCCCGGGCATTCTGCTCAACCAGAAGAACCGCTGTCCCCTCGGCCCGGATCAAGGCGATCAAATCCATGATCAGCTTGACGATCTTCGGCGCCAACCCCAACGAGGGTTCATCCATCAACAACAGCCGGGGGCCGCTCATCATGGCCCGACCAATACACAGCATCTGCTGCTCTCCACCGGACAGAGAGCCCGCCTTTTGGGTCAGGCGCTCCTTGAGCAGGGGAAAGAGGGTCAGAATCCGCTCCCGCCGGGCCTCCAGGTCCCCCTTGGCCTTCAGCCCCCCCAGCCGGAGGTTTTCCTTCACGGTCATATTGGAAAAGATCTGCCGCCCCTCCGGCGCTTGAGCCAAACCCAGGGCAACGATGCCATGACTGGGCATGCCCGCAATCTCCTGCCCCTCGAACAGGATCGAGCCGGAGGACGCCTTATAAATCCCCGAGATGGCCCGCATCAGCGTCGTCTTGCCCACGCCATTGGCACCCAAGACGCTGACGACGCCCCCCCGGGGCACACTCAGGGAGACCCCGCGCAGGATCTCCTGGGTCCCCATACGCACCGTCAGGTCCGTCACAGAGAGGAGGGGCGTTTCCGCCCCTGTGTTTGCGTCACTCATTCCTCGTCCTCCCCCGTGCCGAGATAGGCGTCGAGCACCACCGGGTCGCGGCGCACCTCTGCGGGCGCAGCATCGGCGATCTTGGCTCCGGCGGCGAGCACCCAGACTGTCTGACAAATCCCCATAACCAGAGTCATGTCATGTTCCACCAGCAGCACGGTCAGTCCCTCGCCATGCAGTCCCTGGATGAAACTGGCCAGCTCTGCGGTTTCGGTGTCGTTCAATCCGGCAGCGGGTTCGTCCAGGATCAACAGGTCCGGCTTGGTCGCCAGCGCCCGGGCGATCTCCAGATACTTGCGTTTGCCGTAGGACAGGTTCGCCGCCAGCTCGCCGGAGAAGCCTTCCAGGCCGACCCGCTCCAGGGCCTCCCAGGAGCGGCGGCTGATCTCGGCAGCGGGTCCGAAGCGGGGCGGCAACAGGGCGTGGAGCGGATTGTGCCCCAGGGATCCGATGGCCCCGACGCTGACATTGTCGAAAACCGTCATATTGGGGAAGATCCGCAGGTTCTGGAAGGTTCGCCCCATCCCCAAGCGGGCCACCTTCCAGGGCTTGAGCCCGGTGATGGATTGCCCCTTGAACCGCACCTCCCCATGACTTGGCGGGGTGAAACCGGAAATCAGATTGAACAGGGTGGTCTTGCCCGCACCGTTGGGGCCGATCAACCCCACCAACTCGCCGGTTTGGATTTCGGCGTTGACGCAATCCACCGCAGTCAGCCCACCGAATTGGCGGCTCAAGTCTTTGATCTGAAGCATGGGTCCGCTCATCCCTTCCACCCCACGCCTTGACCATCCAGCCCCCTGTCTCCCGCGCTCCTTGGCGCACCGTCCCAGGCGCGGCCCAATTGACGCCGGGCCAGGGAGATGGCCGACACCTCGCCGAACAATCCCTTGGGCAGCAACAGAATACACAGGAACATGGCCGATCCCACGGCCACCATCCGGAAGTCGCCGATCGGGCGCAGGGCCTCGGGCAGGACGATCAGCAGCACCGCGCCGATTACGGCTCCGGGCAGGCTGCCCAGCCCACCGACCACCGCCATGGCCAGGATCAGGATGCTTTCCATGAACTTGAAGCTATCGGGGCTGATGAATTCAGAGGTATGGGCCAACAGCGCTCCGGCCACCCCGGCGAAGAAACAGGACAGGGTGAAAGCCTGGATCTTCAGGCCCACCACGTTCAGCCCCATGCAGTCGGCGCATTGGTCATCCTCGCGCAGGGAGCGCAGGGCATTGCCGTAATAGCCATGGGTGAAGCGATGGAGGCACCACAAACTGATTGCGGTGACCACCGCCACGGCAAAGTACATCCCCATCAGGGAGGTGACCTCAACCCCGAACAGGGTAATGGGCGGAATTCCGCCGATGCCCATGGGACCCCTGGTAAACCCCACCCAGTTGAGCAGGGTGACATGGATCATTTCGCCGATGCCCAAGGTTGCCACGGCGAAATAGATACTCACCAGCCGCATGGTCGGCAGGGCCACCAGGAATCCACAGAAGGCGGCCACCAGCCCGGATGCGGGCAGGGTGATGAGGAAGGGCAGGTCCAGGCGGGTCGACAGAATCGCCGCCGTATAGGCGCCAATGCCATAGAAGGCGGCATGGCCCAGGGAGAGCAACCCCGCAGTCCCCGTTACCAGATTGAGGCTGGCCGTCAGGATCACATAGACCAGAGCCGTGGTCGCCACCTGGGTCAAATAGGTGCCGCCGATCAGGGCGAGAACACCGGGAATGATGCCAAAAAGAGAGAGGAGTCCCAAACCCCACCAAAGGGTGGAGCGGGTCCCCGGGGACGTCGCCGCCCCGTTAGACGCGGTCACGGCCATGGCCAAACAACCCCTGTGGGAAGAAGATGAGGGTCAGGACGAGGAACCCATAAGCGATCAGGTCCTTCCATCCGGCGGACAGAAACTCCGTCGCGATGCTTTCCGATGTGCCCAGGATCAGGGCGCAGACCACGGCACCGGGGATGCTGGACAGCCCCCCCATGACCATGGCGACAAAGGCTTTCACCCCGGGTGCGAAGCCCATATGCGGGAAGATAATGCCCTCGTACAGTCCCACCATGATCCCGGCCACCGCGCCCAGCATGGAGCCCACCATGAAGGTGGCAATGATCGTCCGGTCGGTGTTGATCCCCACGTATTGGGCGCCCAAGGCGTTATTGGACACCGCACGGATCGACAGCCCCACGTCGGTCCGATAGAGCAGGATCTGTAACCCGCCCAGCATCAGGGCCGAGGCAATCAGAATCGCCACATTGCCCGTGGTGATGGTCACCGGACCCAGCTCGATCACATCCTGAAGCATGTATTCGAAGGGGACGGGCTGCATGGCGCCGCCGAAGGCTTTTTCCATGATCTCCCGGGTAACGATCGAGACGGCCAGGGATGACAACAGGGTCGCCTCCCGCATGGCCCGGGATTTCAGCGAGGCCTCGTCCCGGAATCGTCGGAAGGGCATGAAGGCGATGCGCTCCAGGCCGAACCCGGCGAAGGCGCCCACGGCCAGCACCACCAGAATGACCACGATCAAGGGTGGGGCAAAGGCCGTGATGGTCATCAGACCGGCGAAGGCGCCGATGGTGTAGACCTCGCCATGGGCGAAGTTCACCACGTTGAGCACACCGAAGATCAGCGTGAAGCCGATGGCCATCAGGGCATAAACCAGTCCGATGGACAGCCCGTTCACCACCTGCTGTAGAAAATAGACATCCAGCACCCGCGGGGTCTCCCTTGCAAGTGTGATAAAAGCATCAATCTCTTCGGCGAAGGTCCCGCCTCGGAAGCCCACGGCTTAACCAATGCGTCCGTCATTCCCGGCGTTTCTTCCGTCATTGTCGCCTTCTCTTCCGTCATCCCCGTTTTCACGCCAAGGGATGCACGTTTCTTTATTTGGACATAAGGCTTTTTACTTCGTCATTCCCGCGCACGCGGGAATCCAGGGTGGGGACAACTGACCTATGCGGTTGACGCATCAGGAGCGCAGGTCACCGATAACACCGAAATCAACCCTGGATCCCCGTTTTCACGGGGATGACGAAGTAAAACAACGTATTATTTAGCTTCGAAGCGGCACAGAGAAACGTGAATCCCTTAGCGTTTTCACGGGGATGACAAAGAAAGGCGGGGAAGGTCGAAGATCAGACGGGGATGCCAATCATGCCCCCCGTCAAAATCCGCCCGACGGCGCCGCCGCCGCCGGGCATCGATCGCCGACTTACTCGATAACCTGGAAGTCCCCATCCTTGACCACCATCTTCGCCAGGGTCTTGGAGGGCTCGCGGGTCTCGGGATCGAAGCTCGTGGCGCCCGTGACACCGGGATAATCGGTGGTCTGGGCCAGGGCGTCGCGCAGGGTCTCGCGGGTCACGTCCGGACCGACCTTGGCGATGGCCGCAAGCATGATTCCCACCGCGTCATAGGCCTGGGCCGCAAACATGTTCGGCGTCTCGCCGAAGCGGGTCTTGTATTCGGTCACGAAGGACTGGACGTTCTCTGCGGGATTGTTCGGCATGAAGGTGGTCGCCAGTTTCATGCCGTTGACGGCATCGCCACCCAGTTCGATCAGCTTGGGGGAATACAGGGAGCTGGCCCCATAAACCGGAATATCGATCTGGAGCTGCTGAAGCTGGCGGGCCAAGGCCGCGCCTTCCTCGTAGAACATGGCCAGATAGATAACCTGGGGGTTATTCCGCTTGATCTTGGTCAGGATGGAGCGGAAGTCCCGGGACCCGGGGTTGAAGGCCTCACTGGACAGGACCTTGCCACCCTTGTCCTCGTAGGCGGTGATAAAATTCTCGCTGGCCGAGATGCCCCAATCGTTCTGGATATAGACCACCGAAGCGGTCTTCAAACCATCGGCGAGAATCCAATCCGCATTATAAGGACCTTCATAGGCCTGAGTCGTGATGTTGCGGAACTGCCAGGGGCTGATCTTGGCATAGTCCGGATGGCTTGCCGTCTGCGACAATTGCGGCATGCCTTCCTTGCCGTAGATCTCGCCCGCAGCCATGGACACGGTGGAGGAGAAGTCCCCCAGGACGCCAACGATATCAGCGTTATCAACGAACTTGCGGGCGATATTGCGGGCTTCCTTGGGGTCGTTCTTGGAGTCTTCGAACAGGATTTGCACTTTGGCGCCAGGCAGTGCGCCGGAGGCATTGAAATCCTCCAGCATAATTTCCGCAGAATTCCGGAAGGTCTCGCCATATTGGGAGCGGTCCCCGGACAGGGGTAGCTCGTATCCCAGAGTGATCGTCTTGTCCTCGGCCTGGGCGCCGCTGGCGAAGCCCAGTCCAGTAGCCAAAATCAGGCCCGTGGCAATACTCTTCATCATGGTCGGTAACCCTCCATTCGGATTGGATAGGATGTCTGGGTGCCCCCCTGGGGGATCTGAATGTGCTCAGGGCGCGCGGGTGATGATCAGGCGGCAACAGCCCTCTTCGCCGGTCTTCCAGGTTTCCACGTCAATGGCGAAACCGGCCTCGGTGAAGGTGCCCGTGTCCACGCATCCGGCGATGGCGCACAGGGTCTCGACTTCCGGATCGGGCAGCCCCGCATCCATCCAGGCCGTTTTCAAGGGACAGCGGCGGAACTTGATCTCCAGACCGTCTTCGTCACATTTGCGCACATCCGGATCCACGGTCAGGGCCGCGTCGGGGATATAGGCGATGAAGGCATCCCGCAGCCCCTCGAAATCACCCGGTGCGAAGCTCTGGAATTGCTTGCCAATCTCCCGACCCCGGCGCTCGATGGCGCCCCGCATCAGGGCGACCGCCTGATCTTCCCCCAGACTCTCGCGCAATTCGTCGAGCATGGCCTTGTACACCATGGCCCGCCCCTTGATCGAAGCAACCATCAAGGCCTTGTGGTCGGGAGCCGTCTTATCGGTTGCACTCATAATCTCGGACACCTTTCAGGGCATTTCATTACTATCGCATATAATTGGACCGGACTTGACCCAGTACCGATTACAAGGTTCGTCATCGCGTCGCAACATCGCAAGCACCGGATTGTCCCGGGGACAATAAATTGATACGTCTCTCCGCGATACCGCCCTACCTTTTACAAACAGAGTTTTTCCTTCGGCATAAGAGGTGTGTTTTGGGCCAGAAATTACCTTTGGATGTGGACCTTTTAGGCAATACCCAATGGGCTCAAACGGCGCCCCCTGCTTTGGAGATGCCGTCCCACCAGGGCGCCACCAGGGCTGATCTGGTGGTGGTGGGTGGGGGCATCACGGGCCTGTCCGCCGCCCTGCATGCCGCCGAAGCGGGCCTCTCGGTCACCCTGCTGGAGGCCAACGAGGCCGGCTTTGGCGGATCGGGACGCAACAGCGGCCATATCATTCCCACCCTGTCGAAACCCGGTCCCGCTGATCTCTCCGCCCACTGGCCCGGGGCCGGAGAGCGCTTTTCCCGCCTCGTCGGCGGATCGGCAGCTTTGACCTTTTCGGTCATTGAACGCCACCAGATCCAATGCGAGGCCGTGAACCACGGTTGGATGCAACCGGCCCATCGGCCCAGCCGCCTGGGTGGGCTAAGGCAACGCCAGTCCGAGTGGACCGCCGCAGGATTGAATTGCCGGATGGTCGAGGCCGAGGAATGCGCCGCCCTGACCGGAACGACCTATTGGCATGGCGGCATGCTCTGCCCCAGCGGCGGCCATGTGAACCCCCTGGCCCTGACCCGGGGACTGGCCCGGGCGGCCAAGGGACAGGGCGCAACCCTCCATGCCCAATCGCCCGTGACCAAGCTCGACCGCCCCGGGACAGGAGGATGGCGGGTGCGCACGGCTCAGGGATATGTGGATTGTGACTGGGTGATCCTGGCCACCAACGCCTATACCCAAGCCCTCTGGCCGGGACTACGCACCTCCATCGTGCCCGTCCTGAACTTCCAGATGAGCACCGAGGTTCTGGAGCCCGAGGTCCTGGACTCCATTCTCCCCGCAGACATTTCCGTGTCCGACACCCATGGGGACCTGTACTTCTTCCGTAAGACCAAGGACGGGCGGCTGGTGAGTGGCTGCACCTTGCCAAACCGCTCCGCCACGGCGGAGCAGGCCAAAGCCCAGACCCAGGCCCGCATCGCCGAGGTTTTCCCCCAGGCGGGCAAGCGGGAGATCGCCCACTGCTGGCGCGGTCAATTGGGCTTCACCCCCGACTTCCATCCCCGCTTCCACGAACTGGCGCCGGGGTTAGTGACGGCCATTGGTTACAACGGCCGGGGCATGGCGCTGGGCATGGCTGTTGGACGGGACCTCGCCCGGGCGGCGGCGGGCGTGCCCTTCAAGGAGCTGGACCTACCCGACGGCGGCAAGCCACGAAGCCTGCCCTTTCACAGCCTGGTCACCCAATTCGCACCGCTGATGATGCATTGGTGGCGCCGGAAGGATGCCCGGGATTAGCCACTGGAAGTGCGAATGGCGCAGACACACCCTGTCGTCCGCCCGGTCCACGGGGTGCTCAAGCCATATGAGTCCCGATGAAATGATCCGCCTTAAATCGATTCCGATTTAAGGCGGTCACGATACATGACAGTCGTGAGTTTACCGCCACGGGGCTTTCCCCCGTCCCCCACTGGGGCCGAAAGGCCCCAGACCCCGGGCCTAAAAGGGGGATTTGCCTCCGTTGCCTGTTCCAGGGGAGTCCGCATGAGCGGAAAGGACGACAAAAGAGTTTTTCCGCACCCTGTTAAACCGATTCCGATCCAAGGCGGCTTGATCTAAACCGAGCCAACCGCCTCATCATGCACATAGATCGTGGCATCGCCATGCGTGTAGACCGTATAGGACTCATCGCCCGACTGACCGTCCAAGTCCAATTGAATGGTTCCCTTGTCTTCCCACGACTCCATATCTGAACTCACCGCATTCAGCGTGTCGCCATCAGCCAAATCGATGACCAAAGCCTCCTGCGCCGAAAACGACGTGTTATGGACGCTATTATAGCTCGATAGAGCCGTGTCCAAGTATTCGTTCGTTCCCGAAGCCAAGGCCTTAACGATCGTATCGTCGATGGTCAATGTTCCCCCCGCAGCATTGAAGTCGATGATCTCGAACCCCTGGACCTTTTCCCAAGACACGGAGGTCAGGTTCGTGCTCTGCTCGATCTTCAAGGTATCGGTCCCAGCCCCTCCATCCAGGAAATCAAAATACAGGTTGGAGTAAGAGTTCGGGTCGGTAGAGTAGTAATCAGAAGCAGGATCCAGGTAGGCCAAAGTGACCGTGTCATTGCCATCGCCACCGTAGAAGAAGTCCCCACTGGAGTGGGTTCCACTGGCAAGAAACTTATCATTCCCCGATGTCCCGATGACCACGTCCTGCCAGTGGTTGTCGTTGTCAAAGTCGCTGCCAACAGCGGTGACCGCCAGAGCCTGGAACTTCAACTCCGTCGTCCCATTCAACACGGGGTGAAGGGCATAGCTGCCCGTTGTCGCCCCCTCGGTGTCATTCATCCCATTGATCTGATCGAACTGCCCGACCAGAGTGCCTGCGGTCAAGTACCCCGAATAGGCTCCCTCCCCAGTCGGTGTGCTAAAGCGATGGATATCCAGCGTGCCCCCCAAGGTGAAAGTATTGGACACACTCAGCGTGTCGTGACCGGTTCCGCCGTACGTGTCGAGGTCCAAAACCACCAGGGACGTTGCCTTGGCCGTCAGGTTCCCGTTGATGGTCAGTGAGCCATGGTTGGAATCGTTACTGCCCGTTCCAATTCCCGGGCTTATCGTGCCCGAGTTGAATAGGGTCATATCGGATTCCGCCTCGGACTCATGGAGGGTGATCGTGCCGCTCCCCTGGATCAGGCCACCACTGTCATTGGCGAAGACGCTGCTGGTGCTCGCGGGGTCCCAGGTGAGGGTGCTGGAGTCCTCCAACAAAATCGTGGCACCCGACTGATTTGTGAAATTCCCACCGCTAAACGTGGCGTCATGCTGCAAATCCACGGTTCCACTGTTGTTGAACGTGGATTCGATCTCATAGGTGGTATTGTCCGCGTCGACGAACTGGACAGTCCCAGAGTTGTTGAAAGCATGGGTCCCCAGGTCGAACTTCAGATTACCCGAAAAGGAAGCACCATTGTCGAACAGAAACAGGCCGCTGTTATCGATGGTCCCGCCCACTGTGGTGGTCATCGGATTTCCTGCGTACTGGCCACTGTAGGTGTCGCCATTGTAAATCATGATGGTGCCGGAGTTGGTCAGGTTCCCACTCAGGGTCGAACCGCCGTCCGTGCCAGCCGCCGCATCATGGCCATGGAATCCCATTCGTCCTGAGTTGACCACATCCACACCAATGGTGTCATCGCTAAAGAAAAGCGCCGTCCCCGCATTGGTCAGGGTCGGCGACGCCCCCGCAGCCGCAACGATGGACACGGCCCCGGAAAGCCCGATCTTGAAGGTACTCGCATTGATGGTGTAATCGGCCCCCATGCGCCACGTGGTCCCATCCATGAACTGCAAGGTTCGCGTGCCACTTCCAGCGTATGTGGTCCCCGATCCAGTGGCCAGCGTCCCGCTACTGACGTAAATGGTGTGCCCGGATGCTAGGTCGACCGTGCCATTGGACAGGTCGACAACCCTCCCCACCCCCGGAGAAAAATACAGGTCATTTTGTACGGTGAGTGTACCGGTCGTCCCTTGGACAAAAGTGCCTTTGATCGTCACCGCGCCGGTGGACTGCCCCGCATCATTACTTGCGAAGACAGAGCCATTGTTCGTAATCGTCCCAAATCCACCATCAAGGATAATATCGTGAACGCTCTCGCTAAGTGAACTTTGCTTCAGGTATAGCTTACCGCCCTGGTCGATGGTAAGGGACCCTGATGCACCGCTGGCCTCCGACAAACTCAGGGTGATCGCCTTGTCATTGCCCCCCAACACCTCCAGGGTTCCGCCATTTTTGACCACCGTATCGAGGGAAAGGGTCGTCGTTTCAGAGGTCTCGGTGGACACCGTGAAAGTGCCACCATCGATCTGCAGGGTTCCATCTCCCTTCAACGTGGATCCAGATATCTCGCCACCATCGGCGACCTTCAACAAGGTGGCGTCGAAATCCAGGGTTCCGGCAGACGACTGGTCAAAGGTATCGACCACCAGATTCCCCATCCCGGTGATCCTGTTGGATCCGGAGAACTCCAAGGCCACATCTGTGGACAAATTGGTATTCAGGGCGATCGTGCCACTGCTCAACAGGAAGGTCCCATACCCAGACCAGGAGATGCCGGAATTATAGGTCTGCGCCCCTGTCAGAGTGACCGTCCCATCCTCGCCCGCTTCAATGGCCCCGGCGTAGGTTCCGCTTCCCAGGCTGAGGGTCCCCGTTTCGACTTCGATCGCCCCTCCACTGGACAGGACCGTATTCGAGCCACCGAAAGCGAAGCTTCCTTCCTCACCGTCGATATCAACATTTACCGTACCCAGAATCTGAAAAGTCCCAGACCCGGACACAGAGCCTGTGTCCTTGATCGACAAGGTCTTATGGGCGGCATAGACGACCGTGCTGGAGTGACTTTGAACAAAAGACCCACCCAACTTTAAATCGTTGTTCAGATTCAGGGTCAGGCCGTCAATGTCAACTGAACCATCGCTCGGAAGGAGAATGCCATCCCTGTTTATATGAATGACTCCGTCGCCACTTAAGGTCCCGGCGGCCCCCAAATATAACCGTCCATCGAACGTCAAAGTGCCATCGGTCTCCAGTGTCCCCCCCGAATCCAGACTTATAGTGGATCCATTCTCGATACTGCCCCCATTGGTCAGCGTCAGGGACTCTTTCACCTGAAGCGACGATGAAGCGCTCATCATGAGGGCCGACAGGGTCTTCGCAGACGACAGAACAACCGAGCTTTCCGTCTGAATGGCAGCGACATCCGTCGACCCGGGCACGCTATCGCTATCCCAGTTGGCCGCGTCGGAGAAGGCTGTCGTGTCCGCCCCGTGGTCCCAGGTGATGGTGGAGGTCGTGCTGAAGCCGCTCAATTGGGCGCCGGACTGAATGTTGACCGTATGGCCATTTTGGCTCCAGGAGTTGTAGGTCACTCCGCCGCTGGTCACCGTTCCCTCGTAGGTCCACCCGCTCCCCGAAACCGTATCGTCACTTCCGGCATTCACGGTAAGGGTGGTCCCGAAAATGGAGGACCAGGAGGTCAGAGACCCAATGGCCAGGGTGTTGGCGCCGGAGCCCAGCGTGATGCTTTCCAGGCTGGAGGACCCGCTTTGCCATGCGGTGCCCAGGTCAAGTGTCGTTCCATTCCGCACCAACAGGGTGTCGGTTCCCGATCCACCGGCATAGGTATCCGTACCCGAGGAATACACCAGCGTATCGTTGCCCAATCCACCTTGAAGGGTATCAGACCCAGCACCCCCATCCAAGGTATCGTTGCCCGTTCCGCCCTGCAAGATATTGGCCTTGAAATTTCCGGTGATGGAGTCGGACCCATCCCCCCCCAAGACGTTCTCGATGCCAAATATGACGTCGGTGTCAATGTCAGTGCCCGTGGCCCTTCCCGTGGACAGGTCAACGGTTATGGCATGGGTTGCCGAAGGGTACTTGATCCAGTCGGAATCGCTGTCATCCACGGTTGCGCTGGATCCACCGTAATAGGTGTCATTGCCATGGCCAGACCCACCGATGATCACGTCGGCTCCGGCCCCACCATAGACGATGTCGTCACCGCCATTGGTCTTGATGGTGTCATTCCCATCCCCACCATAGACGAGGTCATTGCCGCTGCCCGTCGTAATGGTGTCGCCCGCCGAGCTGCCCGCAACCAACAGATTGGCCGTAGAGGTGGACCCGTCATAGGTCCCACCGTCAAATGCAACGACGGTCCGATCCCCAGAGGTAAAGTTTTGTATCGCTCCACTCTGGACATTCAGGGTGGCACCCGATTGGGTCCAGGAATTGTAAACCACACCGTCGGAAACGACCGTCCCCCCATAGGACCAGCCAGATCCCGTGACCGTATCGTCACTTCCCGCCTTCACATAAAGGGTACTGCCGAAAATGGAGGACCAGGAGGTGCTTGAGCCCACGCTCAAGGTATTGGCACCAGATCCCAGCTCCAGGCGTTCCAGGCTGCTCGAGCCACTCTGCCAAGCCCCCGACAGGTCAAGGGTCATCCCGTTCTTCACGAGAACAGTGTCTGTCCCTGATCCACCGCTATAGGTATCCGTACCAGAGGAATAGACGAGGGAGTCATCCCCATCGCCCCCTTCCAGGGTGTCATTCCCAGCGCCACCATCCAGGGTATCGTCGCCGGTTCCCCCCTGCAGGATATTGGCCTTGGAATTACCGGTGATCGTATCGGACCCGTCACCACCCAAAACATGCTCAATACCATACAAAACGTCTGTATCGATATCGACGCCCGTCGCAGTCCCCGTGGACAGGTTGACCGTTATGGCACGGGTTGCCGACGGGTACTTCACCCAGTCGTCATCACTGTCATCCACCGTCTCGCTGGAGCCACCGATATAAGTGTCGTCACCGTGGCCGGACCCACCGATAATCGTATCGGCTCCTGACCCACCATAGACAATGTCGTTGCCGCCATTCGTCTTGATGGTGTCATTCCCCGCGCCACCAAAGATCAAGTCATTACCGCTGCCCGTTGTGATGGTATCGCCTGTAGAGCTGCCCGTGATATTCAGACTCTCCGTGGAGTCCGACGCGTCGTAGACGCCACCGGAAAAGGCAACGATGATGCGTCCATCACTGTCGTGGGAAACCACATTTTCTTCAGAGGGAGTATCGGCAATACCTCCCGTCCCTTGATTGTCCTGATTATTGGTGTCCTCAATCTCCTTATTGTTAAAATACGCGTAGGCATTATTGTCGACAGCTTTCAAAACTTCCTTGACGAAAGCATCCACATCAACCGAGTTCCCCCCTGGGCCGCCACCGGTCCCCTTCCCGAGGACATCATAAGGGTCGGAGTAATTGGGGTCCTGCCCAATGATTTCCGTCAGTTGGGGCCTTCCATCCCCATCGGTGTCTATCCCCCCCTGATCGTTTCCATTACCCTGGTCATTCGACCCACTATCGGGCAGGAAATCCAGGGAGCGCCCCTGATCGCTGTTATCCATGTCCTGTTGGCTGGCGGAAAAACGGGAAACGCTCAATTCCACCTGATCCAAAACCTGGGACAGGCTCACCTTGATGCCATCATAGGGGGCGTTCAGGGTTTGAGATTGGCCATTCAAGCCCGTGAATACAATTTCACCAGTGAAACCACTGGTCTCGGGCAACAGAACCACCTCAAAAGTCACCCCGAGGGCCTCCGCTCGGTTGCTCAAGGCGCCCAAATCCCCCAAATCCGTGCCTGCGGGCACTTTCAGGGTGATCACGCCCTTGGTCCCCCGGATCCCGATGGTGCCCACAGGTGTCGTCACAGCCATGGCATCGGGGCCGCTCTTGGCGATCTCCCCAGAGACGAAGGAAAACACACCGGACACCAGACTGACCGAGGAAGACCCGTCCCCGGTTCCCGGGTCGTAAACCATCTCGTCCAGCACCATCCGTCCGCTTCCCCCTAGGGAGAAGGCCGAGCCGTCCAGGAACGTAATACCCACACCACCGTCGGCGCTGGTCGCCACCACATCGCCTTGGAAGATGGGATCCCCTGACTGGACCGTCACTTCCGTGCCATCGGTCCGGATAACGGTCACCGTTCCCGCAGCTTTGGTCACGGTGCCAATGGCCGCAGCCACGGCGTCCCCACCCAGGGTAGCCGCCTGAGCCACCTGCCCCGGCGCCAAACCGCCGGCCAAACGGGCCACCAAATCCCCGTCCAGACGCATCCCTTCGCCAACCACCAAGTCTGCGGGCGTCTCGCTCAGGAAATAGTCCTTGAGCAATAGGGTATGACCGGCACCATCGGACAGGATCAGATCACTCCCATCCCGGTCATAGGAGCCATTGAGCAAGAGATCCCCGGATCCCACGTCGATTCGGTCAGCCCCACCGGCCTCCACCACATGGGAGAAGCTGGCGTCGGCAGTGTCTCCTTTGGCCCCCTCGTCAAACGAGAAGCGACCGCCGGAGCGGGGCCAACCATCGGGATTGGGTGCGTCCCACACTGTCTTGCTCATGCTACCGTATCCATCCATGGGGGCGCCAAGAGGCGCCGTCTTCACTCTTTGCCGTCTTCGCCCTGACCCGTCATTCCGTCAGAGACCACACCCCGAACATAGGAGACATTGCGTCGCTTGAAAGCGACAGCCATCACAGGTTCGGTACATTCGCTCAAATCACCAATAAAATTTAGATCAAACAGGATCATCCAATTGAAGCCCGAAGAAACCGTTGAAAACCCACGGTGTACGGCACTCCACTGCGACCCGGTCTAGTGGAAATAGGGTAAAAAATCAGAATGTAGCCTATCAAACTCCCCCCCTTTTGGAAAGAAATCCGAGAGTGAATCGCAACGCCCCCCAAACCCTCGAAGGGCTGAAGGCTTATGTCATCGCAAGGGAGGGGAAAAAAAATGGCGGGACAATCCAACCTGTGGATCGTCCCGCCCGATGAAGCCGTCCGAAAGTCGTCTCCCGGCAGGCGGCGGGGAAGTGCGGTTCGGAACCGCCAGGAAACCAAACTTTGGTTCGAGCAGCTATCACCAGAAAGGTGGCCCCTCCAAACTCTTCACAGGAAAGAGACCTTGGAAGGAACAGAGATCGACCCTATCTTTGCATCCGATGTGCCAACTGCTTGGAAAAAGAATATAACAACAAAAACAATGAATTATAATATTCCTCAGATATTCAGCCGACCCGCGTTTCGCAAATATTTTCAAAATGCGAAGCAATCGGAGGATGTTACTGCTACCACCTCCCTCCCTCCCCCCATCCCAGTGGAGTTCCCCCATGCCCGTGGACGCGCCTCACTCTTCTCCCTGGCCTCCCACCGAAACACCGGAACCACCTCCGACCCTTGCCGACATTCAGGCTGCGGCACGGGTTATCGGTCCTGCCATTCAGCGCACACCGACTCACCTGTCCCGAACCCTGTCGGCCCTGACCGGTGCCCGGGTCCACGTGAAATTTGAAAATCACCAGTTCACCGCATCCTTCAAGGAAAGAGGAGCGCTCAACCGCCTGAACGCTCTGAGCGACTCGCAACGGGTCTGCGGTGTCATCGCCATGAGCGCAGGCAACCATGCCCAGGGCGTGGCCTACCATGCCAAAGGCATGGGGATTCCCGCCGTAATCGTCATGCCCGAGGACACCCCCTTCGTAAAGGTCCAACACACCCGCGCCCATGGCGCCCGGGTTGTACTGGAGGGAGAAACCGTCGCCGAGTCCCGCCAAGCGGCCGAGCGCATCGCCGCGGCTGAGGGCCTGACCTTGATCCACCCCTACGACGACCCCCTGATCATTGCCGGTCAAGGCACCGTGGCCCTGGAAATGCTGGAGGACGCCCCGGACCTGGAGGTCCTGGTGGCTCCGGTCGGAGGAGGGGGACTGTTGGCGGGCATGGCCGTCGCCGCCAAGGGAATAAAGCCGGAGATCGAACTGATCGGCGTCCAATCCGCCCAATACCCGGCCGCCCATAACGCCCTCAAGGGGCTTCCCCGCCCAGCGGGTGCGGTGACGGTGGCCGAGGGCATCGCCGTCAAAGAACCGGGATCGCGAACCCTGCCCCTGTTGCGGCGATTGGTGTCTGACATCCTTCTGGTCGATGAACCCGCCATAGAAGCTGCCATCAATCTCTATTTCACCGTGGAAAAAACCGTCTCGGAGGGCGCCGGAGCCACCCCTCTTGCCGCCCTTCTGGCCGAGCCAGAGCGGTTCAAGGGCCGCTCGGTCGGTTTGGTCCTGACCGGTGGGAACATCGACCCCAGGATCATGGCCTCGGTCATCATGCGCGGTCTGGTGCGCGAAGGCCGTATTGCCCATCTGTCCATTCAAGTGGGGGACCGCCCTGGTCAACTCGCCAAGGTCGCGACGGTCATCGGCGCGGCCGGCGGCAACATCGTCGAGGTCCGCCATGAACGGTTGACCGCAGATATCTCCGTTAAGGCCACGGAGCTGAGGGTGATCCTGGAAGCCAGGGACCATAGCCACCTGACGGAAATTCTCGACGCCCTCAATGCCGCAGGTTTATCTGCCCAACGCCGGGACTTCTCCAGTTAATCCCTCCCAGAGGCGCGCACCACACAGCCCCCCCGGCCTTAGAGTATTCCGAGATCAAGTTGGGTCGCGAAGATACTCTAAAATCTATATAATGAGAGTGAAACTGGATCAGCTTGACTCAAGCTGATCCAGTTTCACTCTAGAGCATCTCGCCTGATCTATAGATCCACAGTACAAGACAGTGTCTCGTCTTTTTTGGGCGATTGCCCAAGCCCATTTGGGGGCATATGCCCCCAAACCCCCATTTTTCTTTTATCAATAAGAGCCCGGGGTCTGGGGCCTTTCGGCCTCGGCCTCGCCAAAAAGGGGGGGGACGGGGCAAAGCCCCGTGACGGGAAACACCCCCTACCCTGTGCCCTGCTATCAATCACTCTGGTTCGGCTTTACCCCAAGGCCTTCAGTTCGGCTCGCTTGGCCTCCAGAGCTTCATAAGCCTTATAGGTGGCCTCCGCCTGCTCCTTGATCGTTTGCCAACCGATGGGCAACTCCTCGGACAGGTCGTGCAGGTCCATCTTGGATTGAGTGGCGCGGGCGCTCAATTTCTTGATCTCGGCTTTCAGCTCTTCAGCACTCATCTCTTTATCCCCTCTTCGATCATCCATTGGCTCTGGTGTCCGCCAGGACACGGCCCCTCCCGCATCCCGGCAGAAAGCATTTTGGACCAAATTAGTCCCATATGGAAGAGGGTTATTCTTATCCGCCAAAAAAATGCGGCTTTCTCACTTTGTCAAAAACCGCTGTGATATCGAAGACACTCCAGAGCATATTGCGTGAAATGTGATTCACGCAATATGCTCTAAACCTCCGACATTGAAGCAAACCGTCATGCCTACGGTGTGCGTTCCGCCCGTCACAATCTGTTCCAGATTGCTCGGGATTTGCTCTAATCCCAGATCTCCACCGCGCCATCCGCTTCCAGGCGCATGATCGGCGAGCGGCGAAGCTCCAGCGCGGTCGCTGCGGGGGCTCTGCTGTCGTCGAGAACCATGACCCGGGCCTTTCCGGTAACCGGGAAATATTGGACCCGTCGTACCTGCCGCCCACCGGTGATTCGTTCTGAAACGGGGATCCCCCAGTCCTCCAGGTAGCGATTGATGAACGCCAGAGTGCGCGGCCCAGCCGCAGAGTCATACCCTTCCCGAACAGCGCCTCCGAAAACCTTGGCTTCCAGGCGAGTCTTGCGACACCCCCGCTTTTCCAGTTCCACGAACAGGCGTTCCAGCAGATGGGCCCCGTAGCGTTCGATGAAGACACTCAAGTCCTGTTCGTCCGATGGATCGCCCCCCGGTTCCGGATCGGCAGCGGGTAATAGAAGGCAAACCATACCGCCGATATTGCGCTTGGGATCCCGACAACACAGGGAAACGCTGGATGCCACTTCTGCAGACAGAACCTCGTCCGGGGCTTGGGACACATGGTGCTCGCCCCGCTGAACCCGGACGATAATCACTCCCGTGCGCGGATCCAGGACCCGGCGGCGCGGTGGCGCGGGGGAAGACTGGCCACCAGGAGACTGGGCTTTAGGGGACTTTCCCGTCATGGTATTTCTTCCCCATCGGGGGGCGAGAGCAGCTTGTCCCGTCCCCAGGCATCCGTAAAATCCGTCGATACGATCCGCCCTTTGGCGGTTCCGCCCCCGGCCAGCAACTCGGCTTCCCCTGTCCGCGCCCCCCTCAGGTGAGCCCCGGTCAGATCCGTATCCTTCAAGCTGGCCCCGCGCAAATCCGCGTCCCGCAGATCTGCTCCGGTCAGCACGGCACCAGACAGGTCGGCCAGAACAAGACTGGCTCCGCGCAGGGAGACCCGGGCGAGGAAGGCCCCTGCAAGATTGGCCCCGGCCAGGTTGGATCCGGACAGGTCCATGCCGGACAGATCCATGCCGGACAAATCGGCCGCCGTGCCCGCCCCATTCATCAACCAAGCAAGATGTCGTTCCAGAGCCTTACCCACCAGGGCTTGCTCCACCTCGCCCTTTTCGGGCAGGACAGCGCCTTCAAGCAGGGCCCCCACCAAATCGGCTCCGGCAAGGCTGGAGGTTCCCATATCCACACCGGACAGGTCAGCCAAGGACAGGCTGGCACCACTGAAGTCCGTTCCGCCAAGGTTGGCGCCCACCAGACGGGCGCTTCGCAGGTTGGCATTGGCCAAGGTGGCCCCATTCAGAGTCGCACCCGACAAGTCGGCGCCACTGCAATCCGCTTCGGCCAGATTGGCATGGTCCAGGCGGGCGTTGGACAGGATGGCGCCGGACAGGTCCGCCCCCGTGGCATCGACACCGGTGAGATTCGCCCCGGAGAAATCGGCCCCGGACAGGTCCTGGGGCACCGACTTTGCCTCTCCCTCCCCATCGAAGCGCAAACCCCGACGAAAATTCTGCCCGGTCAGGTCGCATCCGGCGAGCTTCGCCCCAGTCATCGAGACCCCGCGCAATTCGGCCTCAGCCAAGCGCGCGCCCCGCAAATCCGTGCGGTCGAGCTTGGCCTTGAATAAATCGGCCCCGGTCAGATCCGTCTGGGCGAGATTGCAGCCCGACAGATCCGCTTCCCTGAGGATAACCTGACGCAGATCCGCGCCCCAAAACCCATGACCGCGCAGATCCTCACCTGACAAATCGGCACGCTTCCCGTCCCGCTCTCCGGCGAGCCAGCGGCGGTGTGCTTCTAGGGACCTGAGAAGAGAGACTTTATCCATGGATCACGGGACTGTTGCGGG
Source organism: Rhodospirillum sp. A1_3_36 (assembly GCF_047263945.1). Taxonomy (NCBI): domain Bacteria; kingdom Pseudomonadati; phylum Pseudomonadota; class Alphaproteobacteria; order Rhodospirillales; family Rhodospirillaceae; genus Rhodospirillum; species Rhodospirillum sp. A1_3_36. The sequence goes on along the minus strand of NZ_JBLAVB010000003.1, from coordinate 355,707 downwards.
ACTCCGTGAGTATAGCCAAGCATTGATCCCGCGCCAAAGCGGAATCCGGAAAAGTAGCGTTTCCGGCCGGACGCTGGCCCATGTCCGAGGGTTTCCGGCATCCCCTCGCGCAGGCCCGCTTCCCGCAAGGGCTTCTCCGTCGCTTCGCCCCCCCAGGCACAGGGGAAACCTCGGGAAAACACTCCGGCAGCGCCATCGGCAAGGGGGCCCCTCCGGCCAAGGTCATGGATGACCATCACAGCAACCGAAAAGACCTTGAAATCGCCACGACGAGGGCAGACCCTTGCACCATGATTCGGGTGCAACGCCTTGTGGGCGCCCTCTTCGCGGCCACACTCCTTCTCGCTGCCGCCTGTGCTCCCCCCATGGAGCAGGCGCTGATGACTGCTTATGTGGATCCGGGCACGCCCAAAAGCCTGGCGGGCTTGACCCTCGCCATCCGGCCCAGGGGCGCCCAGGCTGCAAGCCTGGAATGGGATCGGGCCCGGAGTCGTTTGGCCGGAGAGCTCCAGGCCATGGGCGCGACGATCTTGGAACAGAATGGAACGGATATCACCCCAGCTCCCTGGGTGGTATCCTTCACCCATGGCACCGACGGCCCCCTCTTGGACACCTATGAACGCCCGGTGATGGTCGGACGCCTCCGGCCCGGGCGGCCCCCCTTCTTCGAGGATCCCTGGGAAAGCCGGACCTTCACCCGGACCGTCTATCGCCATTGGCTGGTTATGACCTTGCACAACGGAGCAGACCTGGGAGACCAGGACCCCGGCGATCTGCGTCCGGTCAACGAGCTGCGATTGGAACGACAAGACCTCTCCCCCGATGACCGCGCCGCCTTGCCCATCCTTCTCCGCGCGGCGGCCCGCACCTTCCCTGGTCAGGAAGGCCCTCCCTCTGTCATCAGGGTTCCCCCGCCGACTCAGTAACGGTTCGCCCGGTACCGGACAATTGAAACCATGCGACCAGCGCCACCAACACCAAGACAGGCGCAACCCCCATATTGATAAGAGACCAACCCGCACCGGCCAACGCCGCACCCGAGGCGAAGGACGCCGTTGCCGCCATGGCCCCATTGGCCAGTTCCATGAGACCCTGGGCATTGCCCCGCTCCTCGGGAGTGTGAGCCTTCCCAAGCAGGGTCGTTCCGGCCACCATCATCAAATTCCACCCGATACCAAGGAGAAGGGATGACAGCAGGAAATATCCGAACTCCAGCCCCGTGAGGGCGACGCCGACACTCGCCATGAGAAGCAGGCCTCCAACCAGAGCAACAGCGACGGGACCCAGTCGGTCCACCAGACGGCCACTCACGAACCCCGGTAGAAACATCCCCAGGACGTGCCACTGGATGACTTCAGCCGACTGGCTGAGGGGAAAGGAGCAAAAGGCCATTGCCAAAGGTGTTGCGGTCATCACAAGGATCATGACCCCATGCCCACTCGCCGTGATCAAAAGGGCCGCGCGGATCCCCGGTCGGGCCAGCAGGGCCTTCGCCGCGGACCATCCTCCGACATGATTGCCAGGAATGCGCCCCTCCGGTGCGGCAATCAAGACCAGGACACCCAAGCAGGCCAAGCCCGCCGTAACAAGATAGGCTCCCTGGAACGGAAAGGCCGTCAGATCCCGGGACCAAACGGCCAATGTGGGGCCAAACAGGGCGGCAACCACCCCCCCGGCAAGAACAAAGGCCGTGGCCCGCCCGGCCCGATCCGGCGGCGCGGCATCCACCGCAGCAAACCGGTAGAACATGGCCGAGGCCTGATAGGCGCCAATCAAGGCCGCCCCTAAACAAAACAGAGGAAAATTCCGCCCTTCCACGGCCAAGGCCGCGATCAAAGCGCCACCACCCCCCGCAGCCGCGCCAAACAGGAATCCAACCCGGCGACCATGGCGTTGCATGAAAATCGACAGGGGATGAACCGAGAGCAGGGATCCCCCCACCAGCAAGGCAACGGGCAGAGTGGCCAAGGCGGGGATCGAGGTCAATTCCCTCCCCACCAGGGTCGTCACGGTGATACCGATAATCGAACAACTCCAGTATAGCGCCTGGGCGACGAACAGAATGACATGCGGGGAGCGGATCACGGGCAGATCTCCTCCGAAGGGAAAAGGGACATCAGAGTTGGCGGTGGGGCCAGAGGCGGAACTACGGTGCCAGTGTCGACCCAAAGCGGGCGGCATAATCGCTGGGACCCACCCCCAAGTACCGGTGGAAGGCCCGCCGCATGGTTTCCGGATGGCCGAACCCCGCAGCCCGGGCCACAGCCCCCACCGAGGCATCGGGACCGGAGGCCGCCAATTCCGCCCGGGCTGCCTCCACCCGGACCCGCTCCACATAGGCCGCCGGGGTGGAGCCCAATTGATCGCGGAACAGGCGGGAAAAACTCCGGGTGGACATATTGGCCCGCTGGGCCAGGGCCTCCAGGGACAGGTCGGCGGTCAGATTGCCCGGGATCCAGGCCAGCAGCTCGGCAAGGCGGGGCGCCCGCTCCAGGGTCGGCTCCAGGAAGGCGGAGAACTGATTTTGCCCGCCCGGGCGACGCAGAAACATGACCAACCGCCGGGCCGCAGCCCGGGCCAGATTGGGTCCCACATCCGCCTCGACCAGGGACAGGGCAAGGTCAATTCCCGCCGTCACTCCGGCGGAGGTGAACAGATGCGGATCTCCCTCCGGCCCCGGGGTCGGCGCATGGGTGTGCAACCGGTCCCCCAGAACCCGCACGGCAGGATACTCCCGCTGCAATTGCTCCACCCGGCTCCAATGGGTGGTGGCTGGACGCCCGTCCAACAGCCCCGAAGCCGCCAGAACCAAGGCACCAGAGCAAATGGACCCCAAACGGCGGATCTGCGGTTCCAGATCCCGCAAGGCACCGAGCAGGACTCCGTCTGCTGCGGCCCCGTCGACGCCCCACCCACCGGAAACCAGCAGGGTGTCCAATCCCAGATCCGGCCAATCGGCAAGACCACCATCGGCGTGGAGGCGAAGGCCACTGGACGTAGTCACCGGACCGGGCGCGTTGGCGGTCAACAACACCCGATAGGCGGGCGGTTGCCCCCGTAGGGCCAATTCATCGTTGACCGAGGAAAACACCTGTAAGGGTCCCACTGCGTCGAGGATCATGGCCTGATCGAAGACATGGGCGGCAATGACGCGGATGGAGGACATGGGCGAGGTCCAAGACTGTTGGCGGAGACTGCCTTGAGACTCTGCCTGGACCTCCCCTTGGCGACAAGGCCAACAACCCCACGGATCCGGCCAACCGGATCAGGAGATACAGATCCGGCCAACCGGATCAGGAGACACAGATCCGGCCAACCGGATCAGGAGACACAGATCCGGCCAGAAAAGAAAAACCCCCGGGGTATGGGGTCCCGGGGGTGGACCATGGGCGACGAACAAGCCGTCACGTCACTTCCGTCCAAAGGTTGTGCCGGAAACAAAAACGATGGGTTGGAGGCCACTGGTCACGACATCAGGTCACCGATGGAACACCGCTCGCCGAGCACGAGACAAAGTGTCCAACATTCGGATCCGTATGGAAATCAATTCTTTCTCACCCGGTACTGAGAAATTTTTCATCCATAAAATACCCTTTATTTTTCATAACCTTAGCCTCCCCCTTCAGCCAAGCAACGAAGGCTTCGACCTCCAGATCGGGTCGAAGCAGCTCGCCGCGCACGACCCAAACCCCCGTGCCCGCGTCCACTGGGGTCCCAAAAATCGGTACCAGATGGCCGTTTTCCAGTTCGGGCGCCACATAGGGCAAGCGGCCCAGGGCGATTCCCAATCCCAACCGGGCGGCCTCGTAGGCCTGGGCATGGGTATCCACCATCAATCGGGGACCATCGGGGGGAACGGTGAAGCCCGTCAACTCGCTCCAGGCGGACCAGTCCCGTTCCACGGAGCTCAATTCGATCAGCCTTGCGCCCTCCAGGGCCAGAAGGCCAGGTTGCAGGGCCTGGGCCACATGGGGGGCCGCCACGGGGATCAGGCGCTCGCCGAACAACAGGTCCGACACCACCCCGGGCCACTCCCCCTTGCCCACCCGCAGGGCGAGATCGAAATCATCCAGGGGAAAGTCCACCCGCCGGTGGGAGGTGTCGATGGCCACGGTCAGGTCCGGGTTGGCCTCCAAATAGCGGTTCAGGCGAGGGAGCAGCCAGGTCAGCGACACCGTTGGCGCGCTGGAAATCCGCAGGATCCCCCGGGGTGCCCGCCCCGGCAGACTTTCCGTTGCCGCGCCCAGGGTCGACAGGGATTGCTCTACGGCGGTCAGATAGGCTTCCCCCGCCGGGGTCAGGACCGGCCCCTTGGGGGTGCGGGCAAAGAGCATGACGCCCAGCCAGTCCTCCAGGGTTTGCAATCCATGGCTCACGGCGCTGGGGGTCAGCCCCAATTCTTCCGCAGCCCTCTTGAAACTGCCGTGACGCCCCGCAGCCTCGAACAGGCGCAGGGTCGACAGAGGCGGCAAGCGATACCGCATTTCGTTCCTCCCTGGTCCCGGGCATTTTCGCCCTGGATTGTTTTTGCGTCTTGGTTGCGACAGTTTGCCTCGCCAGGCCCCATGTTTCCACAGGGGAAATCCTCAGACCTTTTCTCGCCCCGGTCGCCGCCTTTCACCCGCCTTTCCCCCTCCTTTCCCTTGGGGGCAAAACGGAATTTCATCCCACCGCACCTTGTTCCCACCGCTTGGGACCCCCAAGATTGGGGGGTGCCCTTTTTCCAACGGACCCCCCTATGAAGCGAGTCATCATCGGCATTTCCGGCGCCTCGGGCGCGCTTTTCGGCATCCGCGCGCTGCAGGTCCTGGCCCCCCTTCCCGACGTGGAAAGCCATCTGATCCTCTCCCCCGGCGGCGCCCGTACCTTGGCGGAGGAGACCGATTGGACGCCGGAGGCCGTCCGCAAGCTGGCCGACGTCTGCCATGCCCATGGCGATGTGGGCGCGCCGCTGTCCAGCGGGTCCTTCCGCGCCCATGGCATGCTCATCGCGCCCTGTTCGATCAAGACCCTGTCGGCCATCGCCCATTGCTACGACGCCGACCTGATGGTCCGGGCCGCCGATGTCTGTCTGAAGGAGCGTCGGCCCACCGTGCTGATGGTGCGCGAGACCCCACTGCACGCAGGGCACATCGACCTGATGGCACGGGCGACAGCCTCTGGCGCCGTGATCATGCCGCCGGTCCCCGCCTTCTACCACCGTCCGCAGACCATTGATGATATCATCAACCAAACCGTAGGCCGAGCGTTCGACCTGTTGGGGATCGAAACCGGAACCGTCCACCGATGGAAGGAGCCCCGAGACTCGTGAGTGACGGACTTTATATCGTCGGCTTCGGCGCGAACATCGATCCGGAACGGAACATCACCTCCGCGCTCGCCACGCTGCTCCACCGCTTCGGGAAAGTCCATGTCAGCCGGATTGCCCGCACCGCGCCCGTAGGTGTGCCCGGTGGCGCCTTCTTCCTGAACGGCGCCCTGGCCTTCCGCAGCCCCTTGGCGGAGCAAGACATGAAAACCTGGTTCAACGCCCTGGAAACCGCCCATGGCCGGGACCGGACCAGTCCCGACTGCAAGATCCTGCCCCGCCCCCTGGATCTGGATATTCTGCATCACCTCAAACGCGCCGAGGCTCCCCGTCGGGAGGCGCTCCCCCGCGACTCCTATGCCCGGCCTTTCGTCGAGGATCTTCTGGCCCATCTGGACCTTGCCCACCGCACAGCTTGGGATCCACCTCTGGATTGTGTCACTTTGATCGTCGCCGGGCACCGGGTCGGCGAGCGCTCTGTAACCTTGACGGCCCCCCCTTCCCCAGCGCCCCCGTCCCGCACTGCCTTCCCTTCCTCCCACCAGGACAGCTCCCCATGACAAAACCCAAGCTTCCCCCCGAAGACCGCCCTGCGGCCCTGGTCACCGGGGGCGCCATCCGACTGGGCCGGTCCATCGCGCTTGGCTTGGCCAAAGCGGGCTTCGACATCGCCCTGCACTACAACAGCTCGGAAGACGCCGCAGAGGAAACGGCTGCGGAGATCGGCCAGGAAGGTGTGGACTGCGTTCTCATGACCCACGACCTGAATGATATCAGCGGGCTTGACCGGCTGGTGGTAGAGGCAGTGGAGACCATGCCCCACCTGACAACCCTGGTGAACAGTGCCTCGGTCTATGCCCATGGCGACCTGCGGACCACGACGCCCGAGATGTTCGACGCCCAGATGACCGTCAACCTGAAGGCGCCCTTCTTCCTGACCCAGGCCTTCGCCAAACACCGGACCGAAGGGGTGGTGGTCAACATCCTCGACAACAAGATCGGCTTTAACCAGTACCAGTACGGCGCCTACCTGCTGAGCAAGAAGGCCCTGGCCGATTTCACTCGCATGGCGGCCCTGGAACTGGCGCCGGGGATCCGGGTCAACGGAGTTGCCCCCGGTGTGATCCTCCCGGCCGAAGACCGCGGGCCGGAGTACCTGGAATGGCGCCGCCAGGGCATCCCCCTGGAACGCACCGGATCGCCGGACAAGGTCACCCAGGCGATCCGCTATCTGGTCGACAACGACTTCGTCACCGGCCAGGTTCTGGTGGTGGATGGCGGCGAGAACATCGCCCACGAAGGGCGGAACTTCGCCGCCTTTCTGGAAGAGTGAGCGAAGGATGAGAGACGGCCAGCCCTCCCTTGGCGAGACTGGGGCCGAAAGGCCCCAGACCCCGGGGCAAAAAAAAGGGGGGCTTGGCGGCATTTGCCCCCAAATGGGCTTGGGCAATCGCCCAAAAGCGACGAAATGCACTTAAAGTCAGCATCTTTCCTTCCAGATTATAATCTAGCCATTTTTTCGCCCAAAAAATAATCACACCTCCCGCTTTCACAGAATCCCCTTTCCTCTCATCCTGCCCAACCTCCTGTAAAGAAACAGCATCCTCCCTATCCATGGAATTGGCACCGCACTTGCTTATCACCTTGCATTCAATCTTGTATGCAAGGTGATAAGCAGATTTCCGATGGAAAAACAGGACTTCGACATTGAGACCTTCATCATGGACGCGGTGCTGGCCGGCCGCCTTCACCCCGGGGCTCGCCTGGGGGAAGCGCCCTTGGCCAAGCTGTTCGGCACCTCCCGCACCAAGGTCCGCGAAGCGCTGGTGAAGCTTCAGACCCGCGGCATTGTCACCGTCAGCCCAAGGCGTGGCTGGTTCGTGGCGCAGCCCTCGGCGGAGGAAGCGCGGGACGCTTTTCACGCCCGCAAGATCGTCGAAACGGGTCTTTTGCTCTCCGCCCCCGGCGTGCCGGAGACCGCCCTGGCGGCCCTGCGCACCCATTTGGCCGCCGAACAGCGGTCCCTGGAGAGCGACGAGATCGGCACCCGCACCTGCCTTCTTGGCGATTTCCATATCATTCTGGCGAACCTGATCGGCAACGGACTGGTGTCCGACATCATCCGCGACCTCACCGCGCGCACGACCCTGATTTCCATGCTCTACCAGCCGAAGGATAAGGCCGAGCAATCGAGCCATGATCACGAAGAGATCCTGGCCGCCCTTGAGGACGGCGACCTCACCGCCGCAGCCGCCCTGATGAGCGCCCACATCGACCATGTGGAAAACGGCCTCAACCTCAGCGCGACGCCCGATCCCATGTCGGGCCTGCGCGAAGCCTTTTCGACCTTTACCGCGTCCGCCCCCAGGCCGGACAGCCCCCCAGGGATTCCCTCCCCCCTCGACAAGGAGACTTCAGGACCATGAATCGTAGAACGCTTCTCGGCCTCGCCGCAGGCCTCGCCGCCGTTGTTGGCCTGACGCAGGCTCCGGCCCCTGCCCATGCCGATGCCCTGTCTGACATCACCGACCGCGGAACCCTTCGCGTTGCCGTTCCCCAGGACTTTCCGCCCTTCGGCTCCGTCGGTACCGACATGTCCGCCCAGGGCTACGACATCGACACCGCCCGACTGATCGGCGAAAGACTCGGCGTCACCGTCGTTCTGACGCCCGTCACCAGCGCCAACCGCATCCCCTACCTGCAGACCGGCAAGGTGGATCTGGTCATCTCCAGCCTCGGCAAGAACCCCGACCGCGAAAAGGTCATCGATTTCTCCACCGCCTATGCGCCGTTCTACAACGGCATTTTCGGACCGGCAGACATCAAAATCGAATCGGCGGCGGATCTGGCCGGTCACTCCGTCGGCGTCACACGGGGCTCGGTGGAGGATCTGGAGATCTCCAAGCTGGTCGGTGATGACGTCGACATGAAGCGCTACGAGGACAACAACGGCACCATTTCGTCCTTCCTGTCCGGTCAGGTGGACCTGATCGCCACGGGCAACGTGGTGGCTGCGGCGATCCTCGCCAAGAACCCGCCCAAGCGGCCGGAGCTGAAGTTCCTGATCAAGAATTCCCCCTGCTATGTGGGCATGAACAAGAACGAACCCGCCCTGATGGCCAAGGTTGACGAGATCATCGCCGCAGCCAAGGCCGACGGATCCCTCGACGCCATTTCCGAGAAATGGCTGGGCTATCCGCTGCCCAAGGACCTCTAGATCACGATGAAATCAGGTCTGTTCGACCTGATTTCATGAACGTGACCTAGATCTTATGGTTAGAGCGGAATGAGGACGGAAAACCGGTGCCCACTTTTCCTCATTCCGCTCTAGGCATCCGTGTGGCCGGGCCACTCAAAAGAGCGCCCGGCCATCCTTTGTCCCCGGGGAGGCGACATGAGTTACCACTTCGATTTCAGTTGGATTGGCCCCTATCTGCCGGTCATCCTGAAGGGCCTATGGATCACCGTCGAATTGACCCTCGTCGGATCCGTTCTGGGTATCGGCCTGGGAACGGCCTGCGCCTGGACACGCTCCCTCGGTCCCGCCTGGGCGCGCCCCTTCGTTGCGACCTACGTGGAGCTCATCCGCAATACCCCGTTCCTGATCCAATTGTTTTTCATCTTCTTCGGCCTGCCCGCGCTTGGCTTGCGCATGTCGGAACTGACGGCGGCCAATCTGGCGATGGTCATCAATCTGGGCGCCTATAGCTGCGAGATCATTCGCGCCGGGATCGAGGCCACGCCCCGGGGTCAGTTCGAAGCGGGTGCCAGCCTGGGCATGAGCCCCTTCCAGGCCTTCCGCCATGTGGTGCTGATCCCCGCGCTCCGCCGCATCTGGCCGGCCCTGTCCTCCCAGGTCGTGATTGTCATGCTCGGGTCTGCGGTTACCTCGCAGATCGCTGCGGAAGACCTGACCTTTGCCGCCAATTACATCCAGTCGCGCACCTTCCGTGCCTTCGAGACCTACATGGTCTCGACGGTTCTCTATCTTCTTCTCGCCATCGGCTTGAGGCAGCTTCTGCGGGCCGTCGGCTGGACCCTGTTTCCAAGAAGGCAAAGCCGATGACCTCCTTCTCCACCTGGGACATCGTCAGCAATCTGTTGCTTGCGGCCCGCTGGACGGTTGTCCTCTCCCTGGTCTCCTTTCTTGGCGGTGGCCTGCTGGGCGCCGGGCTGCTCTTCCTGCGGATCGGACGGCGGCCGATCTATCGGACCCTGGCCAAGGGCTATGTGGAGCTGTTCCAGGGCACGCCGCTTCTGATGCAGTTGTTCCTCGCCTTCTTCGGCCTTGCCCTGTTCGGCATCGACGTTCCGGCCTGGATGGCCGCCGGGCTCGCCCTCATCCTGTGGACAGCCTCCTTCCTCGTCGAGATCTGGCGGGGCTGTGTGGAGGCCATCACCAAGGGCCAATGGGAAGCCTCGGCCAGCCTTGGCATGGGCTATACCCAACAGATGCGCCATGTGATCCTGCCCCAGGCCCTCAAGATCGCCATCCCCCCGACGGTCGGCTTTTCGGTGCAGGTGGTCAAGGGCACGGCCCTGACCTCCATCATCGGCTTCGTCGAGCTGTCCAAGGCCGGCACCATCGTCACCAACGCGACCTTCCAGCCCTTCACGGTCTATGGCTCGGTCGCCCTGATCTATTTCGCGCTGTGCTTCCCGCTGTCCTGGGCAAGCCGTCTGCTGGAAAGAAAACTCAATGTCGCTCATCGAAATCACTGAAGTTAAAAAGCGCTTTGGCGACAACGAGGTACTGAAGGGGATCAATCTCGACGTCAACCGGGGCGAGGTCATCGCCATCATCGGCAAGTCGGGATCGGGCAAATCCACCTTGCTTCGTTGCATCAACGGCCTGGAAGTCATCAATGACGGATCGATCCAGGTGGCGGGCGCCCAGCTCATGGCGGACGAAACGGCCCTGCGCACCCTGCGCCTTAAGGTCGGCATGATCTTCCAGGGGTTCAACCTGTTCCCCCACCTGACCGCCGGACGCAATGTGATGCTCTCGCAGACGGTGGTGAAGAAGACGCCAAAGGCCGAGGCGGAAACCATGGCCCGCAAGATGCTCGACCGGGTCGGTTTGGGCCATAAGTTCGACGCCTATCCCGAAGAGCTCTCCGGCGGCCAACAACAGCGCGTGGCCATCGCCCGCGCCCTGGCCATGGAGCCCATGGCCCTGCTTTGCGACGAGATCACCTCGGCCCTGGACCCGGAACTCGTGTCCGAAGTGCTGGCCGTGGTCAAGGAATTGGCCGAAGAGGGTATGACCCTGCTCATGGTGACCCACGAAATGCGCTTCGCCCGCGACGTCTGCAGCCGAGTGGTCTTCATGCACGAGGGCCGGGTCCACGAAATCGGCCCCCCGGACAAGATCTTCGACACACCGGAAACGCCGGAACTCCAACGGTTCCTGGGTATGATATGATGCCGATAGAGGGCGACGACGGGACAGACCATGGGGGCGCCGCCCCCAAACCCCCGCTGGCCCTATGGGGGCGCCGCCCCCAAACCCCCGCTGGGAGGTAGCGGCCTCCCAGACCCTCCAGTCCTGGTTTTTCCGCGCCAAAGTGCAGAGGTCACACGGATTTCAGCGAAAAAACGGGTCCTGACACCATGAACTTTGCACAAAAAAACGCCGATATATCCTTTAGAAACAAGGAGATATCGGCGCCTCCACTCTACCATGACCGTGTGGGACGGGGCCATGGAACGGGCCACACCGCATGGCGCGGCGGTGAGGGACTCTACCATGACCGTGTGGGACGGGGCCATGGAACTCCCTAGACTTGGCCGGGCCTTCGGGCTCGACTCTACCATGACCGTGTGGGACGGGGCCATGGAACGGATCGTCGGGGTCGTCCACGTACCCGCCTACTCTACCATGACCGTGTGGGACGGGGCCATGGAACCACCGGCTGTCTGTCCTGGCTGCATGGTCGACTCTACCATGACCGTGTGGGACGGGGCCATGGAACTGTCGCAAGAACACCGGCTGTCATGATCGGACTCTACCATGACCCTGTGGGACGGGGCAAAGCGCTCGCAGGGCTCCCATCACAAAGCGAACGGCAGATACAATGCGATCTCCGGCACCAAGGTAATCAACACCACAGCCACCAACATCAAGGTCAGGAAGGGCAGAACGCCCCGGGCGACCTCGGACATGCGGGCCTTGCCCACGGCCTGGATCACATACAGGTTCAAGCCGACCGGCGGAGTGATCAGCGCGCATTCCACCATGACGACGAAGAAGATGCCGAACCAAATGGGGTCCACATGCAGGGCCGCGAGGCTTCCCGCGAGGACCGGCACCATGATCAGCATCATGGACATGCTTTCCAGAACCAGCCCCATAACCAGCAGAACCCCGGCAACCGCCAGGATGAACAGCCCCTGGGTATCGATATTCGTCGCAATGAAGCTGCTGATATCCTGGGGAATGCGGTAGAGGGTGATCGCCTTGCCGAAAATCTTCGCTCCGGCGACGATCAACAGAATAGCAACCGAGGTGACCATGGACTCCTTGGCCGCCTCCCACAGGCCCTGCCAACTCAGGGTGCGCAGGACGAAGGCGGTGACCAGGACCGCGCCGATGAACCCCACCGCCGAGGCCTCCGTCGGCGTGAAGGCGCCCACATACAGACCGACGACAACGATCCCGGCCAACAGGATCGTCGGCAAGGCGCGCTTGAAGGTCCGCGCCCTCTCCTCCCAACTGGCCTTGGGCAAGGCTTGGTAGTCGGGGGAAAAGCGGGCAAACAGCATGGAATAGCCCATGAACAGGCCAATCAGCAGCAGCCCCGGTCCGACCCCCGCCAGGAACAGCGAGAGGATGCTTTCCTCGGTGATCACACCATAGATGATCATGGGAATGGACGGCGGAATCAAAATGCCCAGGGTTCCCCCTGCGGCCATCAGCCCCAGAACGAAGCGCTTGGGATAGCCCCGCGAGATCATTTCCGGAATGGCCACGGTGCCGATGGTCGCCGCTGTCGCCACGGAACTGCCGGAAATGGCCGCGAACAGGCCACAGGACAGGATGGTGGACACCGCCAGCCCGCCCGGCCAATGGCCCACCCAAGCCTGCACGGCGGCGAACAGATCCCGGCCCACACCGCCTTTGAGCAGCACGTTGGACATCAGCAGAAACAGGGGAACGGCGATCAACACGAAGCTGTCGAGCGAGGACAACAACGCCGTCGGCGCCATCAAGGGAGAAAATCCGCCGACCAGCAGCAGGCCCATGCCCAACCCACCCAGGGCATAGGCCACAGGGACACCGGCCAAAAGCACCGTGAACAGAACGGCGAGAATCGCAACGGTTTCCATCAGACCGCCCCTTCCGACGCGTCATCTTCATGGGACAGGTGAGACAGCGGTCCGCCCAGGGCCAGCCGCAGGATCTCGACCACCGCTTGCAGGGTCATCAACAGGCCGCCGATGGGCACGGCGATCTGCACAAGCCCCACGGGCAGGTCGATCATCGATCCGGTGGTCCGTCCGCGCTCCAGGGAATCCAAGGCGATGGGCGATCCATAGACGATCAAGCCGACGGCGAAGGCAATGACAAAGATCAGGGAGAGGATTTCCAGGACCCGACGCGGGCCGTCGCCCAGCAGTTCCAGGACCATGGTGATGCGGATATGCCGCCCGCCCTTGATCAGCCAGGAGGCCCCCAACAGCGTCCCCCAGACCAGGAACAGGCGGGAGAGTTCCTCCGCCCAGATCGTTGGGGCGTTGAACAGATACCGCCCCGCCACTTCCCAGCCCAGCATCACGCCAACGCCCAGGTATAAAACCGCCGCCACCCGGGCCAAAAGACCCGACAGCCGATCAATCATCTCCATGACCGGAGCACCTCAAATAGGGAACAAACATAGACCCCAGAGTATTCCGAGATCAAGTTGGGTCGCTTTGCGACCAAACTTGATCTCGAAGATACTCTAAAATCTATATAATGAGAGTGAAACAGGGGGCAACCGCAGCCGCCCCCCACCCCTTTTCCAGGGCAAAGGTTACTTACTGTCTCGCAGGGACAGGGCGGCCTTGTAGACCTGCTCGGCCAGGGGACCGGACTCTTTCAGCCAGGCATCGATGACCGGCTGACTGGCAGCCTGCCAAGCGGCGATCTCTTCCTTGGTGGGCTCGTAGACGGTCATGCCGTTGGCCTCTGCTTCCTTGAAGGCGTCGGCCTCCATGGTCGACACATAGTCCCGCACGGCCACTTCGGCATTGCGGGCCGCAGTGGTGATAATCTCCTGCTGGTCCTTGGGCAGGCTATTGAAGAAGTCCTCGTTCATCACGACGATGAATTCAATATCGGCGTTATTGGTGCGGGTGATGGTGTTCATCACCTCCCACAGCTTACGGGCCGACACACCAGAGATACCGGTCATGCCAATGTCCACGGTGCCACGCTGGTAGGCCAAATACTGCTCGGACCCGGAAATCAGGGTCGGTGCGCCACCCAAGGCCGCCGTCCAGGTTCCGAGAGCCTTGGAGAAGACCCGGGCCTTCTTGTCCTTCATGTCCTCGGGGCCCTTCAGGGGAGCATCCTTGGTCAGCAGAATATTGCCGCCATAGGCCTGCCACCACAGGACCTTCGACCCGGTTTTGGCAATGGCCGCGTCCAGGGGCGCGCGCACCGGCGAGCCCGGCGCAGTGGCCTTGCGCACCAACTCCTCGGAATTGAACAGGAAGGGCATAAAGAAGACATCCACCGCCGGGATATCGCCCACATAGCGGGTCAGCGAAGCCACGCCCGCTTCAATCTGGCCCTGGCCGACGGCCTGGGGCACTTCGCTGTCCTTGAACAGTTGGGCGGAGTCGTAGATTTGCACCTCCATGGCGCCCTTCGACTTGCTCTCCACCTCTTCCTTGAACATCAGAAGGTTCTGGCCAAGGTGGCTTTTCATGGGCAATTGCAGACTGATGCGAATGGTCGTCTCCGCCGCCTGAGCCGAGAAGCTGGAGGCCACCAGCAGACCGGCGCCAAGCAGGCCGCCAATAAACTTGTTCATGAACGTCTCCCGTAACGGAATGGGCACCCAGAGGGGGCCACCCCTTATCTCTTCCTTGAACGCAAATGCTTTCGGGACAGCCTCCCTTTGCCAGGGCGATCCGTCGCGCTTACCATGTGGTCATCATTCCCCTTTCGTCAACGTCACGATGTCTCAGATCAACATATTGGATCCAGTTCCATGTCCCCTACGCCCAGTCCCGCCGCAACTTTGCGCGCCCTGCTTGCCCAACCCACCTGCCACACCATGCCCTGTTGTTTCGACGGCCTGTCAGCTCGGTTGATCGGGTTGGCCGGGTTCCCTGTGACCTTCATGAGCGGATTCGCCGTCTCTGCCGCCCGCCTGGGCGCGCCGGACACCGGACTGATCAGCTATGGCGAGATGGTTGATCAGGCCCGGGCCATCACCCAGGCCACCCCCATCCCGGTGATCGGCGATGGCGACACGGGATACGGCAATGCCGTGAACGTGAAACGCACCGTACGGGGCTACGCCCAGGCGGGCCTCGCGGCGGTCATGATCGAGGACCAGTTGGCCCCCAAACGCTGTGGCCATACCCAGGGCAAGCTGGTGGTCGACCGGATCCAGGCCCGGGACCGGATCCGCGCCGCCGTGGACGCGCGGGAGGAAGCCCGGGCGGCCGGGGCCGACATCCTGATCCTGGCCCGCACCGACGCCCGCCATATCCATGGTCTTGACGAAGCCCTGGCCCGCGCCCAGGACTTTTCGGAAGCCGGAGCCGATATTCTCTTCGTCGAAGCGCCCACTTCCGTGGAGGACATGCGGACCATCACCCGGGAGGTTCCGGGCATCCACATGGCCAATATGCTGGAAGGTGGCGCCACCCCCGTTCTGCCGCCCGCCGAGCTGGACAAGCTGGGATACCGCCTCGCTGCCTATCCCTTGACCCTGCTGTCTGCGGCGGTGAAGGCCATGCAAGGGGCGCTGGAGGACCTGTCGGCCCAGCGGGATCCGGGGAGCCGCCTTCTCCCCTTCGAAGACTTGCGCGCCGCCGTTGGTTTCCCCGAGTATTATGCCGAGGAAGCCCGCTACGCCGACGCCCGTCCGGCCAATCCGCCCCCGGTGTCGCCCCCGAAAGCCTGACCCCTGGGCGTGAGTCCTGCTCACCCAAAACCGGAGGCCCCTCCTTGGCCCAGTCCCCTTCGCTCACCCGCCTCCTGAAAGTGTTGCGCTACCGATTGGACGTGATCTTCAGCATGGGGTTGCCCGCCCAATTGGCGCTGCTGGCCGTAACGGCGGGATCCGCCGCGACCATCGGCGGGGTGCTGTTCAGCCTGTTTCTGTCCGACCCCGACAACGCCGATGCGGAGGGGCTGCCCCGGGGGTTGGATGGTGGCATCCTGGACGGCCTGTGGTGGGCGGCGCGGCGGGTACTCGACCCCGGCGCAACGGAGAATGACTACGCCGCAGCTTGGCAATTGCTTCTGTTGAGCCTCTGCCTGACCCTGGTGGGTATGGCCCTGTTCGGCACTTTGATTGCCCTGGTCTCCACCCATGTGGGGCAGCATCTGCGGGTGCTGGAGCAAGGCACCGGACCAGTGATGGAGGAGGAGCATGTCCTCGTCCTCGGTCATGGGCGCCGGGCCCGGGCAGTGATCCGCCGGGTGTTGGAGGCCGGTCTGCGCAAGGTGGTGGTCCTGGCTGACGGCGACCCCCAGGACATCCGCACCGCCCTGGCTGAAACCATCCCCAAGAAAGACCTCCGCCGGGTGGTCATTCGCCGGGGTCGCCCCAGCCTGCCCAGCGACCTCGAGCGGGTCAACGTGGCCCACGCCAGCCGGGTGGTGGTCATGGCCGTGGACCGGTCCGAGACCGACCCGGTGGCCAATGACATCGAGGTAATCAAAACCCTCGCGGCCCTGTCGGCGGTGGACTGGCCCGACAACCGCCGCCCGCCCATGGCCGCCGAGGTGGTCGACGTGGACGACCTGGAAGTGGCAAAGGTCGCCGGAAACTATCAGGTGCCCGTGCTGACCACCGGCGATGTGATCAGCAAGTTGATGGTTCAATGCGCCCGTCAACCGGGCCTTTCCCAGGTGTTCTCCAATGTCTTCGGCTCGCGGGAGGTGACCCTGCGGCTGGTTGCCGAACCGACACTCGCCAACCGCCCCATGGCCGAGGCGATGCGGTCCTATGCGGACTCCATCCCGCTTGGCGTCTGCGACGTCCTTGAGTTGGACGACCGGGAGGTCCTGATCCCCGACATCAACCCACCCGATGATCGGCTGATCGAACCCCAGGAGCGGGTCATCCTCCTCGGCCCACCGAAAGCGGCGCCCATCGGCCCCCTGCGTCCCACGCCGACGCTCACCCTGCCCGATGTTCCGGAAGAGGGCCCAAGGACGGCGCGGACGATCGTCATTCTCGGATGGAACAAGAACATCCCGGCCATCCTGTCGAACTTTGACGAGCATATGCAGGATGGGGGCGAAACCGGCGGCTCCGTGACCGTGATCGGCAATCTGCCGCCGGAGAGCATGGCCGAGCTGATCGCAACGGACCTGCCCAAGGCACCGCAGAACCTGGAGCTGACCTTCCTCAACCGGCCCTGGCTGCGGCGGCGCCATTTGGTGGATCTGGTAGCCGACGCCGACACGGTGGTTTTGCTCTCAGACCAAAGCGGGGGAATCGAAGACCCGGACGCCCGGGTGATCATGGGGCTGATCCTGCTCGACAGCCTCGCTGCGGCGGGTCAAACCCATCCGGACCTGCATGTTGTGGCGGAGATGGTTGACGCCTCGAACGCCCGGTTGATGGAACGGCGGGTGGGCGGCACCCTGCGGCCAGAGCTGATTGTCTCGCCGGACGTGGTCAGCCTTCTGCTGATCCGCATCGCCGAAAACAATATTCTGCGCGTCATCGTCACCGAATTCCTCTCGGCCAAGGGCCAGGAAATCTACCTGAAGCCAGCCAAGGCCTATGTCCATCCGGGCGAGACGGTGGATTTCTCCGACCTGATGGACCGCGCCCGAGCCCGATCAGAAATCGCCCTCGGCCTGGCCCTGTATCGGGAGAACGCCCCCCCGGAGATCCTTATCAACCCGCCGCGAGAGGGGCTCTACACCCTGACCGAAACGGACCGGGTGATCGTCGTCGCGCTCGATATCAAATGGCGGTCAGGTTAGGGGACTCAACACAGGGCTTTGCCCCGTCCCCCCCCTCTTTGGCGAGTCTGGGGCCGAAAGGCCCCAGACCCCGAGCTAAAGAAAATGGGGGTTTGGGGGCATTAGCCCCCAAATGGGCTTGGGCAATCGCCCAAAAAATCGCGTTCTTAAGAACAAAGCCGGTGCCCAAGTCATCACGCCCATCTAAAGCGGGATGGCCCGCTTTAGATGGGCGTCGAAGGCAGCCCAGACACCATCAGCGCCTTCCCAGGATCCTTGGGTGGCACCCTTGGAATACTCTGTCGCCCGCTGCTCGAAGAAATTGGCATGTTCGACACCGTTGAGGATTTCCACCAGCCAGGGCAGCGGATGGGGCTTGATCTGCTCGTACCCCCCTTCCGTCTGGCGGAAGTGGCCGTAGAGCACCGGCAAACGCAATTGGGTCAGCCGCCAATCGCAGATGTAGTGCACATAGGAGCGAATATCCTCTGCCGTCATCCCCTCCACGGCGCCCAGTTCAAAGGCCAGATCGACGAAGCGCTCCTCTAAACCGACCATGGTTTTCGCCACGTCCAGGATATCGTCCTTGACGGCCTTGGTCAGGGCACCGGTTTCCTGGTTCCAGGCGTGAAACAGGCGGATGATTCCCTCGCAATGGAGGCTTTCGTCGCGCACCGACCAGGTGACGATCTGGCCCATGCCCTTCATCTTGTTGTGGCGGGGAAAATTCAGCAGCATGGCGAAGCTGGCGAACAGGGCCATGCCCTCGGTGAAAGCCCCGAACATGGCCAAGGTGCGCGAGACGTCGGCCACCGTCTCCACCCCGAAGCTATGCATGTAATCCGCCTTGTCGCGCATGGCCGCATAATCGTGGAAAGCCTCAAACTCCGTTTGCGGCATGCCCAGGGTCTTGAGCAACAGGGCATAGGCGTCGATGTGGATGGTTTCGATATTGGTGAAGGCCGCCATCATCATCTGGATTTCCAGGGGTTGGAAAATCGGCATATAGCGCTTCAGGTAATTGTCGCTGACCTCCACATCCGACTGGGTGAAGAAGCGGAAAATCTGGGTCAGAAGGTTCCGTTCCTGGTCACTGACCCGGGCCGAAGCCCAGTCCTTCAGGTCCTCCCCCAGCGGGATTTCCTCGCCCATCCAATGGACCTGCTGTTGCTTCTTCCAATATTCGTAGGCCCAGGGATAGCGGTCGACGTTATAGGCCCCGGAGCCATCCAGCAGCCCCACCTTGCCGGTGTTGATCAGATCCAGGGGGTTCATGGTCGCATAAGGCATTTCTTCCGCTTCCTTCACTGACAGGCCAGGCATTCGTCGTAATCGGTCCGCTCACTGGGCGCATGGATAGCCATCTCGCCCTCTCCCGATCCAGCGAAAGCAGCCCGGCGCACCGACTTGGAGCGGCAGTAATAGAGGCTCTTCAATCCCTTCTCCCAGGCGCTCCAATGGAGCATATGCAGGTCCCATTTGTGGATATCGCCGGGCAGGTAGAGGTTGATGGATTGGCTCTGGCAGATCAGGGGTGCCCGGTCGGCGGCCAGTTCGATAATCCAGCGCTGGTCAACCTCGAAGGCCGTGCGGTAGACGGCCTTCTCGTCGTCGCTCAACACCTCCAAATGCTGGACAGAGCCTTCGTGTTCCAGGATCGAGGTCCAGACCTCCGGGGTATCGGCCCCCTTCTCCTCCAGCAGGGCCTGAAGATGGGGATTGCGTACCGTAAACGAGCCAGAGAGCGTCTTGTGGGTGTAGATATTGGCTGGGATGGGCTCGATACAGGCGCTGGTCCCACCGCAAATGATGGAAATGCTCGCCGTCGGGGCGATGGCCAGCTTGTGGGAGAAGCGGGCACGGATGCCCCGTTCCGCCGCATCGGGACAGGATCCGCGCTCGTCGGCCAACAGAACGGAAGCGGCATCGGCCGCCCGGCGAATCTGGGTGAAGATCCGCTTGTTCCAGACCTTGGCCATCGCCCCCTCGAAGGGAATGCCCCGGGCCTGGAGGAAGGAATGGAAGCCCATCACCCCCAAACCGACGGAGCGTTCGCGCAAAGCCGCATAGGCCGCCTTGTCCATGGAATCGGGCGCCGTCTCGATGAACTCGGACAGCACATTGTCGAGGAAGCGCAGCACATCCTCGATCACCTGATCATTCCCGGACCACTCGTCCCAGGTCTCGATATTCAAGGAGGACAGACAGCAAACCGCCGTGCGCTCCTTGCCCAGGTGGTCGCGCCCGGTCGGCAGGGTGATTTCCGCGCAAAGATTGGAGGAATGGACCCGCAACCCCAAATCCCTTTGGTGCTTGGGCAAGGCGTTGTTGACCCTGTCGGTGAACAACAAATAGGGCTCGCCGGTCTGCAATCGCACATCCAGGATCCTCTGCCAGAGCTGGCGGGCACTCACCTCGCGCAGGACCGCGCCGGTCTTAGGACTGCGCAGACCAAAGGGTTTGTCCTCCCGGACGGCCTCCATGAAGGCGTCGGTGATGGCAATGGCGTGGTGGAGGTTCAGGCTTTTGCGATTGAAGTCCCCCGACGGTTTGCGGATCTCCAGAAACTCCTCGATTTCCGGATGGTGCACATCCAGATAGACCGCAGCCGACCCCCGGCGGAGTGACCCCTGGGAGATGGCAAGCGTCAGGCTGTCCATGACCCGAACGAAAGGAATGATGCCCGAAGTGGCGCCATTGCCCTTCACCGTTTCGCCAATAGAGCGCACCTCCCCCCAATAGGTGCCGATTCCCCCCCCATTCGACGCCAGGGCCACGTTCTCGTTCCAGGTGGACATGATGCCTTCCAGGCTGTCGGGCACGGCATTGAGGAAGCAGGAGATGGGCAGGCCCCGGGTGGTGCCGCCATTGCTCAGGATGGGGGTGGAGGGCATGAACCACAGATTGGACATGGCGTCATAGAGGCGCTGGGCATGGGCCAGGTCGTCGGCGAAGGCACAGGCGACCCGGGCGAACATGTCCTGGACCCCCTCCCCCGCCAACAGATAGCGGTCAGCGAGCGTGGCCTTGCCGAAGGGGGTCAGCTTGTCATCCCGCGAGCGGTCCAGGCACAACTCGGCGGGACTCGGGCGTCGCCGAAAGGATAGGGACGTCGAATCCCGGTCCCGGGTCGTGATCGGAACCAGATTCCCCTGTCCGTCAAAATCGTGGATGGGTGCCGGGGTCATGGTGGTGGCAGTCATCGGGTCTTCCCCTCCGGAAGCGGCAGGGGAATGGGATAGACCATCACGCGCAGGTTTCAGGCCGAACACAGCCTGACCGGAGCCGACGATCCACCGGAGCACCCCGCCCGAGGATAGTTGAATGGCGTCACGGCAGGTCTCCTGGCTTGCGGGTCATCGCTTCCATCCCGTCTTCCCAGCACCCCGATGGGTGCCAGTGACATGAAGGGGACGGCGGCTCTCCGCTTACAGTCGCGGGGGCGGCGCCGGTGTTCCACCGGCTTCCCTCTTAGCCCCAGATCCTGTGTTCTCTGGGGAACCATAACACCAGATAAGCTGATCGAAGGACCCGACTCTGTCAAGGCCGAAGAGCACCTACCTCCCCGCGTGCCCAGATGGAGCCTGCGCGGGGAGGGGTATTTGGTCGAAAAACGCCCCTTTGACAAGGAGATTATTTGTCTGCCCCAGCGTCATCGCGCCGCCCCCTTCCCCCAACACCGATTTCCTTGGCCATATCCCCGCCGGACGGATCCCCCCCACCATTATCGTGTCAGGACGGAGTCCCCCGTTGTACGCTCAGACCGGGCTGCCCCATCGCGCCCCGAACCGGTCGTAGGCGCTCGGTCGCTATCATCAAAGAGAGAGAGGTTATGGGCAAAAGATTGGCCTTCCTGCACACAGGATCCTTCCTGGTGGATATGTTCAAGGGCCTGTTGGCCACCCGTTACCCAGGGCTTTCAGCCTTCTACATCGTAGACGAGAGCCTGATCCAGGACCTGCTGACAAAAGGGGAATCGCCGGACATCGTTCGGCGCGTCTGCACCCATGTCACCCAAGCGGAGAGTACCGGAGCGGACCTGATCGTCTTCACCTGCTCCTCCACCTCTCCAGCGGTGAACGTGGCGCGCCAGATGGTGTCCATTCCCATCATCAAGATTGATGACGCCATGGCCGAACAGGCTGTGGGATTGGGCAAACGAATCGGCGTGGTCTGCACGGCCTCAAGCACCGTTGGCCCAAGCACCACCCTGTTGCGCGACCATGCCCGGGCCCAGGGTCGCGAAATAGAGATCGAACATTGCCTGAAGGGTGACGCCTTCCAGGCCATTCTCAGCGGCGACCGGGCCACCCATGACGCCATCGTCACCGATGCCGCCCTGACGTTGGCCACCACCTGCGACCTGGTCATTCTCGCCCAGGCCTCCATGATGCACCTACGCCCCATCCTGGCGGAACAGACAGCCGTGCCCGTGATGACCAGCCCGGAACCCTGCGTGGACAGCCTGTCACTATACCTATCGCCGCCCGAATAGCACCGGATGCCCCCCGCGCCGCTTGCATGATTTGCATGTCCACGGTACATGACCGTGTCTGGTCTTTTTTGGGCGATTGCCCAAACCCATTTGGGGGCAAATGCCCCCAAACCCCCATTTTTCTTTTACAAATTAAGAGCCCGAGGTCTGGGGCCTTTCGGCCCCAGTGGGGGACTGATTGCCCTCCATTCTTGGCCAATTCGGCCATGACCGCCTTGTGCAGCCAGATATTCATTTCCGCGCAGCCACCCAAGGCACCGGTATAGCCCAGTTCCTTGGCTAATTCCTCGGCGACAGTGGACAACAAAGCGGTGGCTTGGGCGGTCTGGTCGGTGAGCTGTTCGGCGGCGGAAGTTCATCCGGAGGCGGAAGCCTGTTGGGCAGTCTCGGTGACATGCTGGACATGAACAACGATGGCAATCCGCTCGACGATCGGCATGGCCAATGCCATCGGGCGCGGGCTGGGAAAGTAGCGTCCTACGGATTGGAGGGTCTGGGAGGCCGCCGCCTCCCAGCGGGGATAAGGGGGCAGCGCCCCCATATCTCCTTTAAAACAACCCCTGTGACCGAAACGACAGATGCCCGCCCTTGGACACGATCACATGGTCGTGCAGCCCCACGCCAACGGCCCGCAAGGCATCGCGCACGCTCAGCGTCATATCCTGGTCCGCCGCCGAAGGCGTCGGGTCGCCAGAGGGGTGGTTATGCACCATGATCACCGCACAGGCATGCAACTCCAAAGCCCGACGCGCCACCTCCCGAGGGTACACTGGCGTGTGGTTCACCGTGCCCTTCTGCTGCAACTCGTCGGCAATCAGGCGGTTGCGGTTGTCCAGGAACAGCAGGCGGAATTGCTCCGTTGGCCGGTGATCCATGGCGGCGTGGCAATAGTCCAGCAGCCGCTCCCAAGACCCGAGGATCGGCTGGTTCATCACTTTGCTTTTGAGAAGGCGGGTGGCTGAGACCTCCGCCGTTTTCAGGGCGGCCACGGCGGCCTCCCCCACGCCTTCTACCCGGGTCAACGCCTCTGGCGTCGCCGTGATCACCCCGGCGTAGGTTTTGAACTCGGCCAACAGGGCCTTGGCCAGGGGTTTCACATCGCCCCGGGGATGGGCCTGGAACAGCAGGAGTTCCAGCAATTCATAGTCGGGAAGAGCGTCGGGATTGGCCAGAAAACGTTCCCGTAACCGCGCCCGATGACCGGAATAGTGGGCCTTGGCACCCGCCCCGTCTTTTTTCCGGGGCTCGGGTTTCTGGGAATCCAGCTTCTGGGATTCGGGCGCCTTTTCGTCGTCCATGGGTCTTTAGCCGGTCACACACCCTCGTAGGGAGGACAATGCCACCCCCTGGGCGACAAGGTGAAGATCTCGCAGCCATCCTTGGTCACACCAATGGTATGCTCGAACTGGGCGGACAGAGACTTGTCCTTGGTCACAGCCGTCCAGTTGTCCGCCAAAATCTTGGTGTCATGCCGTCCAGCATTGATCATCGGTTCGATGGTGAAGATCATCCCTTCCCGCAGGGGCAATCCCTGGCCCGGACGACCATAATGCATGACATTGGGCGGTGTGTGAAACACTGTGCCGATGCCATGGCCACAAAAGTCTCTCACCACAGAATATTTCAACCCTTCCGCGTAGGTCTGAATGACATGGCCAATGTCGCCAAGGGTGGCGCCGGGGCGCACGACCTTGATGCCGCGCATCAAACATTCATAGGTCGCTTCCACCAGACGGCGGGCCTTCACCTTGGGCTCGCCCGCGTAATACATGCGGCTGCTGTCCCCATGCCAACCATCCAGGATCGGCGTCACATCGATATTCACGATATCACCATCCCGCAAAATCTTGTCCGGGCTGGGAATGCCATGGCAGACCACATGGTTGACCGAAGTGCAGATGGACTTCGGGAAGCCCCGGTAATTCAAGGGCGCCGAAACAGCCCCATGGTCGGCAACGAATTCGGCACAAAGCCGATCCAGTTCATCCGTGGTCACCCCCGGAAGCACATGGGGTGCGATCATATCCAGGGTTTCAGCGGCCAATCGGCCTGCGCGGCGCATACCCTCGAACCCCTCCTCTCCGTGAAGGGTGATCTGGTGGGCACGCTGGGCGGCTTGAGTCATGGAATGGGAGTCCACTTGCTACGCGAATGAAGAACAGACGGCGGGCGTTTCCCAAATATGGGGGGAAGCCATCCGGTTGACGAGGGGGAAATGAACATTTCCACCCTAATGGTTGTAGGGAGGAGACGGTCGCGAAACAAGCCCCCGACCGCGTTTCCTTGTCCCTTTTGACCGCCCTAAAGGGCCAAAGACAGGGGTCGATCCACCCAAACTCCCTTTGCCGGGTCCACGGCACATCCCAGACAGATCACCTCGACACCCTTTTCAAGGGCCTCGTTCAGGCCGTCGGCGTAAGCGGGATCGATATCCCGGGCCATGGTGACGGACCCGCCATCGGTGCGCTGAACCAGATAGACCATCACCGCCCGGTGTCCCTCGGCCACCATATCGGCCAATTCCACCAAATGCTTGGCCCCCCGGCTGGTGACCCCATCGGGGAACTCCACCGGCGCGGTCCATTCCGGGTCGCGCTTCATGGTGACGTTTTTCACTTCGACATAGCAGAGCGGTTTCCCCCCCTCGGGGTCCTCCAACAACACGTCGATGCGGGAATTCTTGCCGTATTTCACTTCCCGCCGAACGCTGGGATAGCCAACCAGCTCGGGCACCTTGCCCTCGGCGATGGCTTCGGCCACCACGGCATTGGGCGTGCCCGTGTTCACACCCACCATGGCCTCGCCGATCTGGATGATCTCCCAGGTGTAGGCGAGCTTCCGCTTGGGGTTGTCGCTTTTGGACAGCCAGACTCGGGAACCGGGCGTATTGACCGACAGCATGGATCCGGAATTGGCGCAATGGGCCGTGGTCTCCGTCCCGTCGTCGAGCACCACGTCGGTGAGGAATCGCTTGTACCGCTTGACCAGTGTTCCGCCGATCAATGGGGTGGGGAAGAGCATGAATCCGTCCTTGAGCCTGTTAAAGAGCATCGAATGGACCGGAGAACTGGGCCCCGGTTTTCCGGTCCACTCGATGCTCACCTTGTTGAATCGAAATCGAATTGTCGGCCCTAAATCGATTCCGGTTTAGGGTCGACACTTTGATCTCATGTCTTGGGGGCGCCATCGCCCTCGAACACCTGTGTCAGGTTCACTTGGCCAGAGCCCCGGGCCGCCGGTTTGGGCTGGCTGGCGTCCGGCGCCCAAGCGGTCATGGTAACGAGGTTGAAGGTCGCCGGAACCCGCCCCTCGGAATCTCCGAACCGTTCCTGGTAAAGGGCCAAAGCCCGCATCAGGGTTTCCCGCCGGGTGAAGCCCTTACGGCGTTCGAGAACGGCGTTGGTCTCTCCCATGCCCCGCAGGTCGGTCAACAGTTTCAGGGGACTGGAATACATCACGGTAACCGGTTCGGAATCCACCGTCGGCAAAGCAAAGCCCGCCCGGGTCAGCAGGTTGCCCGCATCCCGCACATCCGCAAACGGGCTCGTCCGCGGGGACAGGCCACCCTCCAGCTCGATTTCCGTCTCCGCCAGGCAGTCCCGCAGTTCATACAGGGTATGGGCGCCAAACATGCAGCCCAGGAACAGGCCATCGGGTTTGAGCGCCCGACGCACCTGGGTCAAGGCGCCCGGCAGATCATTGACCCAATGGAGGGAGAGGTTCGACAGCACCATGTCCAGGCTTCCCGGACGCAGGGGCAACCATTCCTCGTCAGCGCAGAAACTGGCCGTGACCATCGACGCCCGCCCGCTCTCCGCTTGGTCCGCCGCCCTCGCCGCCATTCCTGGGGAAAGATCGCATTGCAGCAGGGTTTCCACGCCGCCCCGGCGCTTCTGGGCATTCATCTCAAGCGCGCGGGCGACCTCGCCGCCGTGACAGCCCAAGTCCAGGGTCAGGGGAAACCGCCGGGTGATATCATCCAGGCGGTCCACCAGACGCTCGGCGGATTCGGCAAAAAGGAAATCGAAGCCGTCCAGGCCGGGCGCGGCCCGGTCCCGGTGGTGGCGGACGACCTGGCGGTCGAAGACGGTCATGCTATCGGTCATGGGCTCTGGTATAGATCATGGGAGCCCTGCCCGATAATCCCTTTTCCGTCTTCACCCGGAGATTTTCCCGGCCATGCCCCTTCCCCTCCCCGCTCCCCTGCGCGACCTTGGCCGGACCCTGCTGGACATGGCCTTACCGCCCCGCTGTCTGGGGTGCGGGACTCTGGTATCTGATCCAGGCGCCCTCTGCCCCGACTGTTTTTCCGGGATCACCCACTTGACCCGTCCCTATTGCGAGCAATGCGGCCATCCCTTCCCCGTCGGCGGCCTCAGTGGCCCGGGCACCCTCTGCGCCGATTGCCTTGGCGATCCCCCGGCCTTTTCCCGGGCACGCGCGGTTTGGATCTACGACGAGGGCTCCAAACCGCTGATCCTTCGGTTCAAACATGCCGACCGGACAGACGCGGCCCCTGCCTTCGCCCGCTGGATGAGCCGGGCCGGAGCGGAGCTGATCACCGACAGCCCGGTTCTCGTCCCGGTGCCCCTGCACCCCCGCCGCCTGTGGCACCGCCGCTACAATCAGGCCGCCCTGCTCTCCCAGTCCCTTGCCCGGATCGAAGGGCTGGAGCACCGCCCCCTGGCATTGGTCCGCTCCCGAGCCACAGCCAGCCAGGGCCACAAAGGCCAAACGGGGCGGTGGAGTAACGTCCGGGGCGCCTTCGCCATGACCAAGCCGGAGCAGGTGGAGGGGCGACCCGTCATTCTGGTGGACGACGTCATGACCACGGGAGCGACCCTGAATGAATGCGCCAAGGTCCTGCTGCGAGGCGGAGCAGCCCGGGTCGACGCCCTGGTGCTGGCCCGGGTGCCTTTGGACGTCAGCGAATAACGCCCGACCCTGGCGCCCATCGACAGCCGACCGTATATTATTGGTGCCTCCCCCATCCGTTCGTATTTGGAGACGCCATCCATGGCCAAGGTCGAAATCTATACCACGCCCATCTGTCCCTACTGCCACCGGGCCAAGGGCCTGTTGAAATCCAAGGGCCAGGCGTTCACCGAAATAGACGTGATGATGAAACCCGGGCGGCGGCAAGAGATGATGGACCGGGCCGGGGGCCGCCACACCGTTCCCCAGATTTTCATCGACGGCAAACACATCGGTGGCTGCGACGAGCTGCACGCCCTGGATGCCAGAGGCGGCCTGGAGCCCCTTCTGAAGGGTCAAAAGCAGGGAGACCACGCATGACCCAGCCCTCCTCCGCCTTCACCGCTGCCTGCATCCAGGTCAACGCGGGTCGGGATGTCTATCCCAACGTTGAAGCAGCCTCCGCCCTGGTCCGTCAGGCGCGGGAGGAAGGGGCCGACATGGTCTTCATGCCGGAAAACGTTACCATGATGGAATGGGGCCGTAAGAACATCCAGAGCAAGGCCATGCCCGAGGAAGACCACGTCGGCCTCGCGGCCTTCCGCGACCTGGCCCGGGATTTGAAAATCTGGCTCCATTGCGGAACCCTGGCGGTCAGCGTCGGTGACGGCATGGTCGCCAACCGCACCTATGTCGTGGATGGGGACGGCGCCATCCGTGCCCGCTACGACAAGATCCACATGTTCGACGTGAATCTCGCCAACGGAGAGACTTACAAGGAAAGCAGCACCTTCCGCCCCGGAGACGAAGCGGTGGTGGTCGACATTCCTTTCGGTCGTTTGGGCTTGGCCATCTGTTACGACCTGCGCTTCCCCCACCTCTTCCGAACCCTGGCCAAGGCTGGAGCGGACTACCTGACCATTCCGGCGGCCTTCACCCGCACCACCGGCCAAGCCCATTGGCATGTCCTGCAGCGGGCCCGGGCCATCGAAACGGGGTGCTATGTGATCTCTCCGGCCCAAACCGGCACCCATGCGGAGGGCCGCCAGACCTACGGCCACGCCGTGATCGTCGACCCCTGGGGTACGGTTCTGGCCGATGCCGGAGAGGATCCGGGCATTATTCTCGCCCGCGTCGACCCAGAGAAGATCGCCGAGGCCCGGGGCATGGTGCCCGCCCTGACCCACGACCGGGCCTTTGCCCTGGAGGTCGAATAGGGCTACCTCAAGGACTTTCTGCGTTTCGTAGAGTGGCAAGGGACCCGCTATCCCTTGCCAGTCGGGCGAATTTGGGTATAGATCACCGCTTCGTCTCCGAGAGGAAGAGAATGATCCGCTACGCGCTTGTTTGCGAACATGACCATGATTTCGAGGGCTGGTTCCGTGACAGCGCCACCTGCGATACCCAGTTGGCGGGGGGCGTGGTCGACTGCCCCTATTGCGGCAGTCATATCGTCAATAAGGCACTGATGGCGCCCAATGTCGTGTCCAGCCGCTCCAAGGAAGGCCGGATCGAGCCGTCTCCGGCAGAGAGTCCGGCACCCAATGCGGCGGCCCCGGCGCCGAACGCCGCCCCCACGGTTACGCCACCCAACGGCCAAGTCCCAACCCTCCCCCTTGGACACCCCCCTCACCCGATGTCCATCGCCAGCGGACCGGAGGGCAAGGAAGCTGTGACTCAACTTGCCCAAGTCGTGTCCAAGCTGCGCGCCCATGTGGAAGCCACCTGTGAGGACGTGGGCGGCAACTTCGCCGAGGAAGCCCGCAAGATTCACCATGGCGAGGCCAACGACCGCCCCATCCACGGCGAGGCCACCCTTGATGAAGCCAAGGCCCTGACCGAGGAGGGCATCGGCATCTCTCTCCTGCCTTGGAGCCGACGGTTACAAAACTGAGACCTGATCTCGAAGCACTCTAGTCGAGCGAATCGATGCTCGCGTCATTGCGGGCGATGGCCTTGCCCGCAATGACGCGACAGTGTCTCGTCTTTTTTGGGCGATTGCCCAAGCCCACTTGGGGGGCAAATGCCCCCAAACCCCCATTTTTTCTTTGAAAAAATAAATGCCTGAGGTCTGATACCCAGGTGCGGTGAGTTTGACACACCGCACCTTGGAAGCGGCCAAGTGGCCGCCGCGCCTTATGGCGCGTAAAAGCCCGCCTGGCGTTTGAACGCAAGAAAAGCGGCCTAGGTTTCAACCCGCGCCGCTTGGTCTGAGGCCTTTCGGCTCCAGTGAGGGACGGGGCTTTGCCCCGTGACGGCCCCCCCCTTGAAAAACGAAACGGGCCGCCGGTTGGGGGAACCGACGGCCCGAGTCTGGATGGCTGAGCCCGGCCCGCTCAGGATGCGCGCCGGGGCTGGTGGTTCTTAGTGCTTCACATCACGCCAGATGCTGAGCTTCAAGGCCAGCAGCATGGCGGATAGGACGCCCAAGAAGATCAGGACTTTCAAGCCCATGGACTTCCGTTCGTCCAACTCGGGCTCTGCGGCCCAATTCAGGAAGGCCACAATGTCGTGGCCCATCTGTTCGACGGTGGCGGGGGTGCCATCGGCATATTCCACCAGATCGTCCATCAGCTGGGGCGGCATGGAAATGGCGTGACCCGGGAAGTAGCTGTTGAACCACTTGGATTCCGGGAAGACCGATTCGACGCCCTGCTCTTCGTTCATCTTCACCCACCACTCGGCAGGTTCACCGGGCATATCCGACGTGAAACCATGGGTGATCAGGTTGTAGACATAATCGGGACCGTCCTTGCGGGCCTTGACCAGCAGGGACATGTCCGGAGGAACCGCGCCACCGTTGGCCGCAGCAGCGGCCTTGTCGTTGGCGAAGGGCGGAACGAAGTGATCCGCCGGCGTGGCAGGACGCTCGAACATATCCCCTTGGTCGTCGGGGCCGTCCTCGACCTCCCGCTCCGCAGCGATCGCCTTGATCTGGTCCGAGGTGAACCCAAGGGCCGACAGGTTGCGGTAAGCCACGAGGTTGAGGGAGTGACAATTCCCGCAAACCTCGTGATAGACCTGAAATCCGCGCTGCAATTGGGCTTGGTCATAGCGGCCAAACAGGCCCAACCAGCTCCAATCTTGCTTTTCCAGCTCAGGACCACCAGCAGCGCTGTTGGCCTGGGCCGTTCCACCAATGGCCAGGACGATGCCGGCGGCCACCAGGGTGCTCTTGACGATCTTCATCATGACTCGTCGTTCTCCTTAGTGTCGCCGTTTCAAGCCTTGGTCGTCACCGGAGCACTGATGCTCTCCGGCAGCGGCCTGGGTTTTTCGAACCATCCCACCAGCGGCACGATGACCAGCAGGTGCAGGAAGTAATAGACCGTCGCGATCTGTCCAATGGTGATGTAGGGCTCTTCAGCGGCCTGGGCACCGATGTAGCCCAGAACAAAGCAATCCACCAGGAACAGCCAGAAGAACCACTTGAAGATCGGCCGGAAGGTGGCGGACCGCACCTTGGAGGTATCCAGCCAGGGCAGGACGAACAGGATCAGGATGGCGCCGAACATGGCCAGCACGCCGCCCAGCTTGTCGGGGACGGACCGCAGGATCGCATAGAACGGCAGGAAGTACCATTCGGGCACGATATGCGGCGGGGTCACCATCGGGTTCGCCGGAATGTAGTTGTCCGGTTCGCCGAAGAAGTTGGGCTGGAAGAACACCAGATAGGCGAAGACCATCAGGAAGATGCCCAGGCCGAAGGCGTCCTTCACCGTGTAATAGGGGTGGAACGGAATGAAATCGTTCGGCCCCTTGGCGTCGATGCCCAGCGGGTTATTGGACTTCTTGGCATGCAGCGCCCACAGGTGAATGAAAACCACCGCGAACAGAACCATCGGGAACAGGTAGTGGAGGGCAAAGAAACGGTTGAGCGTCGGGTTGGCGACACTGAAACCACCCCACAGCAGGGTCACAATGGACTCGCCCACCACCGGGAAGGCGGAGAACAGGTTCGTGATCACCGTCGCGCCCCAGAAGGACATCTGGCCCCAGGGCAACACATAGCCCATGAAGGCAGAAGCCATCATCAGAAGCATGATGACGATGCCCAACCACCACAACACTTCGCGAGGCGCCTTATAGGATCCGTAGTACAGGCCGCGGAAGATGTGAATGTAGACAACGATGAAGAACATCGAGGCGCCATTCATGTGGATGTACCGCAGCAGCCAGCCGTAGTTCACGTCGCGCATGATGCGCTCGACGGAATTGAAGGCGTAATCCACATGGGCAGTGTAGTTCATCGCCAGAAAGATACCGGTGGCGACCATGATCACCAGAGCGATACCGGCCAGGGACCCGAAGTTCCACCAATAATTCAGGTTTTTCGGAGCCGGATAAACGACCAGCTCCTTGTGCATCAGGGTCACGATCGGCAGGCGGTCATCGAACCACTTGACGGCTTTGTTGTTCCAAGTCGGAGGGGTGTACATCGTCCGTCAGCTCCTAACCGATCTTGATCATGGTGTCTTCGAGGAACTCATACGGCGGAATCACGAGATTCAGCGGCGCAGGTCCCCGGCGGATGCGACCGGAGGTGTCGTAGTTCGATCCGTGGCAGGGGCAGAACCACCCGCCAAATTCTCCCTTCGGCTCCCCTTCCTTCTGACCGAGCGGAATGCAGCCGAGATGGGTGCAGATGCCGATCATGACCAGCCACTCGGGCTTCAGAACCCGCTCCTCGTCGGTCTGCGGGTCCCGCAGCTCGGCGACGTCGACGGCGCGCGCTTCTTCGATGTTTTCCTCGGTGCGATGCCGGATAAACACCGGTTTGCCGCGCCATGTAATGGTAATGGCCTGACCCACCTCGACGGCGGAAATATCCACCTCAGTCGAGGCCAGGGCCAGGGTGTCCGCTGCGGGATTCATGGAATCGATAAACGGCCACACGGCGAGCGCCGCACCAACGGCGGCGACCGCCCCTGTGCCGTAAATCAGGAAATCCCGCCGCGACGAGTCTCCGCCCGTGTTCGGGGCGGTGTTTTCGGCTTCAGCCATCCTGGTTTCCTCTCAATTGCCTTCAGCTCCGGACGATGCGACGCCAAACGTCGGCTGACATTTTTTATTCGGCAACGAGAAATCGCAATAGGGAGAAACCCGGTTTTACCCCTGGGTTCGTCCCTTCGCCCTCGCCACCGAGTCGTCGCCGACATCCCCCCACGTAAAATGGACGTCGCGACCGTCCCAACCGGCCCAGTTCCTCCCCTCCTGACGGGAGGAGTCTTCCGACCCGGCCCCGTCGCTGGACCATATCGAAAGACACGGTTTGCATTGCGGCGGGAACGGCGCGGATATAAAGCAATTCCCCAGTTGAGAAAAGCACAAAGTATGGCGGCTAGATGTCAGTCGGTCGCCCTGGAGCCCCCGGGACAGAGGAGAAACACCCCATGGTCGGCTTGGCCTTGTACCAACCGGACATCCCCCAGAACGCCGGAACCATCCTCCGTTTGGGGGCCTGCATGGGGGTCGGTGTCGACATCATCGAGCCCTGCGGCTTCGTCCTGGACGATAAGCGCATGCGCCGGGCGGGCATGGACTATCTCGACCTGGCGGCTCTGACGCGCCATGCCTCCTGGGGCGCTTTCCTTGACGGCCTGTCCCCGGAACGTCGGCTGGTTCTGCTGACCACCGCCGGGGACACCCCCCTGCCCGAGGCCACCTTCGAGCCGAATGATATCCTGCTTCTCGGTCGGGAAAGTGCCGGAGTCCCGCCGGAGGTCCACGCCCAATGCACCCTTCGGGTCCGCGTCCCCATGATTGCCGAAACCCGCTCGCTGAACATTGCCGTCTGTGCGTCCATGGTCCTTGGCGAGGCCCTTCGGCAAACGAACGGCTGGCCCCAGGGGGAGAAACCGGACGACCGAACTCCCCCCGTCCCGTGACACCGGACGGTCAGGATCAACAAACAGCCAACAGATTGGCATTGATCCGCCGCGCAATCGCGGAGAAGGCGGGCAGATGTCCGGCGAGTTCGGTTTCCAATCCCTTCGCCCGCTCCACACCCAAAGCCGCTTCCATACTGGCCGCATATTCGGGCACGGCGCTCCATTCCGCCACTGTGCTCGACGTCATCTCGATATGGAACTGGATCCCCCAAGCCCGGTCTCCCACCCGCATCGCTTGAACCGGACAGGCGGCATTGGCGGCGAGGACCACCCCATCCTCGGGCAGCCTCTGGACCTCGGCGCCGTGCCACTGGAACGCCTGCAGGTCCGGCTCAAAACCAGAGAAAAGGCGATCCCTCCGGCCTTCCGGCGTCAAAGTCGTTGCCGTCACGCCGACTTCCGGTGTTGCCATGCGCCCGACCTGACCGCCCGATGCCTCCGCCAGAAGTTGGTGACCCAGGCAAATCCCCAGATAGGGGCGGCGCAGGACCTGCACCCAGCGCCGGATTGCCGCCATCTCGGTGACAAGCCAGGGATATGTGTCGGTTTCCCAAATATCCATTGGTCCGCCCATCACCGCCATAAGATCGAAATCGGTCATGTCCGGGATCGGCTCGCCTTCGTCCAAGGCGACGATCTGTACCTGATGCCCGTCCGCGCGCCAGAACTCACGAAAGATACCGGGATGTTCCACGGCGAGGTGCTGGAAAACGAGGATGCGCATGGCTTGGCTCTCCGAATTGGCTGGTCGGCCTTTCATGACACGCTCCCTGAGCCCTCGAAAGATCCAATTCCTGACAGTTTCCCCGGCCAATCAACGATTGCCCTCCAAGCGCCCGCCAAAGCCAAGCCAACGGGGACAACGGCCCGCTGTAGAGGGTGGTCAGCCGATGAAGCCTCCAACCACATGGAAAGGCTCGAATTCCTCCTTCCTGGCCTTCAGGATGGGAAGGACCGGATCGGACTGGGGGGAGCCGAACCAGGACCGCCAGGGCTCCCAGCCCTGCATCCGCCCGGCCACGGAAGCGTGAAGGGCTCCATTGATCCGATGCGCCCGACGCAGGGTGGAGTCCCACTCCAGGTCCCCATGGAGATCCAGATAGGGGACCTGCAAATCTTCGGCGATACGACGGTAGGCCAGATTGAGTGCCGCCAATCGCTCCCACCGATAGCGAACACATCCCCCCTCGTCGGTCAGAAACGCACCATCGGACCGGGCCGGAGGCGGACCAACCCAAAGGCAGGGGTAAAGGGTGACCGCCTCGGCCACAAGCCGCTCGGCCAGGGCCATCGACTGAGGCAGGGCAACCCGAATGCCCTCGTCGTTGAAATCGGCCATGTCATCCAGACCAAAACAGAAGACCAACCCACCGCTTCCCCCCTCTCTGCACCGCATCCGACGCTCCGCCTCGGACCGCCAACGCTCCATCAGCTGGGGTGTGGTTTCCTGGGGCAAACCCAGGTTGAAGGCAGAAAAGTCATGGCCGCCCCGAGTCGAGGCTTCGGTCAAACGACCGACCCAACCCCACCCCATCTCGTCGCCGATACCATGGGTGAAGCTGTCACCAAAAAAGCAGACTTTTTTCATACCTGCATTCGCCTCCCCGCCGTGACACGAGGCCCCGGCCGCACTGGATTCGCGCCGAGGATGTCCCGATCCCGGCCCTGGAGCCCGGACCAGCGGTTTCGTTCCGCCTCATTTCGCCCTTGATACAGAAAAATATGGGAAGACCGATGAGTCAAGAAGTGACACTCGTCACAGGTCCGTCACGAATGGGCAGGGGGAGGGGAAGAGGAGGGTGGCGGGAGGGACTGGAGGTGCGCCAAGGCCTCCTCCCGGGTCCACGTCCTGTCCCCATCGAGCCATTTCCCCCTCAGGATAGCCAGAACCGCGCCCAACTCTGGGCCGGAAAATCCCCGCGCCAGCAGGTCCTTGCCGGTCAAGGGGAAGGGTTTGTCTTTCCAGGCCTGCACGCATTCCAATACCGCCCGCCAGCGGTCTGTTCGGGCGGCCAGAGGACGCAACTCCGCAGCCCGTTCCCGAGACCAGGCCAACAGGATGCGATCCGTCAGCCGTTCGGGTCCATGGGCATCGAGCTGGCGGCGAAGCAGACCGGGCTCCATGTCCGGGTTCGGCCAGGACGCAGAATCGACTGGCTCCAGCATCCAGGAGATCCGGGCTGTCTGGCTCCGAGACAGGCGGAGCCGCTCCCCCAAGTCCTCGGCCAGATCGGGGCCCGCTTGCTCCGCGTCCATCACCGCGGCGAGGCGACGTTCTGAATCGGCTCCAAGCCCCGGCAGAACCAACCCCCGGGTCTCCAAAAAAACCAACGCGCGCAGACGAGGCAGATCCCGCGCCTCGGGCAGGATCCGATCAAGAACCCGCGCCCCCCGCATCAGCGCCAGAACCCCCGCAGGATCGCCCACGGCCAGGGTCTTCAGAATCTCCACCCGCACCCGTTCCGCCGACAGGCCGTCGATCCCTTTGGCCAGAAGGGAACAGGCAGACATGGCATCGGGATCAGCGGGAGGCACACCAAAGCGGCCAAAGAACCGGAAGAACCGGAGGATCCGCAGGTAATCTTCCTTGATCCGATCCATGGGACGGCCAATGAAGCGCACCCGCCCCTCATTCAGGTCGGAAATTCCATCAAAATAATCGTAAACTCGCCCCTCCAGATCAGCGGAAAGGGCGTTGAAGGTGAAATCCCGCCTTTGGGCGTCTTCCCGGAAATTGGTGGTGAATTCGACATCCGCATGCCGCCCGTCGCAAGCCGTGTCCCGACGCAGGGTTGTCACCTCGAAGTGCATCCCCCCGGCCACCACGGTAACCGTGCCGTGGGCCAGCCCGGTGGGGACGACCTTGAACCCCCGGGCTTCCATCATGGCCATGACCCGATCCGGTGTTTCGGTCGTGGCGATGTCGATATCCCCGTCCGACGCTGACCGATGGATCAGGGCATCCCGAACACAGCCCCCAACGAAACGGGCTTCCCCCCCTTCCGCCTCCAGAGCAGTCATGACTGCCCGGGTCACCGGATCCAGTCGCCAGGGATCGGGCCCCAACTGGCCGAGGGGCGGGCGCTCTCCCTCCGCCCCGGCCAACCACTTGTCGCGCGAGAACGTCATTTGTCGGGCAACACCTTCGTCTCACCTCCGGGCTGCGCTTTCTCCGCACCAACGGGCCAGGCATTCAGGTTCACGTCTTTGTCCTGTTCGGGCACATAGGGCGTTCCAGCAGGCACCCCCTGTTCCGAATAGAAATAGAACAGTCCGGCACTCAGGATCATAAGGACTCCAGCGGCGAGGGCCAGCCAGGTCACGGGAACATCCGGTGCCACGTTGGGATCGAGCCCGGCCTTGAGACGGCTGGCCCGATGCCAGCGAATCCAGAAGAACCAGACGGCGAAAGGAACAATCAGAGGCAAAAGAATGGCGAGGATAGCGCGAGTCATATTTTGGCGTGCTCCCGAAAAACGGCGTGCAGGTTCATCAACATGGCCGCAGTGGCGCCCCAAATGTTGCGATCCCCATGGGGCATGGCGTAGTAGGCCCGGCGCATGCCCTTGTATATCCGGGTTTCAAGGCGATGGTTGGCCGGATCCATCACAAAGTCCAGGGGAACCTCGAAGGCACTGGCCACCTCGAAGGGATCCAGGGTCAGCTCCAAAGGCGGCGTGAGAACCCCGACAATGGGAGTGACCAGAAAACCGGTTACGGTCACGTAGTCATCCAGACGCCCGACGATCTCCACCTGGGTGGGATCGATGCCAATTTCCTCCGCCGCCTCGCGCAGGGCCGTGTCCTCCGGCCCGGCGTCCCCCTCTTCCACCCGGCCACCGGGGAAGGAGATCTGCCCTCCGTGGTTCTTCAGGTGATCCGCGCGCTGGGTCAGCAGGATGGAGACATCCTTCCCATGGTCGATCAGGGGCACGAGGACCGAGGCGGGGCGTTTGCCCTGGGGATCCCGACTGAATCCGGACAGATCCAAAGGAGGTTGGTTCAATTCGGCTAAAATGGCTTCAGCCGCTTCCATGTCCGACCGTTTCCCCAAACCACGGCCCGCAGCCAAGCGGGCCCGCAGGTTATCCCGATCGAGCCCACCCCCTAGCTGGACAGGCCGTCGTCCAGGCTGCCCAGGGGAAAGAAAATGCCGTTGCTCCATACGCCGTACCGGATCCCTTCAGGCGCGTCGCGCTCCATGCCCAACGCCACAAGGTCATAATAGACGGATCGAACCAAACGCGCATCTAATCCGGGACGAACAGTTACATAGGGGGAGGGTTCACCACTTTCCGGGTCGATTTCCATGCGGAGAGGATGGTCGGCATCGACCGTCACGATTTCGTCCACATTGGTGCGGAAACTGAGACATTGGTCCTCCATAAGACCACAACGAAACATCTCCACAGCCAGGAAGGGGGCGTCCTCCACCTCGATACGACCGCTTTCCACCGGGGTGACCAACCAGAAACTTCCGTCCTCCATGCGACGCAGGACGGAGGCAAACAGACACACCATTTCCTTGCGTCCGATGGGAGAGCCCCTGTAATGCCAGACTCCCTGGCTGTCGATGCGGATGGGAATATCGCCACACACACCCTGGGAGCCGCCATTGGGGCCAATACCTTGTGGAAGGGGATCCAAACCGGAAGAAACCGGTGGATCTGTGAAACCTGTACCGAGGGAGGTGCGATCCTGCATCACGAGCCTTACATACCTTTCAATGGACGGCCTTTCAATGGACGGGCCTTTTCCGGTCCAGCCGTTTTTCACCACTTCGGAGGGCATCCCTCCATACTCATCAACGCGGAGGGTACCTCTTGTCCCTGTCTTCTCCCCCGTCGTCCGTCCCGACACCAGTGACCGACCTACAAGACGTAGAAAGGCTCATGGGCCGAATCAAGGAGGCCCGGTCCGCGATTAGCGAGGTTATCCACGGACAGGAGGGTGTCATCGACCAGGTCTTGGTCACCCTTCTGTCCGGTGGCCATGCCCTGTTGATCGGTTTGCCGGGCATGGCGAAGACCCGTCTGGCCCAGACTCTTGGCGTAGTCCTGGGCCTGGATGACAAGCGTGTCCAGTTCACTCCGGACCTCATGCCCGCCGACATCATCGGCTCGGAAGTGCTGGAGGAAACCGAAGGCGGGCGCCGGGGATTCCGCTTCCTGCCCGGCCCGGTTTTCTGTCAGTTGCTCATGGCCGACGAAATCAACCGGGCAAGCCCCCGCACCCAATCGGCCCTGTTGCAGGCCATGCAGGAACACAAGGTCAGCGTCGCGGGCCATTCCCACGATCTGCCCCACCCCTTCCACGTCCTGGCCACCCAAAACCCCATTGAGCAGGAGGGCACCTATCCCTTGCCAGAAGCCCAGCTCGACCGCTTCCTGATGGAGGTGGATGTGGGCTACCCCGACGAAGCGGCGGAACGGCGCATGCTGGCCACCACCACGGGGATTGAGATCGTAGAGCCAACGGCAGTGATGACCCCGGCTGATCTGATTGGTCTTCAGGCCGTAGTCCGCCGCATGCCCGTGGGGGAAAGCGTTGTCGACGCTATCCTCTCCGTGGTCCGCGCCGGGCGGCCGGAAAGCACAGATCTTCGCGAGGTGCGTGACTGGGTGGCCTGGGGTCCCGGTCCCCGCGCCAGTCAGGCCCTGACCCTGGCCACCCGTGCCCGGGCGCTGCTCGATGGGCGCCTCGCCCCCAGTATCGAGGACGTGATCGCCCTGGCCCATCCCGTGCTGAAACACCGCATGGCCCTGACCTTCGGCGCCCGGGCCGATGGGGTGACCCTGCATCAAGTGATCGACCGTCTGATCGCCCGGCTGGATTAGGATCCCCCATGTCCCGTCTCCCCACCGCGCCCCTTCTGACCCGGTCGGAGGCCAGTGCCTCCGTCCTGCCTCCCCTTCTGGTGGCGGCGGAACGGGTCGCAGCCGCCGTTGCCCAAGGCGTCCACGGGCGGCGACGGTCCGGCCCCGGAGAAGCCTTCTGGCAATTCCGACGCTATGCCGACGGGGACACGCCCGGTGCCATCGACTGGCGGCGCAGTGCCAAATCAGACCCCCTTTACGTGCGTGAATACGAGTGGGAGGCAGCCCAGACCGTCTGGCTTCACTGTGATCTTAGTCCCTCCATGGACTACGCCAGCAGCCGGAATCTACCCTCGAAAAAGCTGCGGGCCATGGAACTGACCCTCGCGCTGGCCTCCCTGCTGGTCCGCGGGGGGGAGCGAATCGCCCTCGCCGGAGTCGATACCCGCCCTGGACAGGGACGAGCGGCCCTGACCCGCATGGCCCTTGCCCTGGAGCGGGGCGAGGGGGGCTCCCCCTGGACCCTGCCCGCAGCCCGCCATGCGCGGCTGGTGATCATCGGCGACCTGCTCGATCCCCTGGAGGATCTGCGGGGCGGTCTGAGGCGTCTGGTGTCCCAAGGGATCCGGGGGCACTTCCTACAAGTCCTCGACCCGGCGGAGGAAACCCTCCCCTTTGCGGGGCGGATCCGCTTCGATGGCCTGGAGGGGGAAGCCCCCGTGTTGGCCAACCGGGCGGAAGACCTGCGAGGCCGCTACCAAAGACGCCTGAAAGCGCACCGGGACTCCCTGGCCTCCCTGGCCCGGCGGGCCGGATGGGACTTCAGCCTGCACCACACCGATCAGCCCCCCCGGACGGCCCTGCTCGCCCTCCATCAGGCCCTCTCCAGCCCCTCCGTTAATCAAACAATAGGGCAAACAACTGGCCAAGCCCGTGAACGGGCAACCCCCTCAAAACAGGGCAGAAGCGACAAACCATGACCCTGGGTTCTCTCACCATCGCCGCACCCTGGGTGCTGGCCGCCCTGATCGCCCTGCCCGCCCTGTGGTGGTTGCTGCGGGTCACTCCCCCCGCCCCCCGGCGCCAGAACTTTCCCGCTGTGCGCCTGCTCAAGGGGCTACGGTCAGACGAACATGTCACCGCCCATACTCCCTGGTGGCTGCTGCTGTTGCGTCTGGCGGTTGCCGCCCTGGTGATCCTGGGTCTCTCTCGCCCCCTGATCGATGCCGAAGGGGGCAGAGGGAGCGCGGCCCAACTGATTTTGGTGATCGATGACGATTGGGCATCCGCCGCAGATTGGGCCGCTCGGATGGACGCCGCCGGGCTGCTGCTCGACCGGGCCGAACGGGAGGACCGCCCCGTCACCCTGATAACCACCGCCGCCCGCTCGACGGAGGATCCCGCCAGCCCCCCCGAACCCCTGTCCGCCACCGGAGCCCGTGCCCTCCTCCAGGCCTTGACCCCCAAACCCTGGGCCACGGATCCCGAGGCGGTTCGAACCCTGCTGGCCCAATCGACACTCACGCCCCCGGCCAGGGTGTCCTGGATCCAAGACGGGCTGGCCGCTCCCGGAGTCCGCGCCCTGGCCGAAACCCTGGAGGGCTACGGCCCCCTCACGGTTTGGCACGGCACCGATAGCGCCAAGGGATCAGCCCCCCTGCTGCTGTCCGAACCCCGGCGAGAGGGCTCCGCTTTGAAAATGGACGTCCGCCGTCCAGCCCGCGCCGGGACCCCC
The DNA here is from genome assembly GCF_047263945.1 of Rhodospirillum sp. A1_3_36. Classification (NCBI taxonomy): domain Bacteria; kingdom Pseudomonadati; phylum Pseudomonadota; class Alphaproteobacteria; order Rhodospirillales; family Rhodospirillaceae; genus Rhodospirillum; species Rhodospirillum sp. A1_3_36. The sequence continues at coordinate 315,403 of NZ_JBLAVB010000003.1, read as the reverse complement.
GGTGCCACGGCCTGGATCCTGGCCCGGGACGCGCAAGACCGCTTGGTCCAAAGGGAGCGGTTCACCTTCGCCCCAGGGGCTTCCCTGGCCCAAGTCACCCTCCCAGCCGAGATCGTCTCGGCTGAAGGTGCCACCCGACTGGACCTCGCCCTTGGGGAAGCCGCCAGACCCTTGGCAAGCGCCGGAGCCACGGTCCTTCTGGATGACTCCTGGCAACGGCGGCCCATCGGACTGGTCCTGCGCACCGATAGCCAGGGCGTCCCCCTGCTCGATCCCCTGCACTACCCGCGCCGGGCGCTGATGCCCCGGACAATGCCTGAGGAAGGGAGCATCCTCGACCTGGTGGAGCGCCCGCTCTCGGTCATCCTTCTGCCCGACATCATCCCCCTGCCCCCGGCGGAGGAGGCGGCTCTGGATCGCTGGATCCGCGCCGGCGGGACCTTGATCCGCTTTGCGGGACCGCGCCCGGACAATCGCACCGACAGCCTGCTTCCCGTCCCCTTGCGGGGCGGCGACCGGCGCTTGGGAGGGGCCTTGAGCTGGAGCGAACCGGCCCACCTTGCGCCCTTCCCCGCCGACAGCCCCTTCGCCGGACTGACCGTACCGCGGGATGTCACCGTGGCAAGCCAAGTTCTGGCCGACCCCACCGCCGATCTGGAAACCCACACCTGGGCGCGGCTGGATGACGGAACCCCTTTGGTTACCGCAGCAAACCGAGGTCAGGGACGGATCGTCCTGTTCCATGTGACATCGGACCCCCGCTGGTCAAACCTGCCCCTGTCCGGCGTCTTCCCCCGCATGTTGGATCGGGTGGTGGATCTGGCCAATGGGATCGCCGGACCTGCGGGACGGCAAGGCGCCTCCCTCGCGCCCTGGCGGGTTTTCGATGGATTCGGCCGCCTGGGTCCGGCGGGTCCTCTGGACCATCCCTTGACCCTTGATGCGCCGGGCGGGACGGAGAGGGGCGGAGCTGGAGGCACGCAAGATGGGGCAGGCATCGGCTCACCGGTTGGTCCGGGCCAGCCACCGGGCCTTTATGGGGATGAGACCAGCGCCCGGGCGCTCAATCTGGCGCCCTCGATTACGGACCTCTCTCCGGCGACCGACTGGCCTACCTTGACCCGCCTGCGCGCATTGAATGAACTTGGCCGGGCCATCGACCTGATGCCCTGGCTTCTCACCCTGGCTCTGGTATTGGCCCTGCTGGACTTGGCCCTGTCCCTGATCCTGCGGGGCCTGGGTCCCGGCGGGCGGCGGTGGACCCTGGGGCGCGGCGCCGCAGGGGGCGCGGCGGGAGTTGGCCTTCTTCTGACGGCCTTTGCCTTCGGCCAGCCGCAATCGGCCCTGGCCCAGAACCAGACCACCGCCCCCGATCCCATGGAGGTGGAGGCGGCCCTGGACACCCGTCTGGCCTATGTCCGCAGCCCGGACCCGGGCGTGAACCGGGTCACGGAAGCGGGCCTCGCCGCCCTGACCGAGGTCCTGGGGCGCCGCACCTCCGCCGAGCTGGCCCCGCCCCAGGGGCTGGACCTGGAGACGGACGATCCCTTGGTCTATCCGGTTCTCTACTGGCCCGTGGTCGCCGATGCCCCGCCCCTGTCCGAAGCAGCGCGGGAGAGGGTCAATGCCTTCATGCGCGGCGGGGGACTGCTGGTCATCGATACCCGCGACGGGGGCGATGCCCGGCCCCTGGCCGAAGGCTTGGATATCCCGCCCCTGATTCAGACGCCCCAGGACCATGTCCTGACCCGCAGTTTTTACCTGCTCGACGATTTCCCCGGGCGGGTCACGGGCAACCCCACCTGGGTGGCCGCCCAGGGCGGGGACAACGACGGGGTGTCCCCTGTGGTCATCGGCGGCAATGACTGGGCCGCCGCCTGGGCCAATGAACCGGATCGGGGATATCTTTTCCCGGTATCCCCGGGGGGCGAGCGCCAGCGTGAAATGGCCTATCGCTTTGGCGTCAATCTGGTGATGTACGCCCTGACCGGCAATTACAAGGGCGATCAGGTTCACCTGCCCGCCATCCTCGAACGCCTGACGAATTAGGAAGCGGGTCCGAACCTTGAACACCTTCACCGGCATCACTTTCGCCCCCATTCCCCCCACGCCCCTGCTTTGGGCGCTGCTGGGGCTCGGCCTTCTGATCGGGGGATATGCCCTTTTCCGGCGGGCCAGGGGATCCGCGCTCCGCTGTCTGCCCCTGGCGGCCCTTTTGATCGCGCTCACCAACCCCCAATGGGTGACGGAGAAGCGAGAGCCCGTAAGCGACGTGGCCGTGGTGGTGGTCGACGAAAGCCTCTCTCAAAAGCTCGGGGGACGGATCGAGGAAACCCGGGAGGCCGCCCAGGCCTTAAAGGCTACCCTTGACCGCTTGCCCGGCCTCGAAACCCGGCTGGTCACCGTGGATGGGAACGCGCAAGGAACCCGCCTGACCGAGGCCGCGCGGGAGGCCCTGGTCGACGTGCCCCGGAGCCGCCGGGCAGGCGTGATCCTGGTCACCGATGGGCAAGTCCATGACGTGCAGCGGGCAGAGGGAGGGCTCGCCTTCGACCCCGGCGCCCCGGTCCATGCCCTTTTGACCGGACAAAAGGACGCCACCGACCGCCTGCTGGTGGTCAACCAAGCCCCAAGCTACGGCTTGGTGGGGCGAGACGTCTCCCTGAGCGTCACCCTGGAGGATCCTGAGGTGGAAGCGGGAACACCCGTTTTCCTGTCCCTCTCCCGGGATGGGGAACCCCCGCGCGAGGTGGTGGTCCCCGCCAATCGGCCCACGACCCTGCCCCTGCCCGTCGACCATGCCGGTGCCAATGTCTTTGACCTCTCGGCCCCCAGCCGGGAGGGCGAAGTCTCCACCCTCAACAACAGAGTCGCCCTATCGGTGAACGGCGTTCGGGACCGCCTGCGGGTCCTGCTGATCTCCGGCCAACCCCATGCCGGAGAGCGCACCTGGCGCAACCTGCTCAAGGCCGATCCGGCGGTGGATCTGGTCCATTTCACCATCCTCCGCCCCCCCTTGAAAGAGGACCTGACCCCCCTGTCCGAACTGGCCCTGATCGCTTTCCCCATTCAGGAGTTGTTCGAGGAAAAACTGTCCGATTTCGACCTGATCATCTTTGACCGCTATGCCCGCCGGGGGTTGGTGCCCGAGTCCTATCTGGCCAATGTGGCCCGCTATGTGGAACAGGGCGGCGCCCTGTTGCTCTCTGTGGGGCCGGAGTACACCGAGCCCTATACCCTGGCCGACAGCGCGCTCGCCTCCGTCCTGCCCGCAAGCCCCACCGGTGCGGTGGACCGGGGGGTCTTCACCCCCCGTCTGGCCAAAGATGGCGCGCGCCATCCGGTCACCGCCAACCTGCCCCAGGGCGGAGACACCCCCACCTGGGGTCCCTGGCTTCGGCAAGTGGCCCTCGGCCAATCCCGGGGCCACACCCTGCTGACCGGCCTGAACGGCTTGCCTCTCCTCACCCTCGACAGGGTGGGAGAGGGGCGGGTGGCCTTGCTGGCCAGTGACACCATCTGGCTTTGGTCCAAGGGCTGGCGCGGCGGTGGTCCCCAGGGAGAGCTCCTGCGCCGCCTCGCCCACTGGCTGATGAAGGAACCGGAACTCGAAGAAGAAAGCTTAAGCGCCAAAGTCGAGGATGACAGGATCACCGTTTCAACCCGAACCCTGGGCGATCCCCCCGACCAAGTGACCGTGACCGCGCCGGATGGCACGGAGCGGACCACCCGTTTGGGGGTGCAGGGTCCTGGACGGGCGGGCGTGACCCTGCCCGCCTCCCTGCCCGGCCTCTACACGGTGACGACACCGGACGGGCAACGGAGCTTCACCGTCTCTGGCCCACCCAACCCGTTGGAAAGCACGCGCCTCGCCCCGACGGCCGAGCTCCTCGCGCCCCTGATGACGGCCACCGGCGGCGGCGCACACTGGCTGAGCGACGGGCAACCCGCCATCCGCCGAACACTGCCGGGGCAATCAACCAACGGCTCCGATTGGATGGGTCTCCGCGCCAATGGGGAACATGTGGTCAGCGGCGTCACTCTGACCCCCGTCCTTCCCCTCCCCCTGGCACTCACGCTCATTCTTGGAGGCTTGGCCCTGGCTTGGTGGCGGGAGGGACGATGATCAGCGGTCGGCTTTTGTTGGCCCCTGTCCCGCTCGGACCGGTTCCAGTGGGGAGCGCTGATCTCGGAGCACTCTAAGGAATGCATGTTTTTTTATTTAGATCTAAGGCTTTTTACTTCGTCATCCCCGTGGAAACGGGGATCCAGGGTTGATTTCGATGGTATCGGTGACCTGCGCTCCTGTTGCGTCAACCGTATAGGTCAGATGTCCCCACCCTGGATTCCCGCGTGCGCGGGAATGACGAAGTGCAAAAACACTATAGCCAAATAAAAAAACACACATCCCTTAGCCCTGCGCGGGAATGAGGATGTAAAAAACCTTGGAGTGCTCTAGACCTCGACCCGCTCCAGGTTCAGGAAGTGCTCGTTTCGGTCCAGCCACGCCTTTCGGCTGGCCCAATCCGGCAGGATGGAGCCGACCAGGGACCAGAAGGCCTTGCCGTGGTTGCGGTGCCGCAGGTGGCAGAGCTCATGGACCACGGCGTATTCCAGGACGGTCTTTGGCGCGAAAATCAGGTGCCAGTTCAGGTTCACCACCCGGTCCTGGCCGCAGCTTCCCCAAAGGTGCTTCTGGTCCTTGATCTGGACCCCTTTCGGTTTCAGCTCCCAGGTCTCCCCATGGCGCTTGACCATTTCGGCCACATCCTCGCGCAGCCGCTTGCGCAGCCAGAGGCGCAGCGCGGATTCGATCAGAACATCCCGCGAGGCCTCGGATACCGACCTGGGGCAACCGATCAGGAAGCCGTTCCGATAGGTGACCTCGACCAATGTGTCGTCCGATGGCTCGACCCGAAGGCGCATCAACCGCCCCCGGTAAGGGATCTTCGCCCCGGTGACGAAGCGCTGTACCCTGTTGGCCTTGGCGGCCTGCTCCCGCATGCTTTGGGTCTGTTCGACCAGCCAGCCCCGGCGACGGTGGAGCATGGCGGCGATGTCTTCCTCGGTCGCAGAGACGGGGACCACAACTTCCACCGCATTGGGGGTCACGGTCAGGCGGGCCCGGGTCGCTCTGTCCGAACGCTTCAGGTCATAGGGGATTTGGCTGTCACCGACGGTGAAAAAGGGCATGGTCAGGCCTTCGCGAACTGTTTGAGGGCGAAGTCCTCCACGGCGGCCGGGAGATCCCGCAGGGCCGTGAACCCGGCCTCCTTGGCGAGGGCGCGGACCTCCTGTCGGAGGCTTTTTCGCAATCCCTCCTTCTCCTGCCAAAGCCGGGGAGCGGTCTCGTCGCTTTCGTACAGACCGGCGATGACCTGGGCCAAGCCCTCCCCATCGCTCCCCTCCTCAGCGAAGCTGTGGATCACCTGGAGGAGGCCATAGGCCCCCCGGGACAAGCCGCTGCCCTCATGGGCGCGGTCTTCCGCCCGGATATCCCTGGCCAGCTCCTCCGTCTCCTTCAGAAGGTCGGCCCAGGACACCTGGGCGGCGTCCATCCGCTTCAGGAGTTCCCTCAGGCGGTCGGAGAACTTTCCGTATTGATGTGCGTTCTGGCTGATCCGTTCCGTCACCGTGCGTCGGGTTTCGGCGGTCTTGCGGATGGCGGCTTCCTGGATGTCGGATTCACTCTTGCCCTCGGTCTCGAAGTCCTCCCAGAAGTCCGGATCGGTGATGGCCCGCAGGGTCACCGTGACGCTCAAGCCGGTGGCCATCAGGTGCTGGTCCAGCATGTCGCGGATCTTGCGGCTGTACTCCATCTGATCGAAGGCCTCCCGTTTCTCGAAAACCTGGGTGCCATAGCGCAGGAAGGTCGCCACCCATTTGAGGTCCTCGCGGACGTCCAGGACCGCCGGATCGGGGCTGACGGCCTCGTAGGCGGCGATAAACGCCCGGGCCTTGGTGCGGAAAAGGTACCACTGCTCCTCCCCCTTCAACAGGGCGATCAGGGCGTCAAACTCGCCTTTCAGACCGTCCTTGTCCAACCGGCCGGAGCGCTTCACGCCCTTCATCATCCGCAGGACCTCGCCATGGGCGGCGCGAAGCTGGTTGCGCAGGTCGTCGAGGCTCCGCATGGCGTTCTGGACATCGTCCGCCCGGTAGGAGGCCAGGGCCGCGTCCAAGTTGTTGGAGACCCCGATGTAATCGACGATCAGGCCGTTGCGTTTTTGGGCATCGGCGACGCGGTTGGTGCGGGCGATGGCCTGGAGCAAGCTGTGCTCCTTCAGGGGTTTGTCCAGGTACATGACGGATTCGATGGGGGCATCAAAGCCCGTCAGCAGCTTGTCACAGACGATCAGGAACTCGGGCTTCTCGCCCTTGATCCCGAAGCGCCGTTTCACCTCCTTCTCCGCGTCGGCGTCCAGGAAGTGGCAGCGGAGGTCGGCGCGGAGGGCGTCGATCCGCTCATCCTCGCTGGGCTTGGCGTCCTCCTGGGCGGCGGAGTAGACGCAGGCCGACAGGCTGGCGGCTTCGGCCCGGGCCTCCTCCTCGGACAGGTTCCCCCCCATCTGATCGGCCCCCATCAGATCTTCCGCAATGACGGCGTCCAGGGCGCGTTTGTAGAGGATCACCGCCTCCCGGTCGAAGGCGACGATCTGGGCCTTGAAGCCATCGGGGCGGGCATGGGCCTTGAAGTGGGTCCAGATGTCATAGGCGATCAGGGCGATCCGCTTGGGGTGTTTGACCAGATCGGCGAGGGTCACCCCCTTCTTCTTCACCTCGGCCAGTTTGTCGTCGGGCAGGTCGATGAACCATTGGTCGAACAGGATGTCGATCTTGGCCTCGTCAATATGCCAGTCCGTCTTGCGCCCCGTGTAGAAAATAGGCAGGGTCGCCCCGTCGGCCACGGCGTCGTCAATGCCGTATTTGTCCAGATAGCCTTCCCCCGGGACCCCGAAATTCTTGTAGGTATTCCGCTCATCCTTCTTGACCGGCGTGCCGGTGAAGCCGAAGAGGCGGGCGTCGGGCAGGCTTTTCCGCAAAAAGGCCCCCAGGTCCTTGTCCTGGGTGCGGTGGCATTCGTCGACCATGACAATCCAATTGGCGGACTGGGGAATCGGTTTTTTCGAGCCCTGGAACTTGAAGATGGTCGAAAGGACCGTCAGCCCCTCCTTGCCCGTGCGGATGAGGGCGTGGAGATCCTCGATCTTTTCCACGGCGATGGGGTTGGGAAGGCCGCAGGCAATGAAGGTGCCGCTGATCTGGTTGTGCAGGTCCACCCGGTCGGTCAGTACCATGATGTTCGGATTGGCCAGCTCGGGGGAGGAGACCGTGCGGTGGGTCTTCAGCTTCAGGGCGGCATAGACCATGGTCAGGGACTTGCCCGACCCCTGGGTGTGCCAGATCAAGCCCTGTCGCTGCGTTCCCTTGGTCACGCGGTCAACGATCTTGTTGACCGCCCGGAACTGCTGATACCGGCAGATTTTCTTGACGACTTTCCCACCGTCGGTCCGTTCGAAGACGATGAAATGGGCGATCAGGTCGAGCAGGCGGGCGGGCTCCAACAGGCTCCAGAGCCCCAGGGAGAGGGCATCGGGAAACTCCCCGACCGTCCGGGGCCAGGGATCCCGCCAGGAGCCGAAAAACTTCGAGGGGCTGCCCGTCGCGCCATAGAGGCAGTTGGTGCCATCGGTGACGAGGGTGAAGGCATTGGACAGGAACAGGCGGGGGATGTCCCGCTCGTACTGGCGGATCTGCTCGAAGGCCTCGCCGCTTTTGTCCTTGGTGTTGACCGGGCTTTTGCACTCGATGACCACCAGGGGGATGCCGTTGACGTGGATCACCAGATCGGGAATGCGGGTGACCTCGGCTTTCACGCGGAACTGGTTGGTGACGGTGAAGCGGTTGTTTTCGGGATGGAGAAAATCGATGACGCGGATGGTCTGATGCGTCGCCTTGCCCTGCACGGTCCGGCTGAACTCCCCCCGCTGGATGGCGAGCCACTTTTCGTTATCGGAGACGGCGACAAGGTCGGTATAGGCGGCCTGGGCGTCGGCGTCGGACAGCCCGTTGATCCGCTTGAGGGCCTCGACGAGGGGAGGACGCAAGAGCACCTGATTCTCGCCATCGCGGAGGGCGGCATGGTCGGCGGGCGGGATGACCGCGTAACCCATGCCCGCCAGACAATCGAGGGTCGGTTTCTCCGCCAGATGCCATTCCATGCCCATGGTCGCGTTTCCTTTTTTGTGGCTTATTCGGCGGCGGTCTCTTCGGCGAATGACACCCGCTTGCGACCGGTTAGCAGGGCGGATAGGAGGGCGGCTTTGGTTGTTCTTAACAGTGCATTTTTTTTCTCACCCAAGCGTATACTTTCGTTGAAATGGCTCAGTTTATTGATGAATGACACCTGTTCAGAAATTGGAGGAACGGCGAGAATTTGTTCCTTTATCTTCTTGAGCGTGACTGTCTTCTGGGCATTTCCCACCGCGACGCTATCCGCGTAACGCCTACCGATTTCGCTATTCAGGAATTCGGATAAGTATTCTGGAAGCAGCCGTTCCTTTATGGGCTTCAGGTAAGCAATATGCCTCTGAAATGAGAGATCATAATCTTTGTCCAGGGCGACAGCGTGCCCGTAGGAACCTACGGCTGTGTAGAGAACACATCCCTTTCGTGCCTCTCGGCCCTTTGAGATTGTTTTGTAGATGGCGGGATCTACGGCTCCCGCTTTTTCCCAAACGATCTGCCCATCACGAATGCAGGACACATAAAGAAACGGCACACCTGAATCCGTCGTTTTCACCGTTTGATGGGAACCGTCCGTAATCTTGGCGCACAAGTCTTGGAGAGTAAGCGCCTCCCACCCCTCCGGAAGCTCCCCGATCTCCGTCTGTTTGAAACGGGTGTGACCGATGCCCTTGGTCAGCAGGCGTTTCAGGGCGCCCTGCTTGACCACGCGGGTTTGCTCAATGAGCGCCTGCGTCGCGGCAATGGCTTCGTCCACGCTGGACAGGATTTCGGCGATACGGCGTTGTTCGGGGAGGGGGGGAAGGCAAAATCGAAACTCGCCCATCAGTTTCCAAGATGTTCGCGGCATTTTGGTTCCTGCCGCTGATTTGATGGCGTGGTTGAACGTGTCAGAACGATTCAGAGTGTAAAACAGGTAGGCAGGGTCAATGAACGGTTTCGCCCTTACCGCTATGATGTCCGTCGAGCAAATTCCGTCGAACTTGGGGTGGGCCGTCTTACGCAAATTAGGGCGGAGTTTCCCGAACAGCACGTCTCCAGCCTGAAACTTGGTCTTTAGGCTGGATAGGTCATCCGAGCCATTCGTTTTGAGAATGCGGCCAGTTCCTTGCTCGAGGTGCTCCAAACCCAGGTAGGAATGTTCCCCACCATCCACAGGCTCCCATTTCTTGGTAACATGTTCCGCAATGGACGCTAGCGTCGTTTCCCGCCACCCCTCCGGAACTCTCATCGTCCGGTCTCCCGTTTGGTGGCCTTGGCGTCGGCCTGCTTTCTCTGCTCGTGATTGGTCCGTCCGGCGGTGGTCAGCAGGGGGCGCATCGGATGAATAGGCAGTGGGACACCTCTTGTGTCGTCATCCCCGCGGACGCGGGGATCCAGGGTTGATTTCGGAGGCGTCAGTGAAGGGTGCTCAGATCGCGTCAACCGCATAGGTCCGTTGTCCCCACCCTGGAGTCCCGCGTGCGCGGGAAGGGCGACGGAAAAAATCTTAGAGCGAAATAAAGAAACCTGCATGCCATAGCGCCTGCGCGGGAAGGACGATGTTGGAGCATTTCCGGAGTTTTTCCGCGTCCCATCGAGGGGCATGGAACGCGTCACGGCGTTCGGCCCGTGTCATCCCCGATTTCACGCCAAAGGATAAACGATTTTCTTCATTGGGCTCTAAGGTTTTTTCCGTCGTCATCCCCTCGTCCGCGGGGATCCAGGGTTGATTTCGGCGCTGTCGGTGACGGGCGCTCCTGTTGCGTCAACCGCTTCCGTCCCCGGTCCCCACCCTGGATTCCCGCCTGCGCGGGAATGACGACCAAGTTGTTGAAACAGTGAGAGGCATTTCGGGTTGGGCGCTCAGGGGGGCAGGTTTCTTTATTGGGCTATCGTGTTTTTGTACGTCGTCATCCCCGCGAACGCGGCCAAGACGGACCCCTTTGACGTTACCGCATGACTTTCTCGATGGGTGCGTCGAAACAGGCCGCCATGCTGAGCAAAAGCGCATAGGCCGCTTGCTTCTGCGCGGAAGACCGGATCCCCTCAAAAGCCCTCAGCATCTCCCAGGTCAGGGGGTGGGTCATCATCTCCGCCCCCTCCGGGATCGGCTCGCCCGTGGGAGACGGCAGGTCCTCGAAGAAAAAGGAGGGCGTCACACCAAGGGCACAGGCCAAGCCATAAAGGCGGCTCGCGCTGATTCGATTGGTCCCCAGCTCGTATTTCATAAGCTGAGCACCGGAGAAGCCAACATGATCGGCAAGCTCCCTTGTGGAGAGGCCCCTGGACCGCCGCAGCCAACGCAAGCGGCGTCCAACACTGATATCAACGGGCGTGGGCGCAGCATCGCGCCCCCCTCCCGCCTTCGGGGAAAGGGTGCTGTTTTCCATGGTCGGAAAATCCGACCGGAGGCCGGGGAGAACCGCCGAAACGGACCGGGTCAGAGCGGGGACATGGGCAAACAGGCCTCCGGATAACCCGGCCCGCCCGGCGTCCTCCCTCAACCCCCGGCCAGCGCGCCCCCAGGTTCGCCCCGCAAGCAGGACGAATTTGTGGAAACGGCGGACAATGGGATATAACAGGCGTTAGCCATGACCTTGCTCACTTTCTTAGCTCAAGCAGGGTTGCGGTTAGGCGTTGGGGGTGGTTGCAGCCACCCTCGACGCCGCTTTGCCCATCACTGAGGTGGACACAATCGAGAGTGTACCGCGAACGGTGGCGTGTGATCTACCATCAAGAGATCACCGGTCCGGATTTTATGGGGCTTTCCCACCCGGGCGCTGAGGGATGCACGTTTTTCTGTGCCGCTCCGAAGTTCAATATTTTATTCGTCATCCCCGTGAAAACGGGGATCCAGGGTTGATTTCGGAAGCGTTAGTGAAGTGCGCTCCTGTTGCGTCAACCGCTTCCGTCCCCGGTTCCCACCCTGGATTCCCGCGTACGCGGGAATGACGAATAAAAACAAAACGTTCCCTCCGCGCCACAGTGAACTCGAGAAAGGGGGCAGCCCTTAGCCCTCTGGCAGGTAACCAAGGTCCTTCAGGAACCCCATCATCTTGGCTTCCGCTGCGTCCCGCTTCTTCCGCAGGTCCAAAAGCTTGGCGACTTCCTCGGCCACGTCCAGGTCTTCTTCCGCCTCGGTCACATGGACGTAGCGGCTGATGTTGAGGTTGTGGTCGTTGGCGGCGATTTCCTCCAGGGGCACCACCCGGGCAAAACGCTCGATGTCGGTGAAGCCGTGGAAGGCCGCCGCCAGGGCCGCGACATTGGCCTCGGACAGGTGGTTCTGGGCCTTGCCTTCGACGAACTGCTCCACACCGTTGATCACCAGGACCTTGCCCTTGCGCGCGGCGGGTTTGGTCTTGCGGATGATCAGGATGCAGGCGGGGATGCCCGCGCCATAGAACAGGTTCGGGGCCAGTCCGATGACCGCCTCGATGATATCGTCCTTCAGCATGCCCTCGCGGATGCGGCCTTCCGCTCCGCCCCGGAACAGGATGCCATGGGGAAGGACGACGCCCAGCATGCCGCTTTCCCGCAGGCTGGCGACCATATGTTGGACGAAGGCGAGGTCGCCGTAGGATTTCGGCGGACAGCCGTAGCGGTCGCGGGCGTAGGGGTCGCCGGTGCTCCAGACCTCATGCCCCCATTGCTTCAGGGAGAAGGGCGGGTTGGCCAAGACCCGGTCAAAGGTGCGGATGGCCTTGCTGTCGCCGATGCGGTGTTTGGGGTTGATCAGGGTGTCCCCCCGGGCGATATCGGCGTCGTCGATGTCATGGAGGAACAGGTTCATCTGGGCGATGGCCCAGGTGTTGAGGTTCCGTTCCTGGCCAAACAGGGAGAGGCTGCGCGGGTTCTTGCCCTGGCGTTCCAGGTGATGGACGGCCTCCAGCAGCATGCCCCCCGACCCGCAGGTGGGATCGTAGATGGAGTGGCCTTCCTGGGGTTGCAGGCAATCGACGATCAGGCGGACGACCATTTTCGGCGTGTAGAACTCCCCGCCCTTCTTCCCCGCGTCGTCGGCGAATTGGGAGATCAGGTATTCATAGGCCTGCCCCAACACGTCCGGTTCCACATCCACCTTGCGCAGGCGGTGGGTCTCGAAATGCTGGAGGAGCTTTTCCAGGGCGGCGTCGGGGAACCGCTCCTTGTTGTTGAAGTCCACATCCTGGAAAACACCCCGCAGGCGGTGGTTGGCGTCTTCAATGGCATGGAAGGCGGCGTTCAGATGCGCGCCGATGTCGGTGGTGTGCTTTCGGACGTCCTTCCAGAAATGCCCCTCGGGGATATGGAAGCGGTGTTCCTCCGGATCGGCGGCGAGCTCGGCGTCGTCGTATTTCGCCATCCGATCCTCGTACTCTTCCTCCCACACGTCGCAGAGGCGTTTGTAGAAAAGCAGGCCGAAAATGTAATGCTTGTAGTCGCTGGCATCGATGGAGCCGCGCAGGATATCGGCGGCCCGCCAGAGGTGGCCTTCAAGCTGATCGAGGGTGAGGATGGCCATGGGGATCGGGAGTCCAAAGGGTTTTTGACTATGGTCCGCAGTCTAGAACAAACCCTCGCAAGAGCCTAATCCGAAATGGCTCTCGTCATTTCAATGACTTAGCCGCCCTTCCCGCGCCGGTACCAAGGGATGGCCGTTTCTTAATTTGGCTCTCATATTTTTTCCTTCCTCATCCCCGTGAAAACGGGGATCCAGGGTTGATTTCGGAAGCGTTAGTGAAGTGCGCACCTGTTGCGTCAACCGCTTCCGTCCCCGGTTCCCACCCTGGATTCCCGCCTGCGCGGGAATGACGACGTAAAAAAACTTAGAGCTCAATAAAAGAAACGGGCATGCCATAGCGCGCAGGCGGGAAGGATGCTTTTGGTTGCGTTTCCGGACTTTCTCCGGACCCCTGGGGGGGGCGCAGGGGAGAGGGCGTGGCCAGGTGGACTTTCCCATCCGTTCAGAGGGATCCTTTCCATCGTTTCCTCTCACCTGTAAGGTGATCCTCCGAATGAATGCAAGACGAGGAATGAAACAGATGGCGGATGGGTATCGGCAGCCGGTTCTCGGGGTTATCGGCGGGTCCGGGGTGTATGACATCGACGGACTGGAGAACGCCCGCTGGGAAACGATCGACAGCGCCTTTGGCCGCCCCTCCGATCAGGTCCTGCGGGGCACCCTGGAGGGGCTGGAGATGGTCTTCCTGCCCCGCCATGGCCGGGGCCATGTCCTTCCCCCCAATGGCGTGAACTACCGGGCCAATATCGATGCTTTGAAGCGCTTGGGCGTGACGGAGATCCTCTCGGTCTCTGCGGTGGGCTCTCTGGTGGAGGATCTGCCCCCCGGAACCTTCGTCATCGTCGATCAGTTCATTGATCGCACCATCGCCCGCGAGAAAAGCTTCTTTGGCAAGGGATTGGTCGCCCATGTCAGCGTCGCCCATCCGGTGAGTTCCTGGATGGGCGATCGGGTGGAGCAGGTTCTCAAGGACCTGGGCATTCCCAACCGCCGGGGCGGGACCTATCTGGCGATGGAAGGCCCCCAGTTCTCCACGGTGGCAGAGTCCAACCTCTATCGCCAATGGGGCTGTCACGTCATCGGCATGACCAACATGCCCGAGGCCAAGCTGGCCAAGGAGGCGGAGATCGCCTATTGCACCGTGGCCATGGTCACCGATTTCGATTGTTGGCATCCCGACCATGACCATGTGAGCGTCGATACGGTGGTCAAGGTTCTGTTGGCCAATGCCGACAAGGCCCGCTCGCTGGTCAAGGCCATGCCCGGGGTCATGAAAGACCGGCCCTATCCTTTGCCGGATGGCAGTCACCGCACCCTGGACCATGCCATCATCACCCATCCGGACAAGCGGGATCCCGCCATGGTCGAAAAGCTGTCCGCCGTTGCCGGCCGTGTGCTGGGGGGCTCAGGCGGATGAGCTTGATCACCGAACAGGGGGTCTGTCCGGCCCGTGAAGCGGAGTTGTCGAGTCTCTATCCGGAGGAAGCAGGATGACCATGCGCCGCATTCATGCCCGTCACGCAGTGATCGATGGCGCCCGGCGTCTGGAAACCCTTGGGCTGAACAAGGGAACTGCGGGCAATCTGTCGGTGCGCGTTGACGAAGACAGTCTGCTCATCACCCCCTCGGGCATGTCGGCCGAGGCGTTGCGGCCCCAGGACATCGTTCTGATGGACTTCGATGGAACCTGGCGCGGGGAGAAGAAGCCGTCCAGCGAGTGGCGTTTCCACTTGGATATCATGGCCGGTCGCCCGGATGTGGGGGCGGTGGTTCATACCCATGCGCCCTTCTGCACGGTCCTGGCCTGTCTGGACAAGCCCATCCCGCCCTTCCATTACATGGTGGCCGTGGCCGGGGGCTCGGACATCCGGGTTGCCCCCTATGCCACCTTCGGGACGGAGGAGCTGTCCCACAACGCCCTTGCAGCCCTGGAGGGGCGCAAGGCCTGTCTGTTGTCCCACCACGGAATGATTGCCATCGGTCCGGACCTGCCCGGCGCCATCAAACTGGCCGTCGAGGTCGAGGAATTGGCCCAGCAATATGTGCGGATCCTCCAACTCGGGACGCCTGAGCTTCTGTCCCAGGAGGAAATGGACCGGGTTTTGGAGAAATTCAAAACCTATGGGGCAAACGCCCAAACGGCGTGATGCGTTTTCAGAAGGTCACCCGGGCCCTTGCGAGGGGAGGGGCCGGGTGCAGAGGGTGGTCGAGCCGAACCCAAGATTCAGATCGTGACTTCACAGGTTTCCGCCATGCCTGTGCATGGCGCTAAGGGATGCAGGTTTCTTTGTGCCGCTCCGAAGGTAAAGAATACGGTGTTTTTATTCGTCATCCCCGTTTTACGTCGTCATCCCCGTGAAAACGGGGCCAGCTTGACTCAAGCTGGCCCATTTTCACTTTAGTTCAAGCCGTCTTTCGGTGCGTCCTTCGAGTGGTACTGAAGGTACTTGAGGACCAGCCTGTTTTGCTCCTTGTCCAATTGGGAGAACCGCTCCATGGCTTTGAGCTGACCGATCCATTGGTTGGCGAGGAACTGGTCGGTGTGGTGGACAACGTGGCAGACCGCGCAGTCGTTGGTGTAGAGGGACCCGGCGTAATCCCAGATCGGATCGATGGAATCCGTCAGGCCTTCCACGGGCATCCAGACATCCAGGCTGACCGGCATCCACACCTGATCCGTTTCGGGATCCGTCATGGCCTCGCCGACCTTGACCTCTTTGGCAGCGGCTTTGGTCAGGGCCGCGACCAGGATGCGCTTGCCTTGATCGCCATAGATAACCGTATCGGCGCCCTCCTGCCGCCATCCGGAGATGCGGACATTGATCTTGTCGCCATCCCGGGCCAGCACCTCCAGGCGAGAGGCGGGGAGCAACCGGCCCGAAGGCTTTGCGTCATCCTTGCCCAGGGTGAACGACAGGGTTTCCAGGGAATAGGCCACCTTGCTCAAATCGGCGCTGGCGCTGTCCTTTTTCAGGTTTTCGAAGGCATTGGCAAAGGCCTTCTTCATATCTGGCAGCTTATGGGCAATGCCCTTGTGGCAGTCGATACAGGTGGCGCCCTCTGCAATGGCGGTCGGATGATTCTTTTGGGCCTCTTCCCGCTGTTTCGGGATATCCATGGCGTCGAAGGCATGGCAGGAGCGGCATTCGCGGCTGTCGGTTTCCTTCATCCGCTCCCAGACCCCCTGAGCCAAAGCGAGGCGGTGTTCCTCGTAGGCTTCGGGTGTCGAGAGGGTGCCCAGAATGTGGTGGTAGAGGTCCTTCGAAGCCCGGATCTTGGCCCAGAGATAGGGCAGGCCGGATTCGGGAACATGGCAGTCGGGACAACCCGCCCGCACGCCCGAGGGGTTCATGTAGTGGGGGCTTTCCTTGTATTCCGCATAGGGAATCTCCATCTCGTGACAGGAGATGCAGAAGGTTGTGCTGTTTGTTGTGTTGAGAATGGCGTGCCCGGCGGTCAGTCCCACCGCCCCCAGGGCCACGCCGACGATGAGGATGAGGCTCCAAGCCAAGCGGCTCGGTCTCGCTAACCAGTTCCATGCCCGTTTGAGCATCCCAAGTGTCTCCAGTCTTATTGTAAAAAAGGCGGTTCGAACCCGTGGTCGGCAGGGGAGGAAAATCGACCTTTGATCTCCATAAGGTCTGCTCGCGATGCCTGTATCCCCCGAACCACCTTAGGGGCTTTTTTTGTTTGAGGGGAGTGTAGCGAAAGAGCGTAAATTGACTTTGTTGTGATCATGAACAATACGTAAAATGATGTTATCGGTTTGTGAATAAGCTAGAATTTTCACCCTTTTTCGTTATACCTGCGACCCGAATGATCCAACTTCGTGGCGCGGTTTTGAGATACCCCATCTATGACCAATCGATCTCATCTTTTGTATATCCGGGAGGACGCTCCGCCGCCGCCCGCCCTGGCCTCCATTTTCGAGCGCTCCGGGTTTGCCCTGTCCCATGTGGCCGAACCCGATCGGATTGGACGGTTCGGCCTGGGGAATGGATCGGCCCATCTTCCGGGGTATTCTCCCTCTCTGGTGATTTTCGACACGGATCTGCCCCCGCCCGGCGGTATGGAGGTGTTGAAAACCATTCACGACCACTGCCCGCTGGCTGGGATCATCATCTTGACGGCCGTGGCGGATTCTCTGGCTTGCATCCTCGGTTTGGAAATGGGCGCCGACGATGTGGTGGAGCGAACCCGGGATCCGCGGGAGGTCCTGGCCCGGGGCAAGCGCTTGCTCACCCGCCTGGCCGAGGTTCGGGATCGGGAGGGGGAACACCAGGAAATCCATTTCTCCGGGTGGACTTTGGACCTGGAGAAACGGGAAATGCTGTCTCCTCAAGGCGAAGCCCTGCGCCTGACCCGGGGGGAGTTTGAACTGCTCGCCGCCCTGGCTGCCCACCCGGGACAGGTCATGACCCGGGATTCCCTGCTGGACCATGTCAGTCACCGGGAATGGGCGCCCGCCGACCGGACGGTCGACGTGTTGGTTAATCGCCTGCGCCGCAAAATGGGGGAAGATCCCAGGGATCCCCGCCATATCGTCACCGTCCATGGCGTGGGCTATGTGCTGCGGATGTGAGCACGCCGCGAAGGCATTCTAGAGCATTTTGCGCAAAAGTGGGCACCGGTTTTGCGCATAAAAATGCGATAAAACAAAATATTAGAGCATCTTGCCTGATTCATGAATCAGGCAAGATGCTCTAAGCCGGTTCAAGCCTGCCAAGGGCGGGCCTCCCTTCTAACATCCTTTCCTATATTGGATTCTCAACCATGACCGACGCCCCGTCGACGCTCCCCGCTCCCGTCCTTCCTGCGGCGGATCGTGCCCTGTTGCTGGATTGGCTCGCCGGGCTTCTCACCCTGGAGCCCGACGCGGAAACCGTCGCCCTGCTCGCCGGAGAGGAGGGCGACCAGGTGATGTCCGATCTGGCCGATTATCCCGGATTGGACCGGGAGGCCGTGGCCCTGGTCGAGGCCCTGCGTAAGGTTCGGGCGGAAGAAGGCTCCGACGCCGGAGCGGCCCTGGCCCTGGCTGGGACATTCGGGACTCTGTTCCTGGGGGCGGGCACCAAATCCAAGGTGGCTCACCCCTATGCCTCGGTCTATCGGGACGGGGGCAGGACCCATGGGGAAACGACCGACCGGGCCGCCGCGTTCCTCGCCCGCAATGACCTGGATTTGGCCGAAGGGTTGAACGAGCCTGCGGACCATGTGGGGGTCCTGCTCGCCGCACTCGCCGCCCTGGCCGAACGGGAGGCCGAGGAAGAGGAAGAGGGGGACCTCGCCGCCGCCGCCACCTCCGCCGCCGAACAGGCGCAGTTTACGGCGGAAGAAATGCTCCCCTGGTTCCCCCAGTTCCGGGAACGGGTGGAGGCCGCAGACCCCCGGGGAGTCTATGCCGCCGCCGCCCGTTTGACGGAATGGATGCTGAAGGGCATGGGGTCCGGAGCATGATGGACGGGAAGGGGGCGCGCAACAGCGGCCCCTTTTTCCGGATCCGGTTCGGTTAACATTCCGATTACAAGGTTTTACTCCTGGTTCATGTTTCCCCCGAAAGTCGTTTACCCCTAACTTCTATACTCCCTCTCGGACCCAAGAAGAGGCGGTTCAACGGTTAAATGCAATGTTGCGATTGGCGTGTTGAGCCTAGTGTTTAGAGGAATTGACCATGGGTATGATCGACAAAACCAAAAGGACGGCCTTCGGCATGAACCGGCGGACCTTCCTACAAGGCACAACGCTGGCTGGTATCGCCGCCCTGGCGGGCCCCTCTCTGTTGGTCGGTGCCCGGCGGGCCCAGGCCCAGGCAGCGTCGTCGGGGCTTGCCCTGCAGGGCTCCCACTGGGGTCCTTTCCACGCAGTGATGGAAAACGGCAAGTTCGCTGCGGCCAAGCCCCTGTCCTTGGACTTCCATCCTACCGAAATGCTGGAAGGCATCGCGGATTCTGTCTACGCGGACAGCCGCATTCGCTATCCCATGGTGCGGAAGGGGTTCCTGGAAAACGGCCCTCGGGCCAATGACGCGACCCGTGGTACCGAGGATTTCGTGCGGGTGAGCTGGGACAAGGCCCTTGAGTTGGTCAGCAAGGAGCTGACCCGGGTGAAGGCCGATCATGGCAATACGTCGATTTTCGGCGGATCCTATGGCTGGAAGAGCGTTGGCAAGCTGCACAATTGCCGCAATCTGCTGGGGCGCCTGCTGAACCTGCACGGGGGCTATACCAACCATACCGGCGACTATTCCACCGGCGCATCCCAGGTGATCATGCCCCATGTGGTGGGACGTCTGGAGGTCTATGAACAACAGACCGCTTGGCCCGTGGTGGTGGAGAATTCGTCTCTGGTGGTGATTTGGGGCGCCGATCCCATGACCACCAACCAGATCGACTGGCTGCTGTGCGAGCACGGCGGGTTCGAGGGGATGGCGGCCCTCCGCGAAAAGGGAACCCGGGTGATCGTCATCGATCCGGTGCGCACCGATACCGTGGACTATCTGAATGCGGAATGGATCGCGCCCCGACCCCAGACCGATGTGACCATCATGCTCGCCATCGCCCATACCCTGATGAGCGAAGGGTTGGCTGACGATAGCTTCCTTGAGGATTATACCGTTGGCTATCCCGAATTCGCCGCCTATCTGAAGGGCGAGGAAGACGGGGTCGAGAAGACGCCGGAATGGGCCGAAGCCATTTCCACTGTGCCCGCCGATGTGATCCGCAAGCTGGCCCGTGATATGGCCGCCAATCGCACCATGCTGATGAGCGGCTGGTCCATGCAGCGCATGGACCATGGTGAACAGGCGCACTGGAGCTTGGTGGCCGTGGCCAGCATGCTCGGCCAGATCGGCTTGCCTGGGGGCGGTTTCGGTTTGTCCTACCACTATTCCAATGGCGGAACCCCAACGGCCAATGCCCCGGTCCTGCCGGGGATCACGGCCACGGGCAAGGCCGTGGAAGGGGCGGAATGGCTGGAGAAGAGCGGTCTCGTCTCGATCCCCCTGGCCCGTATCACCGACATGCTGATGAACCCGGGCAAGACCATCGACTTCAATGGCGGCAAGGTGACCTATCCGGATATCAAGCTGATCTATTGGGTCGGCGGCAATCCCTTGACCCACCACCAGAATACCAATGCCCTGGTGGAGGCCTGGAGGAAGCCGGAAACCGTGATTGTCCACGACATGTTCTGGACCCCCACGGCCCGCTTCGCCGATATCGTCCTGCCTGCGACCACGTCCTACGAGCGCAATGACATCGAGCAGGGCGGCAGTTACTCCCTGCGTCTGATGACCCCCATGCGGAAGGTGATTGATCCGCTGTTCGAGGCCCGCAGCGACTTCGATATCTTCAACGCTGTGGCCAAGGCTCTGGGCTATGGGGACGGCTTTGACGACGGCAAGGACGAAATGGGGTGGATTCAAAGCTTCTATGAAGCCGCGCTGACGCAAGCCAAGGCCCGGAACATCGACATGCCGGACTTCGAGACCTTCTGGAACGGCGATTTGCCCCTGGTCTTCGAACCCGACGATGCGGCCAAGAATTTTGTCCGCTACGCCGACTACCGGGAGGATCCGCTCCTTGAGCCCCTGGGGACTCCCTCGGGCAAGATCGAGCTGTATTCCAAGGCCATCGAAAAGATGGGCTACGATGATTGCCCGCCCCATCCGACCTGGATGGAGCCGGTGGAATGGTCCGGAGCCAAAGACTCCAAGTTCCCCCTGCATGTGACCACGGCCCATCCCAAGTATCGCTTGCACTCGCAATTGAATGGCAGTGCCGTTTTGCGCAAGAAGTACACCGTCCAGGGCCGCGAGCCCGTGCTGATCAATCCGGCTGATGCCGGGGAGCGGGGCATCAAGGATGGCGATGTTGTGCGGGTCTTCAATGACCGCGGTCAGGTTTTGGCGGGCGCAATTGTGACCGACAAGGTGCGTCCCGGCGTGCTCCGTCTGAACGAAGGCGGGTGGTACGATCCGGTCGAGCCGGGCACCCTTGGCACCCTGGATGCCTATGGCAGCGCCAACGTGCTGTCCGTGGACAAGGGAACCTCCAAGCTGGCCCAGGGCAACTGCGGTCATACGGTGGTCGCCGATGTCGCCAAATACGACGGGGATCTACCCGAGGTGAAGGTATTTACCCAACCCGCTGGGAGCGAATAACGGTTTAAAGGGCGGATTTAAGGATCCCGGGTACCAAGAACGAACATTACAAAGCCGGGCCGCCCTCGACATAGGGGAAGCGTCCGATAAGATGAAACGGGCGACGGAGCACTCCGCCGCCCGTTTTCCGTGGGGGTTCCCCTCCCCCCGATTTTCCCTCCCGCTATCCAGAGCGAGCGATCATGACAGCGGTGTCCCCCAAACCCACCATTGCCCTGGTGGCGATCCTGACCGTGGCCGTGGTTTTGTTGACCGGCCTGGTCGACGCACCTCTGGGCAAGGCCATGGTGGTTGTTCCCCTGGCCGTCGGTCTCTGGGCCACGGCAGCCCTGCCCGAATGGTTTAGCGCGCTGGCTTTTTTCACTCTGTGCATGGTCGGCAAGGTGGCAGCGCCGGACACGGTGTTTGCCGGTTTCGCCTCCTCGGCCATCTGGTTGGTCTTTGCCGGGATCGTCATCGGTGGTGCCATGGCCCATACGGGCTTGGGGGATCGGATGGCCGCCCGATTGGTCCCCTTGGTGAGCGGCTCTTTCCGGCGGTCAGTGGTGGGCACCATGCTTTTTGGCCTGTCTCTGACTTTTATGATGCCCTCGGCCATGGGGCGGGTTGTGCTGATTATTCCCATCGTAACCGCCCTGGCCGTGCATCTGGGATACACAAAGGGAACCAAGGGGCACCGGGGTCTTGTCATGGCCGGTGTCCTGGGAACCTTCATGCCCGCCTTCACCGTCTTGCCGGCAAATGTGCCCAACAATGTTTTTCTGGGTACGGTGGAGGCTATGCTGGGCGCACCACCTACCTTTGCCACCTACCTATTGCTGCACTTTCCAGTGCTGGGGTTGGGGAAACTGCTTCTCCTGGCGCCTTTGCTGATCCTCCGATATAGAGATCGGCCCGATCCCGATCAGGTTGCCGGTTTGGTGGCGGTGCCTCCTCTAGCAGGGCGGGAGCGCCGCTTGGCGCTGCTGTTGGCCCTGGCCTTCGTCCTTTGGGCGACGGATGGCATCCACGGCATCACTCCGGCTTGGGTGGGGATGGTGGTGGCGCTTTTTTGTCTGGCCCCCGGATCGGGCTTGCTTCCGGACAAGCCTTTGAAATCCATGAGCTTCGAGCCCCTATTCTATGTGGCGGGCATTGTTGGCATGGGGGCGGTTGCCCATGCCAACGGCCTGGGCGCCTGGGTGGCCGAGCACGTCTTGGCCGTGCTGCCGCTGGAACCGGATGCCCCGGCCCAAACCTTCGGTGTGTTGTCCGCCGTGTCGGTGGTGACGGGATTGGCCGTGACCCTGCCGGGAATCCCTGCGGTCATGACGCCCCTGACCGACACCCTGGCGGCGGCGACCGGTTGGTCGTCATGGGCGGTGGTCATGACCCAGGTGGTGGGCTATTCAACGGTGCTGTTCCCCTATCAGGCGCCGCCCCTGGTCGTGGCCATTCAGGTGGGGCAGTTGCCTCTGCGGGAGGTGGCCTGGTTCTGCGCGGTCATTGCTGCGCTGTCCATCCTGTTGCTCTGGCCCCTGGATTACCTGTGGTGGAGCCTGCTGGGATGGACGTAAGGGACGGAACCCTCATTTTGTTAAGGGGGTGTCGATCTCAGAGTTTGCTTTCAGGGAGGTTTCACAATCCAGGGGGGCGCCACCCCGGTCCCGGCAGACGTTCACGCGATTGACCAGAAGGTCGGAGACCAGGGAACAGGGCGAGTCCAGCACCGGCAAGGTCACCCGAGTGATGGTCTGGGTTCGAGAGGGCATCAGAGCCAGGGAAAACAGGCGGCCGGGCAAACGATCATTGCGCTGAACGGCGATTTCCAGGGTCAGAAAGCCGATATCACGCCCCATCTCATTGTCCATGCGGAAGGTCCCGAGACAGGCGCGATCCTTGGTCTCCAGACGTTCCAACGTCACTATCAGGCTCGCTTCTTGGGCGAGAACCGGGTGCCTTGGCAATAGGGTGCCCATGGCGCATGTGAGTGCCAAAAAGACTGTTCCTATTCGCTTTTTCATACCGATTGCCCCCCAGCTCTTTCCTTTTCTACCACGGAGCAACCAATCCCGCTACGGGGCTGGAGCGGGATTGGTTGCGTCTTGTCCGAGAGCGGGCTAATCAAGGGAAAGGCTTTCTTCGTATGGAGTGCGTCCCACCATGTCCCGTTTACGATCGCTTTGTGTGTTTTGTGGTTCCTCTACCGGTGCCGATCCCGCCTATGAGCAGGCCGCAATTACCCTTGGCCAGTCCCTGGCGCGGGAGGGGATTACCTTGGTTTTTGGAGCCGGGAATGTGGGGTTGATGGGGGCTGTGGCCACCGCAGCTCTGAACGAAGGGGGCCGGGTGGTCGGGGTCATTCCGGAACATTTGACTCGGGTGGAGACACCAAACAGCAATCTGATGGAGTTGCATGTCGTTGAATCCATGCATACCCGCAAACGAATGATGTTCGATCGGTCCGATGCCGTCTGTATCCTTCCCGGTGGCTTGGGAACCTTGGACGAGACCTTTGAATTCCTCACCTGGCGGCAGCTGGAATTGCACCATAAGCCGGTGATTCTGGCGAATATCCAAGGATACTGGGACCCCTTGCTGACCCTCATTGACCGGGTGATCGAGGAAGATTTTGCCCGGGCAACGGCGCGGGGATTGTTCACAGTGACCAATGACATCACCGAAGTTATCCCCATCGCTCGGGGGGAACTGCCCATGAATGGAACTCACCCGGAAGGACCCTCCACACATTTGTTTTAGATAAAGGATTTATGCACATCCCTTTGGATGTATTGGCTTGCTTCCTTATGGATTTTTCCATGCGTTTAGGCTTAGGCTCCTGCGACAGAAATGGACAGAGGACAGACAGGTCATGCAGAGAGATGCCTTGCCTGACGGCTTGACCAGCGACGGTCTGAAAAAGCCCGTTGCCGTGATGGTGTTGCTCGGGGTGGTGATTTTCGTGACCATCTCCACAGCCTTGATCGCCTGCGATGCCTTTGACCGTTTCTATGCCTTTTCCCGCGGACACGAGGACTGGGACCTGGATGAACTCGTCCTGGTTGGTTTCACGGGGCTGCTGATCATGAGCCTATGGGGGGTTTGTTTCGCCATGTTGGCGATCCGACGCCTGAGAGGGCAGATGGCGGCCACAGAAGCGGCACGGAAGGAAGCGGAGCAGCATGCCGCCCGGGCGCGACTGGCGGAGGCGGCGCGCACGCGGTTTCTGTCCAATATGAGCCATGAGCTGCGCACGCCCTTGAATGCCATTGGCGGTTTTTCGGACCTTTTGATGGAAGACCTGTTGGAACGTGAGGAGAATGGGACACTGTTCACTTACGCCAAACACATCAACGAAGCCGGTGAAAGTCTTACGGCCCTGGTGGACGATGTGCTGACTTTAACGGATCTGGAGACGCGCGATCCGACGGTTGTGGTCGATGTGGTTGACCCCCTTCAATGCCTTGAAACGGTGGCCGACGAGTTGAAACCCCTGTTGGCACCCCGGGCCAGCACGATTGTTTTGATGTCTCCGGTTCTCCCCGTTCCTCCCGTTCAGACAAATCGAGAATACCTGTCCCGGATCCTGCGGAATCTTCTCGGTGAATTGGTATTGGAATGCCCCGGGTCCGATATTCTCTGTCAGTCGGATACCTCCCGGAAGGGAGAGTTCGGGTTGACTCTGATGGTTCGGAATCTCGTTTGGAGTGAAGAGCGAATCCGGGAACTTGAGAATATGCATGATTATGGCGAGGGCGAAGCCCGCAGGCCCCGGCAAGGACCGGGGACCGGATTGGCCATCTCCTTGGCCCGTGGCTTTTTGGCGGTCCTGGGAGGGCGGCTGGAATTGATCCGGGATAGTGGAGGGGCCCGCGGTTTCCGGGTGGTGCTGACGGCTCCGTAGAAAGGCTCCCGGATACCCCTTCGAAGAGAAGTTTCTTGCGAAAGATGGCGGCGATGCTATGTTGCCGCCGTCCGTGACGGCGCCGTCCGGGGCCAAACAGCGTTTGACCCGGGAATACCAGAGCCGGGACGGTGAGAGGGCCTGGGGATCCTGGGTCTCTTTCCCATCCGGTCTCGCCGCGCGACCAGATATTTTGGGGCACACCCCGCCGGACGCCGCGACCTTCTCACCACTCCGGGGAAACGATAATGAGCAAGATCAAGGTGAAAACTCCCGTCGTCGAGCTCGACGGCGACGAAATGACCCGCATCATCTGGCAGTTCATCAAAGACAAGCTGATTCTGCCCTATCTGGACATCGACCTGAAGTACTACGACCTCAGCGTCGAAAAGCGGGACGAAACCGACGACCAGATTACCGTGGACGCCGCCAACGCCATCAAGGAATACGGCGTGGGCGTGAAATGCGCCACCATTACTCCCGACGAACAGCGGGTTGAGGAATTTGGCCTCAAGAAGATGTGGAAGTCTCCGAACGGCACGATCCGGAACATTCTGGGTGGCACCGTGTTCCGCGAGCCGATCATCTGCTCCAACGTGCCCCGCTATGTCCCTGGCTGGACCCAGCCGATTGTCATCGGCCGTCACGCCTTCGGCGACCAGTACCGCGCCACGGACCTGAAGGTTCCCGGTGCGGGTACCCTGACCATGAAGTTCGTGCCCGAAGATGGCGGCGAGCCCATCGAACTGGAAGTGTTCAAGTTCCCGGACGCGGGCGTGGCCATGTCCATGTACAACCTGGATGAGTCCATTCGCGGTTTCGCCCGGGCCAGCATGAACTACGGTCTGGAGCGCGGATGGCCAGTCTACCTGTCCACCAAGAACACGATCATGAAGGCCTACGATGGTCGGTTCAAGGATCTGTTCGAGGAAGTCTTCCAGGCTGAGTTCGCCGACAAGTTCAAGGAAGCGGGCATCACCTACGAACACCGTTTGATCGATGACATGGTGGCTTGCTGCATGAAGTGGTCCGGTGGTTTCGTCTGGGCCTGTAAGAACTACGACGGCGACGTGCAGTCCGACACCGTTGCCCAGGGCTTCGGCTCACTGGGTCTGATGACCTCGGTTCTGATGACCCCCGATGGCAAGACGATCGAGGCCGAGGCCGCCCATGGGACGGTGACGCGCCACTACCGCCTGCACCAGAAGGGCAAGGAAACCTCGACCAACCCGATTGCATCGATCTTTGCCTGGACACAGGGCCTGAAGTTCCGCGGCAAGTTCGACGAGACCCCCGATGTGGTGGCCTTCGCCGAGACCCTGGAAAAGGTCTGCGTCGAGACGGTGGAAGCGGGTTTCATGACCAAGGATCTGGCCATTTTGATTGGTCCCGAGCAGCCCTGGCTGACCACAAACCAGTTCCTGGACAAGTTGGACGAAAACCTGACCAAGGCCATGGGCGCCTAAATCCGGTTTTATACGATTATGTTGGGAAAGGGTCCGCCACAGCGCGGACCCTTTTCGCGTTTGGTCGCAAAGCGATCCAACTTGATCTCGGAATACTTTATGGTGGCATGGGCAGAGTGCTCGCACGGGGTTTGAACAGGCGAAGGGGGGCGGTGGCGCGGTGGCAGGCGGAGCGACAATGTCGAGGATAGGCGGGGCGAGGCGTCCAATTTCGGGCGCACGACTCGCTCGGGGGGACGGCGGGGGAGCGGCTTGCTCGGGCTTCTGCTCAGTGGGCGCTTTGGAAAATGGGGATTTCTGACCGCCGTTGGCCTGATTGTCGCCTCCTACATGGGGGTTGACCTGGGCGGCATGCTCGGCGACGTGGAGCCCGCTCGGACGCCTGCGACACCTTTTCCGTGCAGAATCCGTGAGGAAAGGGGCGTCATGGCTTGAGGCCGGGGGGTTGTTGGAGTACTGTCCCCTCCCCTTAAATCCACGGATTGACCCCGTTTGAGAGTGGATGGCGCACAGATGACCGACAAGACCGCTTCCGTTGTGGCCGAAGACCGGATCCTTATTATTGATTTCGGCTCCCAAGTCACCCAGTTGATCGCCCGCCGGGTGCGGGAAAGCGGGGTCTATAGCGAGATCCACCCCTTTAACGCGGTGACGGCGGACTTCATCAAGGCCTTCGCCCCCAAGGGCGTGATCCTGTCGGGTGGTCCCGCCTCTGTCACCGCTGCGGATACGCCCCGGGCGCCGCAGGACCTGTTCTCCATGGGGCTGCCGGTTTTGGGGATCTGCTACGGTCAGCAAACCATGGTCTCCCAGCTTGGTGGATCGGTTGAGGACCCGGGTCACCGGGAATTCGGTCGGGCCTTCGTTGATGTCACCGGGGACTGCGTTCTCTTCCACGGCGCCTGGGATCTAGGGGCTCGGGAACAGGTCTGGATGAGCCACGGTGACCGGGTCGAGAGCATCCCCGAGGGCTTTCGGGTCGTGGGCACCAGCGAGGGCTGTCCCTTCGCTGCCATCGCCGATGACGAGCGCCGTTTCTACGGTGTCCAATTTCATCCCGAGGTCGCCCACACCCCCCACGGGGCCCAACTGCTGCGCAACTTCACCCATGGGGTCTGTGGGTGCGGCGGCGACTGGACCATGGCGGCGTTCAAGGAACAGGCCATTACCAAGGTACGGGATCAGGTGGGCTCGGGCCGGGTGATTTGCGGCCTGTCCGGCGGTGTGGACAGCTCGGTTGTGGCGGCGCTGATCCACGAGGCCATCGGCGACCAACTGGTTTGCGTGCTGGTCGACCATGGCATGATGCGCCAGGGCGAGACGGATCAGGTGGTGAAGGTCTTCCGAGACCGCTTCAATATCACGCTGGTGCACCGGGATGCGAGCGATCTGTTCCTGACCAAGCTGGACGGCGTGACCGATCCGGAAGCCAAGCGCAAGATCATCGGCGCGACCTTCATCGACGTTTTCGAGGAAGAGGCCCGCAAGGTCGGCGGGGCGGACTTCTTGGCCCAGGGGACCCTCTATCCGGATGTGATCGAAAGCGTCTCCTTCACCGGCGGCCCAAGCGTGACCATCAAGAGCCACCACAACGTAGGCGGTCTGCCCGAGCGCATGAACATGTCCCTGGTGGAGCCTCTGAGGGAGCTGTTCAAGGACGAGGTTCGGGATCTGGGGCGCGAGCTGGGCCTGCCCGAGGAAATGGTGGGGCGCCATCCCTTCCCGGGTCCGGGACTGGCGATCCGCATCCCCGGCCAGCCCTTGACCAAGGACAAGTTGGATATCCTGCGCAAGGCCGATGCAATCTATCTGGAAGAAATCCGCGAGGCGGGTCTATACGACGCCATCTGGCAGGCTTTTGCGGTACTTCTGCCGGTGCGCACGGTCGGTGTGATGGGCGATGCCCGTTCCTATGACTTCGCGCTGGCCTTGCGGGCGGTTACCAGTACGGATGGCATGACGGCTGATTATTATCCCTTCGACCATGGTTTCCTTGGACGGGTGGGAAACCGCATCATCAACGAAGTGAAGGGTGTCAACCGGGTGGTCTATGACGTGACCAGCAAGCCCCCCGGGACCATTGAGTGGGAATGATTCAGAGCCACTCAAACATACCCCACGATACGCCAGAATATCCTTTAAATCAATGATATAAAACGAAAATTCTGTCGTCGACTTTCGCGGACTATCGAGGGGCAAGCGTCGCAAGTGACGGACTTTTCGACGGATCGCCTACGCTTGATCAATTGACCTTTTGAAAGTACCGTCAGCGGAATGGAAGCCGCTGACGGTCTTTTTTTGAGCTTAGACCATTGAAAATAAATACGAAATTTTCGTGAGAATGGCTCAAAAATCGCTGACGGACTTTTTGGTGGTTTTCCTCCCTATTTTGCCGGATTCAGGAGGCCGCAATGCTGACCGATGCAGCGATCAAGTCATTGAAACCAAGAGATAAAAGCTACAAGGTGACGGACCGGGATGGAATGTACCTGCTTGTGCAGCCGTCGGGCGCGCTGACTTTCCGTTTCGACTACCGCCTGAACGGCCGCCGCGAAACGGTCGTCATTGGACGATACGGGCCGACTGGCGTGTCACTGGCGCGGGCTCGAGAAAAACTGCTGGAAGCCAAAAAGGCGGTCCAGGAAGGACGCTCTCCGGCGATCGAGAAGCAGAGCGCAAAACGGAAGCTGAAGGAAGCCAAGAGCTTCGGCGAATTTGGCGAACGCTGGCTCCAGGAAGGCCGGATGGCCGATAGCACCAAAGCCATGCGGCGCGCCATTTACGAACGCGACATCCTGCCGAAGTTTCGCAAGCGGCTTCTGACGGAGATTACTGCCGAGGATTTGCGGGCGCTTTGCACGAAAGTGAAGGAACGCGGCGCGCCGGCTGTGGCAATTCATGTCCGCGACATTATCAAACAGATTTATGCCTTCGCGATCCTGCATGGCGAGAAGGTCCATAATCCCGCCGACGATGTCGGTCCTGCATCGATTGCTCAATTTGTCGCCCGTGATCGTTCGCTGTCGCCATCGGAAATCCGGGTCATGTTCGGCCAACTCGAGCATGTCCCGACCCTCCCGACCATCCGCCTCGGCATGAAGCTGCTTCTCTTGACGATGGTCCGTAAGAGCGAGTTGCAGGACGCTGTCTGGGATGAGGTCGATTTCGAGAATGCCGTTTGGTCTATCCCGAAGGAACGGATGAAGCGGTCTCGCCCGCACAACATCTATTTGTCACAGCAGGCGTTGGACATTCTGATCGCGCTGAAAACCTGCTCGGGCAATTCGCGCTACCTGTTGCCATCTCGTTACGATGCCGACGCACCGATGTCGCGCGCCACCTTCAACCGGATTACGACTGCCGTCGTGGTTAGGGCCAAGAAGGAAGGCCTGTCGCTTGAGCCGTTCACAGTGCATGATCTACGGCGAACCGGCTCGACGCTCTTGAACGAGTTGGGTTTCAACAGCGACTGGATCGAAAAGTGCCTGGCCCATGAAGACGGCCGCTCGTCGCGGGGCGTCTACAACAAAGCGGAATACGAGCACCAGCGCCGACACATGATGCAGGAATGGGCCAACATTGTTGATGCCTGGATCGCAGGGCAAAAATACGCGCCGACGATCTTTCCGCCCACGATGGACCTGTTGTCGCCAGGGACGGACGATTGATCGAATGAAGCCGCGTCTCTTCCCGCAAGCTGATTTTTGTGATACGTATCCTCGGATGATAGGATTTACTCTCCGAGCTAACGTATCATGACGGAACCCGCGTCCCAACGCCAGATTGCCCGAACCGTGCTCAAGCACCACGGCATTGCGCGCCTGACCGAGCTACGCGCTGAGGGCGTGACTGCCGCCACCATGAGCCGTATGGAGCGCGATGGTGAGGTGCTTCGTCTTGCACGCGGGCTCTATCAGCTCCCCGACGCCCCGCTCGACGCACACCATAGCCTCGCGGAGGCCGCCAAGCGTCTGCCGAAGGGCGTTGTCTGCCTCGTCTCGGCGCTCGCGTTTCATGAGCTTACCGATCAGATGCCAAGGCATGTGTGGATGGCCATCGGCCAAAAGGATTGGGCGCCCAAGATGGAGGGCGCGCCGGTACGACTGGTTCGCTTTACCGATGGGCTGCTCATCGACAGCGTTGAGACCCACACCGTCGAGGGTGTGCCGGTGAAGGTCTTCAGCGTCGCCAAGACAATTGCAGACTGTTTCCGGTATCGCAACAAGATCGGCCTGTCTGTGGCGATCGAGGGGCTTCAGGAAGCGCTGCGCCAACGCAAGGCAACTCCGGACGAAATCGCGAAACATGCCGAGCGCGGTGCTATCGCGACAGTCATCCGGCCCTATCTCGAGGCATTGACCGCCAATGGCTAAAGAATTGAAGAATGTCGGAGCCTCGGTGCGTGCGCGTCTGTTGCAATTCGCCAAGGCGAGCGGCCAGAGTTTCGATCTCGTCCTCACGCGCTTCGCCCTCGAACGGCTGCTCTACAGGCTCGGACAATCTCCGCATGCCGACCGCTTTGTTCTCAAAGGCGCCATGCTGATGATGAGCTGGTTTGATGACCCGCATCGCGGCACGCGCGATCTTGATCTGTTGGGCTTCGGCGAGTCCGAGGCCGAACCCATGCTGGCGACGTTCCGCGAAATCATGTCACTGGAAGCTGCCGATGGCGTGGAGTTCGACATTGCGGCGCTGCGCGTCGATCGTATCCGCGAGGAACTGGAATATGGAGGGCTGCGGCTCCGCACAACGGCCTCGATCAGCGGCGCCCGCATCGGTCTGACGATTGATATTGGCTTCGGCGATTCGATGGAGCCGGGTGCCGAAGTGCTCGACTATCCCTCGATGCTGGAGTTTCCCGCGCCGCGCCTTCGGGCCTATGCGCGTGAGACCGTTATCGCCGAGAAATTCCAGGCGATGGTGGCACTGGGGCGCGCCAATAGCCGGATGAAGGATTTCTACGATATCTGGATTCTCAGCCGTTCATTTGTCTTCGACGATGACAGGTTGGCGCGGGCGATCGCAGCGACGTTCGCGCGACGTGGAACCGCAATTCCTGTGGAGCTGCCCGATGGGTTGACGCCGGCGTTTGCTGAGGATGACCAGAAACAACGGCAATGGAAGGCATTTGTCGAGGGCGTCGCCCATAATCCGGGAACGCTGACGGATGTCCTCGCAGACATCGCGCCATTCCTGATGTCTCACGCAAAATTGGCGATCGACGTTGACGGCGGCGTCCGAAACGGCTGAGCCATCGGCCAACTCATTTCTGCCTTACCGGCCTATTTTTCCGCAGTTGCACGTCCGGCATGGGCGCGCGGGCGATCGTCTTTTGTTTGGAAGCGCGCTTGCGTGCCTCAAGCCAGGCTTCGACCTCAGCCAGATCCCAGACGACGCAACGGGAGGTCAGATAAAAGCGCGATGGGAACTCGCCCCGCCGTTCCATTTCATAGATCGTGGTATCGGCCAGCGGCACGATTTCCTTGAGTTGTTCACGGCGGATGGTTCTGGTCTGTCCTGTCGATATTGGTCGCATTTTCATGGCCCTCGCTTTTCAAACGAAGGCAATAGAAGCCGATAAACGCAAGGCCTCGAAGTCAAAAATGCGGTCGAAGTAGCTACGGATAACATGGCGTGCAAAACGGATGGTTGTTTGCCGCCAATGCAAAAACTCCGGTTGCCAAACTTTCGCCGAGTGCTCGCCGCAAAGTCCTGCAACCTTTGATCTGAGCTTTATGGGATGGTCTGCAAGGCGAAATTGATCTGAAGGAGTGCGCGTGCCTGGATCGAGTATCGAACTTCGCCACATCAATTACGTTGTCGCCGCGTCCGAACATGGCAGTTTTCGTCGAGCGGCAGCGGCGCTTGGAGTTCAGGAATCGGCGATCAGTCGACGGGTACGGGATCTGGAAATTCGGCTTGGAACGGCTTTATTCATCCGCTCACATTCTGGCGTTACCTTGACCCTCGCGGGCAAGCAGTTCGTGGACAGGGGCCGAAAGGCGCTGTCCGAGATCGGTCTTGCGCGAACGGAAGTCGCCGCTATCGGACGGGTGGGCGATGGAGAGTTGCGGATCGGCATCCTGTCGTCATTGGGCTCCAGCTTTCTTGCCGACCTCATCCAGAAATTCTCCGAAAAGTATGCGACGATTCAAATGTCGTTCGCCGATGGCGATCAGGCGGAGCATGTCGCCGCCATTCGCCAGCGTCAGCTTGATGTGGCGTTTCTGACGGGAACCCTAGAATGGGAAGGCTGCGAATGCCGCCATCTCTGGTCAGAGCAGGTCTTCGTGGCCATGCCGGAACAGCACATTCTCGCCGAAACCGCGCAATTGGATTGGGTCGATGTCATCGGCGAGCGCTTCATCGTCAGTGACGCCGCTCCGGGACAGGAGATTTACAACTACCTGGTCCAGAGGCTTGCCGGGCTGGGGCGCCAGCCGGAAATTTTGCCGCACAGTGTCGGTCGGCATAACCTCCTGTCTCTGGTCGCGTTGGGCCAAGGGCTGACCCTGGCAAGCGAAGGCATCACGGCGACGCAGGTTCCAGGCGTCGTATTCCGTCCCATCGGTAACGAAACCTTGCCCTACAGCATGGTCTGGTCGGCGCAGAACGACAATCCGGCCTTCCTGCGGTTTCTGGACATCGCGGCCTATTTGGAGACCCAAAACGTTTCTCTTGTCACATCGACGGCGTAGTTTGGGACACGGATTTCTTCGCCTTGGCAAAGCCGCGGTCCGTGGCGATGAACCGCTCCAGCATGGGCACGATCAGGCGAACGGGATCGGCGGGCGACTGGCCTGCCTCGCGGGCGAGGATGTTGGCATAGGCAACGAGATCGCGGTGCAGACTGGCCGGCAGTTCCAGCGTGACCTTGACGGGCTTGTCATCGACGATCACCGAGAGTTTCAATTTCGCCATGTCAACCTCCATAGGGTTCAAGAACAAGATCGCGCGTGACGATTACACGGACCGGGAATCCGGGCCGGATGGTCAGAGTTGGCGCGATGTTGAGTTGGCGACTGACGACCTGTTGGCCGGTCTGGTTGATGCTCTGTGACGCGCCTTGACGCAGAGCTTGCACGATATCGCTGTCGTTTCCGGACGAACCGGCCTGTGCGCCGACGCTGAGCAGCGTGGACAAGGCCGCCGCCTTGAACAACTCGCCCCAATGGTAATCGACGCCATCCTCAAGACCGGCATAGCCTTCGGCGTCCGCGCCGGGCTGGCGCTCCAGAACGATCGAGCGGCCATTGGGAAAGATCAGCCGGTTCCAGACCAAGAGCACCCGACGCTGACCGAAGCCGACGCCGTTGTCGTATTGGCCAATGACGCGGGTTCCCTGGGGGATAAGCAGGATCTTGCCGGTTGGGCTGTCATAGACATTCTCCGTCACCTGAGCGGTGATCTGGCCGGGAAGATCGGAGCGGATGCCGGTGATGAGCGCGGCGGCAATCACCGCACCAGCCTGAAGGATGTTCGGCGATGCCGGAGCGGCGACGCGATCAGTCGAAACCGTGCGCTTGTCGGGCGTCTGGTTGAGGAAGGCAAGCTGGCGATCTTGCGCGGAGGGTGTTGAGGGCTGAGGCGCAAGACCGAGACTGGTGAGGTCGGGC
Organism: Rhodospirillum sp. A1_3_36; assembly: GCF_047263945.1. Lineage (NCBI taxonomy): Bacteria > Pseudomonadati > Pseudomonadota > Alphaproteobacteria > Rhodospirillales > Rhodospirillaceae > Rhodospirillum > Rhodospirillum sp. A1_3_36. The sequence goes on along the minus strand of NZ_JBLAVB010000003.1, from coordinate 281,544 downwards.
TGCGGGGGCATCGCCGCCGCCGTAGTCTGCGCTGTATTGATCGTGCCCATATTGGTGGAACGTGCATCGGTCGGCGCAAATAGCCGGGCGGTGCGGGCGGCCTCAATCTCCTGCGCGCGACGCTGCTCTTCCGGACTTGGGCCGGAGGACGCAGAGGCGACAACGCCGGGCGTTGAAATCGGCTGACCGCCGTTCTGAGCGTTCAGGATCGGTCGCCCAAGATCGCCGGGAAGCGGGGGACCGAGTTTCGGCACGCCACTATAGTCCTTTGGCAGACCTGCCAGGCCATCCGGCGTGGAGCGATTGTCGGTCGAATAGAGTTCCTGCCCCTGATTGCCGCCATTCCTGGTCTGAAGGGCATAGATCAGGGCACCGCCGACGCCGAGGCCTGCGGCGAGCCCCAGACCGGCCAGAACCTTGCGTGACAGCCGCGTGACACGCGGCGGATCGGGGCGAAGACGCATGGAAGACACGGGCTCGCCGGTCAGCGGCCGCGCGTCGTCCTCAGCCGCACCCGGCTTCCGGCCTTCTTGCCTTTCGGGATCGATTTCGGTGCTCACGACGCAGGTCTCCCGTCAGTTCGGGAGATGCGGACACGTTTTTGGTCCTTGCCCGCGCCGAAGCGCAATTCGGCGGCGGCGAACAGGCGGTCGACGATCATATAATTGCCGCGCACCCGGTAGTTCACCAGTTCGGAGGTGTCGCCCTCCGGACCGACGACGAACAGCGGTGGCATTTCGCCCTGACCGATGCCTCGCGGAAACTCGATGAACACCTGCCGCCCGTCATCGAAGGCACGCAGGGGCCGCCAGGGTGCTCGGTCTCCCGTCACGTCGTAGCGGAAATTGACACGGGAGAGATCGACGCCGCTGGCGACCGGCTGCTGAGCCTCAGCCTGTTGGTTCTGGCGGTGGAGTGCGATGAGCTGGTCCTGCGGATACTGCCAGGAGACCGAGGCCATATAGGTCTTTTCGGTCGAGCGCAGCTCCATGTGATAGGTGCGCCGGTCGGTGTTGATGACCAGGTTCGTCGTCAGTTCCGGTCGCGTCGGCTTGACAAGGATATGGACCTGTTTGGTGGCGCCTGAGCCGCTTTCGGTATCGCCGATAATCCAGCGCACCGTGTCTCCTGCGGCGACCGGGCCGGAGCCGACAAGCTGCTCGCCGGGTTGAAGGCCGATATCGGTAATTTGTCCCGGCGAGGTATAGACCTGATAGAGCGCGCCATCGACGAACGGATAGACCTGCATCGAATTGATGAAGCCGTTCCGAACTGGCTGCATCCGGGCAGCGGCGTTGGCCTCGCTCACCCGTGCGGCTGGGTCCGCCAGTTCAGGTGCGGGCTTGCCATCCTTGCCGACCGGCTTCAACTGGCCGGGGAGCGGCAGGACTTTGGGCAATTCTACCACCTGAACCGGCTTTGGCGGATCGGCCGCCAGGACTGCGGGCGCGGCATCGTCATAGGAAATTTCCGGGGGCTTTTGCGGTGTCGCGCACCCTGCAAGCGCAGAGGCATAAAGCAACAGAAGCGGCAAGCCGGATTTACGGAAAGGCAGAAGTGCGTAGCTACGCGCCGCCGGATGTCCGGCGGTCAGATGAGACGGCCGGATCATGATCCAAGCTCCTTCGACCAGTTGATGGCGTTGATGTAGATTCCGAGGGGATTTTTCCTGAGCGTGTCGGCATCGTGGGGTGGCTGCACGGCAACGGTAAGGATGGCGGACCAGCGCTCGGTCGCGGCCAATGATCCATCCTGATAGCGACGCTCGATCCAGGCGACGCGGAAGCTCGATGGCGAGGCGCGAATGACCGATGACACTTCAACAGCGATCTGTTGCTTGCCGACCTTGGCGAAGGGATCATTGGCGCGCGCATAGTCGTTGAGCGCCAGCGCGCCGCCCTGCGTCGTAAAGTCATAGGCGCGCAGCCAGTTCTGACGGACGATGATCGGATCGGCGGGAATGCTCCTGACCTGCTCGATAAAGCGGGCGAGGTAAAAGGCGATCTGAGCGTCGTTGGGCTGATAGTGGGCGGTCGCGGGTGCAATGGCTTGCGCCTGACCGAGCTTGTCGACCTGCACCACCCAGGGCACGATCGAGCCGTTCATCGACTGCCAGACCAGCGCACACGATAATCCTGCCGACAAGGCGAGAGAGCCGAATGCCATCAGCCGCCAGTTCTTTGCCTGAACACGGGCGGAGCCGATGCGGTCGTCCCAGACTTGGGCGGCACGCTGATAGGGTGTCTCGGGTTCGGGAGATTTGCCGTAATGGGTGGACGGTCGCTTGAACATGGTCAATTGCCTTCGGAGAGATTGAGGGACGATCCGCCGCCATGGGCGTCGCCGGATTTGACGGCGTGCGCGGCAGCCTGAACGCCGTGCGTCATGGTCTGGGAGCGTTTCATGCGCTTCGCCCAAGCGGGTGGGTTTTCGGACGGAGAGGCGGAGCCCGACGCGGCTTCCGGCGCATCGCCGCCTACGGTGCCAGCCGTCGATGATCCGCCGCTGGCCTCAAAGGCGGCTCGGGCGCCCGACTGGTAGCTGGATTTCAGGCTGTCGGACGTGCGGCCAGCGGCTTTCTTCAGAGGCGAAACGGCAGCCTTGGCACCCGTCGATGCGACATTGCCAAGACCGGAGGCCACAGCGGAGGCGCCGGTCTCACCGGCGGCGCCAAGGCTATAGGCGGTCGATGCGCCACCGGCCAGGGCTGCGCCACCACGCGCGGCCGCCGCGGCTCCGCCGAGAAGAGAGGCTCCGCCGGAGGTGACGGCGCCAACCGTTGCCGCGCCTGCTGCAACCATGCCGCCGGCAGCGAGACCGGTGCCGATGGCGGCACCCGCACCAAGCTGCGGGCCACCGGATACGAGGCCGCTGGCAATCCCGGGACCGAAAATGCCGAGACCAAGCAGCGATAGCGCCGCGAGCACGATGGCCATGGCTTCGTCGATGGTCGGCGTTGCGCCGCCAAAACCGGCGGTGAACTCGGAAAACAGCGTCGAGCCGATGCCGATGATGACAGCGAGGACCAGCACCTTGATGCCGGAAGAAATGACGTTGCCGAGGACGCGCTCGGCCATGAAGGCGGATTTGCCGAAGAGACCGAAGGGGATCAGCACGAAACCGGCGAGCGTCGTCAGCTTGAACTCGATTAGGGTGACGAAAAGCTGAATGGCAAGCACGAAAAAGGCGAGTAACACGAGCGCCCAGGCGAACAACATGCAGGCGATCTGAATGAAATTCTCGAAGAAGGCCCAATAGCCCATCAGGTTCGAGATGGAATCGAGAAGGGGGCGACCGGCGTCGAGGCCGGTCTGCGCCACCTTGCCGGGGCGTAGAAGATCGCTCACGGTAAAACCGGTGCCGGACGCCTTCAGGCCGAGACCGGCGAAGCTTTCGAAGACGATACGGGCAAGGTTGTTCCAGTTGCCGATGATATAGGCGAAGACGCCGACGAAGAGCGTCTTCTTGATGAGGCGGGCGATGATGTCCTCGTCGGCACCCCAGGACCAGAAGAGAGCTGCCAGCGTGACGTCGATGACGATCAAGGTGGTGGCGATAAAGGCCACCTCTGGCCGGAGCAGTCCGAACCCGCCGTCGATATAGCGGGTGAAGACTTCGAGAAAATGATCGATGACGCCGGTATTGCCCATGGTCAGCGCGCTCCATTCTCAGGAGACGACGGCTGCGGGCCTGGAGCTGACGAGGCGGGTTGGCCGAGGAAGCGGCGGCGGTTCTCCGCCCAAGCCTTCAGGCAGGCCGGATCGCGGCTTCCGGCTTCACCAATCCCGCTGCACCGGGCAAGCTCGGCATCGAGCGGGTCCGGCTTTGGGGTGGTGGGCGGAACGGTCACGGAGGCATCTTGAGACACATCGCGGCGGTTCATCTCGATCGCCGTCGCGATGATGGCGACGGCCACGAAAATCACGGCCGCGAGACGCGCGAGGGTCTTGCCGTCCATCATGCCGCCCTCAATTGCCGTAGAACATTTGAGCACTGCCAGCCTGATAACCGGAACCTGGCGTCAGGAAGCGGCGGCGTTGTTCTCGCCCTTGTTCGGCAGCGGCGGCCTGTTCGGCCGATTGCAAAGCCTGAGCCCGCCCGTTGGCGGCAACGACCGCCGTGAGATCGCTCAGTTGCTGGGCTTGAAGGGCGAGGAGCTGGTTCCCAGCCTGGGTTGCTTGCAAAGCGCCAGTGGCGGACTGGCTGGCGCCAACGAGAGATGACATCTCGGTGCGGTTGGTGTCGATATTGCCAACGACGGTGGCCTGCACGCGCATGGCGTCCTGAAGGCCGCCAACCGTGTTCTGCCAACGGGTCTTGGCATCTGAAACGAGTTGTGCGTCCGAAGCCGACATTGAGACATTTGCGTACTGGGTCTGGAAGGCCTGATCGATCGCTTGCACATTGTAAGCGATGTTCTGGGCCTGGCTAAGAAGCTGCTGGGTGCGGCTCACCGATTGCTGGAGCTGTTGCAGCGACGAATATGGCAGGCTCGCCAGATTGCGCGCCTGGTTGATCAGCATCTGCGCTTCATTCTGAAGCGAGGTGATCTGATTGTTGATCTGTTGAAGCGCCCGTGTCGCCGAAAGCAGGTTCTGCGCATAATTGGTCGGATCGTAGACTATCCATTGTGCGGACGCCGGTGTCGTCAGCAGTGGTGATGCGGAAAGCGGCATGGCAAGGGCGGCAGCGATCATCACCGCGCGGGTGCGGCCCGGGAATTGACGAAGCGTCATGACAGTGTCTCCAGGTTGGTGAGGTTGGGGATGAGGTCGGCAGCCCAATCGACGCCACGATGGCGCAGCCAGGCGTCGAGGAAGCCGTCTGCGCCATGCTCGGCGATGATCTTCGCGATGGCCGCCTGATCGGTCTTGGAAGATGCCGCGCAAAGCGCCAGCGCCACTTCCGACAAGCCCAGCTCGAACAGCCGGTTGCCGCGCCGTGACTGGCAGTAATAGTCGCGCTTGGGCATGGCGCGGGCGAGGATTTCGATCTGGCGGTCGTTGAGGCCGAAGCGGCGGTAGATGGCGGTGATCTGCGGCTCGATCGCCCGTTCATTCGGGAGAAGAAGCCGGGTCTGGCAGCTCTCGATGATGGCAGGCGCGATAGACGAGCCGTCGATATCGGACAGAGACTGCGTGGCGAAGATGACCGAGGCATTCTTCTTCCTGAGTGTCTTCAGCCATTCGCGGAGCTGGCCAGCGAAGCCCTCGTCGTCCAGCGCCAGCCAGCCTTCATCAACGATGATGAGGGTTGGCGAGCCGTCGAGCCGATCCTCGATCCGGTGGAACAGATAGGCGAGCACGGCGGGCGCGGCTTCGGTGCCGATCAACCCTTCGGTCTCGAAGGCTTGGCAAGGGGCGGTGCCGAGATGTTCGATTTCGGCATCGAGCAACCGGCCCCAGGCCCCGCCGATACAGTAGGGGCGGAGCGCCTGCTTCAGGTCATTGGACTGCAACAGGACGCAAAGGCCGGTGATGGTGCGCTCCTCCACCGGCGCGGAGGCGAGCGAGGTCAGCGCCGTCCAGAGATGTTCCTTCACCTCCGGCGTAATGGCGACGCTCTCACGGGCGAGGATTGCGCCGATCCACTCAGCAGCCCAGGCGCGTTCGGCGGCGTCGACGACGCGCGCGAGTGGTTGTAGTGATACGCTGTCGGCGCTGCCCTCGGTTAGACCGCCGCCGAGATCATGCCAGTCGCCGCACATGGCGAGTGCCGCGGCGCGAATGCTCCCGCCGAAATCGAAGGCGAAGACTTGTGACCGCTGGTAACGCCGGAACTGCAAGGCCATCAGCGCCAGCAGAACGGATTTGCCCGCGCCGGTAGGACCGACGATCAGCGTATGGCCGACGTCGCCGACATGGAGGGAAAACCGGAACGGGGTCGAGCCCTCGGTCTTGCCGAACAGCAATGGGGGCGCTGCAAAGTGCTCGTCCCGTTCCGGCCCCGCCCACACGGCACTAAGGGGGATCATGTGGGCAAGGTTCAATGTGCTGATCGGAGGCTGGCGCACATTGGCGTAGACATGGCCTGGCAAGGAGCCGAGCCAGGCATCCACCGCATTGATGGTCTCAGGCATGGCAGTGAAGTCGCGGCCCTGGATGACCTTCTCGACCAGACGCAGTTTCTCGTCGGCGATACGCGGATCGTTGTCCCAGACCGTCACGGTCGCGGTGACATAGGCTATACCGGCATAGTCAGCGCCGAGTTCCTGGAGCGCGAGATCGGCTTCCGCCGCCTTGTTCGAGGCGTCGGTATCCACCAGCACCGATTGTTCGTTGGTCATCACCTCCTTCAGGATCGCGGCGATGGACTTGCGCTTGGCGAACCACTGGCGGCGGATTTTGGTCAGCAGCTTCACTGCATCGGTCTTGTCTAGCAGGATGGCGCGTGTGGACCAGCGATAGGGAAAGGCCAACCGATTCAACTCGTCGAGCAGGCCCGGTGTCGTCGCGGTCGGAAATCCGGTGATGGTCAGCACACGCAAATGCGCTGATCCCAGGCGCGGCTCCAGCCCGCCGGTGAGCGGCTGATCGGCGAGCAGCGCGTCGAGATAGACCGGCGTCTCGGGAACGCGGACGCGGTGCCGGTTCGTGGAAACGCAGCCGTGCAGATAGGTCAGTGTCTCGCCGTCATCGAGCCAGCGGCATTCGGGCATGAAGGCTTCGATCAGGCGCAGCAGCCGGTCGGTGCGATCGGCGAAACCGGTCATCACCTCATGGGGGTCGATACCGGTCTTCTCGCGGCCCTCGTAAAGCCAGGTTTCGGCGCGAGCAGCGTCCTCGGCCGGCGGCAGATAGGTGAAAGTCAGAAAATAGGACGACTCAAAGTGCGCCCCGGCTTCCTCGAAGTCGGCCTTTCGTTCGGCATCGACCAGGGCGGATGCTGCATCGGGAAAACGGCTGTCCGGATAGAGGTTCGATGCGTGGCGCTGCGCCTCGACGAAGATCGCCCAACCGGAACCGAGACGGCGGAAGGCGTTGTTCAACCGCCCCGCCACGGCGACGAGTTCAGCGGGTACGCCCGAATCCAGATCGGGACCACGAAACCGGGCGGTGCGCTGGAAGCTGCCGTCCTTGTTGAGCACGATGCCGGAACCAACCAGCGCCACCCAGGGCAGGAAATCAGCGAGCCGGGTGTTTTTGTTGCGGTATTCGGCGAGGTTCATCATGGTGGCGCGCTCCTCAAACTGTCAGGTGCGCCGGGATGCGCAGATGGCGGCGACCGACCTCGACGAACAGCGGATCGCGCTTCGCCGCCCACACCGCGGCGAAATGCCCGATCGCCCAGATGAGGATGCCGACCAGCCAGAGGCGCAGACCGAGACCAACGGCGCCTGCCAGCGTGCCGTTCAGAATCGCGATGGCGCGTGGCGCGCCGCCAAGCAGGATCGGCTCGCTGAGCGCACGGTGGACCGGCACGGTAAAGCCCGGAACCTCGTCACCAGCGGTCATCATCAGACCAGCGCTCCGCCGCCGAACGAGAAGAAGGACAGGAAGAAGCTCGAAGCCGCGAAAGCGATCGACAGGCCGAACACGATCTGAATGAGACGACGGAACCCGCCTGACGTGTCGCCGAAGGCCAGCGTCAGGCCCGTGGTGATAATGATGATGACGGCGATGATCTTGGCGACCGGTCCTTCGATCGATTGCAGGATCTGTTGCAGCGGCTGCTCCCACGGCATGGATGAGCCGGAGGCGTAAGCGGGCGCGGCCATCACCACAGAGAGTGCGGCGACCGAAACGGTCATGGCGAGGCGCTGGCGCTGCAGGCGCAGGCCCACGGGGCGGGAAGGCTGAACAACAGGCATCATTGGGAGGCTCCTTCTTCTGGCTGGTGAAAAATCGTGGCGGAGACGATGCGGTAGTCGCCGTCCGGGCCGAGGCCCTTGACGCGGGCGAGTTCGATGAGCTGGCGCGCGGACCCGCGGCCGGACAGCACGGCGACGAGGTCGATGGTCTCGGCGATCAGCGCGCGTGGGACAGTGACGACGGCTTCCTGAATGAGCTGTTCCATCCGTCTCAGTGCGCCAATGGCGCTGCCGGCGTGGATCGTGCCGACACCGCCTGGATGGCCAGTGCCCCAAGCCTTCAACAGGTCCAGCGCCTCCGCGCCGCGCACTTCGCCGACCGGAATCCGGTCGGGGCGCAGACGAAGCGATGAGCGGACGAGATCGGAGAGTGATGCGACTCCATCCTTCGTCCGCATGGCGACGAGGTTGGGCGCGGCGCATTGCAGCTCGCGCGTATCTTCGATGATGACCACGCGATCAGAGGTCTTGGCGACTTCCGCCAGCAGAGCATTGGTCAGCGTCGTCTTGCCGGTGGACGTGCCGCCCGCGACAAGGATATTGGCACGGGACGCAACACCTGCGCGCAGCGTCTCGGCCTGTGCCGCCGACATGATCCCGGCGGCGACATAGTCGTCGAGCGTAAACACTGCGACAGCGGGTTTGCGGATGGCGAAGGCAGGTGCGGCGACAACGGGCGGTAACAATCCCTCGAACCGTTCGCCTGTCTCGGGCAGTTCTGCCGAGACGCGCGGGGCGCCTGAATGGACCTCGGAGCCGACGTGATGGGCGACGAGGCGCACGATGCGCTCGCCGTCGGCGGCTGGCAGGCGCTCCCCCGTATCGGATAGCCCTTCAGAGAGACGATCGATCCAGATACGCCCATCCGGGTTCAGCATCACCTCAACAACGGAAGCGTCTTCCAGAAACCGGGCAATGGCGGGGCCAAGCGCCGTGCGCAGCATCCGCGCGCCGCGTGCTAGGCCTTCCGAATTGTGATGTGAAGCGGCCATCCGATCCCCATTTCTGCCGGGAGCGAACAAGCGCTTTCGGCACGGGGATGATTAAGAGAGCCAGATTTTGGGCAGGCTCAACAGATTTTCGTCGTCGTAGGGGTGTGGCGTGCAAATACAGGAGAACGGCGGACCTGTGTGCCTCTTGTTTTTAGAGGTCGCCTCATCAGGGATGAGCTATGGTCGCCTTCGCGCATCTCGTCATCGCGATCCTGAGCCTTGCGAAATGTCGCACATAGATAAAAATGACCGATATAGCCTTCATAAATATATTTTGCGGCGTCCATAGCGGTCATTCATTGAAAATTCGAGGATTGTGCGCTATATGCCTTTTATATCAGGCATGAAGAATATTCATGACCGACATAAGAGGCAAAATTGATGGCTTCCACCATTCGAACCTATTCGCGTGCAACGCAGGAGGCACTCGTCCTCATGGGCGGGCAGATCAAGCTTGCCCGCAAACAGCGCAAGATGTCCGAATCCGATCTTGCTGAGCGCATCGGTATTGCCCGCAGCACCTTGCAGATGATCGAAAAGGGTAGCGCCAAAGCTGAAATCGGCTTGGTGTTTGAGGCGGCTCATCTGGTTGGCGTGCCATTATTCGTCAGCGAGCCATCAGCCCTTGCTGCTCAAGTTGCCCGCGTCGGGGATAAGCTGGCGCTGCTGCCGCAGTCTATCCGCCGCCCGCGCACGGAGGTGAAAGATGACTTCTGAGCGCAATACAGACGACCGGCCAAGGTCGAGACCGCTGCCGCGTGAGGCCTATGTCTGGATCTGGTTGCCCGGAGGCACGGAACCTGTCGTCGCCGGACGTCTTGCCCGCGAGGGCGACCTTCACGTCTTCAACTACGGTCGTTCCTATCTGGAACGTTCCGACGCCATCCCGATCTATCTGCCGGAATTACCATTGCAGCGCGGCGCGCTTGTTCCGCAGGCGCCGCTCGACATGGCCGGCGCCTTGCGCGACGGATCGCCGGATGCCTGGGGGCGAAGGGTTATCATCAACCGGCTGACGGGGCTGAAGGGGGCTGACGTGCAAGCGGTCGAATTCGATGAGTTGACCTACATGCTGAATTCTGGCTCCGACCGCATAGGTGCCCTGGATTTTCAGGCGTCGCCGGATCGCTATGAGCCTCGTGAAGCTGAAAATGCAACGCTTGAAGAGTTGCGGGAAGCGGCCGAGCGTGTCGACCGGGGCGAGCCCATTCCACCAGCACTCGACAAGGCTCTGTTTCATGGCAGTTCCATCGGCGGTGCCCGACCAAAGGCGTTGATCACCGATGGCGAGGACAAGTTCATCGCCAAATTCTCGGCGACGAATGACACCTATGCCATTGTCAAAGCGGAATACGTGGCGATGCGGCTGGCCGATGTGGCAGCGGGGCTCGACGTCGCGCCTGTCAGGCTCGTCAAGGCCAATGGCAAGGACGTGCTGCTGGTCAAGCGCTTTGATCGCACGCGTACGGAAAAAGGATGGTCTCGGCGCGCGATGGTCTCGGCGCTGACCATGTTCGGCCTGTCCGAAATGCAGGCGCGATATGCCAGCTATCGCGATCTTGCCGACATCATCCGCGCGCGTTTTACCGAGCCGAAGGAAACGCTGAGGGAATTGTTCGGGCGTATGGTGTTCAACGTGCTCTCGGGCAACACCGACGATCATGCCCGCAATCACGCGGCCTTCTGGGATGGCGAGTCCCTGGCGCTTACACCCGCCTACGACATCTGCCCCCAGCCGCGCACCGGTCGCGAGGCCAATCAGGCCATGCTGATCGGGGAGGACGACCGTCGCAGCCGCTTGGAAACCTGCCGCGCGGCAGCGTCCGCCTTCTTGCTCCATGATGACGACGCACGCACTATCATAGGCGCCCAGGTGGATGGTGTCCGGGCAACGTGGAACGAAATTTGCGATGAAGCCGAACTCAGCGCTGTTGATCGGGCGTTTCTTTGGGAACGACAGTTCCTAAACAAGTATGCCTTTGACGGATAGAGATCGAAGGTCTTTCATTCGACGAATAGCTGCGTCTTGAAGTTTTGATCGGGAACAGTGAATGACTGGAATCTGGCCGTCTTCAGTTGGTCCGCTTGCGGGGCCGAGGATCGGATCGTGGGCGCTGAAAAGGGATTGATCTAAACGACGGCTCCCGGCCACATCATGGTTGTTACACGGTCAACAGGTGCGCAAAAGTTCGATATAGATGCAGTTCAAACGGCCATCTGGGCCCTTAACGCCGCTGCCCGCGCGCTGCGATCTTGCAAATAAATGCGGTATCGAGAGAGAAGACCGTCGTTATCGGCTCCTTCACCAATCAACTTGTCGGTTTCGGCCAAAGCCTGTCCGTATGTAAGACAGCCGGAGCCATCTCCCGACAGTTGGGCCGCCAAGCGATGCTCGATCTCGGCCTTTATGGTCGCGGGAAGAATTTCGCGGGCTTCGAAGTACATCAGGCGCAAGCCAAACCACTGCAGGCGCTCATCCTCGAAGCTTTGCACGATGGCGAGTCGATCTGGCCACGAGGCGCGGTGAAACGCGTTCGTACGCACATCGTCATCCGGTCCTGGGAAGCCGTTATAGATTCGCTCCTCAATATGAGGCGAAAGTGGATATGGCTCACACGTGGCGATGTACGCGGCTACAAGCCGCGTACGCAGATCCGAGTTGGCTTTCACGCGACGGGCGCGGTCTTCGATCTCGTCTATCGAACCGCTGTCCAACATATGTTCTGGAGCGTCGAAGAAAGCGGTCAGCGTTGGTGCGGCATTGACCCTTAAGCGACGGACCGGACTTGGCTTCTGCGCCATATAAGCCTGCAGCTCGGCGTCATTCATTCCAGCAAGCTCGCCGATGTCCTGATTGAGGCTAAGGCAAATCCGGCCGTTAGCTTGGTCAGGATCGACACCAATACAGACGACCGGAGTGTGATAAGCCTGCCCGCCGAAGAACTCGGTCAGCACGAAGCCATCTTCCGCATCAACGAAATCCGCAACGGTCGCCTTGTTCGAGAAACGAACGAAACGCTGCCACAGATCTGGAGAGCGCTGAAAAACCAATCGGCATAGCTCAATCGTCGCAAGCACATCAGACATGGCGTCATGCGCATGGGCATGGGCCACGCCATTCGCGACCGCCAGATGTTGCAAACGGAATGTCCGCCGCCCTTCCTCTCCGATCGGAACGACTAGCTGTGCGGGCGATACGGCATCAGCAGCCATCACCAAACCGAGTGCGTCAGCACGGCAGTTGTGGTGGTTGCTCGTAAGATAAGCCGGATACAGGCTTTGGAAGAGTGCATGGCGCAGCATCTCTTCGTCGAAGCGAATGGAGTTGAAGCCGACAAAGATAGATGGACTCCAGGAAATCAGCATCCGACGAATTTCTCCTACCATCGCGTAGTGCGACGGCAGGTTAGCGTCGGTCAGTCGTTCAATCGGCAGTCCGTTAGTGCGTAGTGCCGAGGGGTGGGGAAGCACATGAGGCTGTAGACGCGAGCGAGCTTCGAAGCGCGCCACCTCGTTCAAATCCGTGTCGGTGCGAACAGCCGCAAAATGGATAATCTGATCGAAGCCGTGCTTGAGCCCTGTCGTTTCGGTATCGAAGAAGACGAAGCTCATGGGGCGTTACCACCGGGTCAGTCGGAAACGCATTGCGGCTGGACTGACTCTGAACCGACGCGCTAGGGTTTCAATCGCTGCCTCGTCCTCAAGGTCAACGCCTCCGCCCTCCAAAGCCGTGGCCAAGAGATTGCCGGGGATCAGAAGCTCCGAGGCGAAGGCATTGGCTTCGATTTCCATCGGCTCGGTGCCGAGCGCTGAGACATCGTCGCGGAACAGAACGCGGATCCCCTTATCCACGTGCACGGCTTGGCTGATGGCAGGAGCGTGCAGTATGTGATGAGCGAGCTCGTGGGCGGCCGAGAACCGCTGTCGGTTTGGGTGGTGAAGCGCATTCACACCGATGATTCCTATGCCGTCCTTAATGTAGGCCATCCCTGAGAGGTCTTCGTCAAGGGGCGCGTACTGAAGGACGATCTTTCTCGACTTTATTATTCGCTCAACAGGGACCGGTGGCGCCGATACGCCATACTCCAGCAGAATGGAACGGGCAGATGCGCGCGCTCGATCAGGATCTGCATCAGCCATGATCAGGCCTTACCACGTCGCGGCTGCAATGCGGTTGTGATCAGGTCGGCGACTTGAGCTTCCGCATGTTGCGATAGTGTCTGCTTCGATAGTTCCTGGTTGGAAAGCATCATTTTTAGGCCCTCTCCCAATGACTTCTGCGGTATCGGCGGCAGGAGCTCTCCCACCTTGGTGAAATCCAGTGCCGCAGCAAGCGCATAAACGTGATGCAAAAGAATGTTCTGCCTGCCACTCTCAATATTTGCGATCGAGGCACGCGACATCTTCACCTTGCCCGCCAGTTCCGCCTGCGTGAGGCCGAGTGCTTTCCTGCGGGTTGAGATCGCACTACCAAAAGCTTTGTAGAGTGTTTCGTCTGCCATGAATCATGTTTGCGCCACATTCTTTGCAATGTCAACCTCGCAAACAATTAGTGCTTATTGCAAACATCTACGTGTGATTAATGCTTGACATCGTGAGCCACTTCGGGAATCGATTGCATTAGGGCGCAACACCCAGCAACGAGTCGGTAAAGAGGAAGCTTCGGATAGATGACGGAAGGTGAGAAAGATCAGGGCGTTGAGCGGCCATACAGAGTGCTCAGCCTGGACGGCGGAGGGATGCGAGGCATCTATACGGCCGCGTTTCTCGCGCGGCTGACTGATCAATTCGCGCGTATTCGGGGCGAATCGGCCCTCGATCTGGGACGCGGATTCGACTTGATTACCGGGACCAGCACTGGCGCAATTGTCGGCTGCGCGCTGGCAGTTGGACGACCGATGACCGAAGTGCTGTCTCTTTACCGCGAGCACGGCCCTAAGATCTTCCCACATCGGATCACAGGGAAACGTAGTGCGATCTATCGAGCGAGCCAAGGTAGCCGTTTCGTGCGCGAGGGCGATAAGGCGCTGCGTGAGGCGCTACGAGATGTGCTCCACGACATAACTATGATCGATGTGTTCGAAGGTCGCGGCATCTCGCTCGCAATCCCGACGGTGCTGATGAGCGAGCACCGCGCTTGGGTCTTTAAAAAGACTCCCAAGAGCGGGGTACGCGACGATCACTATCCACTGGTGGACGTTTGTATGGCGACGAGCGCCGCGCCAATCTACCGCTCGCTCGCCGCCATCGACGACCCGAACGCTCCAGGTGGACCCAAGCAGGTGTTCGCAGATGGGGGGCTTTGGGCCAATAATCCGATTATGGTCGGGCTCGTCGACGCGCTGACGGTGGCACCGCCCGAGCGTCCGATCGAAATCTACTCACTCGGAACATGTCCGCGCCCAGAGGGTGATCACCTCGACGCAGATAGCGCGCACCGCTCTATGCTCGACTGGTCGCTCGGCGCTGACGTCGCGCCTCTTAGCATCTCCGCGCAGGAGTTTGCCTTCGATCACATGGCGAGGCTTTTGACGAACGCTCTCAGCAACTGCGGTCGCTCGATCCGGCGCGTGCGCTTTCCTAACAAGCCGGTGCCGGCAAGTATGATGCCGTACCTCGCCCTCGATGACACCCGGCCAGAGGCGATGGATCGGCTTGTCAGTCAGGCGCACAGCGATGCCGATCTGACCAAGAGTGCTTGCGATGATTCCAACAGCGCCGACGGGCGAATGATTCGCCAACTAATGCTCGACCTACCGGCGATGCCGGCCACCGGCGCAGTCTGGCGTCCTGTTTCCACCGACATACAGAAAGGATAGGTGATGTTCGACTGCGCCAAAGATATTCGTGCTTACCACGACCAGGATGTAACCCTGCCCAAGAGCGAGCAGGATGCAATGCGCGACCGACGCAACTCCAACCGGACGCGGCTGCGGAACGGATCGGAGAAGGCCGGCAAGCCCAAGCCGATCGAGTTCGTCAAACAGGGGAGCTATGCCATGAAGACAATGTGCCGCGACCCAGACAATGACTATGACATCGACGACGGGGTCTATTTCCACAAGAAGGATCTGGTCGGCGATCGCGGGGCCGAGATGACGTCACTACAGGCGCGCTGGATGGTGCGCGACGCGGTCGATGACGGCAAGTTCAAGCGTGCGCCTGAAGTGCGATCGAACTGCGTGCGCGTCTTCTATGAGAAGGGTTACCACGTCGATCTGCCGGTCTACCGCCGCGTCGTCACTGACACCGTCTTCGGCGAGGAGGTGCATTACGAGCTGGCGGCTAGCAGCGGCTGGAAGCGGTCTGACGCCCGCGACGTGTCGGACTGGTACGAGGACCAACGCGCAGCATCAGCCGACGGCATCCAGCTGCGCCGCATCAATCGCGACCTGAAGAAATACGCCCGCAGCCGCTATAGCTGGCGTGGCTCGATCCTTAGCGGCTTTGGCATCTCGATTCTGACGACCGAGAAGTTTCGCGCGAACGACCGCGAGGATCGCGCGCTGTACGACACTATGGTTGCCATCCGTGATCGGCTGAACTGGAATCTCGTCGTCGCCCACCCGGTGACGCCGGGCGACACCATCACCAACGGGTCCGACGATGCCAAGGCGCGCTGTTTTCGCGAGAAACTGACCGAAGCGATCGACACGCTCGAACCTCTGTTCGATGCCGACTGCACGCGCGAGAAAGCACTTAAGTGCTGGGACAAGGTGTTCGCCACCACCTTCTTCAGCGAGCGCTTGGAGGAGGAGCAGCGCGCGTCCGTGGCTGCTCCCGCCATCATCAGTTCCGCCACCCTGCTGAGCACAACGGCGGCGGCGGCCAGCGCAGTCAGCAGCGCCGGCGGTGGCCGCCATGCCTAAGGCGGGTCTCACGCTCGATTGGCAACGGGCAACGCTCCAGCTCGAAGCGACTCTACGTGAGCGGGCGGGGCAGTTGCCCGAACGCCTCGACCAAGCGACGATCTCCAGCGACTATCCCGGTCGTGACTGGATCGTCGCCGCCTGGCGGATCAGCGTGGTGTTTTCTGACGGAGTAAGCCGACGAATCGACCTTGTGGTCGGCGCGCAGTTTCCGGCGACGCCTGTCAGGACCGCGCTGGTCGACCATCCAGAACCTATGACTTGGCCGCACGTCGAGAGCGATGGCATCCTGTGCCTGCTACCGAACCTAGCCGAGTGGGATCCCGATGACCCCTCAGAGGTCGCGATGAATTTATTAAACCGTTCAGTCCGGCTGGTCGAAGAGCTACTGGAGGGCACCATCATCGAGCGTGACTTCCGCGAGGAATTTGTCACCTACTGGGGTTACCGAGTGCATTCGCAAGGCGAAAACCTATTCAGCCTCATCGCACCGGAACCGCCTTCGCGCATGGTGCGAGTGTGGCGCGGCAAGGGCCTCGAGGTTGTCGGGGAGGACGAGGAAGCGATTGCGAAATGGGTGCGTCACCGCTTTTGCGACAAGACTCCGGTGAAGACGGAAGCGGCCGTGTTCCTGTGGCTCGACGCACCGTTGCTTCCTGCTGAATATCCGGAGACGGCGGCCGACCTGTATCATTTGGCAGCGCGGATCGATCGCGAAGCGCTAACGGCATTGGAGCTAGCGACGAAAGGTGAGCCGGACGAGGTGCTGGCGCTGCTCGGCGCTTTCGGACGCGGTGGTGCCGCGTTGATAGGGGTGAAAGCATTTAACCCGAAGCGGCGCAAGGGCCGGCCGCGCGCGCCCGACGAACCGCTCTCCATAGGATTCCGGCCTGGCCATACCCCAGAGCCGCTGCTGCTCGGTCGCTTTTTCGGCGCGCTTCCGGTCGTCAGGACTCAGGTGCAGCGCGCCGATGCCAACTGGGTGCATGGGCGCGGTAAGGATGCCCGTACACGTCGGCTGCTCGACACAACGGTCGTGGTGATCGGCTGCGGTTCGGTCGGGGCACCAGTCGCCTGCGCGCTCGCCCAAGCTGGCGTCGGTCGTCTCATCCTGATTGATCCCGAGCTATTGACCTGGCCCAACGTCGGCCGTCATCCGCTTGGCGCCACAGCCGTGCAGCACAACAAGGCCGAAGCCTTGGCCGAACGGCTGCAGGCCGACTTTCCGCATTTAAGTGTCGAACATCGCGCTTATGGCCTACAGCAGTTGATGGCGTACGATCAGGACCTGTTCGAAGTGGCCGATATGATCGTCGCTGCGACCGGAAACTGGGTCGCCGAAAGCGCGCTCAATCGCTGGCATATTCGGCACGGGCGCAAACGTCCCGTTGTATACGGGTGGACCGAGGCGCATGCTTGCGCTGGTCACGCGGTCGCCATCGGCCAGAGGGGGGGCTGTCTCCAATGCCACATCGGGCGCACCGGCGCGCCAGAACTCGTGGCTGTGGAGTGGCCAGATGGCGGTGACATCGCTCAGGAAGAGCCAGCCTGCGGCGCGCATTATCAACCCTATGGGCCGGTGGAGCTTGCCTACGTGAATGCGATGATCGCCGAAGTCGCGCTAGACTGTCTCCTCGATCCGCCTGCGCAATCTTTCAGTCGAGCATTCGTCTCGTCGTCTCGTCGTATCGCGTCACTTGGCGGGCGGCTGACCGATGGCTGGCGCTCTGCTTTTGGCGAAGTTGAAGAAGGTGTCCGGACGATTGATCGGCCCTGGACTTCCACTAACTGCATAGCTTGCGGGTCCAGGCATCTTAACGTAGTTGCCTAACGTTGCCCGGAAATAGCCCTTCAGCAAATCTCAATCGATGTCCGCTGTCGGAATTAGCGCCAGAATGGACGAACGGCCAAAAAGGAACACAAAACAGTTGTTCGGTGGCTCGTTTACGGCGGTTTGAGAACGACTACGATTGGCCACTAGAGTCGATCATCCGGGGCGAACAATCTCACCACCCACATCCTCCGAAATCTCCTGCCGGAGTTGCGGCCCCTTGGCGAGCCGCCGTCCGAGCGCGGTGACGAAGGCGTCGTAGCGTTCGCCAGTCTTGGCTCGGGCGGCCTGTGCTGCGGGTTCTGGTAAGGCCGGGGTCGTCGAAAGCCAGAAGCGAACGAACACGGCAAGGGTCTCGACCGAAATCCCGACATCGCGTTCGAGGCGCGCCATGCGACGATCGATCTGATCGAGGCGTTTGGTGAAGGCTGCCTCCTGGCGCTCGGCCGCATCAGGTGAAAGAAAGGATTCGATCGCCGCTTCGGCAACTAGCGACCGAGATTGGTCACGCCGGGCGGCATGTTCGATGAGACGCTTCATGACGGCGGGTTCGAGATAGACAGATAGGCGTTGCTTGCGGGGTGATTTCATCATGTGCGCCTCACAGGTCCATGCCGTCGTCGGGATCGAGCGAGGCCTGACGCGCCACGCCCTGCATGACACGGGACAGGCGGCTATTGCGGACGGCGTCTTCATCCGTCTCATCCGGCAGGTCAATTTCAAATTCGTTGCTGATCGGGGCTTTCTTCTCGACCGGTGCGACACGATTGAGTTCCGGCTGATGACGACGCTCGGATTCGGTCGGATCTTCGTCGCCCTGATCGTCGTTTGGCATATGAGGTTCGGAAAGCTCGGGCCTGTCAGGCACCGGCAGGCTGGTCCAGTCGTCGGGCCGTCCAACAGATGAAGCGGTGAGCTTCGGCGGGGGCAGAAGGCGTTCCTTGAAACGGGCATCCTCGTAATACCGCGCCTTTTTAGCGCGGATCGGCGCGAGGCCTGCCGCCATGACGATTTCGTCGGTCGGCGGTAGTTGCATGATTTCGCCGGGTGTCAGGAGGGGGCGCGCCGTCTCGGAACGCGAGACCATCAGATGTCCGAGCCAGGGCGAGAGCCGATGCCCGGCATAGTTCTTCATCGCCTTCATCTCGGTCGCGGTGCCGAGCGCATCGGAAACGCGCTTGGCGGTCCGTTCATCATTGGTGGCGAAGCTGACACGGACATGGCAGTTGTCGAGGATAGAATTGTTCGCGCCATAAGCCTTTTCGATCTGGTTCAGCGACTGGGCGATCAGGAAGCTCTTGAGGCCGTACCCCGCCATGAAAGCCAGTGCGCTCTCGAAGAAATCGAGCCGCCCGAGCGCCGGAAATTCGTCGAGCATCAGGAGAAGTCGGTGGCGTCCGGCCTTGGCCTGCAAATCCTCGGTCAACCGGCGCCCGACCTGATTGAGGATCAGACGGATGAGCGGCTTGGTCCGGGCGATGTCAGACGGCGGCACGACGAGATAGAGGGTTGCCGGGTGTTTTGCAGCGACTAGGTCCATGATCCGCCAGTCGCAGCGGCGGGTGACTTCCGCGACGACCGGATCGCGGTAGAGCCCGAGAAACGACATGGCGGTGGAGAGCACGCCCGAGCGTTCATTGTCGGACTTGTTGAGGAGTTCACGCGCCGCGCTGGCAATGACCGGGTGCGGACCGGCTTCGCCCAGATGCGCAGTTTTCATCATGGCGGCGAGCGTCGACTCGATTGGGCGCCGTGGATCGGAGAGAAACGCGGCGACGCCCGCCAAGGTTTTGTCAGGCTCCGCATAGAGGACGTGCAGAATGGCCCCGACCAGCAGGGCGTGACTGGTTTTTTCCCAATGGTTGCGCTTTTCAAGCGACCCTTCGGGATCGACGAGGATGTCGGCGATGTTCTGGACGTCACGCACCTCCCACTCGCCGCGGCGCACCTCGAGCAGGGGATTGTAGGCTGAGGATTTGGCGTTGGTCGGATCGAAAAGCAGGACGCGGCCATGCCGGGCGCGGAAGCCGGCCGTGAGCTGCCAGTTTTCGCCCTTGATGTCATGGACGATGGCCGAGCCGGGCCAGGTCAGAAGCGAAGGCACGACGAGGCCGACGCCCTTGCCGGATCGGGTCGGGGCAAAACAGAGGATGTGTTCGGGGCCATCGTGGCGCAGATAGTGCTCGTCATAGCGGCCGAGCACGACGCCATCATGCCCCAGAAGACCTGCGGTCTTCACCTCATCGGGCTCAGCCCAGCGGGCGGAGCCATAGGTTTCGACCTTCTTGGCCTCGCGTGCGCGCCAGACCGACATGCCGATGGCGACGGCTGCCGCGATCAGCCCGCCGGATGCGGCGATGTAGGCGCCTTCCACAAAGATCGGCGGTGCATAGGCGTCATAGGCGTACCACCACCAGAAGAAGGCGGGCGGCAGGTAAAAAGGAAAGCCGAACAGCCGAAACCAAGGCTCGCCCAGTTCTGGTTGGAAGGCCAGCCGCCAAGCCACCCATTCGGTCGCACCCCAAACGCAGAGCAGAACAATCGAAAGAACGGTGAGGACCTGGCCCCAGAGAATTTTGGTTGCGGACATGGGTTCGTCTTTCGTCAGAAGGTCAAAGGCCAATCCCGCGCTTGCGGGCAAAGCTCCAGTCGATGCCGCCATCGGCGCGGGCGATCCCGGAGACATGGCGGTCGAGATGCTTTTCGAGTGAGGGTGTCCAAGGCACGAGCTGGAAGCCGAGGCCATCATCGATCATGGCGAAGCGGCCGGAGGCGAGCGTGAGCCGACGGCGATAGTCGCCGGTCACATAGTCGCCAGTCCCTGAAGATTTGAACGGTCGGCCGGTCTCGGCTGCGATGGCTTGACCTGCCTGTTCAAGTTCCTGCTTTCGCAGGGTCTCGATCAGGCCGCGCGGAAACATCACCTGGCCGCCACGGCGCTCGGCAACGCCTTGCGCGACAAGATGATCGGCGCGCGCATGCAGGGCATGACGCACCTCCGCGCCGAAGCCGCCGTCAGAGAGCGCGTGCGGATCGCGGGCGATGTTCTGGCGATCAAGCCAGGTCGCGCCGGACGCCGTGATCTGCCGATCAATGTCGTAGTCCGAGCGCACCGCGAGCGCCACGCGGCGCTGTCCGTTGGCGTCATCGAATTTGCGCAGCTCGACGATGGAGCCCGGCGCGCTGTCACCAGCAGCGTCGAGGTTGGAAAGCTTGATGTGATGGGTGCGTCCGTCCACACCATCGACCACCGCATAGGCGGTGCCCTTCAGCTCGTCATCGAGGCCGCGGGCGACTAGCCGCCCGACAATCGTGTCATCAAGACTTTCACCAGCGAGGACGAAGCTCGCCGACCCGCGTTCAATGCCGTGATCTGTCAGCGCCCGGTGCATACGCTTGATGATGTCGCCGCGCTCACCAAGCGCGCGCAGGGTGGCTTCTGCTTTGTCGTCAATGATCCATTGACCGGTACCGACCTCATGGGCGAGGCCGAGGGTTTCGAGCTTGCGCAGTCGGCCGATTTTCTGGCCAAGGAACTCGTCGGGCCGCTCGGCACTGGCAGGCGCCATATCAATGATGCCATGGGCGTTGCGATCACGGGACAACTGGCGATCAAGCTGGGTCCAATGGTCGGCGTCAATCTGGGCGGTCAGGCTGCGGCGGATGTCGAGGTCTGTGCGCGGCCCCAGCTCCTGGGTGACGAGGTCGGCTGCGCGAGCGCGCATACCGTCCTTGATGTAATCGCGAGCAATGACAAGGTCCTGACCATCGTCGGCGCGACCACGCAGGATGACATGCACATGCGGATTGTCCGTGTTCCAGTGATCGACGGCTGCCCAGTCGAGCTTCGTGCCGAGATCCTTTTCCATCTGGCCCATCAGGTCACGGGTGAAGGATCGCAGATCGGCCATGTCCGTCGTGTCCTCCGGCGAGACGATGAAGCGGAAATGATGACGGTCGCCATCTGCCCGCTCGGCAAAGGCCTGCCCATCCACCTCTGTCTCTCCAGGACCGAAGAGATGCGCCTTTTCCCCGTCTCGGGTCACACCATCGCGGCGCAGATAATTAAGGTGGATGGTGAGTGGTGTTGCGCGGGCGCTGTGGCGGACCACACGGGTCTTGATGATAACGACGCGGGAACGGCCGTTCAGAAGGTTATTGGCGCGCACGCTCGCGGTCCGGCCGCGGCCAAAGGTCGAGCGGGTGCCGGCGCTGATGCGGCCAGAGCGGGACACATGGCCGCCAGCCTTCTGGGCCGCTGCCAAGGCCTGAGCGATGAAGGGCCGCGTGGCTTGCGTGCCGGAACTGCGTACGCGGCCAGGACGGATACGAAAGTCCTCGTCGCCACTCATCGCAAAGCTCCAGCACATCGCGACAACGCATTGAATTTACGTAAGGAATGGCAGTTCTGCGAGGTGCTGCACTTCATCGCACCTCGCAAAAGTGATGCATAAACCACTGAAAACAAACGACCGACCAAGCCCGCACCTCGCGGCCTTTTATCTCGCCATCCTTCGGTCGTGTTGCCAGGCTTCGACCTCTGCGCACGCTTCTCTACGCCGGTGTCCGCTATCGTGCGATCAGGAACCCGAGTACTCATGGTGTGCCTCCTTGACTGGCGCGGGCGACAAACAGACCATCGGACTGCGGTTCGATGGCGGAAACATCGCGCACATCCGTTGTCGCTTGGGCCTGCGAAGACGGGCGCTTTTCCGGTATGGGAATGGCGGTTTGGCGGGTGGCGTTCTGCGCAATGAACAGCGGCGCCTGTGTCCAGGTGACGGCATTCGAGGGAGCCGCCAAGATGCTGTCCGATGATCCGGTGGCATCGACCGATTGCGCCACGAGTGCGACATAGGCGCGGGTTTCGCTGGGCAGCGTTCTGCCCTTGAGGGAGGCTTCATAGCGCCCTGGGCCAGCATTATAGGCGGCGATCCAGCCGGGCGAGCCGTAACGGTCAAACAGTTCCCGGATATAGGCGGCGCCTGCGATGATGTTGTCATGCGGATCGTAAGGATCGGCGCCCAACCGGTGCCGCGCGCGCAAGTCTTTCCAAGTCGCGGGCATGATCTGCATCAGGCCCATTGCGCCCTTGGGCGAGAGCGCATGTGGATCGCCGACGCTTTCCGCCTCCAGCACGGCGCTGATCCAGCGCGCGGGGAGCTCAAACCGGTCAGCGGCCTCGGCGATGTGA
The DNA here is from genome assembly GCF_047263945.1 of Rhodospirillum sp. A1_3_36. NCBI lineage: Bacteria > Pseudomonadati > Pseudomonadota > Alphaproteobacteria > Rhodospirillales > Rhodospirillaceae > Rhodospirillum > Rhodospirillum sp. A1_3_36. The sequence goes on along the minus strand of NZ_JBLAVB010000003.1, from coordinate 258,848 downwards.
TCGGCGTAGGCACCACTGGGCGATTGGGCAACCGGCGTCGGCGGATCGGCAATCGCAGGGCTTTGCGATGCATTTAGAAAGACAAGGCCGGAAAGGAGAAGAGGGAGCAGGCGCATGGCGTCAGTCCCGTCCTTCGCGCTTTTGCGGGCGGTTCCAATGCAGCGACCAGGCGTGACCGGTGTCATCGTCGCGGAAGAGATTGGCGCGGATCGGCTGCGGCAGCAGTGGGTCGTCGAGAACCAAGGCGATGAATTCGCCCGCGCGTTCGCCGGTGCGTTTCCATCCGGCACCGGCTTCCGGGCCATCCTCGGTATCGAGGTGGACACGATAGTCCGGCGCGCCCTCCGTGTCGGACGGGGGAATGGCGACAATCACCAGCTCGGCGCTCAGCATGAGCGTGCGGATGTGACCGGAAAAGCCAGAAGGGTTGCGCGTAAACTGTCCGATCTGTGTCATGGAAACCTCCTTGGAACGGTGGAAGAAGACGGCAACGTGGGCGCTCACGGCGCTGTTGCGCGCCAGGTGAAGCGGCCATTGCCAGCCGGATCGGTGTAGAGCGGGTGCGCCTTGCCGAGCACATCCGTGACCGGCAGCGGGCCGAAATAGCGGCTGTCCAGGCTGTCGCGGGCGGCGGGATTGAGCAGAAAAACCGCGTTAGGAGCGATGTGTTGGCAGCCTTGCCAGACCGGCAATTCACGACCGCGACTGTCGCGGTCGAGTGCTGCGGCGGCGAAACGTCCATCGATCATGATGTCGCGGCCGATCCGGCAGACCTGTTGCCCGGACAAGGCCGCAATGTGTTTCAGGAGGGGAACGCCACGACCGATATAGCGGCGCTCTACCATGAAACCTTCGAGCGCCTCATCTGGTCTGACGACCACCAGATCGCCGATCTGAAGCTTGCTGGCCGGACCAATGGAATAGAGGCCGATCGGCGCACTGGCGGTGGCGTTCCAGAGCAGTTTCATCGGCATAACGGAAAAGGTGGTGATGCCGATCGCTGAAAGGGCCGTGGCCGCCGCGAGAAGATAAAGGAAGCGCTTCATTGGCTGACCTCCAGTCGTTTAAGCCACGCCCGATGACGCGCCAGCGTGTAGGGGCGTGGCGGTTCGCCGGTCGCGAGGCGATTGTGGACATGACGCCAGTGATCGGGCGCAACAGCGCACGGGTCGATCCGCAAGGCCTCAATGGCGTCGATGTGGCTCAAAACCCGTTCGACCTTCGGCCAACTCGCTACGTGCAGCAGGATGTCGCCGCCGGGTGTCACGGAAGGCACGGTCTGAAATCCGCAGCCTGGCCGCACGGTGCGCACGACATAGAGATGCGAACTCACCGTGCCGAACCTGTTCGCCGCCCAGCGGATGAGCGCGAAGACGCTCTCCGGCGCGAAGCTGACGCAGCGCCGGCGGCGGTCGATCAGGCGTTCGGAGGTCTCATGGCCGAAGCGTATCCAGTGTTCGATCTGCTTCTCGATCCACACCAGCTCGACCTCGGTGAGTTCTGTGGTCTGTGCAGATGCTGCCCCAGCCTGGCGGATCGCTTGCTTGTCCGTCATCACGCTCATGACGGCTCTCCGGCGTCGGCTGGAAACTCCCGCGCGAGGAGATCGCGCAGCATGTCGGCAACGGTCATGCCCCGACGGAAGGCGGCGATCTTGATGCGCCCGCGCATGTCCGGCGTAACGTCGATGGTCAGACGTGCGGTGTTGATGGCGGTGTCAGCGCCGCGCGTTGGCGCATCAGGCGCCTTGATCCAGCTCTCCGGATCGGCTGGCCGGGCGGCGAAGCCGCGACGGGATGGGCGCTCAGCCATGACGATCCCTCCCGGCAGCAAGGCTCGTGATGGCATCAGCGAGCCGGGCAATTTCCCGCGCGGCAGGCCCGTCGGGATCGAGTTCCTGCACCAGTTGCCCGGATTGGGCGGCGGCGGCAAAGACGATGCGCTGGCCAATGGTTGCGTCGAGCACCGGCGGGTCATGATCGGCAAGACCGTCAGCGGTTTCACGGGCCAGTATGGTACGCGCCGCACAGCGATTGAGGACGAAACGGGCGGCAAGCTCCGGACGATAGATGCGGGCTTCCTTGAGCAGGGCAAGCATTTCGGCGGAAGCCCAGCCGTCGAGCGGTGACGGCTGCACCGGGATCAAAATCAGGTCCGCCGCCAAAAGGGCCGAGCGCATCAATCCGGCGACACGGGGCGGACCGTCGATAACGACGTGGTCGGTGCTACGGGCAAGTTCCGGTGCTTCACGGTGGAGCGTATCGCGCGCCAGTCCGATCACACCGAAGAGCCGAGGCAGGCGCTCGTGCTCGCGTTGCTGCGACCAGTCCAATGCCGAGCCCTGCGGGTCGGCGTCGATGAGGGTGACACGCTGCCCCTGCCGCGCCCATTCGCCTGCCAAATGCAGCGCCAGCGTCGTCTTGCCGACACCACCCTTCTGATTGAGGAGTGCCACGATCATCGCGCGCCTCCCGAGCGGCCTGGAGACCGGCTCTTGGTGATCGGTTTTCCGGCGCTGTCCTGGGGGGCAAAGACACCGTCAGATGGGTTTTCCCCGTCGCGCGCGCGCATCAAGAAGTTAGATTCTGTGTTAGATTCTAAGTTAAGGGGGCGATTTCCGGTTTTGCGTCCGTGGCTTAGACCCCGTTTGGGTTCCTGATAGCACGAGGGGCCGGTTCCTGATGGCACGTGTCCGAGGGTTCCCGATGGCACGAGGCTATCCACAGCCTGTCCACAGGTGGGATTGGGCTCGAAGGCGAGCAGCATGCGCCCGCCAACTTCGACCTCCAGAAATAGCGTGTAGCCTGGTAGGGGTTGCCGGCGCACGATGTCTCGCAGCTCAAAGGCGAAGCGCTTGAATGGGGATAACGCGCCCGATTTCTGATGCAGGTGACGGAAGTCAAACCGCCAACCGCTGCGCTGCCGTCCGCCGTGTTTTCGCACAAGGCGATAGAGCCAGCGGTCAAGCCCGCCGGTCAGATCGAAATAGGCCCGGTCGATGGTCAGGATGAGCGCGTTGTCGAGGACGGCCTGATAGAACCAGTCGGGCACGATCAGCTCGATCCCATCCGGTCGCCCGGTCCGATCCGTGCGCTCCTTCCATTCGTTGATCCAGGAGAAGCGATGGCGGCGGCCTTCCGCTGCCTGACGGATGGAGGTGCTGACCGTCGTCGATTGCAGGCGGTCGAGTGCTGCCTTGAGGCGCTGATAGTCGCGAAGCGATGTGCCGCGACCGATGAAGGTGAGAATTTCATAGGGCGTCGCCGCCATGAGCCGCGACGTGCGCAAGCCGGAGTCGCGAGCCTCAACGATCTGGCTTGCGGCCCAGATCAAGATGTCGGCATCCCAGATGGTGGCCATGCCATGGTCTGGCACAGCCTCAACGCGGATCGAGATGGTGCCCGCGACGAAGTCGATGGGGGTCACACGATGCGATTTGGACAGGGAGAAGAAGGGATAGGCCATGAGATCCTGCGCATCTCTTGGCGCGAAATCGCCAGGGAGAGCCCGAAAGAGATCGAGCTGCCCACGTTCCGAAAGGGTTCGATGCCGCGCCGACATGGAATAAGGACGCCGGGTCAGCGCGCGAGGCGGCTTGGTTGGCCGTTGGATGCGAAGGCATGGCGCTTGGCGGGAAGAACCTGACCGCGCGGGTCGGTCGTCGATGTCACCGCGCCGCGCTCGGCCCAGGCTTGCAGGTCGTCGACGGCGTAGACCACGCGGCCACCGAGTTTCTTGTAGGCGGGGCCGGTGCCATAGGTGCGGTGTTTTTCGAGGGTCCGGGCGGAGAGGCTGAGAAATTCGGCGGCTTCCTTGGTGCGCAGAAAGCGCGGCGGCAAAACGGCGAGATCGGGTCGCATGGATCGGCCTTTCGTGGTGTGCGTTGGCACCGTCGGGAACAGACGGCGGATGCAGGCCACGATGGCGAAGGGAAGCGGGTTGGATGGAGGAGGAATTTGCGGGGGGCGAATTTCCCACACCGCGTCAGAACAAGGATTTCAGGGTTTGCGGCGGTGGCGAAGGAGCTTACGATAACCGCCGGAGATCATGGTTCGGGCGTCGCGGAGGAGCGACATCACCGAATGGCGGATCGGGGACACTTGCCATTCGCTACGGCCCAATCGTTTGATGCGGAAGAGGCTCTGGGCAATCTCCTGCTGGGTGGCGCCGGAGCGCAAGCCGTCGATAGCCTGCAACATGCGCCGCGCCCGCGTGCGTTGCTGGCGCGTCAGACGTGCGTCGGGTGGCACGGACCGGCCATGAAGGTGAGCGAGCAGTCGATAGACGGACGCAAGCCGGTCAAAGCCTTCCAGCGTCAGGGGAATGATCGCGGCAAGGGGTTCGGCGTCCAGGCTGAACACTTGCAGCCTTTGATCGTCCAGCATAGGCAAGAGCGCATGGAAGCCGTCAATGCCTTGCTGGTCCGCCGACAAGACGAGCGGCAAGGGACTGTCTGGCGAGGGCGCGTCTTGCAGCACCAGCGGCGGTGATGACAACAAAACCACGCTGGTATCGGCTTGCGGCAGCCAGAAAACAGGGGCGTCAGGCAGGTCGAGGGCTGGATCGACGGCGAAATCGCAACCCCCAGTGCTGGCGGATTTTTTCCGTCAGCTGTTCTCGGTCAGCGCCGGGGTCATTCAGGGCTTCATAGTCCCTGTCGTAGCCTTCGTTGCGGCGCAACCACTCCCAGGCGAGATCAGAGGCGCTCAGGGTGTCGACGTGTTCGTAGTTCGCGGCGGATCGCCAGCGAGACGCATCTGGCAGCATCAGAACCCTCCATCAATGTTGCCGAATTGAGGGAGGGTTAAGATTCCCGGAAGGGTTGTCGGGTGGAAGACAGAGAGTCGGCATCGCCTGATGCCGTAGGAGCATCGCCCCGTTAAGCGGGCGGGCTCTTGCCGATCAGCTCCCGATAGCCATGCTCGCTCATCCATTGGGCGCGAGCGAGATGGGCAGCATAAATACGGCGACATCGGTCCGGATCGGCCTCGGGATCAAGGTCGAACAGAACCCTCACGACATCGCGCCAGTCAGCGCCGTCGCGCTCGGCGTCCAGGAGGCGCAGATAGAGCGTCATATGCTCCTGGTCATAGACCGTGAGCGACGGCCCGGCCGGTGGCTCGTCCTGAAAATGTGGGGTTGATTGCGCCATTACCTGACACCGTAGCAGATGATTTCCACGCCGTTAACTCTATGCACCGTGTCAATGACCCGGGCATGATGAAGAACGGGGAAGACGGGCATGTTGTTCTCGGCGGTCAATCAACGATTATCTTTGCCGGGACTGTTCATGGTGCAGAAGCACGCCTTCACCCTTGTCGGTCAGCAGGAGCACAATGCCGGCCGCCTCCAGTGCCCTGCGAACCTGATCGCGCGTGGTTTCATACACCTCGAGGCCGCTTTCGGATTCGAGGCGCTTGAGCGCGGTCAATGATACTCGGGCCTTGTCAGCGAGCGTCTCCTGCGTCCATCCCAGCAACGCGCGTGCGGCCCGTGATTGTCGGGCGGTGATCATGCATGATCACCTCCCACCGGCAGCAACGCATATGCCAGAACTACGACTATAATAGTCGTTCTTGGCGCGTGGTGCGAGTAAAAACCGTTGAAGATCGCGGCGCTAACCGGAATTGGCAAGCAACTGATTCGGTTGTCATGGGAAAGACCCCGGCCGGAGGGCCGGGGCCTTGGTGCCGGGGTCAGTCGCCGCGGCGACCGTTGGGGCGGGACCAGATCAGCGAGTAGGTCTCGCCGTCTTCGTCGTCGAAGAGGTTGGCGTAGATGGGGGCGTTGAAGCTCGGATCGTCGAGCTTGAGGCCGAGATAGGGTCGGTCGTCGTTGGAACGCTTCGACCAGGCGGCTCCGATTTCTGCCCGGCCGACCATGACGCGGTGGCTGGGGGCGTTTTCGCCGTTGGCGCGCAGGTCGGGGACGATGCGGACGCCCTTGGCCTGGACGCTCAGAGTGACGATCTCGCCGGTGAACTCGTTCGAGCCGGTTTTCTTGAAGGTGCCGATGGTAGCCATTTTGAAATCTCCGTTTTCGTATTCGAGCCCGCTACCGCAGCGGCCTCGATGGCGATCGGGAGGCCGGAGGCGATCGACGCCGCATCGCCAAATCATCCATGATGGCGACCGGAGCGAAGCGGAGGATGGCGACAGAGCTGTTTTCTTGGCTCGCGAGGAATGGGTGAAACCCACGGGAAGAAAATTGCGTCGCGCCATTGCGGCTTAGGCGGTCGAGGCGAAGCCGTCCTTCGGCCAGATCAGCCCATTGGAGAGGCCGTGCAGGTGGCGGTTCTCAACGAGTCCGAGCGGAGATAAATGGCTGCCCTGGTTCCTCATGAACCGGCATAGGCAGTGACATCGAGATCAATTGCCAGTGCCTGGACCTTCGGCTTGCATCATCCTGACCGATGCCACCTGATAGCCCGCCGCAGTGCCGTCTGGTCGGCGGCGTCAGTCCGAGGCTTTTCTGTCGAGCGGCATAGGGCGGCTGCGTTTCACCGGCTTGCTTGACGACCGATCACAACGCCGATCCCCATTTTTCTCGAGACACAAGGCGGTAAAAGTCTTCGCTTGGTTGCCACCCGCGTTGAACACGAAGACTATGCTCGCGCGACGGTCTCGCTCGGCGGCGGGGACACTACCATGCCCGCCACCCTCAGAAACGCTGTGATCCCCACGGCGATCGCGCCGACAACGGAGAAGATGACCTGCCAGGTTTCTGACGGCATGGTGTGCTTGACGATGCCGTGTGTGGCGTGAAAGCCGGCGATTGCCGCCGGAAGCACAAAGGCAGCGGCGACCAGCAGCCTGATCCAGAGGGGCCGCACGACGATCAGCAGAAATTGGCCGATACCAAGCGTCAGCGCCGCGCCGACAAGGCCGATGAGGATTGCGCCTGGCCATCCAGCGCCCGTACCATAGGCCCACGTTCCGATTGAAACGCTGGCGAAAAGCGGCAGTGTGAAGACCGCGAGCGTGAACAGCAGCCAGCAGAGGAAGCCTATGGCGGCGATAGATGCGAGAATGCCGAGAATGAGCATGGTGGTGTCTCCGGGAGATGAACTCTGACGGTTGCGCCTCCACCACCACCATGGCGCAGCCAGAGTATAGCAAATCGACAATGAAAAGAGGAGTGGAAACCGGCGGGTTTCCGCCATTTGAGGCGAGGCTTTCGCCCCGTTATGGGGCGAAAGGATCGATTTCGCGCAGGATCGAGGCCTCGTCGCCGTCGAATTCGGCGGCCGGCGTGACCGAGAGCGTGCCGTCGCCAGCGCGGAATATAACAATGGCGACCATCAGGGTCGAGGCGAGGCTGAGAGCGAAGGCGTAAGCGTCGGTAGAGGACATTGATCCGGCTCCTGTTTGAAGCGGAGGACCATCCCCCGCTGACAGGCGCCCGAAGTGTCCGGCCAAGGGCCGCAATCACCGATGAAGGCGAAGCCGCAAGCGGCGGCACGCGCATGCGTAGTCCGACCCTTTACGGGTTGATGGCGTCAGGCCATTGGTTGGATCAAGGATAAGCGCAAATGAAGCGGGGGTGTCTTCAAGCTCATTATCAGCCGGAGCTGCGCATGTTCCATTCGAGAGCAAATTTCTTAATAAGGCCAAGTTCCAGCCCGGCACTGCCGTGAACTGGGAGGCCATTCCACTCCAGATCAGGTGGCATGGCGGCATATATTTCGATCATCGAAAGGCTTTGCAATTCAGACTTGATGGCGCGATTAAGCCGTTGGCTGGTACGTTGGGAGACGCCCGGCTTGGCATAAAAATAAAGGCGTTTTGCCAGTCCCATCGTTGCCACACCGACATATAAAGCGATACCCGATCTTACGAAGGCATATACACCAACCGCGTGCGGAACCTCGCCTTCAATCGACAAGATATCATCAGTCAATATCCAGCGACCAATCTGCGTAAACCCGGCCTTTTTGAGAGCGTCAGATGACAGGAATGGCTTCTCCACGGTCGTCGCGGACGCAGGTACCCGCTTGATATTTTCAGTTGTTCCCGACTTTTTCATAGCCTGTTCGGAGGCAAGCACGTTAAAGGCGTGCTGATAGCGAATGCCCAGTCGCTTTGCTATTTCGGCTGGCTTCAGGCCCGCGGCACCCAGCGCACGAATCTGTTCCGACTTGGTTGATGTGCGCGGGACTGGTTGATTGACCTGATTTTCGTCCATAGTTCCGCCTTTCAATTCCTGTTGAGGCCCATTTCGCGGCTTTGAAGTTTATTCTTCCACCTGATTTCCAAAACCGTCAGGTCAGCTGTCGTTGCACCCGTCCCAACTGTTTCGAGAATGGATATCTGATAATCGCTCGGATCCCGACTTTTGAGGCCGATATTTCCGCCGTGACCGGAAGCAAAATATTCTCGCCAACGCCCCATGAAGCCATCTGATCCAGATGCCATTCCGACATATTGCTCACGGGTCTTCGGACATGTGAGGAGATAAATACCGCGCGTGGTCGACAGGGCCGTTGACCATGTCGCGGGCAAACTGTCGATCTCGGACATCTTTATTAGGAGACCTTGAAACCCAGGAAACGGTGGTTCGCCAAGAGTGCGGCGCAATTCGACAATGGGCTTTGGCGCTCCGTCACCACGCTGTATCCACGAGCGATAGCCGCTGCCCCACTCGATCCAAAGCCGACCGGCATATTCCGACATTTCGGTAAGCAACGTCAGCTTATAAAGGTGGCAACTTCCAGCCGGTTCAACACCACCTGTTACCGGATGAAGTCGCTCCGAGGGAAGCAAGCCTGTCAGTTCTGCTGAATAGAGCCCAACGAATAGCGTTTCACGATCAGGGGCGCCAACAAATGATGCCCAGTAGGGTGCATTCAAGCGCGCCTTATCAGCTATCGCCTGGGTCTCTTGATATGCCTCGAAGCGATCTCTGTGGTCCCGCCATAGTGTGTAGGGTGAGTGATATCCCTTGTAGCGATTATCCTGATGGCGCAGCAACCTAACGTTACGACGTTCTATTCCGTTCACGTCGAGCAAATTTCCGAACGACAACATGCTATTAATCCATATTCGACGATGCGACTTTACGGTCGGCGTGACCAGCGTCAACTGCCGTCGCAAGGCATATGAGTTGTCAGTTCATGCGCTGCCGCCAAATCGATAAACCGGGATGCCCAATTTGCGAGCCTTGTCGGCAAGATTGTCTTGAATACCAGTGCCCGGGAAGACGATAACGCCGATTGGCATGACGGAAAGCATCTGATCGTTGCGTTTGAACGGGGCCGCCTTGGCGTGCTTCACCCAGTCGGGCCTGAAGGCGACCTGCGGCACCTTGCGGTGGTCGGCCCAGCGCGCAGCGATCTTTTCGGCGCCTTTGGGAGAGCCGCCGTGCATCAACACCATATCGGGATGCTTGGCGTGGACCTGATCGAGTTTGGCCCAGATTAGCTTGTGGTCGGCAGTGTCGCCGCCGGTGAAGGCGATCTTCGGCCCGGCGGGTATAAGCGCTTCGGTCTCAGCGCGACGTTTGGCTGCCAGGAAGTCGCGGCTGTCGATCATCGCTGCGGTAAGATTGCGATGGTTGGCCATCGATCCTGTGCGGGGCCTCCAGCTTGATCCGGTATGGCGCTCGAAATGATCGGCGGCCTGATCGCGCATCAGTTCGAAGGCGTCGCGGCGTTCCAGAAGCGTCTGCCCCTCGGCGGTGAGGCGCTCCAGTTCGACGGATTTCACCTCGCTGCCGTCCTGTTCGCGCTGAAGGCGGCGCTGTCCTTGCTCGTTGTCGTCCAATTCGCGTTCAATCCGGTGGCAAGCGCGGTGGAAGAGATTGACGGTTGACCAGAGAAGATCGTCGAGATCAGGTTCGAGGCGGGTGTCCATAAGGGTTGCGATGAGGGCGTCGAAGATGTCGGCAATGGCGCCGGTGACGCGGCTTGCTTCCGGCAGGGGACGGGGGTCTGGCTCGTTTTCAAAGGGGCGATAACCGTAAAGCTGAAGCTCCTGGAGGAGATGGTCTGTGGGAGAGGATGCGTGGTGGGGCTCGAAATCGTCGTGCTCGCTCATAGGATGCTCCATCGTTTGGACCGCGACCCTCGCGGCCTTCTTGGCGACGAAGCGCATGGGCGGGACGGGACTGCACCCGCAGCAAAGCGGAGGGCCGAAGCGTGAGCGGAGGATGGCGACAAGCCGGCTATTTTGTTTCGCGATGGAAAGGCGGCCCATTTTCTCTTTTGGGGCCGCCGCCGGAAAATAGTCGGCGCAGCCATTGCCGCCCCGGCACGCCTATGGGCCGATCGCCCTCTCGAAGGCCGAGGCGCGGCTCTCTTTCGATGTAGGGGCATTCGGGCGGGCATTTGGCGATGACCTCGCCACTTTCCTCCCTGCCGGTTATGCCGCCAGCGCCATGAAGCGGGCGACGTCCTGTGGTGCGAGTTGGCCCCTGAGATTGGCCCGGAGTGCATCGAGGCCAAGGTGCCGGAGATCTTCGTTGAAGTCCTCCCGTACCGGCGAGAGCACGATCACCTCGATCCCGACCGCGTTCGCCCGTTCGACCAAATTGTCCCGCGCACCGTCGCCCGCCGGGTCGTTGTCGCGGACGATATAGAGCCGACGCAACGTTTCCGGAAACAGAATGGCGGCGAGATGGGAAGCGGACAATGCCGCCGCCATGGCCATGTCCGGTATCGCCTGTCGTACCGACAAGACGCTTTCGATGCCTTCGCCCGCCGCCATCACCTCGCCGGCAATCCCGAAGCGAACGGCATGACCGAGTAAGTCGCCCATCGCCTTGCGCTGCGTTTCGACAGGCGCCTTACCGGTGCCGTCAGGGGCGAGCCATGTCCGGTGGGCGCCAGTAATTCGGCCGTTAAGATCGGTGACGGCAGCGATCATCGCTGGCCAGGTTTCAAGCGGGCCGTGGTCATCTGGCCGATAATAGCAGTGTGGATGGAAGCGCAGGTTTCCGGTTCCGTGCAAAGCCGTAATGCCGCGTGTGCGGAAATACGTCTCTACGGGGGTGCCGCTGATCCGCTTCGACATGGCGATCAATCGCTTTGCCGCCTCTGCCGAGCCTGACGGAGCTGGTTTGCCCATTCGTTTCTTGGGTGCGGGCGCGGGTTCAGGATGCGGCATACTGAGAAAGGAACGCGCCTCGTCGACGACATCGGCGAAGTCAATCAGGCCGCAACTCTCCCGGATCACGTCGAGCAGGTCGCCATGTTCGCCGGTGGCGGCGTCGGTCCATTTGCCGGCAGGTCCCTTCATCGTTTCCTTGAGCCGCACGAACATCGAGCGGCCCGGCGTGTTGCGGGCATCGCCGACCTGCCAGTAATTGCCCTGGCGACGGCCGGCGTCGAGATAGTGGCGGCACACCGCCTCGGCCTCTTGGCCGAGACGGGTCGCCAGATCGGAAGCGTCGAGCCGGGTCATCATGCTGCCTCACGTTCGCCGATGCGTTGGAGCGGGTAGCGGCCCAACACGCGCTCCAGCACCACGGGGCCGGCTGCATCGGTCGGCACGAACATCCTGAGCTTCCACGAGATGATCTCGTGAAACAGGCCGTAGGCGGTAAGCCGCTCGCGCATCGTGTCGGTGAACCCCGACAATTCGATGCGATCGGCGCCCATGACGCGGACGCGGCGAAGCTGAAGTCCCTCAGCGAGGTCGAGGATGGTGCGCCCATCCATCAGCGCCATGAAGGCGTCGGCGGGCGTTAGCGTGGCTGCGCCGGTCGTGGTTGCATGGGCCGCCCAGGCTGGAGAGACCTTGCGGCCGACGATCCGCTCGCCCTCGTCGGTCTGGAGCCGATAGACGCGGGTGGATTCGTTCGGCAGCCGCTTCCATATGGGCAGCAACAAGCCGGCGACGATATGGATCGTGCAGTCGGAGAACTCCGGCACATCCGCAACCTCGGCGGCCCAGGCCGTGGCGAAGGCGCTGCGCTCCGCCTCGATCCAATGGGTCTCGCTCATCATCTTCAATGGAACAGTGTGCGATTCCATTGGTCGGACCAGCCGGACGCGACGTTCGATCTCGCCATCATCGAGCATGATCGAGGTAGCGGGGATCTGTACGGCGGCGCGGCCGGAGCGCTCGTTGACCAGCAGTCTGGCGCCGGGTTCGCCGAGGTGGCCGAGCGCCTCGTCCAGCGTGACCGGGCGGTTGCGCGCGCGCTGCGCGATGGTGAGCAGCCGGGTCTCGGCGCCCGTGCTTGGATGCATATAGATGGTCTGGCGATCAGTGACGGTGAAGCCTTCCGCCGTCAACGTTTCCAGCCCGACATCGTAGACGCCGCTGGCGATGGCCCCCTCGATCTTGGAGGTAAGAAGTTGCTCGAAGGCGGTAAACAGCACGCCCTGAAGCTCTATCGTCAGCGCCAGCAGCCGGTTGAGGAATGTGGTGATGTGCGGCAGTTCGTCCTTGATGCCATGCGCGTCCATCAGCTTCAGGCCGGTGGCGGTTTCGAAGCGCTCGAGTGTGCAGCCTTCGACCTTGCCTCGCACCAGCAACAGATAGAGCTGGCGCAGTGCATCGCGCGCATAGGGGCTTTCGAGATTGTCCTCGGGGCGGAACAGGCCTTGGCCGCCAGTCTGACGCTGGCCGCGCGTAATCGCCCCGAGCGTATCGAGCCGCCGGGCGATGGTGGAAAGAAAGCGCTTCTCCGCCTTCACATCCGTGGCGATCGGTCGGAACAGCGGCGGCTGCGCCTGGTTGGTCCTGTGGGTGCGGCCGAGGCCCTGGATAGCGGCGTCCGCCTTCCAACCGGGTTCGAGGAGATAGTGGACGCGCAGCCGCGTGTTCCGCGCCGACAGCTCGGCATGGTAGCTGCGGCCGGTGCCGCCCGCGTCCGAGAAGATCAGAATGCGCTTGGCGTCATCCATGAAGCTTTGAGTCTCGGCGAGATTGGCCGCGGCGGCACGGGTCTCGACGACAAGGCGGTCACCACCCAACGGCGTGCTCTTGCGGACGATGCGCCGTGAACGGCCCGTCACCTCGGCCACCAGCTCCGTCCCGAAATGCTGGACGATCTGATCGAGCGCGCCGGGTACAGGTGGCAGCGAGGCGAGCTGCGCGATCAGCTCGTCGCGGCGCGCGACGGCTTCGCGGCTTTCGACGGGCTGACCGTCGCGATAGACCGGTCGCGAGGACAGGTTGCCCTCGCTGTCGGTGAAAGGCTCGTAGAGCTGCACCGGGAAGGAATGGGCGAGGTAGTCGAGAACGTATTCCCTGGGCGTGATGTCGATCCGAACGTCGTTCCATTCCTCGGTTGGCAATTCGGCCAGACGGCGTTCCATCAGCGCTTCACCGGTTGAGACGATCTGGATCACGGCGGCATGGCCAGCTTCGAGATCGCTGCTGATCGACCGGATCAGGGTCGGCGTTTTCATGGCTGTCAGCAGATGGCCGAAGAAGCGCTGCTTGGCGCTCTCGAAGGCCGAGCGTGCGGCTGACTTGGCCTGCCGGTTCAATGTGCCGGAAGCGCCGGTGATATTGGCAGCTTCCATCGCAGCATCCAGGTGGTTGTGGATGATGGCGAAGCCCCCGGCATAGGCGTCGTAAATGCGCGTCTGCTCTGGCGACAACGCGTGCTCGACCAGCTCATATTCCACGCCGTCGAAGGAGAGCGAGCGGGCGGTGTAAAGACCGAGCGCGCGCAAGTCGCGGGCCAGCACTTCCATCGCAGCAACGCCGCCGTCCTCAATCGCTTCGACGAACTCCGCCCTGGTCGAGAACGGAAAATCCTCGCCGCCCCAGAGTCCGAGGCGCTGAGCGTAGGCGAGGTTATGGACCGTGGTGGCGCCGGTCGCCGATACATAGACAACACGAGCGTTCGGCAGGGCATGCTGAAGGCGCAGACCGGCGCGACCTTGCTGTGAGGCGGCCACATCGCCGCGTTCTCCCTTGCCGCCACCGGCGTTTGCCATCGCGTGCGCCTCGTCGAAAATGATCGCTCCATCAAAATCAGAGCCCAACCATTCAACGATCTGCCGGACGCGGGAAACCTTCTCGCCGCGGTCGTCGGAGCGTAGCGTGGCATAGGTCGTAAATAGGACGCCTTCCGGCAATGTGATCGGCCGCCCTTGGGGGAAACGCGACAGCGGCGTGATCAGCAAGCGCTCCATGCCGAGCGCCGACCAGTCACGCTGCGCGTCTTCGATCAGCTTGTCGGATTTGCTGATCCAGACGGCCTTACGGCGACCCTGAAGCCAGTTGTCGAGTATGATCGCGGCGGACTGACGGCCTTTGCCGACGCCGGTGCCGTCACCGATCATGAAGCCGCGCCGGAAGCGAACGGCATTCTGTGCATCCTCGCGGGCAGCACTGACCATGTCGAAGGTGGCGTCCACCGTCCATGATCCGGCGAGATGGTCGGCGTGCGCTTCGCCCGCGTAGATGACGGTCTCGAGCTGGGCGTCCGACAACAGATCATGGATATGGGCGGGGAGACGTGGCCGATAGCTTGGCTTTGGCGGTGCGACCGATGCCATCGCGGCGGATTGCACGAGCTTGGTCGGGTGCGCCTGAGAGCCGATAATACGGATCGACTGCAATCCGTATCCTTCGTAGATGCCATCGGACAGGCGTCCGCCTTCGCCGGTCGGCCCGTCGAGAGTCTCGTAGGCAAGCGGCACGCCCTCGGGCTCGGCCAAAGGAGCGGTCGTTGGCGCGACCTTGGCGGCACGATTGATATAACCGCGCACGCTGCGCGCGGCAGCGGCCGGGATCGCCGGGACCATGACGGAGGGATCGACGGCTAGCCGTTCCGGCAGGTGCTCGGTGAGCCAACCCAGCAAGGTTGCAGCGTCGGGCGCGATACCGGGTGCGACCGGGAACACGGCAGGATCATCGGCGGGGCGTTTATCGATGACGGTCAGCCGCGTCGGGAAGGTCGTGCCATGCTTGGCATAGACCGAGCCGTCGATGGCAGCCGAGAAGACGACGCGCGCGCGTTCCTGCAATCGCATGAAGATGTCCGTCCAGGCCGGATTGTCGGGCGCGAAACTGGCGCCGGTGATCGTGACCAGCCGCCCACCGGGAGCCAGGCGCGCCAAGGCTGAGGCGAGATGGCGGTAAGTTGCGTCTGCCATGCGGCCCTCGACATTGGCCATGACCGAAAAGGGCGGATTCATCAGCACGACGCTGGGCGTGACGGCGGCGTCCAGGTGATCGTCTATCTGCGCCGCGTCGAATTGGGTGACGAGAATGGCCGGGAAGAGGAGTGAAAGCAGTCTGGCGCGGGTGTCGGCCAGCTCGTTGAGGACGAGCGTGCCGCCAGCGATCTCGGCCAGGATGGCCAGCAGGCCGGTGCCCGCCGAGGGTTCGAGAACCCGGTCGGCGGGGGTGATGGCCGCGGCGTGGGTGGCGATCAGGCCAAGCGGGATCGGCGTCGAGAATTGCTGAAAGGTCTGGCTTTCGGTCGAGCGCCGCGTATGTGTCGGCAGAAGGCCGGCGATCTTTGTCAGCGCGGACAGCCTTGCCGCCGGAGTTCCGGCTTTGCGGAAAAGCGTATGTCCGTACTTACGGAGAAACAGGATGGTTGCGGCCTCGCAGGCGTCATAGGCCGTCTTCCAGTCCCAGGCACCGGCCGCATCCGACGCGCCAAAGGCGGTTTCCATCGCAGCACGCAAAACTGCGCCGTCGACACGCTCGCCACGTTCGAGATGTGACAATAGCAGACCGGCTGCCGCCAAGATGGCGGCGGCGGGCTCGGGATTGGAGTCAAGCGGAAGTGTTGCGGCGGCGGTCGCCGTCGCGGATGCGGAGATCATGGTCATCGTGGGAACCTCATGGAGAGCGGGAAGGAACGAGCCTGTGCGGTGCTCTCTCTCGACCGCCCCGGCTCAAACCCGTCCCGGCAGCCCTCTCACTCTCAAGACGCACGCATGGAAAAAGCGCCCGACCGCGAGGTGGGGCGCTTTTCGAGGGGATCAGTTCCAGAGGCCGTCCGCGATCTCGGAGGCGACGAGTGTGCGAGCTTTGCGGACCAGGTCGTCGCCGCAGGTATCGACGTGGCCGAAGAAACGGGCGCGCGCGCCATTTTCGGTCCAGTCGGCATAGGTGCAATATTCCTGAGCGTCAGATCGAAACGCCCGCATGTCGCTGGCCCAATGCGGCTTGGGCTCGACAACGACGGTGAGGCTGCCTCTGGTTTCCGGCCAGGGTAGAGACCGTTCATGCGGCGGATTTTGGCGATCCGCCGCGAAAATGGCGTCGATGTCGATCATGGCGTATCTCCCGGCTCGGGGTGCACGAAGCCTTCGGGATCGCCGGGATCGGGCGGCAGATAGGCGTCATAGGGATTGCCGTCGGCGAGATGGCCGAACGGCGTGAACACGTAATCGCCATCGTCTCGCCCCACGGCACAGATGACGTAGCGCGGGCTGCCCGTCGCTGCGTCGAGGCACTCCATGAGGGCGAGATTGCCGTCGCCCGCCGCGCGCAGCAGGGTCTGGAAATTGGTCCGGGCATGGGCGGGGATGCTCATAGCGGACCTCCCTCGCTGGAGATGGTCTGGCCGAGCCAGCCATCGGTGTAGATCCAGTCCACGGTCTCGCCGGTGGCGAGGTCGAGGACGTGAGCGCCGCCGCCGAAGCCGTCGAGACGCGGCCGCGAGCAGGTGTTGGCGTATTGGAAGCCCCATTTGCCAGTGAGGGCGAACTCGGCTGCGCAAAGCTTTACGAACTGGATGAGGCGCTCGGGGTCGCCGGTCACGTCGTCTCGCATCCAGAGTTGGTTGCCGCCGTGCTCGGGCTGGATAGAGAGAAGAAAGCCTTCGGAGGGCGGCTCCTCCGACGCGCCTTCAGCGGACAGCGCGTTGTAGAGGTCGAGCGCACGAGCGGCGTTCTCGGGTGTGCCGACGTTGAGCAGGCACGAGAAATGGGTGAAATAATCGGCCATGACAGGCTCCTGAAACGAGAAAGCCCGGCCCGCGTGGCATCGCCGCGCAGACTTTGGATCTTGGGGCCAGGCTGAAAGGGTGGAGAAGGAGGGTGCAGGACGGCCGGAGCCGTTCCGCATTGCCCGCTATTCAGCGGCGACGGCGTGCGAAGCCTCGTCCTCTTCGTCGGAGGGCGCCTCATCGTCATCGAGGAACGCAGGGAGCGCTTCGTCGCCTTCGCCGTTCATGGCCGGTTCGTCCTGATCGACCAGGCGAAGCGGCTCGGGTAGCCAGCCGGTGTCGGCCAACAGGCGTTCGGCTTCCTTGGCCATGTCGCCCTTTTTCAGATGGTCGATGAGCCCTGCTGCCCGCTCGCCCGCGCCCTCCCGAACGGCTTCGAGAATGCGGGGCTTGGTGACGCGGCCAAGATAGTTGCCAACGGTCGGCTTCCAGCCCGCCGTCACCATGTTGAGGCTGGTGGCTCGTGCCAGCCGGTCGGCCTGCGCCAGGCGTATGTCGAGCCCATGCTGGCTGACACCCGAACCGTAAGGGTTCGGTCGCTCGTACAGGGCGTTCACCCCGAAGCTGACGCAATGAGCCAGCAGATCGAGGCGTGTACCATCGTCGAGGTGAGCCAACCAATCCCAGAGCGCCTGATCGTCGGCGGGAACATGATCGCCCCAGCGCTCGTGCCGTTCGGCGACCTCACGCGCGGGTGCGCTGTCTTTCAACTCGTCGGACTGCGCCGAGAAGAAGACATGATTGACGCGGGCCTCGAGGCAGCCAGCGGGCGCGGTGCGCCGGAACGTGTCGTTGACCAGCTTGTGCAGCAGCATGGTCATGGCGACATCCGGATTTTCGGCGACCGCGTTGCGCAGAGCAAGGGTGCGATGCGCAGTCAATTCGATGACGAGGCGCTCGGGCAACGGCTTGATGCCTTCCTCTTCATCGTCTTCCGGCTCCGCAGCCTGGCCGCCAATCGTGATGACGGCGCGCTGCACGGCAGGCGTGGCCAGATCGTCGGTATCACCGCCAGGCTCCGGCGCATCGCTGCCATCGCTCCCGGAGGATCGTTCATCCTCGGGACGGACATAGCCGCGATCCACCGACAGCGTGCCATCGGCGTTAAGGCTGACGAAGACGCCGGCGATGGCGATGTCGGCCGGATCGTAGATCGACGGGCGCTGCTCGAAGGCGTCGAGCGCTTGTTCGATCTCGCCGAGCCTCGCGTCGATATCGTCGGGCAACTCGTCGGCTTCAGAATATTCGGCTTCAAGCCGGTCATATTCCTCGCGAAGGGCCTCACGAGTGGCACGTTCATCTTCGGTCAGGTCGACCGTGACGCCGACAAGCGCCCGCAGTCCATGCTCGTGCCCATAAGGAAAGCTCAAGCTGGCTTCGACCCATTTCCAGCCTTCACCCGCGATCTCGTCGGCGACGCTCTTGAGCTTTTCGGCCACCAGGCGGTCGAGCAAGGCGGCATCTTGAAGCCAGCCGCCATCGTCGGACTGGAACAGGTCGCGCAGTACGCTCCCGCCGGCCGCCTCATAGGCTTCGATGCCCACAAAAACGGCGCGCTTGTCGGAGGCCCGTACCGTGGTTTCGGTCAGCATCCGGCGGATGTGATAGGGTTCCTTCTGCCAGCCATCCTTGATCGCGTCCCAGACCTGTTCCTGGCGGGCATGGTCGGAACTGACGGCGAAGGCCATGAGCTGTTCGAGCGTCATGCCATCTTCGCCGTAGATTTCCAGCAAGGTCGGTGAGACGGATGCGAGGCGCAGGCGCTGCTTGACGATATTGACGCCGACGAAGAAGGCGGCGGCGATGGCTTCCTCGGTCATGCCCTTGTCGCGCAGCCCCAAAAAGGCGCGAAACTGATCGAGCGGATGCAGAGGCGCGCGTTCGATATTCTCGACCAGTGACACCTCATCGATGAGGATGTCACTGTTGGGGTCGCCGACGATGCAGGGGACGGGCGCGGTCTTGGCCAGGCGCTTTTGCTTCGCCAGCAGTTCAAGGGCGCGATAGCGGCGGCCGCCAGCGGGCACCTCGAACATCCCGGTCTCAGTGCCGTCGGCGTCGAGGACGGGACGGACATGCAGAGACTGGATGAGCCCGCGCCGGGCGATGGACTCGGCCAGCTCCTCGATCGAGACGCCGGCCTTGACGCGCCGGACGTTGGATTGGCTCAACGCCAGCTTGTTGAAGGGAATGTCGCGCGCCGACGACAGGGTGATCTTCTGAATGGCAGTCGCCATGTTCCTTACTCCGCGGCGGGCGGCCGGGAGCCTCTCTCTCGACCTCCAAACCCGTCACGAAGCGAAGCGCCGCCCTCTCACTCTATGAGGGCAGCGCCGGGCTGGCGGAAAAGTGCAAAGCCGGAAACCCGGAAACCCGCGTCGTCGCCTTTCCGGCTTTCAGGATGGTCATGCCGCTTCCCGATCGTCGCCAGGGACGCCCGCAACGGTGTCAGGCAGGTGAGCGAGCAGCCAGTCGGCTGCCTTGCTCGCCTGGGAGGCCGCGCGGACGATGGCGCGGTTGTCCTCACGCAGCACCTCGAGCCAGGAGCCGATGTAGTCGGCGTGACGGACGGTGGGCGTGATGCCGAGCGAGGCGCAGCAGAAGGCTGCGTTGATCTCGGCAATCAGTTCCTCGAAGGCGTATGTCTTCGAACCGAAGGAGCCGGAGAAATCGCGGTTCAGGCGCGAGGCGTGGCCCGTCGCGTGCCCCATCTCATGCAGGGCCGTCCTGTGCCAATTGATCGGTTCGAAATACGCCTGGGGCGGCGGCACCTGCACATAATCGTGTGCGGGCACATAGAAGGCGCGGTCGCCGCCGATGCGGAAGTCGATGCCGGTCGCCCGGATCAGCGCCTCGACCTGTGGTTCGATGAGGCTGGGCGGAGGCGGTAGGGCCACGATGGAGACATCTTCCGGCAGCCCGTCGCATTGCGCTGAATTGAACACCGTGAAGCGCTTGAGGAACGGGATTGCGGCCGCTTCCTCGCCGGTCTCGCGGGCGCGGCGCTTTTCGTTCTCCGGGGTGAAGCGATCGGCATAGACGACGGTCGTGCCGCGTTCGCCCCTGCGGACATTGCCCCCGAGTGACAGGGCCTGGCGGAAGGTCAACCAGCTCTGGCCGGGGAAGCCGTGCTGGATCACGGCGCCCCAGAGGATCAGGACATTGATTCCCGAATAATGCCGTCCGGTCGTGGCGTTCCTCGGCATGGCGAGGGGCGCATTGGCCGCGACGGTGCCCCAGGGTTGGACCCAAGGGAAGCGGCCCGCTTCCAGCTCGGCGATGATTTTGCCGGTGATGTCATCGTAAAGGCTTGTCCGGTCGGAGCCGGCACGCCCGCTGCGGTCATTTCTGAACATCGCGGTTCTCCGCGACGGGCGCCGGAGACCTCTTCTCCAGTCCTCAACCCGTCACGGGAAACCCGTCCGTACTCTCACTCTCGGGGGCGTTGCGGGGTTCTCGCCGCAGAAGGGGTCGGCCGAGAACAGGACTTGGCCGCAGGGGAAGGCTTTCCCCACAAATCTTGTGAGGGCTGATCCCGTTGGCGGTGGGGTGACGATGGCCTAAGCGCCCTTGGTCTCGAGCCATTTTCGGAGATGCTCAACGCGCCAAGCCAGTAGTGTCCTAGTGTCCTGATCCCAGCGTTGAAGTAGGCCGGTGACGACCGCATCCTCGGGCGTCCATTGGCCACCTTGCTGGGTCACTTCAACATAACGGGTGTTCCAGACCAGCGATCCGCTGAAACCTCCGGCGTTCTCGATTTTCATTTCTGCTGCCGCCTCGGTCGTGGTTTGGCTGGTTAGTTCGGTGTTTTCCGGCTCCCAGAAGAGTTCGAAGACTTGATCATCCCCTCTCATCTCCTTTTCTTGGGTGGCGTAACCGGTTCCGTTGGTTTGATGAACGTTGAATGCGTAGTGGCTGTTTTCCCCAGAGAAGCCACGAAAGAAAAGGATTTCTGCCCGATCAGCCGGTGCGTGATACCACGCAAATCGGTCGTACGAGATGGGCTCCGCTTGATGGGGGCAAGCCGCCCAAGCTAAATCGGTGATAGGAGCAAAAGCAGCATCAATGGGATGCTTGTCCATCGTCCACGGTCCTCGGTGCTCGAAAACGTCCTCATTGCCGTTGAAGCGGTAATGCATCGGCTGGATCCGAGCGACATGTTCACAGGTGATTAAAAGCCGGTGGTTCTTCCGCACGACGTAGGAACCAGTACCCACCAGGCGGACGCTTAGCGGGTTTTCTGTACCCAACGGTGTCACGAAGGGACGAGTGTGGACGAGCATGTCGTCCGAAACTTTGTCGCAGATTGTCTTCCACTGTTGAGGTGTCATTCTTGGCCGGTTCCCTCTACTAAAGTACTGGTCGCGTTCGGAAGCAGATCGCAGATTACGGATTTGCGAGGTGCCCCCGAAATTCAACATTGGCGCGCACGTGATCGCATGGCTCCTCAGCGACATACTCGGGTCCGAGATAATGTAATCCGCCAGCAAAACTAAACGTGTGGCTGCGGTATATTCCGCTTTCATGCTGCTCTCGTTTGCCCTTAATGCTTGTATATAGCAGCGAACACCGTTTACGTCTGCGGATCGCCACATATACACGTTGCCATTTTTAGGCGTAGATAGACTGGGTGGGCTCACAGTTTGGAGGTTCGGCCTTCAACACCAATCTGATGAATAATGCATCACTGTGTTGAGAAGCGGTGCATATGTCGATAGGGTGCGATAATGAATCGAGGGGAAATGGATGACCGAACGTCCACGCAAGGCAACGAGGCTGACAGTTAGTCTGGAAGAGCAAGATTATCAGACGCTGTCGCAGATCGCGCTATCAAGGGACGCCTCTGTTTCGTGGGTAATCCGACAGGCAATCCGCCAATTTATCGAAAGCTCGTCCGAAGTTCACCACCCATTTTCTAAGCCTCATATGCCTCGAAAGGATGGAGACGTATGAGGCTCGTCAGAAACAGCGCGACGGATCGTGGCGTCGACAGGTTGCGCGAATGGCTCGATCAGGGCGCCTTCATAGACATCGTTTCTCCGACTTTTTCGCTCCCTGCTTTTGCGGAGCTTCGCGGCGTTCTTGATGGAATAGAGCGATGCCGATTGCTGCTTGGAGAGGCCGGTTCCATTCTTCCCGGTCTTCTGGGCAGCGAAGCTGACATCGTCTTTCGCGGGCAACTTCAAGGTCGATGGCTCGCCCGTCTCGTCGCCGATTGGGCGCGGAAGCGGGTTGAAATTAGGCACACCCGCCGGTCGCCGCCCCAGTCGCTGATACTCGTCAACGGCAAACCAGACTTTCGCCGGGCCATGGTCGGGACATGCTCATTCACGACCGACGGTCTTGGTGTAACCCCGAGCGGCCGTCTGGGGTTGATTCAAGCGACAGAGTCGAATGCCGAGACTGCTGATTTCGAAGAATGGTTTCGCTCGAATTGGGAGGATATCGAAGAGAATTCATCGGCAAAGGAAGGCTTCTTGAAGGCGCTGGAGGAAGTTGCTTCGCCACGGGCGCCGTCGCTCGTGTATTTCCAGATGCTCTATCAGATGTTTAAGGACCTTGGCGATGAACTGGACGAAGAGCGGATCATCAAGTCCGCGACCGGCATTCGCGATACTGTCGTCTGGAAAAAGCTATTCCGGTTTCAGCGCGATGGCGTAACCGGAGCCATCGACAAGTTGGAACGCATTGGCGGCTGCATCATAGCCGACAGCGTCGGTCTCGGCAAAACCTTCGAGGCGCTTGCTGTTATCAAATACTACGAGTTGCGGAACGACCGTGTGCTGGTGCTTTGCCCAAAGCGGTTGCGGGATAACTGGACTCTTTACAAGGCCAACGACCGCCGCAATGTGCTTGCGCCCGACCGGCTGCACTACGATGTTCTCAATCATACCGATTTGTCGCGCGATGGCGGCCTTTCCGGCGATATCGATCTCAGCCACGTCAATTGGGGCAATTACGATCTGGTCGTGATCGACGAGTCGCACAACTTCCGCAACAAGCCGACGCATAAGGATCGTGACACCCGCTACGATCACCTGATGAAGCGGATCATTCAGTCTGGCGTAAAAACCAAGGTTCTGATGTTGTCGGCGACGCCGGTGAACAACCGGCTTGCGGACCTGAAGAACCAGATCGCCTTTGTGACGGAGGGCAATGATGTCGCGCTGGCGAGCCATGGCATTTCGAGCATCGAGGCGACGATCCGCAAGGCCCAGGGTCAATTCAATCGCTGGCTTGATCTGGGCGAGACCGAACGCCGACCCGCCCGCCTGATGGACATGCTCGGCTTCGACTATTTCAAACTGCTCGACATGCTGACCATCGCTCGGTCGCGCAAGCATGTGCAGCGATATTATGGAACATCCGAGACTGGCCAATTCCCGGATCGATTGCCGCCGGTGAACATCAAGGCTGATGTCGATCTTGCCGGCGCCTTCCGCCCGATCCGCGAAATCAACAACGAAATTCGCCGCCTGACCCTAGGCGCCTACGCACCTCTTCGTTACGTCCTGCAGCACAAGCAGGCGGCCTATGATGAGAAGTACAGCACCAAAATTCGCGGTGGCGAAAGCTTTTTCAGGCAGGTCGACCGAGAAGAAAGCCTCATTCACCTGTTGCGGGTGAACATTCTCAAACGGATGGAAAGCTCGGTTGCATCATTCGCGCTGACTATTGAGCGCCAGCTCAAGGATGTGGAGGCTTTGCTCGCTAAGATCGACGCACACGACGATTCCGTCGAGGAAACACCTATCGATGACATCGATGTGGATGATCCAGCCTTCGAAGCGCTGCTGGTCGGCCGCAAGGTCAAGGTGCTGCTGCAAGACGTCGATCGTGTCCGCTGGCGGCAAGACCTTGTCGAAGACCGCGATCGCCTCGGCGCACTGTTGGCTGCCGCGCGCCTTGTGATGCCGGATAGCGATGCGAAGCTGGCTGAACTGAAGCGGATCATCTCCGACAAGGTACGTGCGCCGATCAACCCGGACAACCGAAAGATTTTGCTGTTCACGGCCTTCGCCGACACCGCGGACTATCTTTATCGCAACCTTGCGGATTGGGCACGCGATACGCTCGGTGTGCATAGCGCTGTCGTCAGCGGCACCGGCTCGAACCGGACAACGATGCCCGGCGTGCGCGGAGACATGAGCGGCATTTTGAGCGCGTTTTCGCCTCGCTCCAAGGAGCGTCCCGTCGAACTCGCCGCCGAAGGCGAGATCGACATCCTGATCGCGACGGACTGTATTTCCGAAGGCCAAAACCTTCAGGACTGCGACTTTCTCATCAATTACGACATCCACTGGAACCCTGTCAGGATCATCCAGCGCTTCGGGCGTGTGGACCGTATCGGTTCGCAGAATACGAAAATCCAGCTTGTCAATTTCTGGCCCAACATGGAGCTGGATGAATATCTCGATCTTGAATCTCGCGTCAGCGGGCGCATGATTCTGCTCGACGTGTCGGCGACTGGCGAGGAGAACGTCATCGAATTCCAGGCCGGCAACCAGATGAACGATCTCGAATACAGGCGCGCCCAGCTCCAGAAGTTGCAGGATGCGGTGATCGACCTTGAGGATCTGTCGAGCGGCGTCTCGATCGCTGACCTCACCCTCAACGATTTCCGCATCGACCTCGCAGGCTATCTGCGCGCCAACCGAGACCGCCTCGACGCGCTCCCGCTCGGAACCTATGCTGTCACCGAGGCGCCTGCCGACGGGGAGAACCCCATCCCTCCCGGCGTCATCTTCTGTCTGCGCGCGGTAGGCGAGGCTGCGGGCCTGGTGGCGGAGCCGGATTATCCGCTGGCGCCGCATTATGTCGTCCATGTTGGCGACGACGGTGAAGTTCTACTGCCTTATACTCAGGCCAAGCAGGTGCTCGACAGGCTCAAAAAGCTCAGCCTCGGCCAAGACGAGCCCGATCAAGGCGTTTACACGCGCTTCGATAAGGCGACGCGGTCGGGCCGCGACATGGAGCCTTATCGTAAACTGCTGGCGCGCGCGATCAGTAGCCTCGTCGGCAAACGCGAGGAGCGCGCGGTCGCCAGCCTGTTTCAGATGGGCGGCACCCACGCAATGAAAGGCGAGTTTGCCGGGATCAACGATTTCGAGGTGGTAGCCTTTCTAGTCGCCCTGGCTCCAGCCGCGAAGGGGGCGTCATGACGGCAATGTCAGCTACAGCCGTGCTTGTGTCGGCTCTCGATCTTCCGCCCGGCGCGCGGGTCGATGCGCGCGTACCCAAGAAAATGCTCGTCGAACAGGGCGCGCCGACGGCCGCTGACAAGCGTGCGATCCAGGATGGGGTCGAGGAGATCCAATGGCTCGCCGCCCTCAAGCCCAATACTGTTGCCATCCCAGCCTTTGCAGACGAGGTTCGCGATTATGCTGAGATCGCCGTCATCGTCGCGATTTTTCGTGCCGAAGCGCGCGCCGCTCGTCTGACCGAGCTGGTCCACCGCGCCATTCCCTATCCGGTGCTGCTAATCAGCGCAGATAGCAGTGGTGTTGCCATATCCGTCGCGCCCAAGCGTGCGGCGCAGAACGAGGGCGGCAAGGTCGTGGTGGAGCGGGTGGTCGCGGTGAGCGGCCTTGATCCAATCGTACCGCCGGAGACGGAGCGCGCCTTCATGGATAGTCTGGCGCTGGGGAACCAGCCCTCGCGAAATCTTCTGACGGTCTATGAAGGGTGGTTGGCTCGGATCGAGGCGCTGGCGGCAGCACGGTTGTCAGGTAACTATGTGGCGAACGACGATGGCTCTGCAATTGAGCGCCGTCGCGCCGCGCTCGAAAGGCTTGCGCAACTGGCGCGCGATATCGCCGGGCTGCGAGTGAAGGCGGGCCGCGAAAAGCAACTCAATCGCCGTGTCGACCTCAACATCGAGATCCAGCGTCTTGAACAGGCGATGACGGCTCAAAAACAATATCTCTGAGAACGGATACTTATTGCGATGACCACCATTCCTCCTATTAGCCCGAACGATCCGGAATCAAAGAGCGCCGACATTGTCGCCGGCAATGTTGAAGCGTTGAAGTCGCTGTTCCCCGACGCTTTCAACGAAGGCAAGATCGATTTCGATGTGCTGAAGGGGCTGCTCGGCGGCGTGGTGGACGAGCGTGACGAGAAATACGGACTGAATTGGCACGGCAAACGCCGTGCGCGGCAGATCGCGCTGACGCCATCGACCGGGACGCTCTTGCCCCGCCCGGGCGAAAGCGTTGAATGGGACACCACGCAGAATTTGATGATCGAGGGCGATAACCTCGAAGTCCTCAAGCTTTTACAGAAGAGCTACGCCGGAAAGGTGAAGCTCATCTACATCGACCCGCCATACAATTCTGGTGGCGACTTTGTTTACCCAGACGATTTCTCCGACAGCATCAAGAACTATCTAGAACTCACTGGTCAGGTGGCCGACGGTAAAAAGCTCAGCACCAATACCGAGGCGTCTGGCCGCTTCCACACTGATTGGCTGAGCATGATGTATCCACGCCTCAAGCTCGCAAAGTCTCTGCTGGGAAGAGACGGTTTAATTTTCATCAGCATCGATGATGGGGAGTTGCCGACTCTTCGTCTCGCGATGGACGACATATTCGGGGAGGAAAGCTTCTTAGCCACCTTCATCTGGAAGAGCCGTCAGAATAAGGACAACCGCTCAGTCACTGGAGCGTCAATCGACCACGAGTACATCGTTGCTTATGGCAACAAGATTCGCGGATCACAAAGAAATGTAGCGCAGTACTCAAATCCTGACGGCGATCCGCGAGGCGATTGGTCAAGCGCAAACATGGTTGGAATTGCTACTGCTGACCGCAGGCCTAACCTTCATTACGACCTGATCAATCCAGCTACGGGCATAAACTACGGATGCCCTGACATGGGTTGGCGCTACGACAGGACAACCATGGCTCGGCTTATCGCCGAGGACAGGATTCTGTGGCCAACGACGGCTGACGGGCGTCCTCGTCGCAAAGCATTTATAAGCGAACTTGAATCCGAGTTTACAGGTTTCTCTACCGTCATAGGAGAAGCACTTTTCACACGTGATGGCACCGCCGACATAGATGGCCTCTTCGAGTCGCGGATTTTTAGCTTTCCAAAGCCAGTCGAGCTTATTCGCACGTTAATCGAACAGGCAACTTTTGGTAACGACATTGTCCTTGATTTCTTTGCAGGATCAGGAACAACGGCCCATGCAACAATGCTTCAAAACGCGGCCGACAACAGTGCGCGCCGTTTCATCACAGTGCAGCTTCCCGAACCCCTCGATCCTGGGAATCGGGACCAAAAGACAGCGGCTGATTTTTGCACCAAGCTAGGTAGGCCTCAAAATATTGCCGAACTGACAAAGGAGCGGCTACTTCGCGCAGGGAAAAAGATTAGCGCCGACAATCCCGACTTCGCGGGCGATACCGGCTTTCGTGTCTTCAAGCTCGCCTCGTCAAACATCCGCGCCTGGGAGCCCAACGCGGACGATCTTGAAGACAGCCTGCTGAAGAACGCCGAGCATCTCGTGCAAGGCCGCAAGGAGCAGGACGTTCTCTATGAGCTGTTGCTCAAGCTCGGCCTTGATCTCTGTGTTCCGATCGAGACCAAGACCATTGCGGGCAAGGCTGTCCATTCTATAGGCGGAGGAGCGCTGATCGCCTGCCTTGCCGACGGCCTGACCAAGGACGTGATAGAGCCTCTTGCCACCGGCATCGTCGAATGGCGGGCGGCGCTGGCGCCTGCGGTGGATACCCGCGTCGTGTTCAAGGATTCGGGTTTCGCCGACGACATCGCCAAGACCAACATGGCGGCGATTCTGAATCAGAACGGTATCACCGACGTAAGGAGCTTGTGATGGGCGCCGATACGTTTCTCTATTTCGCCTATGGCTCGAACATGCTGAGCGCGCGACTGCGGGCGCCAGAGCGTTGCCCTTCGGCGTGTGCACTTGGCGTTGCCGAACTGCGCGGTTACGAATTGCGCTGGCACAAGCGCAGCAAGAAGGACCATTCTGGCAAGTGCGATATTGTTGCCAGCGACGTTTCCGGTGCGGCGATTTTCGGCGTGCTCTATGAGATCGCGAATGATGAGAGGGCCGCGCTCGACCGCGAGGAAGGCCTGAACAAGGGCTATAATGCCATCGAGCCAACCGTCATTTTCGGCGGCTCGCTGTTAACGGTACGAAGCTATCAAGCGTCGATCATCGATCCCGCGCTTCGTCCCTATACTTGGTATCGCGCCTTCGTAATTGCTGGGGCAAAAGAACATGGCCTACCGGCGTCCTATATTGCCGGTCTGGAATCGGTGGCCGCCGACGAAGACGCCGACCGTGATCGCCACGACAAGAATATCGGCCTGATCGCGGGGATGCCGGCATGAAACTGCATTTTGAACCCGATCTGGACTACCAGAAGCGCGCCATCGAGTCTGTTGCCGACCTGTTTCGCGGCCAGGAGATCAACCGGACAGAGTTCACCGTGACGCGGCAAAGTGCTGGCGGCATTCAAGGTGAGCTTGGTCTCGTCGAAAGTGAGCTTGGCATCGGCAATCGGTTGACGCTGCTGGATGACGAGATCGTTGCCAACCTGAAGGACATCCAGCTCCGCAACGGCCTTGCGCCGTCGATGGCGCTGACCTCCGGCGATTTCACCGTCGAAATGGAGACCGGCACCGGCAAGACCTACGTTTACCTGCGGACGATCTTTGAGCTGAACAAGCTCTATGGCTTCACCAAATTCGTGATCGTGGTGCCCTCGGTCGCGATCAAGGAAGGCGTCTACAAGACGCTGCAAATCACCGAGGAGCATTTCAAGGGGCTCTATTCCGGCCAGCCCTTCGACTATTTCCTCTACGATTCCGGCAAGCTTGGCCAGGTGCGCAATTTCGCCACCAGCCCGAACATCCAGATCATGGTCGTGACGGTCGGCGCGATCAACAAGAAGGACGTGAACAACCTCTATAAGGATAGCGAGAAGACCGGTGGCGAGCGGCCGATCGACCTCATCCGCGCGACCCGGCCAGTCGTGATCGTGGACGAACCGCAGAGCGTCGATGGAGCCTTGGGCGGCGGCAAAGGTAAGCAGGCACTCGATGACATGAACCCGCTTTGCACACTGCGCTATTCGGCGACCCACGTAGACAAGCACCACATGGTGTTTCGCCTCGACGCTGTCGACGCCTACGAGCGCAAGCTGGTCAAGCAGATCGAGGTCGCTTCGCTGGAAGTGGAGGGCGGCCACAACAAGGCCTATGTCCGCTTCGTCTCCGCCAGCAACGCCAAGGGGACCATCACCGCGCGCGTCGAAATCGACGTGCTCGACGGCAAGCAGGTGCGCCGCCAGGAGGTGACGGTTCAAGATGGCGACGATCTGGAGGAACTGACCAAGCGCGCGATCTATGCTGATTGCCGTATCGGTGAGATCCGCGCCGGACGCGACAATCAGCTCCTGGAGGTGAAGCTGCCGGGCGACGAGAAGTTTCTCGTGCCCGGTCAGTTCGTCGGTGGTGTCGATGATGAAGCGCTGAAGCGTCTGATGATCCGCCGCACCATCCACGAGCATCTGGTGAAGGAAACGCGCCTTGCGCCGTTGGGTATCAAGGTGCTCAGCCTATTCTTCATCGACGCGGTCGAAAATTACCGTGCCTATGACGCCGACGGTAATCCCGTAAAGGGCAAATATGCCCGGATTTTCGAAGAAGAATATCGTCGCGCGGCGAAGCTTCCCGAATTTGTCAGCCTGTTCAAGGAAGTCGATCTGACCTCGGAAGCTGAAGAGGTTCATGACGGCTATTTCTCGATCGACAAGGCTCGCCGCTGGACAGACACGGCGGAAAACAATCAGTCGGCACGGGATAATGCGGAACGCGCCTACAGCTTGATTATGAAGGATAAGGAAAAGCTGCTCGGCTTCGAGACGAAGCTGAAGTTCATTTTCTCCCATTCGGCGTTGAAAGAGGGCTGGGACAATCCCAACGTCTTCCAGATCTGCGCACTTCGCGAGATCGGGACGGAGCGAGAGCGCCGTCAGACCATTGGTCGCGGGCTGCGGCTTTGCGTCAACCAGAAGGGCGAACGCCTGCGTGGTTTCGACATCAATACGCTGACCGTGATCGCTACCGAGAGCTATGAGGAGTTCGCCGAGAACCTGCAAAAGGAAATCGAGAAAGACACAGGCTTCAAGTTTGGCATCGTTGAGAAGCACCAATTTGCCGCCATCCCGGTGGTGAATGCTGACGGCTCGACTGGAATGCTGGGTTTTGAGGAGTCGGCCGCTATATTCGACCACCTGAAAGCCGAGGGCTTCGTCGATGCCAAGGGCAAGGTGCAAGATACGCTCCGGACCGCTCTGAAGGACGGAACGCTGGCGTTGCCGGCAGCGCTCGCTCCCCATTTGGGAGCGGTTCGCGACGTGCTGAAGAAGGTCGCCGGGAAGCTCGATATCAAGAATGCCGATGAACGCGTCACAGTGAAAACACGGCAGGCTATTTTGGAGAGTGTCGAATTCCAGGCGCTTTGGGATCGTATCAAGCACAAGACGACCTACCGCGTTCACTTCGACAACGAAAAGCTGATAGCGGACTGCGCCAAGGCTATCGCCAATGGACCGCCGGTATCGAAAGCCCGCGTGCGGATCAGAAAGGCCGATCTGTCCATCGGTCAGGGTGGTGTTCAAGCCAAGGAGCACGACAAGAATAGCGGGACGATCGTCACGATAGAGGAAGGCGATATCGCCCTTCCGGACGTTCTGACCGACCTTCAGGACCGGACGCAGCTAACCCGCAGGAGCCTCGTCCGCATTCTGACTGAGTGCGGGCGTCTTACGGACTTCAAGCGCAACCCGCAGGCCTTCATTGAGATCGCCGGCGAGGTGATTAATCGGACCAAGAGGCTGGCCGTTGTCGACGGCATCAAATACCAGCGGATCGGCGACAAGCATTATTACGCGCAAGAGCTTTTCGCGCAGGAGGAACTTACCGGCTACCTGCGCAACATGCTCAAGGATACGCAGAAGTCTGTCTTCGAACATGTGGTCTACGACTCCGGCGGCATCGAGAGGACATTTGCCGAGCAGCTAGAAAAGAACGAAGCGGTGAAGGTCTACGCCAAGCTTCCGGGCTGGTTCAAGGTGCCGACACCGCTCGGGACGTACAATCCCGACTGGGCGGTTTTGGTCGAAGCCAGTGGTGAAGAGCGCCTGTATTTCGTCGTAGAGACCAAAGGCAGTCTCTTTGTCGATGATTTGCGCGACATTGAAGCTGGCAAGATTGCGTGCGGCGAGGCGCACTTCAGTGCGCTTGCCTCTGGTCCGAATCCCGCTCGGTATATCAAGGCCAGAACTATTGATGACCTAATGAATGAAACCTAAGACAAAAAGTGGGGAGGCCTGATGAGTGGCTCGTCAGGCCATTTAACGGGAAGCAATGACCGTGGCGTATTTTGAGCATGACAAATCTATGTGTAGATGGTAGTACTATGGCGTATTGGATGCGATATGCACGTTGTTCGGTGCATAGTTTCAATGTTCCGTCTGTTGATGATAGTCCCCGAAGTATCATTTCGGCTGACTATTTGAAAAACCCTTGAAAATCAAAAGCGTAGAATTTCGCCGGTTTTGACGACGGTCGTTTTTATGCACAGAAATATTTATTATTTTGATTTCAATGACTTGATATACTTGTTAATAATCGAGTGGGAATGATTCTGACCCATCCGAATCTATTCGAAACTCCGCCATCGGTCGCCATACCCAATTGATCAGAAAAGCCGAATCGACCGGTCTCCGGCGGAGAGGAGTGCAGCAAATATGGCCCCGTCGCCGAGCCCCCCCCCCCGCTGCCCCATCCACGGCGAGGTCACCCTTGATGAGGCCAAGGCCCTGACCGAAGAGGGAGTTGGCATTTCCCTCCAACCCTGGAGCCGACAGCTACAGAACTGAGGGGCATTCGGGCACCTTACGCTCCCGGAAAGGGGGCCGTTTCAACTGAGTTCCGACGAAAAAAGGGCAAGGACACGCCCCCAGGACTCATCTCGCGCCTCCTGGTCGAAACTGCCTCGCTCATCGCAAAAGAAGCCATGCCCGACCCCCGGGAGGACCACCATCCCGGGCCGCACACCGGTGTCTTCCAAGGCCCGGGCGATCTCCCCGCGCTGGTCTGCGGGAATCAGAGCATCGTCTTCCCCGACAAGAAACAGAAGCGCCGTCCCCCGATCCGCGATGGCTGGCGTCAATGCCAGCGCTGGCTCGGCTCCACCCAGCGGCCCCTCAGAGGTTGTCAACCACCCCGCGTAGAACACTGCAACGGCAGACAGATCCAGACTCGCTGCGGCCAAATAGGCGATCATCCCCCCAACACTGAATCCCGCAAAACCAATTTTCGGTCCCGTATCCTCCCGTTGACGCAAGACGTGAAGAGTTGCGGCCACATCTTCCAGGACGTCGCTCCGGTTCAGCGCGTGGAGCAGATCGAACCCTCTCGCCCGCCCCGCCTCATCATAGGCCAGCTCCAATCCGGCCCCGGTCCGGTGATAAAAGTTAGGCGCAACCGCGACAAAACCCGCTTCGGCGAACCGCTCAACAAGGGACCGGATATGGCCCGTCACCCCGAACAACTCCATGCCAACGATAACGGCGGGATACCGTCCTGGCGCGGCGGGCCGCGCGAGACTGGCGTCCATGATCCCGTTTCCCACGGGAATGGACAGGGTTTCGAGAGGAGAGATCGGCCTCATCGCCCCGCTCTGCCGTCCAGGACCGGCCTGTCGTCGCGGCCCAGACCAAGGCCGAGGGCGGCAAGCGTCAGGCGCGCTGTTTCTCCCGAAGAGGCCGGGTTCTGGCCGGTCACCAAACGACCATCGGCCAGGGCGTGGGGCTGGAAGTCCGGGGCGCTTTCATAACGTCCCCCCAGGGCCCGCAATCGATCCTCCAGAAGAAAGGGCACCTGACCGGTCAATCCGACGGCGGCTTCTTCCCCATTGGAAAACCCCGTGACCCGCCGCCCCTTCACCAGGGACTCCCCCGCCTCATCGCGGGCAGTCACCAAACCCGCCGGGCCGTGGCAGACCGCCGCGACCACCCGGCCCTCCGCCCAGGCTTGACCAAGCAGATCCGCCAAGGTTGTGCTTTCGGGCAAATCCCACATGGTGCCATGGCCACCGGGCAGGAAAACCGCGTCCCAGTCGGCGGCCTCCAGCCCCTCCAGGGGCGAGGTTTTCTCCAGGGCCGCCATGGCCCCCTCATCGGCCAGGAAGCGCTCCACGCTGTCGGGGTTTTCCCCTCTCGCCTTGAGCGACGACGGATCGATGGGGGGCTTGCCTCCCCGAATCGAAGCCAGGGTCACCGCCGCTCCGGCGTCCCGGAAAACAAAGTAGGGTGTGCTCAATTCCTCGAACCAGAGGCCAGTGGGGTGGGCGTCCTCTCCCTCGCCGATCTGTCCTTGACCCATCCGTCCATGAGACGTGACCACCATCAGGATACGGGGTGAATGCGTCATCTCTCGATTCTCCTTGTTTTCGAAGAGGCGCCCAAGGTCGACTGAATCGAGCAAAAAATAAAATCACTCCTTTTTGGGAAAGCCATCAGATAACTTATACCTTATGACTCACCTCACCCATTTACGCACATTCCTTGACGTCTACCGCTCCGGCTCGATCACCCAGGCGGCCCGGCGTCTGGGGATCACCCAACCCGCAGCCTCGGCTCATGTGGCGGCGTTGGAGGAGATAGTGGGACACCCCCTGTTTTTCAGGCGTGCGCGGGGCGTGACGCCCACCCCTGCGGCGGATGATCTCGCCCAGGCCATCGCTGGACATTTGGATGGGATCGAAGCCGCCATGGGCGCGGTCCGGGTCAGGGCCGCGACGGTCACGGGCACAGTTCATGTGATCGGCCCGGCGGAATACCTGTCGGCTCGCGTCGCCGAAACCCTGGCCCCCCTCATCGGGCAAGGCTTGCACCTTCGGATTCAGACGGGGAACCGGACGCAGATCCGGACGGCCCTGGCCGAGGGGCATGTGGACCTGGCTCTTTTGGCCTCGCCTCCCGACGGACCCGGCTGGGGGTTTGCGGAAGTCGGGCGGGAGCGCCTCATCCCCCTGGCCGCCCCCGAGATGGCCAACCGGCTGAAGGGACGCCCCCTCACGGCGGAGCTGTTACGGGAGCTCCCCTGCGTGGCCTACGATGAGTCCCTCCCCCTCATCGGCCCCTTTGTCTCGCAGGTCTTTGGCGTAGAGGCCGACATGACGACGGTGGCGACGGCGCCGGATCTCCGACTCGTCGCTGGGCTCGCACGCTCAGGTGCGGGGTGGACGGTGTTGCCCGATTACCTCTGCGCCGAGGATTTGTCCACTGGACGCCTCACCGCCCTGCCCATTGACGGCCCCGGCCCCGAAAACACCTTGTATCTCGCCTGGAACAAAGCGGCCCTGCGCCACCCCCGGGTCGTTCATGCCCGGGACTTTCTCCTGAACCATGGCCGCTTCCTGCCGTGACGCGGCAACCGATCCTTCTTGGGCAAACCGGTATCGTCGACAATCCAGGCACAGAGGGCACCCTGTCGCGTCATCGCGGGCAAGGCCATCGCCCGCACCGCAGCGAGCATCGCTTCGCTCGATCAGTCGGACTTGGCAACCAAGTGGTGCATCGACTGATGGGGGGCACTCACCCGCCCTGGTTCACCCCGTGCCGCCATCGGTTCGACAGGAGTTTTTCCGCATCCGTTAAGCGGCCTTCTTGGCAAAGAGCATGTAATTGACCGAAACATCCTGGGTCTGGCACCACTCTCCAGTCAGGGGGTTGAAGGTCATTCCGGCCAAATCTGTCACTTCCAACCCCGCGTGGCGCAGCCCCTGGGAGAACTCACTCGGCTTGAGGAACGTCTTCCAGTCGTGGGTTCCCCGAGGCAGCCAACGGAGGATGTATTCCGCACCGACCTTGGCCAGGGCGAGGGATTTGAGGGTCCTGTTCATGGTCGCCCCGGCCATCGCGCCACCCGAGCGGCAAAGGGCACCCACGGAATCCAGGAACAACGTCACGTCGGACACATGTTCCACCACTTCCATGTTCAGGATGGCATCGAATGTCTTGCCTTCGGCAACCAGGTCCTCGGGCATGGCCACACGATAGTCAATGGATAGGCCCGACCGCTCGGCGTGGTTGGCGGCGGTTCCGATATTGCGTTCTGCGGCATCAATTCCCGTGACCGCGAACCCCAGACGGGTGAAGGGCTCGCACAACAGCCCGCCGCCGCAGCCGATGTCCAGCAGGGACAGCCCCGCGAAGGGGCGGGGCTTGGTGATATCCCGACCAAAATGGGCGGCCAAATTATCGCGGATATAAGCGATGCGGATGGGGTTGAACCGGTGCAGGGGCTTGAAGTCCCCTTCTGGATCCCACCAGGCATCGGCCATGGCGCTGAACTTCTCCAGTTCCGCAGCGAGCGCGGTGCCCTGGGATCCCTTGCGAACGACGGTGTCTTGGCTAGCGGTCACAGGAGAACTCCCTTTATAAATGGACTCCACGGGAACAATGGCCATGGGAACAGTGGACAGTGAAACCCGCTTCGGTTTAAGCATACGCGCCCGCACAGGTCTTGGGGAAAAGTGGGCGGAGGCATCCGTTCCAGCCCTCTCCGCGCTTGCGGGTCCGGGCACGCTGCTTTACTACACGGCGCGGGGCGGTCCGGCAACTGGGCGCAACGCGGGGGACCGGTCGCCCGTCCCGTTGTGTCCCGTCACAGGGGTTCCCGTTATCGGGGTCCGAGCCCCCGACAAGCTGGGCAATTGGTATCCGGACCCCATCGACTGACACGAGGAAGGCAGGCACGCCATGGCGCGCATTGTGATGAAATTCGGCGGAACATCCGTCGGGGACGTGGAGCGGATCCGCAATGTGGCCCGACGGGTTAAAGCGGAAGTGGACGCTGGGAATGAGGTGGCCGTCGTGGTCTCGGCCATGTCCGGAGACACCAATCGACTGGTGGGCCTCTGTGATGCCGTCTCCCCCATGTATGACTCCCGGGAATACGACGTTGTTGTCTCCACCGGGGAACAGGTGACCATCGGCCTGTTGGCCATGGCCTTGCAGGATATGGGCACCGAGGCCCGGTCCTGGATGGGGTGGCAGCTTCCGGTCCATACGGACGACGCCCACGGCAAGGCACGAATCGCTTCCATCGACACCACGGTGATTGAGGAGCGGATGGCCATGGGTCAAGTCGCCGTGGTCGCCGGGTTCCAGGGCCTCGGCCCCGACAAGCGGGTCACCACCCTTGGCCGGGGCGGCTCGGATACATCGGCGGTGGCTCTGGCCGCAGCCCTGAAAGCGGATCGTTGCGATATTTATACCGATGTGGACGGCATCTATACCACCGACCCGCGAATCGTCGCGAAGGCCCGTAAACTTGATAAGATCACCTACGAGGAGATGCTGGAACAGGCTTCCCTGGGAGCCAAGGTTCTGCAAACCCGTTCGGTAGAAATGGCGATGAAGCACCGTGTTCGGGTTCAGGTGCTTTCCAGCTTCAGCGACGCCCCCGGAACCCTGGTCTGTGACGAGGATGAGATCGTGGAAAAGGAACTTGTGAGCGGTATCGCTTACAGCAAGGACGAAGCCAAAGTGACCCTGGCAAAGGTCGCCGATCACCCCGGCGTCGCCGCCCGCATCTTTGGCCCCCTGG
Source organism: Rhodospirillum sp. A1_3_36 (assembly GCF_047263945.1). Lineage (NCBI taxonomy): Bacteria > Pseudomonadati > Pseudomonadota > Alphaproteobacteria > Rhodospirillales > Rhodospirillaceae > Rhodospirillum > Rhodospirillum sp. A1_3_36. The sequence goes on along the minus strand of NZ_JBLAVB010000003.1, from coordinate 222,320 downwards.
CCGATGCCAATATCAACGTGGACATGATCGTCCAGAACGTATCAGACGACGGCCAGTCGACGGATGTCACCTTTACCCTCCCACGCGGGGACCTCGTCCGCGCCCTGAAGGTGCTGGAAGATCGACAGGAGGATATCGCCTACAAGGAGCTGATTGCGGACAAGGCCGTCGTGAAAGTTTCGGTCATCGGCGTTGGCATGCGGAGCCATGCCGGTGTCGCCAAGACCATGTTTACCGCCCTGTCGGACAAGGGAATTAACATTCAGGTCATCTCCACCTCCGAGATCAAGGTGTCCGTCCTGATCGCCGAGGAATACATGGAATTGGCCGTGCGCGCCCTGCACACCGCCTATGGCCTGGACGCCGCCTGATCCGGCGGGTCCCGATCCGGTCTAAGAAGGCCAAATCAGGTCTGGGAAGGAAAGACGATGAAGGACACCGAACCGAACGATTGGGCCCATGCCCGCCTGGACTCCCTGTGGTCCCGGGGTAAGGCGTTCCTGGGCGTGGACATGGCCATCCTGGGGGGCGCCATGTCTTGGGTGTCCGAGCGGCATCTCGTCGCGGCTATCTCCTCGGCCGGTGGCTTCGGCGTGCTCGCCTGTGGTTCCATGACGCCCGAGCTGCTGTCCGCCGAGATCGCAGGGACCAAGACCCTGATGGAAAGCGGCGGTGGCCTGATGCCCTTCGGCGTCAACCTGATCACCATGCACCCGGAGCTGGATCGCCTGATCGACGTCTGCGGCGAGCATGGGGTTGGCCATGTGGTGCTGGCGGGGGGGCTGCCCAGCGCCGCCTCCATCAAACGGGCCAAAACACTTGGCGCCAAGGTCATCTGCTTCGCCCCGGCCCTGGCCTTGGCCAGGAAACTGGTGCGCTCCGGCGCCGATGCCCTGGTGATCGAGGGCGCGGAGGCCGGAGGGCATATCGGCCCCGTGGCCACCAGCGTGCTCGCCCAGGAAATCCTGCCCGAGATCACAGAGGTTCCCGTCTTTGTCGCCGGGGGCATCGGTCGGGGCGAGGCCATTGTCTCCTATCTGGAAATGGGTGCGGCTGGTGTACAGCTCGGCACGCGCTTCGTTTGCGCCACCGAATGCATCGCCCACCCCAATTTCAAAAAGGCCTTCCTGCGGGCCAATGCCCGGGATGCGGTCCCCACCGTGCAGATCGACCCCCAGTTCCCGGTGATCCCGGTCCGCGCCCTGACCAACAAGGGCACCCAGGCCTTCATGGCCACCCAGCGCGCCGCCATCGAGAAGGTGCGCACAGGCGAACTGGACCAGAAGGCCGCCCAACTTGAAATCGAGCATTTCTGGGCGGGCGCCTTGCGTCGGGCGGTCATCGATGGCGACGTGGAAAATGGCTCTCTGATGGCCGGTCAGAGCGTCGGTTTGGTGAAAAGCGAACAACCCACCGCCGATATTCTGGCGGACCTGCTGGATCAGGCCGTACAATCCCTGGCCAAACGCGCCACCACCCAAGCCCTTTGATAAAAACCCGCTCGGTTCACCGAGAGGAGGAGGCGAACAGCCCATGCCCAAGGGGGAAAAGGACGCTCGCCGTCTGCTGGGACGTCTGCGCGACGTCATGGCCGGTGGAGGGGGAGCCCAGGACCGACTGAACCGAGTCGTGACCCTGATTGCTCAGGGTCTCGGCACGGACGTGTGTTCCTGCTACGTCATGCGCGCGGGCGAAGTCCTGGAACTCTTCGCCACGGAAGGCCTGTCCCAGGACGCCGTCCACCAGACGCGCATGCGCGTCGGCGAGGGGTTGATCGGCGAGATTGCCGCCAAGGCCCAGCCCCTGATGGCCGCAGACGCCTGGTCCCATCCCAGCTTTTCCTACCGACCGGAAACGGGCGAGGATGTCTACCGCTCCCTCGCGGGTGTCCCCCTGATCCGGGGGGGCAAGGTCATCGGCGTTTTGGCCGTGCAGAACAAGGACAACCGCGACTACCAGGATTTCGAACAGGAGGTCCTGGAAACCGTCGCCATGGTCCTGTCCGAGCTGTTGGCCGGGGCCAAGCTGGTCCATGAACACGAATTGGGGACCGTGGCGGGCAACGCCGTCCTGCCCCTGCGCCTGGAAGGTGCGACGCTGAACCCTGGCATCGGCGTGGGCATCGCCGTTTACCATCAGCCAGAGGTCCATGTGACCCGTCTGCTGGCCGACGATACGGACAGCGAATTGGCGCGCCTGCGCGACGCCCTGCGGGAAATGCGCCGAAGCATCGATTCCATGCTGGCCGAGCAGCGGCACTTGGCCGGAGAATACACCGACGTCCTGGAAACCTTCCGCATGTTCGCCGAGGACAAGGGGTGGGTCGGGCGCATCACCGAACACATCAAGACCGGCCTGTCCGCAGAAGCGGCGGTGCGCAAGGTCGATGACGACATGCGCGCCCGCATGGCCCAGGTCAGCGATCCCTATTTGCGTGAACGCCTCCACGACCTGGAGGATCTGGCCAACCGCCTGCTGCGTCACCTGACCGGCGACGGCTCCACGGCGGCCATGAGCGACCTCCCCGACCATGTGATCCTCATCTGTCGCAGCCTGGGACCGGCGGAACTGCTGGACTATGATCCGTCGCGCCTGCGCGGCGTGATCATGGAAGAAGGCAGCCCAGGCATGCATGCGGTGATCGTCGCCAAGGCGCTCGACATCCCCGTCATCGGTCAGGTGCCAAGCATTTTCCAGCGCGTCGCCCCCCTGGATCCGGTGGTGGTGGATGGCGAGCACGGTCAGGTCTTCGCCCGCCCCGGCGAGGACGTGCGCGGCGCCTTCCTCGATGGCGTCAAGGCCCGCCAGCAAAGGCGCGCCTTCTACCACGCCCTTAAGGACAAACCGCCGATCACCAGGGATGGCAAACGCATCAAGCTGATGATCAACGCCGGTCTGATGATGGACATGGGCAACCTGGCGGAAACCGGCGCGGACGGCGTGGGCCTCTACCGCACGGAAATCCCCTTCATGGCCCGCTCCAGCCTGCCCAGCGTCGACAGCCAGACCCAGTTGTATGGCAAGGTCCTGGAAATGGCCGGGGACAAGCCAGTCACTTTCCGCACCCTGGATGTGGGCGGCGACAAGCTGCTACCCTATTGGCAAAGGGCATCAGAGGACAACCCGGCCCTCGGCTGGCGCTCCATCCGCATCACGCTGGACCGCCCGGCGATCCTCCGCGCCCAGATCCGGGCCCTGATCCGCGCCTCGGGCGGGCGGGAACTGCGCGTCATGTTCCCCATGGTGGCCAATGTGGCCGAATACCGGGCCGCCCGTGCCCTGGTGGACCTGGAATTGGTCCGGGAAGCCGCCCGGGGCACGCGACCGCCCGAACGGGTGCGCGTCGGAACCATGCTGGAGGTGCCCTCCCTGGTTTGGCATCTGCCCGCCCTGTTGAAGGACGGTGTGGATTTTGTCTCCATCGGCAGCAATGACCTGATGCAGTTCACCTTCGCCTCTGACCGGGGCAATCCACGCATAGCCGGACGGTATGACCCCCTCTCGCCCCCGGCACTCTCCCTGCTCAAGCGCATCTTGGATCTGTGCAATGTCGCGGCAGTTCCGGTCTCGCTCTGCGGTGAGATGGCCTCCCGCCCCCTGGAAGCCCTGGCCCTGGCGGCCCTCGGGTTCCGCTTCCTGTCCCTCGCGGCCCCGGGCATGGGTCCCGTGAAGCAGATGCTCCTCTCCACCGACCTGTCAGAGGTGAAACCCTACGTCATGTCGTTGCTGGATCAACCTGACGTATCCGTCCGCAGCAAACTGCGGACCTTCGCCAAGGATCACGGGATTGAACTGGCCTAACCCTCCGACTGAAGGGTGAGAAAGAGAGGTTCGGTGGGCTCCCGCCCACACCCGGCTGGGGAGGATGTCCCCAGACCCCTCTTTTTTTCTTGGGCATAGACTTCTGCACGGATGGACATAAGAGAGGGTCTCCTTATACAGTGGGGGTACTTGCCGCACCGCACCCAGTCCGCCGAAGGAACCCGCGCATGGATGCCCTCCTGCTGACTCCCGCCGAAACCGAAGCCCTCCTTCTCAGTCTTCAGGTGTCCTTTTGGGGCATTCTCGGCAGTTTACCCCCGGGTATTGCCCTGGCTTGGCTGTTGGCCCGGCGGAATTTCCTCGGGAAAACCCTGCTTGATGGCATCATCCATTTGCCTCTCGTCCTGCCGCCGGTGGTCGTGGGCTATCTTCTGCTCATCGGCCTGGGACGCAAGGGAGTAATCGGATCGGTGTTGGACCAGTGGTTCGGCATCGTCCTCGCCTTCAATTGGAAAGGTGCCGCCGTGGCCTCCGCTGTCGTGGCCTTTCCCCTTGTGGTCCGGGCCATCCGGCTCTCCCTGGAGAACGTGGATCAAGGACTGGAAGCCGCAGCCCGCACCCTGGGCGCCGGACCCTGGCGGGTCTTCGCAACCGTCACCTTGCCCCTGGTCGTCCCGGGAATCCTCACCGGATTGATCCTGGGCTTCGCCCGCTGTCTGGGGGAGTTCGGCGCAACCATCACCTTTGTCTCGAACATCCCCGGGCAGACCCGGACCCTGCCCCTGGCCCTCTACACCCAAACCCAAATCCCGGGGGGAGAGGCTGCTGCTGCGCGACTCTGCGTGATCTCGGTGGTGGTGGCCCTGGCCGCCTTGCTTGCTTCAGAACTCCTGGCCCGTCGGGTCAACCGCGCCCTTCAGGGATAGGGAAAGAGAAAGGTCGAGATGCTCGATATCGCCGTTCAACGCCAGCAAGGCGCCCTCGCGCTGGACATCGCCATCCAGGCCGACAAGGGGGTTACCGCCCTGTTCGGACGCTCGGGAGCGGGCAAGACCTCCGTCATCTCCATGGTTGCCGGACTGTCCCAACCCGACCGGGGGCATATCACCGTGGATGGGCGCACGCTTTTCGATTCGGCCAAGCGGATCGACCTGCCCACCCACAAACGGCGTTTGGGCTACGTCTTCCAAGACGGGCGCCTGTTCCCCCACCTGACCGTCCGCCAGAACCTGCATTACGGCATGACCTTGATCCCCGCCGCAGACCGCTTCGTCAAGGAAGAGGACGTGGTGGAGCTGCTGGGCATTGGCCGATTGCTCGACCGCCGCCCTGCCCGCCTATCGGGCGGCGAGAAACAACGGGTCGCCATTGGCCGTGCCCTGCTGGCGAGCCCGCGCATTCTTCTGATGGACGAACCCCTGGCCGCCCTGGACGCCCAGCGCAAGGACGAGGTCCTGCCCTTCATCGCCCGCCTTCCGAAAGCCTTTGACCTGCCGATCCTTTACGTCAGCCACGCCATGGACGAGGTCTTGCGCCTAGCCGATACACTTGTTCTCATCGAGGCGGGAAAGGTCGCGGCAGCCGGACCGGTGGAGGCGGTTTTAGCCCGCCCGGACATCCCGCTTTTCGCAACCCAACGGGACGCAGGCGCGGTGGTGACGGCCCGGGTGCATAGCCACTCTCCGGGCGACGCAACAACCCTCCTCGACAGCCCGGCGGGGCTCCTCAGCGTGCGTCCCGTCAACCTGCCCATAGGCACGCCGACGCGGGTCCGCATCGCTGCGGCGGACATTTCCATCGCCACGGAGCGCCCTCGGGGCATCTCCATCCAAAACATCCTGCCCGCCAAAGTGGTCGGCTTCGAAGAGGCGCCCGACGGTCGGGTCCATGTGGTGCTTGATGCGGGCGGCACGGACGAGACCTGCCGCCTTTGGGCCCGCATCACGCCGCGCGCTCTGCATGACCTTGGGCTGACCCGGGGCATGGCCGTCTTCGCTCTGGTCAAAGCCGTCTCGTTGATCCGCGGAGAAGTGGCGGAACATGAAACCCTTCCGATCTCGACCCCGGTCGGGGAATAAAAAACGGCCCCGAGATCGCTCTCGGGGCCGTTTTCGTCAGATACAGAAGGCACCTTAGCGGGAGTAGAACTCGACCACCAGATTCGGTTCCATCTGGACCGGATAGGGCACGTCCTCGAACTTGGGAACGCGGATGAAGGAGCCCTTCATGCCCTTCGGGTCGAATTCCACGTATTCCGGCACGTCGCGCTCTGCGGACTGTACGGACTCGAGGATCAGGGGCATCTGCTTGGACTTTTCCTTGACCTCGACCACATCGCCTTCCTTCACGCGGTAGGACGCGACGGTAACGCGGGTGCCGTTGACCAGGATGTGCCCATGGCTGATCACCTGGCGAGAGGCGAAAACGGTCGGAACGATCTTCATCCGGTAGACCACGGCGTCGAGGCGGGTCTCCAGGATGGAAATCAGGTTCTCGGAGGTATCACCACGCAGGCTGTTGGCTTCCTCGTAATACTTGCGGAAAGCCTTCTCGCTGATGTTTCCGTAGTAGCCCTTCAGCTTCTGCTTGGCCATCAACTGGGTGCCGAAGTCGGACGGCTTCTTGCGACGCTGACCGTGCTGACCCGGGCCATATTCCCGCTTGTTGATGGGGCTCTTGGGGCGACCCCAGAGGTTGACGCCAAGGCGCCGGTCAATCTTATGCTTCGAATTAAGGCGTTTGCCCATACGACTGTCTCACCATCTAGTGGTTGTTGTTGGTTCATGTCCCGGTAGGCCCCGTTATCCAGACAGACAACAGGACGGGGTCCGGAGACCCGCGTTCCCGGAAGTGAAGCGCGCACTATAGTCAGGACAACGGGTGTGTCAAGGCGCGGAGGCGCCCTATTCACCGTCGCCCTGGTTCCGCCCGTGGCGCAGTTCCTTGATCACGCCATGCAGGGTACGCACCTCCTGCTCCGTCAATTCGGCCCGATTAAAGATGTTGCGCAGATTGCGCACCATGCTCGGGCGTTTGTCGGACACGCGCAGGAACCCGCAGGCGTCCAGTTCCCGCTCCAGATGGGTGTAGAAGTTCATCAACACCTCCCGGTTGGCCGGCAGGGTGCCATTGGTGACCAGCTGTTCGGGCGGAGACTCATCGCCGGACTGGAACCACTCATAGCCCATCAACAACACCGCCTGGGCCAGATTGAGCGAACAATAGGCCGGATTCAACGGCACTTCGATAATCGCATCGGCCAGGGCCACATCATCGTTGGACAGCCCCGTGCGCTCCGGTCCGAACATCACGCCGGGCTTTTCTCCCCCGGCGATAAAGCCCCGCAGCTTGGCCGCGGCGGTGCGGGGAGTCAGCAGGGTCTTGACCATATCCCGACGCCGGGCCGTGGTGGCATACACCCGGGTCAAATCCGCCACCGCCGCTTCCGTGCTGTCGTAGTCCCGGGCCTGCCGCAGCAAGCCATCCGCACCAGAGGACGCGGCGATGGCCTTCTCCGACAGCCAGTCCTCGCGCGGGGCGACAAGGCGCAGGCGGGTCAGACCGCAATTGAGCATCGCCCGGGCGACCATGCCCACGTTCTCCGCCAATTGCGGTTGGATCAGGATGACAACGGGGGCGTCGTCGCCCGAAACCAGGGCGGCGCGGGTGTGGTTGGTGCCAGCCATTACTCTGCGGCCTTCCCGTTCCGCTCCGCCTTCATCAGCTTGTAGGTGATGGAGTCGTGCAGGGCGTTGAAGCTGGCATCGATGATATTGGCCGAAACTCCCACCGTAGACCAATGTTCACCAGACCCGTCGGTGCTTTCGATCATCACCCGGGTGACCGCTGCGGTCGCCGCTTCTGATGTCAGAATTCGCACCTTATAGTCCACCAGACGCAGGTCGTTGAGGTGCGGATAAACGGTCAGCAACACCTTGCGCAAGGCGGCGTTGAGCGCGTCCACCGGACCATTGCCCTCGGCCACGGTCATGTAGTTCCTGTCGCCGACCACCGCTTTGATGGTCGCCTCCGACAGGGTGATCAGGTCACCCTTGGCATTCCAGCGTCGCTCATCGATCACCCGGAAGCTGGTGAGCTTGAAGTACTCCGGCACGCTCTCCAATTGACGCCGGGCCAGCAGCTCGAAGCTGGCCTCCGCCCCGTCGTAGGCATAGCCCTCGGACTCCAATTGCTTCACCCGGTCGAGCAGATCGGCCAGCTTGGGATCCTTGGGATCGACATCCAGACCAATCTCCTTGAAGCGGGCCACCACATTGGAGCGCCCCGCCTGATTGGAGACCAAGATCTGCCGGGCGTTGCCCACCTTTTCCGGTTCCACATGTTCATAACAGCGGGGGTCCCGCTCCACGGCGGAGACATGAAGCCCCCCCTTATGGGCAAAGGCGCTATCCCCCACATAGGCCGCCCCCCGGGCAGGTGCCCGATTGAGCCGCTCATCGAGCATATGGGACAGGTGTTTCAGGCGGGTGAGGTCCTCGGCGGTCAGTCCCGTCTCGTAGCCCATTTTCAGCATGAGACTGGGGATGATTGAGATCAGGTTGGCGTTGCCGCAGCGCTCACCCAGGCCATTCAGAGTGCCTTGCACCTGCCGTGCCCCGGCCCGCACCGCCGCCAGACTGTTGGCCACGGCATTGTCCGTGTCGTCGTGGCAGTGGATGCCCAGGTGATCCCCCGGCACGGTCTTGGCGACCTCGGAAACGATGGCTTCGATTTCGTGCGGCAGGGTACCGCCGTTGGTATCGCACAGCACGACCCAGCGCGCGCCGGCATCATAGGCGGCCTTGACGCAGGCCAAGGAAAACTCCGGATTGTCCTTGTAGCCGTCGAAAAAATGCTCGCAGTCGAACATCACTTCCGAAACCCGGGTCTTGGCATGGGCGACACTCTCGGAAATCATCCGCAAATTCTCGTCCAACTCCACACCGATCGCCACCCGACATTGGAAATCCCAGGTCTTGCCCACCATGGTGACGATGTCGGCCTTGGTCTGAAACAGGGCCTGGAGGCTTGGGTCGTTTTCGGCGGAGCGTCCGGCCCGGCGGGTCATGCCGAAGGCCGCCAAGCGAGCCCGGCACAGCTCGGGTGGGTTGGCAAAGAAGGCGTCGTCGGTGGGGTTAGCCCCGGGCCAGCCGCCTTCCACATAGTCAATGCCAATCGCGTCCAGCTCCCGGGTAATCGCCGCCTTATCCATGGCGGAGAAATCCACGCCCTGGGTTTGGGCGCCGTCGCGCAGGGTGCTGTCGTAGAGATAGACGCGATTGCTGGTCATGCCGATGGGTATCCGTGTCTTCTAGAGCATCAAGCGGAAAAGTGAGCACCGGTTTTCCGGTCCACTCGATGCTCACCTTGTTGATTCCAAATCAATGTGTCCGCCTTAAATCGATTCCGATTCAAGGCGGTTTGATCTAAGGGAAAAGGAGCGGGAGAATGCCCCTATTTCGGGCGTCTCTCAACCCTTCTTGAACAAGGGAAGGGGTCTCGCCCTCATACCGAGCCCATTCCACCGCCCCCAAGAAACACCCGAGACGGGAAGGTGGGGCGACCCCGATGGCCGGAATCCAACCCCCGGATCAAGGCCTCAAACGCCTCGGCCGTCACGGGCTTACTGTAATAGTAGCCCTGCCCCAGTTCGCAGCCCAGCCCCTTCAAAAACTCCGCCTGCTCCGGGGTCTCGATGCCCTCGGCGACCAGCCGCAGACGAAGCGCGTTGGCCATACTGACGATGGCCCGCGTGATCGCCATGTCATCGTGGTTGTTGGGCAGGTCCATCACGAAGGAGCGATCGATTTTCAGGTAATCGATGGGGAACCGCTTCAAGTAGCTGAGCGAGGAATACCCCGTACCGAAATCGTCGATGGACAGGGTGATACCCAGTGATTTCAGTCGGTTCAAGGCACTCACGGCCTGGTTCCCCTGTTCCACCAGCATGCTTTCGGTCAGTTCCAGATCCAACATGCCCGGCTCCAACCCCGTTTCGGCGAGGATTATCCCCACCTTGTCGGCGAGATCGGGATCGCTGAACTGACGGGCGGACAGGTTCACCCCCATGCGGATAGGGGGCAGTCCCTTGCGGACCCAAGCCTGTGTCTGCTCGCAGGCCCGACGCAGGACCCATTCCCCAATGGGAAGCACCAGTCCCGTTTCCTCGGCCACGGGAACGAACTCAGCGGGAGAGACGCTGCCCACGTCCTGACCATCCCAGCGCAACAGCGCCTCCGCGCCCACCACACCGCCGGTCACCAAATCGACCTTGGCTTGATAGTGAAGATCGAATTCATCCCGCTCCAGGGCGCGGCGCAGGCCGGTTTCAATGCGAAGGCGACGCGTGGCACTTTCAGACAGGTCTTCCTCATAAAAGGTCAGACCGCCCCGCCCCCCACGCTTGGCATGGTGAACAGCGGTATCCACATTCTGCAAGAGGGTGGGAATATCCGCCCCGTCTTCTGGAAACAGGACCGCGCCCAGGGTGGCGGTGGTATAGACTTCCCGCCCATCGAACTCGTAGGGCAAAGCCAAGTCAGCGAGCAACGCATCGGCGCGCAGCCTCACGTCCTCCCGATTGCGCATAGATCCCAGAATCATGGTGAACTCATCACCGCCCAAATGCGCCACCAGATCTCCGTTTTCGGGCTTCAGATGCCTCTGAACCCGGCGGCCGATCTCGCGGATCACCGTATCCCCCACCACATGTCCCAGGGTATCATTAATCTTCTTGAAATGGTCCAAATCGACGAACAGAACAGCGAAGCATTCGGCGGCCGCCTTTGCCCGTCGGGCCGCTGTGGCCAGCTTTTCGCGCAGCAGAACCCGATTGGGCAAACCGGTCAAGGGTTCCAGGGTCGCGACATCCATCAAACGCCGTTCGTATTCCTTCCGATCGGTGATATCCCGGATCACGCCAACAAAGCGTGGGACCCCATCAGGTTCCATCACCGACAGAGCCAGTTCAATGGGAAAATCGCTGCCGTCGGCCCGGCGCGCCCACAATTCCCGGCCAATGCCGATCACCTTTGATATCCGGGTTTCCAGGAAGCGAGCCAAATACAAATCATGGCTCACCGCATCAACCTTGTTCATCAGGAGATTGATGGACTGCCCCAGGATCTCTTCCGCCTTGTAGCCAAACATGCGCTCGGCTGCGGGATTGAAACTTTCGACCCGCCCCCTTCCATCAATGACGATCAGGGCATCCACCATGGTTTCCGTGATGGCCCTCAACCAAGCCTCCCGCTCCCGGGCGGCCCGGTGCGCCTGCTCCAGGTCAGTGGTATCCCGGGCGAGAACCAGGTAGGAGCCCCCCCCCGAACCGCCATTGGGGCCAAAAGGTGCGGCGGAAACCGTGACCTCCCGTTCAACCCCGTCTCCGCGCACCAGAGTCGCCATGTGACGGGATCGGTCACGCATCATATCCGCGAGCCCCGAGCGAAAGAGATCCTGACTGCTGGATGTGACGAAGGACAGAAACACCTGCCCCCGCGCCTCCGCCTGGGACAGACCCAACATGCTGGCCCCCGCAGGGTTGATCAAGCGGATCACCCCGCCCTCAACCACACAGATCAGATCTGGAGCCAGATCGAACATCAGGCGGCGGCCTTCAAGATCCCCAGGCACATCCTGGGCCAAATCTTCCAACCGTTTGCGATCCAGAAAATCACCGAGCATCCGCTCCATACCCTGGGCGGCATCGGCGATATGGCGGGCATATTCCGCCACCTTGGGTCCCTCCTGATCGGCCTCGATCTTATGGGCATAATCGACGACGGAGGTCAGGGGGACTCGGGCCTCGTGGCTTAGGGTGTCGAGCAGGCGGAGTGTGGCCTCTTGGGCCGCCTGGGCATCGTCCAAAGCGGTCCGCATCATGGCGTCAGGGCCCACGCGCGGGGTCAGGTCGGTCATTGTGACAACCACACCTTGGCCCAAGGGGGTCGCAGATAGGCGCACCCGGGTCCGCCCCTCCGCGCCACCCACCATGGTCTGAATTGAGGCGGAGGCCCGCCCTGTCTTCACCTGGGCCAACCAGTCGAGATGCCCGGTCAGCCCCATTCGATCGGCCTGTTTCCAAACACCCTCGACAGCCAAATCCCGACCCGGCAGGCCGAGCAGGCCGACCCCCGAGGGATTGACGAAACGAAGGGCGAAATCCAGCACTTCACCCGCCTCGGACCACTGCGGATCAAGGACAACAATACCGTCGTCCAAGCCATCGAACAGGGCTTTAAAGGAGAAGCCGTCAGGGGCCGAGGCATCCACCAGAAAGCCCGCACAGGACACAGCATAGTGAATGGACCGTCGCAGCAGATCACCGGTCAGGCAGTCCTTCACCAACACGTCATGGGCACCTCGCCGCAGCGTGGACTCGGCAATCGCCTCGTCGTGCAGGTCAGTGATAGCCACCACGGCAGCGCCTCTGCCAAGGGATAGAACGGTATCCAAGGGATCCATTCCTGGCTCCCCCGCCAATTCCAGGGCGAAGACAATGACATCATGGCCGGACTCGCGCCCCTTCACCAGAACCCGTGCCTGTTCCAGGGAGGAGGCATGATCGATAACAATATCATCACAGTCAGCCTCGGCCAAAAGAGCGGCCACGACTTCGCTATCGTGAGTATTGTCCTCAATTAAAAGTACAGTCAGCATCCCACTCTTCCCACAGGCGTAAGGTCGGGGTTCGTTTCTTGACCTCCGTACCTAGCCAGTTCCGCCCGGACAGCAAACCGGATGGTCACTCAGACTAGTCAGTTCCCCTAAGCCAGGGTAGGAAAATGGCACTCCTGGTATCACGTTTCCTATGGGAGAATATATCCGCGTCCAATTCAACAGCCAACGGACATCAAACGTCACGCTTTCCGCCAGCTTGTCCCTTGGGGACCGTCCTCCAGTACAATGCCCTCCGCAGCCAGATTCTCCCGGATTTCATCAGCCCGAGCAAAATTCTTGGCCTTCCTGGCATCTTTCCGGTCTTGGATCAGCCCCTCCACCCGGGCGGCCAAACCGTCATCCTCCCCCTCTCCGCCACGCAGCCACACCTCCGGATCCTGTCCCAGCAGACCAAGAAGAGCCCCTGCAGAGAGCATATCTCCCTTCAGGCGCGCTTTGTCAGCGGGGGCTTCGGCCCGATTCAACTCCCCCAGAAGCCCATGGAGTTCGGACAGAGCCTTGGGCGTGTTCAGGTCATCGCAGAGGGCGGCCAAAACCCCTTCTGGCACGGGACGCTCCTCGGCCTCCAGATCGGCAACCCGCCCCAGGGCGCCGTAATAGCGGTCCAGGGTCTTGCGGGCCTGCTCCAGGCCCTCACTGGTCCAATCCAGGGGTTGGCGATAATGAGTCGCGAGCATGCACAGGCGCAGGGCCTCCCCCGGCTGCTGAGCCAGCAAGTCCTGGACGGTGAAGAAGTTGCCCAGGGATTTGGACATCTTCTCCCCTTCGACCATCAGCATGCCGTTGTGCATCCAGTAGCGGGCGAAACTGCCCGATCCGTTGCAGCAGGTACTTTGCGCGATTTCGTTCTCGTGATGGGGAAAGATCAAGTCGAGCCCGCCCCCATGGATATCGAAGCTGGTGCCCAGATAGCGCGAAGACATGGCCGAGCATTCGATATGCCACCCCGGGCGGCCCCGACCCCAGGGACTCTCCCACCCCGGGGTATCATCGCCCGAGGGTTTCCATAGGACGAAATCGGACGGGTCACGCTTGTACGGTGCGACCTCCACCCTGGCTCCGGCAATCATATCTTCCATGGAGCGGCCGGACAGACGGCCATAGGTCTCCATGCTCGGAACACTGAACAGAACATGGCCATCGGCCTCATAGGCGTGGCCCTTGGCGACCAGATCCTCGATCATCCGCACCATATCGTCGATATGGGCCGTTGCCCGGGGCTCCAGGTCGGGAAGCAGCACGTTCAAGGCCGCTAAATCCTCATGGTACCAAGCGGCGGTCTCCTCGGTGATCTCACCAATGGAGCGGCCACTCTCCCGGGAGCGCGCGTTAATCTTATCGTCCACATCGGTGATGTTGCGCGCATAGGTCACCTTCGGAAACAGGCTCCGCAGCAGGCGGGCCAGCACATCAAAGACAATGGCCGGGCGGGCGTTGCCGATATGCGCCCGGTCATAGACCGTGGGACCGCAGACGTAGAGGGTCACATGGGTGGGATCCAGGGGGACGAAGTCCTCCTTGGTCCTGGTCATGGTATTGTGAATGCGCAATGTCGCGGCCATGGCCCCGTTTCCCTCTTTTTGTAACGAACGTTCAGCCGGGTTGGCCGGTCAGTCGGGCCAGCGTTCGGTCCCGTCCGATCAGCGGCAGCAGGACGCCCAGTTCCGGTCCATGATCGAGACCCGTCAAGGCCTTGCGCAGGGGCATGAACAGCCCCTTGCCCTTACGGCCCGTCTCCGCCTTAACCGCATTGGTCCAGGCCTTCCAGGTGTCCCCGTCCCAGGGCTCTGGCGGCAGAAGGGCGGCAGCCTTGGCGATCATCTCCGCGTCATCGGCCTCGACAACCGGTGTCACCGGCCCGTCCACCAAAGCCACCCAATCGGACAGATCGGACAGCTTCACCAAGTTCGGGCGCAGGGCCTCCCACAGAGCCTCCGACACGGAGATCCCCCGGGCAGCCACCTGCTCCAGGGTCAGGCCGCGGACCACATGGGCGCTCAGACGGTCCAGCTCGGCGGGGTCCAGGCGCGGGGCAGAGCGGCCATAGCCGTCAATGCGGAATGTCTGGGCCAGATCATCCAGAGAGCGCTCCGGATGGGGAGCCTCTGCCGTACCCAACGCGGCCAGCAGGGCGGTCACCGCTGCCGGCTCGATGCCCTGGCTCCGCAGGTCCGACAGTGACAGCGAGCCCTCCCGCTTGGACAGGCCCGAGCCGTCCGCAGCCAGCACCAGGGGCATATGGGCATAGGCCGGTGGCTCGCCCCCCAGGACACGGCAGATTTGAATTTGCACGGCGGTATTGACCACATGGTCCTCGCCTCGGATCACATGGGTGATCCCGAAATCGATGTCATCCACCACCGAGGGCAGGGTGTAGAGCAGCGTGCCATCCTCGCGGATCAGGACCGGATCGGACAGGTGGGAGCCCCGGTAGTGGCACGCCCCCCGGGCCATGTCCTCCCAGGTGATGTCTTCGTGATCGAGCAGGAAGCGCCAATGGGGCTTGCGGCCCTCGGCCTCCAGGGCGGCCCGTTCTTCGGCGGTCTGGGTCAGACCGGTCCGGTCATAAACCGGCGGTTGGCCCCGGGCGCGCTGGCGGCGGCGCTTGTATTCCAGCTCCTCCGCCGTTTCGTAGCAGGGGTAAAGCCGCCCCTTGGTTTTCAGATCCTCCACCGCCTCGATATGGCGGGCGGTGCGGGCGCGTTGGCTTTCCTCCCGCTCCCAATCCAGGCCCAGCCAAACCAGGTCATCGCGGATCCCTTGGGCAAATTCTTCCGACCCGCGGGCGGTGTCGGTATCATCCATACGCAGGATCATGGCCCCGCCATTGGCCCGGGCATAGAGCCAGTTGAGCACAGCCACACGGGCGTTGCCCAGGTGCAAACGGCCCGTGGGACTGGGGGCGAAACGAACGAGAACCCGGGACATGGTGGGGTGGTTATCCTTTGTAGGCATTGGTCAGGGGGTAGCGGCGCTCCCGCCCGAAGGAAAGTTCGGTGATTTTCACGCCGGGCGGGGCCTGGCGACGTTTGTACTCCGCCCGCTGGAGCAGGGTCCAGACCCGTTCAACTTTAGCCCGATCCAGTCCGGTCTTGGAGACGATGGCGGAAATGCCCTGCTGCTCCTCAATCATCATATGGAGGATCAGGTCCAACTCGTCATAGGGCGGCAGGCTGTCCTCGTCCTTCTGGTCCGGACGCAGTTCTGCGGACGGCGGCTTGGTGATCACCCGCTCGGGCATCACCGCCCCCTCCGGCCCCAAGGCGCCGACGGGCTTATGCGCATTGCGCCACCGACAGAGGGCGAAGACGGTGGTCTTATACACATCCTTCAGGACCGAATAGCCCCCGCACATGTCGCCATAGAGGGTGGCGTACCCGACGCTCATTTCCGACTTGTTACCAGTGGTCAACAGCATGGGCCCCAACTTGTTGGAGATGGCCATCAGGGTCAGCCCCCGGGACCGGGACTGGATGTTTTCCTCGGTGATGCCCGGGGCCTGCCCCGCGAAAACCGGGGCGAGCATGGCGTCGAAGGCCTCCATGGCCGGGCCGATGTTGACCTCATCCAGGCGCGTCCCCAGCAGACGGGCGCATTCTGCGGCGTCCTCCAGGCTCTCGCGGCTCGTGTAGGGGCTGGGCATCATGACGCAATGGACCTTGTCGGCCCCCAGGGCATCCACGGCCACCGCCGCTGAAATGGCGCTATCGATCCCCCCGGAAAGGCCCAGAACCACCCCGGGAAAGCCGTTCTTGGTCACGTAATCCCGCAAGCCCAGGGTCATGGCCTGATAAATGTCCTCCCAGCGGGAGGGCATCGGCGCCCGGCCCCCCGCCTCCACCGACCATCCATCGCCTCCCTTGGACAGCACGGCCAGAGACAGGTCTTCCGCCCAGCGTGGGGCTTGGAGCCGAAGCTCCCCATCCCCATTCACGACGAAGGAGGCACCATCAAACACCAATTCATCCTGACCGCAAATCTGGTTGACATAGAGCAAAGGCAGGTTGGTTTCCGCCACCCGGCCCCGGGCATGGAACAGGCGGGCCTCGTCCTTCTCCACGTCGTAGGGGGAGCCATTGGGGATGACCAGCATGTCCGCCCCCTTCTCGGCCAGATGTCCGGCCACGTCGGGGAACCACATGTCCTCGCAGACCAGGACACCCAGTTGCGCCCCGCGAAAGGGAATCGGGTCGGGCAAAGGACCGATATCGAAGACCCGCTTTTCGTCGAACACGCCGTAATTGGGCAAATGGTGCTTGAGCGCCCGCCCGGCGATCACACCCCCGTCAAGCAACAGAGCCGCGTTAAACCTCTGGCCATCCTCCCGCCAGGGCGCCCCCACGAGCAGAGCGGGACCGCCATCTGCGGTCTCTCGCGCCAGATCCTCCACGGTCTCTTGAACCCAGTCGAGAAACGCATCGCGCAAGACCAAATCCTCGGGAGGATATCCGGTCAGGCAAAGTTCCGGAAAGACGGCCAAATCGGCGCCCAGCGTCTGGGCCTTTGCCCTGCTTGCGCGAATCAGGGCCCGATTGCCCGGGATATCACCCACTGTGGGGTTGATCTGACACAGGGCGATGGACAGGCGTTTGGTCATGGATGGGATCCCACCGCGAGGAAAAACAGCGCCCATTGTGACCCCCAAAAAGCGCCACGGAGCAGGGCAAGCTAAGACCGGGGGGAGGAGAGCGTCAAGGGACAGGACGCTGAACCGAGGGAAACATCGCCCGATGCCTCCCCTTCATGCACCCCTTTATCCCCGCTCCCTGGGCGCCGGTTCGTCCCGCTTCTTGAGCAGAAATTCACGGCCGACCTTCACCCGAGGCGCACCATCATAGCTGATGATATCCGCCGTTGCGTAGGTCTCTCCCCAGTTTCTCGGCAGGTAGGACCCCGTGCCGATCACGTCAATGGGACAATTGGCGTAGGCCATGACCCGACATTTGGCTGGGGAGAAGCCCGAGGAGGCGATGATCCGGGCCTTTGGGAAACCCGCCCGATCCAGACTCTCGCGCATATGCCAGATGGC
Source organism: Rhodospirillum sp. A1_3_36 (assembly GCF_047263945.1). Taxonomy (NCBI): domain Bacteria; kingdom Pseudomonadati; phylum Pseudomonadota; class Alphaproteobacteria; order Rhodospirillales; family Rhodospirillaceae; genus Rhodospirillum; species Rhodospirillum sp. A1_3_36. The sequence goes on along the minus strand of NZ_JBLAVB010000003.1, from coordinate 204,850 downwards.
TGCGGCCGAGACACCCGTTCCGATCAAATCCCGCAATTCCGTTTCCGAGCGATATCCGCGAATGGCGTCGGTGGCGTTGCGCTCCAGCACTTCGTAGGAACTCTGGGTGTCCAAACCCTCAATAAACCGACCGCCGTGGGTATCCAGACGCACGCCGACTTTGCCCTGGGCGGCCAAATCCGGGAAGCGATGGCAGACAGCCAGGGCGTCCGTGATCTCCTGCCCGAAGTAATCGACCAGGACAATCAGATCCGTCTCCGGATGGGTCTCGTGGAACATTTCGGCCGCCCGCAGGGTGGAGCCCGCGTAGCCGATCAGGCTGTGGGGCATGGTTCCCAGGCCGAATTCGTTGCCGAAGTAGTGGGCTGTCGCATCGGTGGCATTGCCGATGAACCCCTTGGCGTCGGCCTTGCGGCGGGCCCGTTCACTGCCGACGGAGGCCGCATAGGCCATCAATTCGGCCATTTCGGTCCCCGCACAATGGCGGGCATCCATGGCCAGGAAGCCCACCCCGGGCAGATCCATGCACATGTGATAGGCGTTGTAGGCCGCCACACAACTGGCGCCCAACTTCTGCAGGAACAGGGTCTCCAATTCCGACAATTCGGACAGGGAACCGGTGATATAGACCATCGGCTCGCCCGCGCCGATCCAATCGGCTTCCTTGTAGACTGCCTCGACCTCGACCTTGGTGCCCCGGTCGGCGCAGATCCCGGTCAACCAATCCAGGGCCAACCGCCCGGCGAACAAAACGGGGCGGCGCATGAAGATCGCGTAGGTCACCCGCGCATCTCCGAAATGCTTCACCACCGCAGAAGTCCGAGTGAAGTACTTGTCTGTCCATTTGGACACGTTGGCCGCGCTGGGCCAATTGGCGGAATCATGCGTCATTGGGGACCCCCTCCCCTCTTTCTTGTTCACGAGCCAGGGGTGGCCCGCGCTTGTTGTTCGTCTTCTCCCATCCGCTCCGGACGGCCCGGATCAGGACGCAGCCCTCAAAACACCATAAGAGAAGCAACCGAAATCAAGCTGCGGGAGCCACCACAGTCTGGCCCCGCTCATGTTTCAGGGCCTCGGCGATCAGGAAGGCCAATTCCAACGCCTGATTGGCATTCAGTCGCGGATCGCAATGGGTGTGGTAGCGGTCGCCGAGGCCGGCCTCGGTAATCGCCTGGGCGCCGCCGATACACTCGGTCACATCGGCGCCGGTCATCTCGAAATGCACACCACCGGCATGGGTGCCCTCGGCCCGGTGGACGGCGAAGAATTCGGTAACTTCGGAAAGGATGTTCTTGAAATCCCGGGTCTTGAAGTTGCCCGCCTTCTGGGTATTGCCATGCATGGGGTCGCAGGACCAGACCACCTTCTTGCCCTCGCGCTCGACGGCGCGGATCAGAGAGGGCAGGCCCGCTTCAACCTTGCCCGCGCCCATGCGAACAATAATCGTCAGACGCCCGGCTTCGTTCAGGGGATTCAACAGGTCACAAAGCTCGATCAGGCCATCGGGGGTCATGCTCGGGCCTGCCTTGAGACCGATGGGGTTGGACACGCCCCGCAGGAAGTCCACATGGGCGCCATTGGGATCACGGGTCCGATCGCCGATCCACAGCATATGGGCAGAGCAGTCGTACCACCGACCCGTCGTGCTATCCACTCGGGTGAGCGCCTGCTCGTAGTTCAGCAACAGCGCCTCGTGGCTGGTGTAGAAATCCGTTTCCCGCATCTGGGGTACAGCTTCCGGCGTAATGCCGCAGGCCTGCATGAATTCCAGGGTTTCGGCGATGCGATCGGCGAAGGCCCGGTAGCGCTCGGCGGGAGGGCTGCCTTCCACGAAATCCAGGTTCCATTGGTGCACCTTGGTCAGGTCAGCATAGCCCCCCTGAGCGAAGGCCCGCAGCAAGTTCAGCGTGCTGGCGGACTGGTTGTACACCGCCATCAACCGCTCGGGGTCCGGGATCCGCGCCGCGGGTGTGAAATCCATGCCATTGACCATATCGCCCCGGTAGCTGGGCAATTCCATCCCATCGATGGTTTCGGAAGGCGCACTGCGGGGCTTGGCGAACTGACCGGCCATACGACCGACCTTCACCACCGGCAGAGCCGCCCCATAGGTCAGGACAACGGCCATCTGCAGCATCACCCGGAAGGTGTCGCGGATGGTATTGGCGGAGAACTCGGCGAAGCTTTCAGCGCAATCGCCCCCTTGCAGCAGGAAGCCCTTCCCCTCTGCCACCTTGGCGAGTTGGGCACGCAGGTTTCGGGCCTCGCCGGCAAAAACCAGGGGAGGATACTTGGCCAGTTGGGATTCCACAGCAGCGACATGCGCAGCGTCGGGATACTCAGGCACCTGGGAGATGGGCTTTGCGCGCCAGCTATCCGGGGTCCAATTGGTGGCCATGATGCGATTTCCTTACAGGGTCGTTCCGCCCTCTGGGCTGTGGTGTTATCGGAAGAGGATGGATATAGCCAATCCAAGCACATGATGACTAGGGAAAAAGGGAGCGACCAAGCCGACCGCGACGAATCGCTCTGGGTAACAGGTCAATCCCCATGACAGAATGACCTCGAAAATCAGTCAAAAAGAGAAAAGAACACCCCACTCCGTCGCTCGGAAAAAAGCAGCGGGTGCGACATGCGCAATTTCAAAAGAGAGCCTTCAGTCCAGCGGCAGATGGATGGGACGTCTTGCTTGGGCAAGCCGTCCCAGATCACTCACGCCGCAGGCAAGCCCCCTACTCCGCCACCGGCTCCCGCATGGTGACGAATTCTTCGGCGGCGGTGGGGTGAATGCCCACGGTCGCATCGAATTGGGCCTTGGTCGCTCCGCACTTCAGGGCCACGGCCAGACCCTGGACGATCTCCGGCCCATCCACGCCCACCATGTGGCAGCCCAGGACCCGATCCGTCTCGGCGTCCACGATGATCTTCATCATGGTTTTCTCGTCCCGACCGGACAGGGTGTACTTCATGGGCCGGAAGCGGGAGCGGAAGATTTTCACGGGGCCCCGCTTGCGCGCCTGCTCTTCCGTCAACCCCACCGTGCCCACAGGCGGCATGGAGAACACGGCACTGGCCACGTTCTCGTAGTCCATTTTACGGGGATTGTTGTTGTAGAAGGTCTCGGCGAAGTTCAGCCCCTCATTCAGGGCCACCGGGGTCAACTGGATGCGGTCGGTCACGTCGCCTATGGCGAAGATATTCTCCACATTGGTGCGGTTCCATTCGTCGACGGGGATGGACCCGTTCGGATTGGTTTTCACACCCGCCGCTTCCAGACCCAGCTTCGCCGTGTTTGGCGCCCGACCCGTGGCATACATGACCAGATCCGCCTCCAGGTCTTCGCCCGGAGTGCGCTTGAGCAGGTAGGATCCATCGTTGCGTTTGTCGATTTGGGTGATCACCGTCCCGTCGAGGATCTTGATACCGCTTTTCTTCAACTCTTCGCCCAGGGTGTCGCGGATGTCGTCATCGAAGCCCCGCAGGATCCGATCCTTGCGGATGATCAAAGAGACCTCCGCGCCGAGTGCATTAAAGATCCCGGCGAACTCCACGGCGATGAAGCCGCCCCCAACGATTACCACCCGCTTGGGCAGACTCATCAAATCCAAGGCCTCGTTGGAGGTGATGGCATGCTCGATCCCCGGAATCGCGGGCATGGAGGGCCAGCCGCCCACGCCTATCAGGATCCGCTCTGCCGTCACCCGCTTGCCATTGACCTCCACCGTATGGGCGTCAACCAAGCTGCCCCGGCCTTCCAACAGAGTGACCTTGCTGTTCTTCAGGATGCTGCGATAGATGCCCTCCAGCCTGTCCAACTCCCGATTCTTGGCGGTGATCAGCGAGGGCCAGTCAAAGCCGACATCACCAACGGTCCAGCCATATCCGGCGGCGTCTTCCAGGTCGTGGGCGAAATGGGCCCCATAGACCAGCAGCTTTTTGGGCACGCAGCCGCGCATGACACAGGTACCGCCGATTCGGCTGCTTTCCACCACCGCCACCCGGGCCCCATAGGATCCCGCCAGACGGGAGGCGCGCACACCGCCGGAACCCGCGCCAATGGTGACAAGGTCATAGTCGTACTGGGCCATGGGAAGCTCTCTCTCACAGGGGATCGGATCAGGGGTAAGCAGGGCGTCTAACATAAGGGAGGCTTGCCCGTCGGGAAAGGGCAGGCGGGCCCCTTAAATATCCAAATCACCCCGAGGAGGAGGGGAAGACCCGTTCGGACCACTGGGAGCGGGCCGGGATTTAGGGGACGGCTCTTCACCCGGAGCCGGACCGGTGGGGGCGTCGGAAGCGCCCTTCCGGTCCAGAAACCCCTCCAGGAAGCGGGTCCACCGGTCCACTTCCTTCTGCACCTTGGGGGCAGCGGCCTGCAATTCCGATTGAGCCTGACAGACGGCGTTGTCAGCCATGCAGCGACTGGCACAGCCCGCCAACGCACCTTCGTCATTGTAGTAGCGCAACCGGCAATCCAGGGAGCAGGATTCCTGTTGCGCATCGCAATCCGCCCCGCTGGGTGCGGCATCAGCCCGACCGTCGGCGCCCTTGGTCAAGCCATCCAGGAACCCTTTGATGCGGTCCGTCTGCTCGGTGAGCGCATCCAGGCCCTTGCCAGCCTCGCAGACCGCGCGGTCTGCGGCACAGCGGGCCGAACAGCCCGCCTTGCCCGCGTCGTCGCTCTCCAACACATCACAGGCGTTCACACATCCCGCATGGGCCGAAGCGCAGGCATCCACCCGGCTCCCCTGCTGAGCCTGGGCCAAGCCGGATCCCCCCAGGCCCAAGCCCAGAACGACCAAAAGGCAAAGGGTCGTGGCAAAAGAAGGAAGCGGAACAAAGCGGGCCATTGAGGTCTCCTGTCCAAGGGTCAGAATGCAAGCCAGATAAACTTACCATCCCCCTTGGGGCGGGATAAAGGCAAGCCCAAGGGGGAACCGATCGCCCATCCGAATGAATGTAAGCCGAGCCTGAAGCTTTACCGAGTCTGAGGGCAGCTTCTTTTGTCCCCCCCTCTTTGGCGAGTCTGGGGCCTTTCGCCCCAGACTCGCCAAAGAGGGGGGGGACGGGGCAAAGCCCCGTGACGGGCCCTCACCCACTGTCGTGCACCGTTGGCCGCCGCGCCTTCTGGTCCGTAAAAGCCTGCTTGGCAATTGAACGCAAGAAAAGCGGCGTGGGGTTCACCCCACGCCGCTTAGTATAAGCTCAGCCCTCACCAGTATACCGATGCGGTCAAAAGATTCAGCGGCTTACATACGCAAGCCTAAGGTCAGGCTGACAACACCTTGGTCATAGCTTGAATCCCTTGCGTTTGAATCCCGCTTTTTGAAACCGGCATCAAGACGCAGATAGGTTTCTGGGGTAAAGGCGTGGGTCACTTGACCTGTAATTTCGTAAATATTGTCCTGTCGACCGATACCATCAAACTCCCGGTAGCTATACGACGCTGTGGAGCCGACCACCGTGTTTCGTGCCAACTCGTGGCGCGCGGTTACCGCTGCCGTCGTGGAGGTTATGGACGCTGCATTACTGAGCGTCGTCTCGTTCATTCCACGGCTTATGGACGGCGAGATGATCGTAAGCTTCGACGGTGTCCAATGGATGGAAGCCTGGACAGCCATGCCCATTGGATCATTCAGATTTCCATCCTCGTAATCTCTTGCCATATATCCAACGAGCACGTCACCGCGCATAACATTCGTGAGCTCTATGCCCACGCCCGTCAAAACCTCGCCCCCCACACTGCTCCGGTTGAATCCAAAGTCATCACGTTTCGTGTCATACCGAATCGTATCGGCACCCGTTTTCAGCACCCAGGCATAACCGGGAAACAGCTCACGGGAATAGGTCAAGCTGACCCCGACCTTTGTCCGGTCCCGATCATCGTTATTGATGCTGACGCCCGACGAGGTGTCCACATCGTAAAAAACGGACCGGGTTACGCTAAGCTGAGGCTCCAGGATATTCTTTCCAAACTTATGCTTTGATCCAAGGTCCACGCCTGTAGTCATCGTCGGAGTTGGTTTGTCGCCTCCCGCGTCATCCGCAGAGCCCCGATCTTCATGGGAATAGGCGTGACTAATATTAGCGACGAGATCATTGTCTTTATCGACGTCATAGACACCATGAACGTTAACATTACTATTGAATTGGTTATCGTCGGGATGTCGTGCATTGAAAAGGTATTCAAAATCCCCAAGCACACTAAGACTATGTCGATTGAAATTAGAATTTAGATAAAAGCTCGGAGACAGCGCTGTAGAGAGGTCGTATTCCTCATTTGTTTCACTAGCATAGAAATTACTATTATACGACTCGCCAATTTCCAAGACAGGAAACAGAACAAACGACCCCAGATCAACACCCTTCGGCTGAAAAGAGTCGCTTAGATCCAGTTGACTGCCCCTATCCAGGGTTTTTCCTGCTGGAGCCGTTTCTTGTGTGATATTGGCGCTGTTTTTGCGCTCCGTGCGATCATCATCGGTCGGAGATGTGTCCAAGGTCTGCCCCAGGGCAGGCGTCCCGAGCGCGAGTGAGGCAATGACACCAAGCAGAAATGCGTTCTCACAAAACTTCATCACCATCCTCAAACGATTGGGTTCAACAGCCAAATACAACTTTTAGGGAGATTCGGCGCTTTCCAACACCGTAAGCGAGCAATTCAAGCACCTCTGGAACCGAAGGCGAGCCACACTGTATCTTCACTCATCTCCATGCATTCCCGAATGACCCCAGCCCGAGTGACCCCAGAAAGCCCCCTCCCCTCCCTAAACGGTAGTGTTTCCCGTTTGACTACGTCAAGTAAATAACTATGTTATCAACAGGATTTATGGGCTTCACGATGAAAATGGAGCCTTTCGACACAGCGATATGTGCGGGTTGCGGCACAACCGATACCATGAACGTCAGGCGCCCCGGTGGATGCGTCACCGTCACCCCTCTTAAGGTGCGAGAAAAATGATCAATTTTGCAACTAAAGCGCTAAACAGCGTGGGATTAAAAATTCGCCCCCTCGTCCGTTGGAGCAGGATCATAGGGCTCGCGCTTTGTGGTTTAGCCTTGGCCTCCTGCACGGGCGGCCCCTCTTTACCGGATCGCGAGGCGCCTTCTAAAATCGAAAACCCTGCCATCAATCATTTGTTGGAGCCGGGGAATCGCGTCGGCATCACCGTGTTCGGAGAAACCAACCTGTCGGGTGACTTCTTCGTGGACCCTTCGGGTACCTTGGCCTTGCCCCTTGTTGGCTCCGTCGCGGCAAGTGGCATAACCACGGATGAGTTGAGCGTCCGAATCCGCGACTTGCTGGTAAGGCAGGGGTATTTGCGCAATCCCCAGGTCAGCGTGGAGATTCGGAGTTTCCGCCCCTTCTATGTGCTCGGTGAAGTGCGTCAGCCCGGCGAGTTTGAGTACAACACCGGCATGACAGTCCTGGGAGCCATCGCCCGGGCTGGGGGATATGACTATCGGGCAATCGAAGGGGATGTGGTTTTGGTGCGTACGGAAAACGATACGCAAATTGATTACCGCGCCAACGAAAAGACACCGATTTTGCCTGGCGACATCGTTCGAGTACTGGAACGGCGCTTCTAAAGTGAAACAGGATCAAGTTGGGCCAAGGAGTGGCCCAACTTGATCTCGGAACGCTCTAGCAACTGTGTTTATACCGAGCCTTGGACTCTGACCGTGAAGGCATATTTTTCGTTCCTCGGTGACAGTTCTCAGAGAATACCATGCGGAAGGCCTGTCCATCGCGCCTCACTTATGGAGCGACGCGTAGCAACTTATACCAAACGGAGCGGGCTGAAACCCACGCCGCTTTTCTTACGTTCACCGGTTTCCAAAGGGGCTGCTTCCAAAGTACGGCGAGGCCACGGTACACGACAGGTGGCGTTTTCCCCCAAATGGGCTTGGGCTATCACCCAAAAAACACGAGACACTGTCGTCTCCTGTGCGGCGAGGCAAAGTCACTTCACTTTGGTATTCTGTCTGGTCGCGTTACGACTGGTTTATGCGATCGCTTTCTCGATGATGGATAGGAATTTCGGGCCTATTTTTGCCATGTCGTTGGTCGCTGCAGCGTAGGCTGCGGATCGCTTTGCCTGTGCGTTGCGCATTTCCGAATCCATGCGCAGCTGGGTCGCTGCTTCTATAAAGGCCTGACTGTCACCTGGAGAAACACAAATGCCAGCACCAATGTCCTGAACGAGTCGGCGAGCTAAGTTGTCCGTCGGCATGGCTCCCAGAACCGGGCGGCCGGCGGCGAATGCCGCATAGACCTTGGAAGGAACCGATAGCATCCCTGCGAAGGGCTCCAAGAGCACCAGCATGATGTCCGCAGCCCCAAAGACGTCAGGCAATCTTTCATGTGGCTGAAGCGGAAAAAGGTGGAGATTGGAGAGGCCCTCCGCCCTTTTTGCCTGTTCGAGCATGGACATTCCCGGACCGTTAGCGACCACAACAATGGCGTCATTCGCCTCGTGGGCACGGCCACGGGCTAAGGCAATGAGCAGGCTGGGGTCATGCTTCAAGCCGAGCGTTCCTGCGTACAGATAGATGAAACGCCCCTCCAACCCCACTTCCCTTTCCCATGACGTCGGGCGGACCCCGACCATAGGCAGGGTTGTTGGAAACCAATTCTCAATAACGGCCGTGTTCGGATGATCCACACCCCTTGTTGCCAAGACCCGCTGGAAATCTGGTGAGATGACGATAATGCCCGCAGACCGACGCATAACACCGAATTCCAGGTGGGCAACGCGGGCGCGAACCAGTCGGGTCACCAGGGTGGGCCACGCCTGGAGGAAGCGCTCTACTCCAGGCGTAAAAATATCCTGCACCCAACAGATGAGTCGAATTCCGCTTCCGGTAAGGCGCCGTTCGAGGGCGGCTTGCACGAGAGGAGAGGTATTGGTGGAGAGAATGACATCCGGTGCATAGGCCCGCACCCGCTTTGCCAGGAGGCGACCGTAGGCCTTTTCCCAGCGCCATCGGCGGAGGGGCGCATATTTAGGCATGGGCCGCCCCCTTGAAAGGCCTTCTATGGCAAATGACCGCGGCATGTCAGCCGTGTGAGACACAGGTCCTCGAGGGGCCTCAACATCTTGGGAATACAGATGGAGGACTTGGTGACCCTGGGTGGCGAGCCAGCGTGACAGATCCAGAGGAAATGCATGCCCCGCGTAGTCATGTACCACAATCCTCATCGGATTCCTTCTCCGGCGACGCCATCCGGGGGACGGCTACGGTTGGTTTGGTTCAGACAGAGTGATGAGGACACCGTGATGCCCCCCTCCATGCCTCCCCCTTTAGGGCATCCCACACATCTGCTCAAGCAAAGGTATCAGGCGGGTTTTGAAAGAATTATTTATAAACAGTACCGTAGGCTATGATCGCATGATTCGTTCGAAGACATGGGAGCATTAGATTGCAATCCGTTTCGCGTGTAACGTCAGTGCCGTGGCTTTTCACAGGGAAATTGCACTCGATTCAGGTATAAACGGTACGTTGGGTCAGCTCTGAAGGCGGGTTTGGCCGGAGCTGAGATTATAATATTTTAAGGTCGGACAATAAAATGGATCCTCGCATGCCAACAAATGAAGCTCAACCACAAGCCCCAGGGTTACTTTCTGGAATTGAACGTGAACAATTCCAGAAAACCATTCGATGGGGATGGCGAATCATTTGGCGTGGTAAAGGAATTATCCTGTCATGCTTGCTACTGTCCCTAATTCCTACCGTTTTAATTCTTCAACAGACCCCCAATAAGTATACTGCTTCGGCCACCATCGTGGTCGAAGCCCCTGATGCCTCGGATCCAACGATACAACAAACCAATAATCGCCTCATGTGGGGCGACGTGACGATTCGGACGCAGACACATATCGTCAAATCGACAAAGCTGGCCCAACGGGTGGTCGAGGACTTGAAACTGGATCAATATCCGGAATTCAACCCAAATTTGCGCGAAAAACCTGGATTGGTCGCACTGCTCGGCTGGATCAACCCCATGCGTTGGATTGGTGCTCTGGCCAATCTCACCGACCAATCCAAAGATGGAGACCAATCTAGCGACGCATCCGACAAGTTGAAGGACGAGGAATCATTGCGCCGGACGGTGCTTACGATTTTCCGATCCAAGCTTGAGGTACGTATGGAACGGCAGTCGCAGATCCTGATGATCCAATTCACCAGCGCCGACCCAAACCTATCGGCCAAAATCGTGAATTCCGTTGCCGATCAGTACGTCACCGATCGTCTGGAGGCGAGCCTGGAAGAAGCAAGACAGGTGAGCGACTGGCTGGGCAAGCGACTCGATACCCTGCGCGGTGACGTCGCCGCAGCCGAATCAGCGGTCGAACTTTATCGACAAGCCAATGATTTGCAAAAGCGGAGTGATCGCCAAGGGACGATCATGGACCAGGAGATGACCGAGCTGAATTCCCGGCTGATCATTGCCCGAGCCAATCTGGCCGAGAGCCGCGCCCGGCAACAAAGGGTCGAGGCCATTGTTCGTGGGGGCGGGTCTATTGAATCCATCGGCGAAATTCAGGATTCTCCGGTTATCCAGCGCCTGCGCGAACAGGAAACGGATCTATTGCGTGAGATCAGTGAGGCCGCCAACAAATATGGCTCCCGGCACCCGACCATGGTTGGCTTGAATTCCGATCTTGCCCAGATACGCGGCAGGATTCGCGCGGAAATGTCCAAGATCGGCGCCTCGATTCAGAATGAAGTCGCGCTTGCTGCCGCCACCGTCAGTTCCCTTGAGGCGTCGCTTCGAAGTGCCCAGGGCAACGTGGACAAGGCCGGAGAAGCTGAAATTCGACTGGGCGAGTTGGAGCGGGAAGCACAAAGCAGCCGCGAGCTGTACGAGGCTTTCCTTGCTCGCTTCAAGCGTGGCGCAGATCAAGAAAGGGTCTTTCGGGCCAATGCCCGGGTCATCTCTCCTGCGCAGGTGCCATCCACGGCCTCCTCGCCGCGGCGCGGAATTATCCTCTTGATGGTCACCATGCTGTCCTTGATGTTCAGCATCCTGCTGGTTTTCGTCCTCGACCAGTTGGATAATATGATTCGCTCGTCGGACGAAGCGGAGGACATCACCCATTTGCCGACCTTGACTCTCGTGCCCAAATTTCGGGGGAACGAGGCAGCAGAACTTCATGAAGCCCTGGATCGCCCTCGATCCCAGCGGGCCGATGCCATTCGTGGACTGCGGATTGGATTGGATCTGCGTGCGACCCAACGGCGTCGGCCAACGGGGGCACGGGTCATCGTCATCACGTCTTCAACCCCGAAGGAAGGAAAATCCTTCATTGCCCTGAATCTTGCCGCGATGTGCACCAAGACCGGCGAACGGGTTCTATTGATTGACGGAGACGTCCATAGGCCCAAGCTGCATATCTCATTGGACAAGCCCAACGAAGAAGGTCTGGTACAGGTATTGTCCGGCATAAGATCGGCCAAAGACTTGATTTTGCCGCAGGTTTTTCCCGGTCTGGATTTTCTGCCTGCCGGACATTTAGACAATATGGCTGACTTGATCAGTGAAGAGAATGCCGAAAGAATGCTGTCGGACTTGGTCGATCAATATGACCGCGTCATCATCGACACGGCACCTGTTTTGGCTGTAGCGGATGCGCGGGTTCTTGGTCGCGTTGCAGACCATGTTGTTTATGTCATCCGATGGAATGCCACACCTCGAGATGCCGTGCGCAACGGTGTGAAGCTGCTACGGGAATCCAATGTTCCCTTATCTGGCATTGTGCTGTCTCAGGTTGATCAAAGGAAGCATGCGCGCTATGCCTATGGCGATTACGGGCAGTATTATGGAAAATACAGGAGCTATTATGCCGATTAGCAGGCGGCTTCCAGCAGCCATCTTTGGCTTTTCCATTGGCGCTATTTTGATCACTATGGGGGTGCCACGCCTGATCGCAGCCTACTTGTCGCTGCCCGGAGACATAGCCATCTTCGGACTGAGAGAGGACAGGACGATCTTGCCCCAGGAGCTGGTCGAGGGCGCCACGGCCCTTGACGAAGCCAATGCATGGGAAATGACGGGCGCGCGCGAGGCTGACCGGAGTGTTCTGTTGCTGGTTCAGGCCGAATCCCTCCCTCGCGGAGATCAGGCCCGCGACGCCATCTTGGCGAAAGCAATGGCCGCAACCGAGCAGTCTCTGGCCTTATTGCCAGCCCAACCCGTGGCATGGGGGAATTTGGCTGCGTTGAAAGTTGAAGCCGGAGACATGCAAGGGGCCGTGAAGGCAATCCGCTTATCCATGCTATCCGGACCTGTTGTCCCTGGGTATGTTCCCGTTCGTGTAAAGTTGGGTTTACATTTATTGCCCTATATGGACAGGGAGACGCGCGGATTATTGGCGCGTCAAGTCCGGCTTCTGTGGCTGATCGAACCCGCGTCTCTTGTGGACCTAGGCAAGCAAGCCGATACACAGGATTTTATTCGGTCAGCGCTTGACGGGCTGAGTGAGCGGGATCAGGAAATATTCATCCAGCGTCTATCGCCCATCCAGTGAGCGCAACAGGCAACGGCGCCTTCCGGGCTGACGAGATCGTCATTCGTGAAAATGAGCATCGGAAGGCACTTCAGGCTCATGCCAAGCTGCGGTGAGCGAGGGGTCTGGGATCGAAAGGCCCCAGACCCCAGGCTAAAAAATGGGCGTTTGGCGGCATTTTCCGCCAATTGGCCTCGAAGGCACTCTAAATCTAAAGCATGGGCGACGCGTCTTCCTGATAGGCCCCCATGGGAACCGGACGCACGGGCGGCTGACATCGGGGGCGACCAACCGCAACGGGAGACATCCCCACCGCCGCCCCAATCAATTCAGCCCCGGCCAATTGGCAATACCGCCCCTGACAGCGTCCCATTCCCACCCGGGACAGGGATTTCACGCGGTTGACCTCGGCCCCTCCCAGGGGGATGGCGGCTCGCAGCTCTCCAGCCGTGATCCCCTCGCATCGGCAGACCACCGCCCCATCGGGGAGGGCGCGCACCTGATCCGCAGGCCAAGGAAAGGCCCGGGACACCCCATGGGAGAAGCGCGCCATGCGCGAGAGACGGCGGACATCCCGCCCAGGCTCTGGAGCCACCAACCCCAGGTCCCGCAGACAAGCCGAGGCGGCCAGACGCCCGGCGACCTCCGCACCATCGGCGCCCAGAATCCGCACCCCATCCCCGGCGAGATAGAGGCCCGGCCCGGCCCGGCCCATGTGGTCCACCCGGGGCAACCACTGCGCCCAGGCGGCATCGTAATCGAAGGCCACCCCCGCCAAGTCCGCCAAATGGGTTTCCGCCCTCAAGTGCCAGCCGAGAGCGACCGTATCGCAAGGGGTCACCTGAACCGCCCCCCGCCGGTCCCGCCAATGGAGTGCCACCGGGCCCTGACCGTCGCTCTCAATCCGTTCCAAGGTCACGCCCGCTTGGTAACATCCCCCCAACCCCATCCGCATCCCCATCCCCCGCACCGTCACGAGCGGGCGCGACAGCATATGGGGCAGTCCCCGCAGCTGTCGCGTCAGGGACGCGGTATCCAACACCGCCACAACCCCGGCTCCGGCTTTCCGCAACTGGTGGGCCAGCAGGGTGAGCAACGGCCCCGACCCCGCAAGCACAATCCTCCGCCCGAAGGCCACCGCCTGGGCCTTCAAGGCGATCTGGGCCGCTCCCAGGGTGTAGACGCCCGGCGCCTCCCACCCTGGAACGGGAATGACCCGATCCATTGCCCCCGTCGCCAGGATGAGCGCGTCGTAGGGGGCGCGGCTGATCCGCCCCTCCGTCAGCACATGGGCGGCCCCATCCCGCAAGGCGACGACCGAGCTTCGGGGGCGGTACTCGACGGCCCCTTCGGCCAAGAGGCCGTCAAAGCAGGCGTGGAGACTGCTGGCCTTTCCCGCTTCACTGCCATAGAGGGTTTTCGGGGAGCGGGTGAAGCTTTCCGGCGGGCGGCGGTAAATCTGCCCCCCCGCCCGGGCACCTTCGTCCACCACTACGGGGCGGAGCCCTGCGGCGACCAGGGTCTGGGCGGCGCGGATACCGGCGGGACCCGCGCCAACGATCAGAACCCGGGTCATGGCCAGCTCTCCGGCGGGGCCGTCAGCAGGCGCATGTCAGGGGCGATGGGGGTAGAACAGGCCCGCAGGCGGGAGCCGTCCTCCTGCCAGACCCAGCAGTCCTGGCAGGCCCCCATCAGGCAGAACCCCGCCCTTTGCTCGGGGCCGAACTCCGCGTCGCGCAGGGCTTTGGCCGACAGCAGAATCGCCGTCAGCACCGTGTCCCCCTCCAGCGCCCGCAAAGGGACCCCGTCGAGACAGAACGCGACCGGAGAGCGGACCGCTTCGGCCAAGCGAACCAATCGTCCCCCCTTCGCCATCATTCGGCGGCCCCCCTGACGACAGCGCGACCGGCGGGCACCGGCGTGGGGGGCGCGGGAGGTGCGGGAGGTGCGGGAAGCTCGGGAAAACGGGCACAGACCTCCTCGAAGGCCAACAGCAGGTCATCCACACCACGCCGTCCGTCCATGCGGCGGAAAATCTCGGTCTTGGTGAAGAAGCGCCAGTGCACGGGCAGATCCGCAAGGATCTCCGTCAGGACATCATAGGCCTCGTCCGTCCATTGGCTTTGATAGGCCTCGCGTTCGGGGCCGTAGTGGAAATGCCCCTCCAGACGGACAGCCTTGCGTCGCAGAGCCTCCGTCGCCGCGACATCCACCTCACCCTCTCGCAGCACCACGCCATAGGACCTTTCGGCTTCCACCAGCGACACATACCCCCGGCGCACATCCTGGGCGACCCGCCAGGGTTCCCGGTCCATGGGATCACCGCGCCCTCCGCCTCCGGCGGAGCGAAGCGACAAGACGTCCCCTGGTCCGAGAATGGCCGTGTCCTTGCTGCCCATGCGACGCTCTCCCGCCTCGCCCGGATTAACCACCATATCGGCCAATCCGGCGGCCCGCCCCCCAAGTACTCCCCAGGGACGAAACTTGGAGCGGTCCCGGTTGCGGGCGGTGATCCGGCTATCCGGGGCGAAAACCCGGAAGGCCATCTCCGTCGCCAGCCCACCCCGCCAGCGGCCAGGACCACCGGAATCCCGGGCCAACCCATATTTCACGAACTCCAGCGGCACCTCCGCCTCGGTGATCTCAATGGGCGTGTTCATGAGATAGGCCGCATCCGCGCCGGAGCCGTTGGTGCCGTCCCGGTCCGGCATGCCTCCCCCCCCGCCAACGACGGGGTTTACGGCGGCGATCACCGTCTTTTGAGTCCGTTCGTCACGAGTCATGACATTGACGATGCAATTGTTGCCTGCGGGCGCCGCAGGCATGCGCTCTGGAATCGCCTGGGAGAAGGCGCCAAAGATCACCGAACGCAACCGGGCGCAGGTCAAGGAGCGCATTCCCACCGCCGCAGGCGAAACGGGATTGAGAACGGTTCCTTCCGGCGCGATACAGGTGAAGGGCCGGGTTATCCCCGTGTTCAAGGTGATCTGGGGATTGAGGGTGTAGAGAACATAATAGATCCCCACCAACAGGATCGTATGGCGGGGATTGCCGCCGGTCGGCGCATTCAAGGAACTGCCGAGTTGGGGGTCGGATCCGGTGAAGTCCAGGACCGCCTCGTTATCCCGAATGGTCAGTGTCAATTTCAGGCGGCAGGGGTTTCCCTCGTCGGAATCCTCGTCGGCGTAATCCGCGAAGACGTAGCGGCCATCGGGAATGGACCGCAGGACATCGCGGGCCTGGGCCTCGCCATGGTCCATGAGCGCCGCCACCCCGTCGATGAACCCCCGCTTGCCAAAGCGCTCGACCATGGCGAGGACTTTCCGCTCGCCCGTATTCAGGGCACCGACGAGGGCCTTGATATCGCCCAGGTTCAGATCGGGCTTGCGCACATTGGTCGTCATGACGCGCAGGATGGTCTCGTCAAAGCGGCCCTCGGGGGCCAGCTTCATGGGCGGGAAGCGGATCCCTTCCTGGTGGATCTCCGTCAGGGAGCGGGAAAGGGAGGCCGGAACGGCGCCCCCCATGTCGGTGTTGTGGATATGGCCGCCGGTCCAGGCGACGATGTCGTCGTCGACGAACACGGGCTTCCACAGGTGAGTGTCCGGGGCATGGGTGGCGACATAGCCCGAATAGGGATCGTTGGTGAAACAGATATCCCCCGGTCGATAGTCGTCGATCATCTCCAGCACGCCGCCCCAGGCCATGCCCGGATACCAGGTCGCGCCCTGTTCCATGGGCACCGCGAAGGTATCCCCGGCGCGGTCCATGAGCATGACGGTAAAATCCTGCGTTTCCTTGATAAAAGCCGAATGGGCGGTGCGCTGGAGGGTATGGGCCATGGTCTCGGCCGCGCCCCGGGCATGGTTCGCCAGAACCCGGAGGGTCATTTTGTCGAACATGGGATCACTCCGCAAAGGTCAGGTGAATGTTGAGGTACCGATCAACCCGAGCCGTCGCGCCTTCGGGAATGGCGAAGGTGGTATCGGACTGGGCGACCACGGCGGGCCCCTCGAAGACCACGCCCGGACTGAAAACCTCCCGGTCATACAGGGGGATCATTCGCTCTCCCCTCACATAGACGGGAATCTCCCGCCCCTCGACCCAGGCGCCGGACCGCTCCTCCGCCTCGGGGAAGGTCACCGGGGCGCCCAAGCCGATGGCCGACAGGCGGAGATTCACGACTTCCAGCCGTCCCTTTGGATCATCGAAGTCGTACCGCTGGCGGTGGCCGGCATGGAACGCTTCGGTGATGCGCTCGGGCGTGGCCAACCAATCGGGGTGAATGGGAACATCGATCTCATAACTCTGCCCGGCATAACGCATATCCAGGGAGAACCGCAGATCCACTGCGCCCGCATGGCCTTGTGCGGCCACCCAGGACCGGCCTTCCTCGGCCAGGTTCAGACAGGCTTTGGTCAGGGCGGGAAGGGTCTCGGGGGAGAAGTCGGCATAGACCGTGCGGATAAAGTCCCCGCGCATCTCGGCCACCAGCCCCCCCAGGGCCGAGACCACCCCCGGCCAACGGGGGGCAAGCACCCGGCGCAATCCCAGGTCCCGGGCCAGGAAAGCCCCCAACATGGGGCCACCGCCACCGAAAGGCATCAGGGTGAAGTCCCGGGGATCCACCCCGGCGCGGGAGGCCAGTTTCTCTACCTCCACGAACATTTCGGAAACGGCAACGTCGAGGATCGCCTGGGCCGTGTCCTCGACACTCCGGCCCACCTGTGCGGCCAAAGGGCTCACCACTGCCCAGGCTTGATCACGGTCAATGGTGAGTTGACCATAGGCCATATCGCTATGCCCCAACCACCCGCAGACCACCATGGCATCGGTCACCGTGGCCCGCGTGCCACCACGCCCATAACAGGCCGGACCGGGCACGGAGCCAGCGGACTCCGGGCCGACGCGCAGAACCCCCTGCCCGTCCACCGAGGCGATGGAGCCCCCGCCGATCCCGATGGAGCTGACCGAAACCGAGGGAATGTGCAAGGGGAACTCGCCGATCAACTCGCCGGAGCCGAACTGGGGTGTCCCATCGATAATCAACGCGAAGTCCGCCGAGGTCCCGCCGATATCGAGGGTGAGGACGCGGTTTTCCCCGGCCTGACGGGCCAGATAGGCCGCGCCGATCACACCCGACGCCGTACCGGACAGCAGCATCGACACGCAGTCTCGGCGCCCCTCCACAGCGTTCATCAAGCCGCCGTTGGACTTGGTCAACAGCGCCCGGGCCGGAACGCCTTGATCTACCAGCCGGACTTCCAGCGCTTCCAGATAGCCCGAGACCCGGGGATGGACATAGCCGTTCAGGATGGCCGTCGACGTCCGCTCGTATTCTCGCACGACAGGCCAGACCTCTGCCGAACCAAAGACGAACAGCTCCGGGGCCAGTCGGTTGATCTCCGCCTTCACCGCCATTTCGTGGGTCGGGTCTCGCCAACTGTGCAACAGGGCGATGATGATCCCCTCCACCCCACTGGCCTGAGCCTGGGCGACACAGTCGGCCAAGACCGCCAGATCCGGCGCCTGGGTTTCCCGGCCATCGGCGCGCATGCGGACCGGAATGCCGAAGATCAAGTCGCGCGGCACCAGGGGCTCTGGCCGGTGACAGAAGAGGGAATACATCTCCGGCATGCGCAACCGCGCCAATTCGATCACATCCTCGAACCCGGCATTGGTGACCAAAGCCATCTTGGCCCCCTTGCGCTGGATGATCGTATTGATCCCCACGGTGGTGCCATGGACAAAGCGGTGGATCGCGGTGGGGTCCAGGCCCTCCCGCTCGGCCAGGAGCCCAAGGCCTGTCACCAATTCCGCGCCGGGATCATCCGGTGTCGTCAGAACCTTGAGGGAGGCCACCCGCCCCGTCCGGGTCTCCAACGCGCAGAAATCCATGAAGGTGCCTCCGATGTCGACGCCGATCTTCCAATCGCTCGACACTCTGCCCATACCGTCCATTGTGTATCCTCGCAAAAGATGCCTTTCACGAAGACTTTCATGGAACCGGAACGGCGTCCAAGTCGCTTTCCACGCGTCCCCATAACCCTAACTTATGAAAGAGACCGCTCAGAGGGATGCGGAAAACCTATTTTCCATCATTCCTGCGCAAGCGGGAAAGCGGACGCGCATGGGTCGCTCCATAGGTTGGACTTATAGCATGGTCCCTTTCCCGACTTTGACAGCCGGAACTCCATCCTTGAGTCTGGGTGGAACGGAGCCTGGGTGGAACGGAGGCATGAGATAAACGCGATGGATACGATCATTCTGGGCGGCGGTTTGATGGGAACCGCCTCGGCCTTTTTCCTGGCCAAGGGCGGCGCACGGGTGACGCTCATCGAACGGGCGCGGATCGGTGCTGGAGCAACAGTGGCCTCCTTCGGAAATATCCGGCGAACGGGGCGTTATTTGCCCCAACTCCCCCTCGCCCACCGGTCCAGGGCCCTTTGGGGGGAGCTGTCCCGCCTTTTGGGCCAGGAGGTGGAGTTCCGAGCCACGGGCCATCTCCGCCTAGCCTTCGACGAGGGCGGGTTGGAAGACATGCGGACCTTCGCCCAGGAGGCCCGCCCTTGGGGTCTCACCCTGGAGGAATTGGACGCCGGTGAGATCCGCCGTCGCTTCCCCGGCATCGGCCCGGACGCCATCGGCGCCTCCTTCTCACCGGAAGACGGCAGCGGCAATCCCCGACTCATCGGTCCCGCCTTCGCCCAGGCCGCCGCCCGGCAGGGCGTGCGGATCGTGGAGGGCGCCGAAGTTGGCGCGGTCACAACAGCCGCCGGGGGCGGTTTCACCGTCGAGACCAGCGCGGGCCGATTCGAGGCCGACACCCTGCTCAATTGCGCCGGAGCCTGGGGAGCCCGCCTCGCCGCGCTCTTCGGGGAGCCCGTCCCGCTTGAGGCGCGAGGCCCCCAGATGGCCGTTACCGAACCCCTGCCCTATCGCATTCTCCCCGTGGTCGGTATCTGGACCCGGAACAAACGGTACGGCGCCTATCTGCGCCAAGTGGAGCGGGGCAACGTGGTCTTCGGCGGCGCGGTGGACCGGGTGCCTGTCGACCTGGACCCCGGACATGCCCATGTGGACCCAAGTCGAACCGGGGACCAATTGGCCGCGGTGTTGCGTCTGGTTCCAGCCCTGCGGGGTGTGAGCGTGATCCGCCACTGGTCGGGATGCGAGGGCTATGTGGAGGATAACCTGCCGGTCTTGGGCCCGTCGCGCACGACCCCGGGGCTGTTCCACGCCTTCGGTTTCTGCGGCCATGGCTTCCAACTCGGTCCGGGAGTTGGCGCGGTCATGGCGGATTTGATCCTGCATGGCGGGACGGAAACGCCCATCGCCGACTTCCGGATCCACCGCTTCGCGGCCTGACAGGCGTCCCTCCCAACAGGGGTCCTAACTCAGGGCTTGGTTCACGAGACCATACACCTGGGGAGCCCCCTCCTCCAGGTCTCCCGGCCGGACCCCGACCCAGGGGCGGCCCCGGGACATGGTTGTCACCGTGTCATAGACAGACAGCCCCGCCTCCAGCAGGAAGGAAGAGAAGGGGCCGCTTTCCTCCCGTGTATCGACCCGCGCAAATTGGCCCATCAGGTTCACCAGATGGGGACCGGTGACGGCAATGGCATCCCGGTCATTCGCGGCGACGACGGGGCCGACCACATGACCGCGACCGAACCGCCTGACGAAGGAATAGGCGACAATCCGTCCCTCGCGCTCCAGGGCAATGCCCTCTCCTGCAGACAGGAGAAACCGCAAAACGTGGCGTCGTTCCGCGCCGTAGGCCTGTGCATCCAGCGCAAACAGAGCCTCCATGTCGCCCCATCCCAGGTCCCGTAAGGTATCCCCCCGGGCCAGGGGGGCCGAGACCCGTGACGAAACCACTCCGTGGTGCTGGTACACCATCCGTTCGGGGACGAACCCCAAGGAAAGATAAAGCCGTTTGGCCGACCGGGTGGCGTTCAGACCAAGATCCCGCTTTCCCAGGGCCTCCAACCCCACCTCCATCATGCACCGCCCGGCGCCCAGGGTTTGCATCCGGGGCGAGGTGATGACCATGCCAACGGTGGCGAAGCGATTGCCCATGGGGAACCACATGGCAGAACCCAGAGCCCGCCCGATGGTATCGCGGGCCACCACGCCTTGGCCCAGGGACAGCACCGCACGCCAATCATTGGGCCGGTGGGGCCAACCGACGCCCATGGACAGGGTCTGGAGATCGTCCAGAGAAGCCTCTGCGATATCGCTCAGGTGGACCTCAAAGGAGTCCAATTGAAGGGGATCTGTACATGCCATGGTTGCTTTCACTCCCGGCAGCGGAGACCCCCGTCCGCTTAACGAGCCAGTCCCCCCACATTCGAGTCTTTGTTTGAGGCGACCTTATCAAGACAGCACCGATAGATTTCACTTCATTTCCTCAGCCCGCCAAAATATTCGTCCAAAAATTGGATCCCTTCGACACACATTATCTCCACGGCCTCCCCTATCCTCATCTGACCGGCGACACACAACCGCCGCGCACGGATTTCGGAATCGGCGGAAGGACACCCCATGAACGCGCCCATGAACGTGAGGGATATTCTCTCCCGGCTGGTGGGGTTTCCCTCCGTCGTGGGCACCCCCAACCGCGAAATCGTCGACTGGATCGCCAGCTATCTGGACGACCTGGGGGCATGTGTTCACGTCCTTGATGGACCGGAAGGGGACAGGGCCAATCTGTTCGCCACCCTGGGGCCGACAGACCAGCGGGGTTACGTCTTGTCTGGCCATATGGACGTGGTTCCCGCCACGGAAGGGGGCTGGCTCACCAACCCCTATACCTTGACCCGCCAGGACGACCGCCTCCATGGGCGGGGGACCAGTGACATGAAAGGCTTCATCGCCTGCGCCCTCTCCATCGCCGCCGAGGTCGCGGCTGGGGTCGCGGCTGGGGTCGCCCGGCGGCCCCTGCTCCGCCCCCTGCATTTCGCCTTTTCCTATGACGAAGAGGCCGGCTGCCAGGGCGCGCCCCATATGATTGCCCGCCTGCCCGAGCTCTGCCGGACGCCCAGGGGCTGCATCATCGGCGAGCCCAGCAGCCTGCGCGCCGTCCGCGCCCATAAGGGCAAGGCCGCAGCCCTGGTGGAGATCATCGGCAAGGCCGGCCATTCTTCCCGCCCTGACCTGGGTCTGAACGCCATCCACGCCATGACCAAGGTTCTGACCACGGCCACCCACTGTGCCCGGCACCTGACCCAGGGGCCCTTGGCCGAGCAGTTCGAGCCCCCCTATTCCACCTTGCAGGTCGGCACCATCCGCGGTGGACGGGCGGTGAACATCATTCCCGACCATTGTTCCGCCGAACTGGAAGCCCGGGCCATCGCCGGGGTCGATCCGGCCAGTCTGTTAACCGAAGTGCGGGACGCCGTCCAAGCCCTGTCCCAGGAGGGCTTCGAGACCGAATGGCGCATGCTCTCCACCTATCCTGCCCTGGCCCTGGGGGCCGATGCCCCCCTGGCCCGCCTGATGGCCGAGTTGACCGGCGAGGAGCCCCTCGCTGCCGTCAGCTATGGCAGCGAGGGGGGGCTGTTCCAGGCTGCGGGGCTGGACGCCATCATCTGCGGCCCCGGGGATATCGCCCGGGCCCACAAGATCAACGAATTCATCACCGATGGGGAATTGGCCGCCTGCGAGACCATGCTCCGCACCCTGGCCGACCGCCTGGCACAGCCTCTTTCTTCCGCCCCTCTCTCTTCCGGCGAGGCCACCCAATGACCTTTCTGTTCAATTCCGATGCCCAGCGCGGCCAGATCTTCGCCGAGGCCTTCGCCGAAGCCTTGCCCAATCTGCCCTTTGCCCAGGGACTGACCGGCGTAGATCCGGCAACGGTACGCTACATGATCACCTGGACCCCGCCAAAAGATCTCGATCGCTACAGGAACCTGGAAATCCTGTTTTCCATCGGCGCTGGAGTGGACCAGTTCTCCCTGGACGACCTGCCCCGCCCTGTAAAACTGGTCCGCATGGTGGAAGACGGTATTGCCCGCATGATGCGGGAGTATGCCACGCTGGGCGTTCTCTCCCTGCACCGGAACCTGCACACCTATCTCGCCCAACAGCGGGCCGGCACCTGGATGGCTCAGCCCGCCCGCCAAGCCCCGGACCGACGGGTGGGGCTGCTCGGCCTGGGGACGCTCGGCCAGGCGGTGATCGACGCCCTCAAGCCCTTCGAGTTCCCCCTATCCGGCTGGAGCCGCTCTCCTAAGACTCTGCCCGGCGTCACCACCTACCATGGGGAAGAGGGCCTGGAGGCCTTTTTGGCCGAAACGGATATCCTGGTCTGCCTGCTGCCCCTGACACCGGAAACAAAGGGGCTCCTCAACGCGGACCTGTTCCACCGTCTGCCCCGGGGCGCGGGATTGGTCCATGTGGGGCGAGGTCCCCAAGTGAACACGGAGGCCCTGATCGCAGCCCTGGACGAGGGGCAGCTTTCCGGCGCGGTCCTCGACGTCACAAACCCCGAACCCCTCCCGGAAAATCATCCCCTGTGGCGGCACGAGAAGGTCCTCATCACCCCCCATGTGGCCAGCGTGACCCAACCGGCCACGGCGGCCCGGGCGGTCATCGACAACATCCGCCGCCACGAGGCCGGAGAGCCCCTGATCGGCCTGATTGATCGGGACAGGGGGTATTAAGGCGCTGTACCCCCGACGATTCCGCTGAAAGCCGAGGTCGAGACGGGAGATTCCGTCACCGCGTCCCCCCCAACTCAACGAAAACTTCCACGCTGTCCTGGCTATCCTTTCTCCCTTTCCTTCTTGATGGTGACAAGGACCGGCCATGACCTTGAGTTTCGATCCCAATACTGTTGACCTGCCCAAGGGCCATTTCATCGGAGGGCGGACGATTTCCGCCTCGGGTCCCACCTCGGGTGGCCTGACCCTGCACCGCCCCTCGGACGGCGAAGCCTTCGCCGACTGCCCCATCGCCAGCGCCGATCTGGTCGATCAGGCCGTAGAGACAGCCCACAAAGCCCTGAAAGACAGTGGCTGGGCCAGCCAACGTCCCCGGGAGCGGACCAAAGTCCTGCACCGTTGGGCCGACCTGATCGAGCAAGAAGCCCCCACAATCGCCCGGTTCGAAGCCCTGTGCTCCACCCGGCCCGTGGGTCAATTGATCCAGGGCGACATCGCCATCACCGCCGAGCAGATCCGCTTCTTCGCCGAATTCGCCGACAAGGAAGGGGGCGACGTCGCTCCCACCAGCGACGGCGAGTTGGGGATGATCCTGACCGAACCCCATGGTGTGGTCGGCGCCATCACCCCTTGGAATTTCCCCTTGAACATGGCGGGATGGAAGCTGGGTCCGGCGCTCGCCGCAGGCAACGCGGTGGTTCTCAAGCCCTCGGAAATGACCCCCTATTCCACCCTTTATGTGGCCGAGCTGGCTGTCCGGGCCGGTCTGCCCGCCGGATTGGTCAACATCGTCCTGGGAGACGGCCCGACCACAGGCCAGGCCATCACCTCCCATCCGGGTATCGACAAGGTCAGCTTCACCGGGTCCACCCGGGCCGGGTCGGACATCATGGAAACCATCGCGCGCTCCGGTATCAAACCGGTGACCCTGGAGCTGGGCGGGAAGAGCCCTCAGGTGGTTTTCGCCGATGCCAACTTGGAGAAGGCCGCAGACGCCATCGCCGCTAGCATCCTGTCCAACGCCGGTCAGGCCTGCGTCGCCGGGTCCCGGGTGGTTGTGGAAGCCAGCATCGCAGAAGCCCTGACGGCAGCCCTGGTCACCCGCATGGAGCGGGTCAAACCGGGCTTCACCTGGGACGAAGCAACCCAGTATTCTCCAATCATTTCCGAAACCCAAATCAACCGCATGGAATCCATCCTAGCGGCCAGCCGCGCCCAGGGCGCGGACTGCGTGATCGGTGGCGGCCGCATGGACCATCCGGGGTATTTCCACGCCCCGACCCTGCTGACCGGGGTCGACCATACCAATCCTGCAGTGGTAGAGGAGATCTTCGGCCCCATCCTCACCCTCCAGACCTTCACCGAGGAAGAAGAAGCCTTCGCCATCGCCGACCATCCCGTCTACGGGCTCGCCGCAGGTGTCTTCACCCGGGATCTGTCCCGGGCGATGCGTGCCACCCGTCGCCTGCAGGCGGGCACGGTCTGGGTCAACCGCTACAGCCGGTCCCGTGACCATATCCTGCCCACCGGCGGCTTTAAGCGTTCGGGTATTGGCAAGGACCTGGGCCGGGAAGCCTATGAAGCCAACCTCCGTCGCAAAACCGTCCTGATCACCCTATAGGTCGAACCTCCATGAAAACCCATTCCATTGCCCTGATTCCCGGAGACGGAATCGGAACCGCCGTAACCAAAGCCGCCTGGAGCGTCCTGGAAACCGTTGCCAAGCAAGAGGGCTTCGCCCTGGCAGGCACGACGTTCCCCTGGTCCTGCCAAACGTATAAAGACACCGGCGCCATGATGCCCGCCGAGGGCATCGAGACCCTGCGCGGCTTCGACGCCATTCTTTTGGGCGCCGTGGGTTGGCCCGCAGAAGTACCGGATTCCGTCTCCCTGCATGGCCTGTTGCTGCCCATCCGCAAGGCCTTTGTCCAATACGCCAACATGCGTCCCCATCGCCTGCTCCCCGGCGTCGAGGGCCCTCTGAAGGCTCGGGACTTCGATATCCTCTGCATCCGCGAGAACACCGAAGGGGAGTATTCCGGGGCCGGAGGTCGGGTCCACCAGGGCACGGACGGCGAAGTGGCGGTGGAGACCTCCATTTTCACCCGCATGGGCGTGGAGCGGATCCTGCGCTTTGGCTTCGAACAGGCCCGCAAGCGCCGGGGCAAGCTGGCCTCTGTCACCAAGTCCAACGCCCAGAAGTACTCCATGGTCTTCTGGGACGAGGTCACCCACGCTTTGGCCTCGGAGTATCCCGACGTCCAAGTGACCAGTTATCACATCGACGCCATGGCCGCGCGCATGGTCATGGCCCCGGAAAGTCTGGACGTAATTGTTGCCTCCAACCTGTTCGGCGACATCCTGACCGACCTGGGCGCGGCCATCCAGGGAGGACTGGGCTTCGCCGCCTCGGCCAATATCAACCCCGACCGGACCGCGCCTTCCATGTTCGAACCGGTTCATGGATCGGCCCCGGATATCGCCCATCTGGGCATCGCCAACCCCATGGCCACCATCTGGTCCGGCGCCCTGATGCTGGAGCACCTGGGCGAAACCTCGGCTGCGGGGCGGATCATGGAGGCTCTCGCCACCACCACCGCCAAGGGGATCGGCACCCGTCCCGGCCAGGACAAGACGGATGCCATCACCGCAGCCGTGCTCTCTTCCCTCGATTAGTTGCTCGGGATTTGCTTTGAAATTGAGCCAGGAAAACGCGGAGATCCCTTATACCAAGCGGCGCGGGTTGAAACCCACGCCGCTTTTCTTGCGTTCAAACGCCACGCGGGCTTTACCGCGCCATAAGGCGCGGCGGCCACTTGGCCGCTTCCAAGGTGCGGTGAGGCAAACTCACCGCACCTGGGTATTAGATCATATATTTAGAGCGGAATGAGACGGAAAACCGCGCACACTTTTCCTCATTCCGCTCTAGGAGCCCCGCGTTTTTTTCAACCTATTTCAATGCCCCTCGCGGTCCACGACAGGGGATGTTTTCCCGTCACGGGGCTTTACCCCGTCCCCCCCTCTTTGGCGAGGCTGGGGCCGAAAGGCCCCAGACCCCAGGCTAAAAAAAAGGGGGGGGGTGGGGGCATTGGCCCCCAAATGGGCTTGGGCAATCGCCCAAAAATATAAGACACTGTCGTGTCCCGTGGAATGCCCCTATTGGATCCGGTCCAGGGCCTTGTAATAGAGCCCCACCAGTGGCAGGAACCAGGGCTTGCCAAAGTGCCCCGGGATCGCGGGCCAGGGCACGTCACGCATGGGAATATTATCGCCTTTGCCCAGGATGGCGTCGGCCAGCCGGATCCCCATCAAGGTAGACATTTGCGCCCCATGGCCCGAATAGCCCATGGCAAACCAAACCCCTTCGGCATAGCCCGCGCGGGGATAGCGGTCCTTGGTCATGTCCACCAGACCGCCCCAGCAGTAGTCGATCTCCACCTCGGCCAGATGGGGAAAGATCTCGGCCATTCGAGCACGTACAATCACACCGCTTTTGGCATCGGAGCGCTGGTTCGAGCTGGCGGAAAAGCGGGCGCGCCCCCCGAAAATCAACCGGTTGTCTGGAGACATCCGGAAATAATTCCCGACGTTCAGCGACGTGACATAGGTGCGGTTCCCCGGCACGGTCGCCGCGACCTCCGCTTCGGTCAAGGGCCGGGTGGCGACGATGAAACTGCCAACGGGAACGATCCGCCGCCGAAAATAGGACATGAACCCCGGCGTATAGGCCCCCGTGGCCAGGATCACGGCCTTGGCGCGGACCGGTCCCTTGGCCGTGGACAGGTGATGGATCCCATCCTTGAGCGTCCGCCCCGTCACGGGTGTGTTTTCATAAATAATCGCCCCATGGCGGGCCGCAGCTTCGGCCAGACCGACGGCATACCGCCCCATATGCATCATGGCACTTTTCTTGGACAGCATGGCGCCATGGAAGCAAGTCGAGCCGATCTCGCCCTTTAGCTCCGCAGCCGACAACAGAGCCGTGTCCGGATCCACCTCCTTGTTGATCAGCTCGAAATTGCGGGCGAGGGAATCGTAATGGGTTGGCTTGGACGCCAATTTGAGCTTGCCTGCCCGCCGGAAGGCGCAATCGATCCCCTCTTCGGCCACCAAGGCTTCGATGGTGTCCACCGACGCATCGAAGGCGCGATAGAGGTCCCGAGCGCCCTCTCGCCCCAGGGCTTTCATGGCATCTGCGTACCCATGGGCGATGCCATTGTTGAGGTGCCCGCCATTGCGCCCGGAGGCGCCGAAGCCGACGGGGCCTGCCTCGAGCAAGACAACGCGCGCCCCGCCCTTGGCCAATTGGCGCGCCGCTCCAAGTCCCGTGAAACCACCTCCTACAACCGCGACGTCATAGTCCCCCTCGATGGGTGCGGTGACCCCACCCGAGAAGGCCGGTGCCGTATCATGCCAATAGGATTGGAAACGCATCGCCCTATCCCCTCCTAAAGGCCGACGACGCCGGGCAGACCGGAAATATCCTTGACCTCCGTATACCCATAATAGGGGTTCGCGGGCTCATGGCCCCGGTTGACCCAGACCTTGTTGGTGATCCCCAGGTCATGGGCGGACATCAGGTCGTAGCGGAAGGAAGAGGACACATGCAGCAGATCCTTCGGATCGCAGCCCAGCATGTCGAACATGTACTCGAACGCCTGAAAGCGCGGCTTGTAAGCATTGGCCTGCTGGGCAGTAAGGACCTTATGGAAGGGGGCGCCCAGTTTCTCCACATTGGACGGAAGCTGCTCATCCATGGCATTGGACAGGATCACGAGCGGGATCTCCTTGGCCACTTTGGCCAACCCCTCGGGAACGTCCGGATGGGGCCCCCAGGAGGGCACCCGATCATAAATGGCCTTGGCATCCTCGTCCCGAAAGACCACTCCGTTTTTCTTGCAGGTCCGTTCCACGGCATTGTGGATGACCTCGTTATAGGGTTTCCAATCACCCAGGATCTCGTCGAGACGATAGGCCGCGAAGTTCTTGATGAACTGAAGCATCCGGGGCTCGTCCAACTGGGCGCCATAGAGGTCGCGGGCGGCCTCGGCCATCTGGAAATGCGTCAGGGTGCCATAGCAATCGAAGGTGATGTATTTCGGCCGGAAGGTCGTCATGGAAGGTCCTCTCGTGGAAACGGGCGGATAGTTTCGAACCTCTTCATCATAGGAGCCCCAGCACCGGGCGTTTCACCGGGATTGGGGGCTTAAAAAGCAGATTCTTCCGTATCGCATCGCCCCCTTGGCGCTTCATTCCGCGCCCCTGTGCGATCCCGCTTTCCCCCCCAAAAACACCCACCCTCCCCACGGCATAAGATGCGGTAAGCCTTTTGCCCGACGGCCAAAGATAGCGCTCACCGGCCATGGTCGGCGCTATCTTCTTCCCTGGGAGGGGTATCAACAATAAAGGACTGCCTTCTGACCCTCGGAGAGTCACACCGTGCCTGACCCCATAGAAATCATCCCCTTCACCGCAGACCACCTCGACGGCGCAGTCGTCCTGTCAAAAGAGGCTGGCTGGCCCCATCGCCGCGAGGACTGGGATCTGTCCCGCATTTTGAGTCACGGCTTCGTCGCCACCGATGGCCATCGGGTCCTCGGCACGATATTCGCCACCCCCCTCGACGATAGGGCGGCCACGATCAACATGGTCATCGTTGACGCGAGCCTGCGGGGCCAGGGCATCGGAAAGCGCTTGATGGCCACAGCCATCGACGCGACCGAGGGACGGGAGTGCCGTCTGGTCGCCACCCAGGACGGCCTGCCTCTTTATGAAAAGCTGGGCTTCGAACGCACCGGAGAGGTGCTGCAACACCAAGGCCCCCTCAGCATTGCAGGCCTCTCCTCCCCATCGCCTGATCTGGGACCCGACCTAGGGGAAGTGGACTGGGCGACCACCACGGACCACCAAGCCATCCGAACCCTGGACCGGGACGCCCATGGCCTGGAGCGGATCGCCCTGCTCGACGCGTTGGAACAGGTCGGTCGGTTGGCGGTCCTCCGCCGAAATGGCCTGCCCGTTGGCTATGCCTGCCTGCGGCCCTTCGGTCGGGGCGAGGTCGTCGGACCGGTGATCGCGGGAACCCTGGAAGAGGCCAAGGCCCTGATAACCTTCCTGCTCGCCCCCCGAGAGACCGCCTTCATCCGCGTGGACACGGACAGGGATTCGGGCCTTGCGCCCTGGTTGGAGAGCCTCGGTTTATCCCATGTGGGCGGCGGCGTCCGCATGACCCGACCCGCCACGACCACACCGCCCCTCCCGGCGCGCACCGCCGCCACCCACCGCGTTTTCGCGCTGGTCAGCCAAGCCCTGGGCTAAGGCCAGCCAGCCTCTGGGCTAAGGAAAGAGAAAAAGCATGCTGAGCAATTCCCTAATCGAACTGGACCGGGCCCATCTGGTCCATCCCGTCGCCTCCTACCGGGGTCACGAAAAAGCAGGCGCGCGGATCCTGACCGCAGGCCAGGGCGCGTCGCTGGTGGATTCCACCGGCCATCGGCTCATCGATGGCTTCGCCGGTCTGTGGTGCGTAAATGCGGGCTATGGCCAGGACAGCATCGTCGAGGCCGCGGCCAAGCAGATGCGCGCGCTCCCCTATGCCACCGGCTACTTCGGACTGGCCAGCGAGCCCGCCATCCGCCTCGCTGCGGAACTGGCCGAGCGGGCGCCGGGCGACCTGAACCACGTCTATTTCACCCTGGGCGGGTCGGACGCGGTGGACAGCACAATCCGCTTCATCCGCTACTACCAGCAGGCTCGGGGCAAACCGGAAAAGGACCAATTCATCTCCATGGAGCAGGGGTACCACGGCTCCTCCACCGTGGGTGCGGGCCTCACGGCCCTGCCCGCCTTCCACGCCGGGTTCGGTATTCCCCTGGACTGGCAGCACAAAATTCCTTCCCACTACAGCTATCGCAATCCAGCCGGTCAGGACCCCCAGGCCATCATTGACGCTTCCAAGGCCGCCCTGCGGGCCAAAGCCGAGGAATTGGGTGCTGAGCGCGTTGCTGCCTTCTACGCCGAACCCATCCAGGGCTCCGGCGGCGTCCTGGTTCCCCCGGACGGATGGATGAAGGCCATGCGCGACCTTTGCACCGAACTCGATATTCTGTTCGTCGCCGACGAAGTCATTACCGGCTTCGGTCGGACCGGCCCCCTGTTCGCCTGTTCCGAGGACGGCGTGGTCCCGGACCTCATGACAACCGCCAAGGGCCTCACTTCGGGTTATGTCCCCATGGGCGCTGTCTTCCTGTCCGATGCCGTCTACAACACCATCGCCGATGGCGCCGGCAGCGCTGCGGTCGGCCACGGGTACACCTATTCGGCCCATCCGGTCAGCGCCGCCGTCGGCCTGGAGGTTCTGCGCCTGTACGAAGGGGGGCTCCTGGAAAACGGACGGAAAGCAGGCGCGCGCCTGATGACCGGCCTGCGAGGCCTTTCCGATCACCCGCTGGTGGGCGAAGTCCGCGGACGCGGTATGCTCGCAGCCATCGAACTGGTCGTCGACAAAGAGAAGAAAACACCGCTTCCGCCCGAGACCGACCCATCTCGTCGGATTTTTGACCGGGCCTGGGAGAACGGATTGGTCATCCGTGCCTTTGGCAATGGTGTCCTGGGCTATGCCCCTCCCCTGTGCTGCACCGACGACGATATCGATGGAATCATCGAACGCACAAGACAAACCTTGGACCAAACCCTTGAGGACCCGGACGTCCGTGCCGCTCTGGCCTAAGGATGTTTCCGTAGCGGGGGCTTTCCCTGAAGCCCCCGCCTTCTGTTCCGACACCTCCGATATCATATGGCCCGATGTCATATGGCCCGATGTCATATGGCCCGATGTCATATGGTAAGAGTCGGATATACGGCCTGATGCCACCGCCCAAGTCGGTGATATACCGCCCACCGCCCATATTCGAAATTTTATGCCGCTCCGGCTCAGGCATTCGGAGAATCTCCTCGCCAGGTGCTGCCAAAATAGTCGGGCAGAAGGGGCGGCCAACAAACTAGGCAGTTTCACAAATTGGTCTCCCCCGAACCACAGCGCCCTTCCACTCAAAGGGTCTCAGGAGATATCAGTGAAAAAGACATTTCATGATTTCAAATATTTGACCTTCGATGTCGTTGGCACGCTCATTGATTTCGAGGGCGGCATCACCGGATGCTTGCAGGCCATTGGTGTTGAGCAGAATGTCACCGTCGACGCAGAAGAGGCCCTTTCCCTGTATCGCACAGCGCGCTACGCACCGGATGCCCTGCGATTTCCCGATGATCTGGCCCGCGTGTACATGGTCATCGCGCCCAAGCTGGGCCTGCCCGAAGATCCGGCGCTCGGTGAGCGTTTTCGGAATTCGGTCCCCGACTGGACAGGCTTCCCCGACAGCGCCGAGGCCATGGCCCGTCTGGCCAAGCGCTTCAAGCTGATCGCCATGACCAATGCCCAACGCTGGGCCTTCGAACATTTCAACAAGGCCTTGAACGCGCCGTTTTACGCCGCCTTCACCGCCGATGACACGGGAACAGAAAAGCCCGATCCCCTGTTCTTCGAAAAGGTCTTCGCCTTCGTCGAAAGCGAAGGCGCCTCCAAAGACGACATCCTGCATGTCGCCCAGAGCCAATACCACGACATCGGGATTTCCCGCTCGTTAGGCATGGCCAACTGCTGGATCCAGCGCCGTCACGGCCAACAGGGTTACGGCGGCACCATCGAGCCAGACCGGTTCACCGAGCCCGATTTCCATTTCACCTCCATGGCCAACCTTGCCGATGCCGTGGAACAGGGAGAAGCCGTGACATAACGCGGCCCTTTGGATCTGGTCCGGTCGAACGATCGGATCCACCTTTCACCAAAACAATCTGGGGACCACGATGACCGATAAAATCACCAATTGGACCATGGCCGACGACGCCATGGTCAAGAACGCCATCCGTCGCGGCGCCTCGCGCCGGGATGTTCTGCGTCTCCTGCTGGCTGGCGGCGTCACGGCCAGCGCGGGCGGACTGATCCTGGGACGGGCCTCGGCCGCCCTGGCAGCGACCCCCGTCTCGGGTGGATCCATGAAGGCGGCGGGCTGGTCCTCCTCCACGGCCGATACCCTGGACCCGGCCAAGGCCTCCCTGTCCACGGACTATGTCCGGTGCTGCGCCTTCTACAACCGTCTGACCTTCCTGGACCGGCAAGGCGTCACCCGGATGGAACTGGCCGAGTCCGTCGAAAGCGGCGACGCCAAGGTCTGGACCGTGACCCTGCGTGACGGTGTCACCTTCCATGATGGCAAGCCCCTGACCGCCGAAGACGTGGTGTACTCCCTCAACCGCCACCTGGATCCAGCCGTTGGCTCCAAGGTCAACTCCATCGCCAAGCAGATGACCGAGATCAAGGCGCTGGACAAGAAGACCGTTCAGATCACCCTCGTCACTGCCAACGCCGATTTGCCGACCATCCTGGCGCTGCACCACTTCATGATCATCGCCGACGGCACCACCGATTTTTCCAAGGCCATCGGCACCGGCCCGTTCCTCTGCGAGGTCTTCGAGCCCGGTGTACGGTCCATCGCGACCAAGAACCCGGCCTATTGGAAGGCCGAAGGCCCCTATCTGGACTCCTTCGAGTTTTTTGCCATCCCCGATGACTCCGCCCGGGTCAATGCCCTGTTGTCGAACGACATCCAACTCGCTGCGGCCATCAACCCCCGCTTCATGCGTCTGCTGGACGGCAATGACTCCGTGGGAACCAGCGTCAGCACTTCGGGTAATTATTCGGACCTGAATATGCGCCTGGACATGGCCCCCGGCGACAAGATGGACTTCGTCAACGGCATGAAGTACCTGCTCAACCGGGAAGCCATCCAGAAATCTGCCCTGCGCGGCTTTGCCGAAATCGCCAACGACCAACCTATCCCCCCAAGCAGCATCTTCCACAACGATGCCTTGGAGCCGAAAGCCTTCGACCCCGATAAGGCCAAACACCTGTTCGAAAAGGCCGGTGTCCTGGGGCAGAGCATTCCCATCGTCGCCTCCGAGGCCGCCACCTCCTCCGTCGACATCGCGATGATCGTCCAGCAGGCGGGCGCAGAAATCGGCATGCAATTCGAGATACAACGGGTGCCCTCGGACGGATATTGGTCGAAATACTGGCTGAAGGCGCCGGTCCACTTCGGCAATATCAATCCCCGCCCGACCCCTGACATCCTGTTCTCTCTGCTTTACGCCTCCGATGCGCCGTGGAACGAGAGCCAATTCAAGTCGGAAAAGTTCGACAAGATGATGCTCGAGGCCCGGGGCATGCTGGACTTCAAGAAGCGCAAGGAAATCTACGGCGAGATGCAAACCATGATCGCCGAAGAAGCCGGAACCGCCATCCCCGCCTTTATTTCAAACGTGGATGCCATCTCCTCCAAGCTGAAGGGCCTGGAAGACAACCCCCTAGGGGGCATGATGGGCTACAACTTCGCCGCCTACGTCTGGCTGGAAGGCTAAAACCTGTCTCAAAGGGGAGCGGTGGTCGGCTCACCCCGCCACCACCCCATTCGTCCAAGGGGGCATCCAAGGGGGGGGGGGGACGGGGATTTCTGTCCCCTCCTCCGTTTCAAGATCCAGAAAGCCAAAGGACGAATTTGGATCTGATGACTCTGGTTCATCACGGCGACGGCTCGCAAGACGGAACACAGGGTCCCATGTCTTCCTGCATGTCGCTTTTGGTGTTTCGGTCGCGAGGGGAGTATTCGACATGAACACGCAGATCCTGAAACTCGTGCTCGGACGCCTGATGGTGATGGGGGTCACCTTGCTTATCGTCTCCTTTACCGTTTTCGCCGCGACCACGCTCCTGCCCGGCGATGTCGTCGAAATCCTGCTGGGCCAAGCCGCGACCCCCGAGGCAGTGGCGGGTCTGCGCGAGGCCATGCACCTGGACCAACCCGCCCTCCTTCGCTTCGGCCAGTGGCTTTTCGGCCTGCTGAGCGGCGATCTGGGCCACTCCTACGCCAACAACATGGCCATCACCGACCTGATCGGCCCCCGGCTGTCCAACTCCCTGAAGCTGGCGGGCGCAACCACCCTGTTCTCAGTTCCCGTTGCCCTGACCCTGGGCATCCTCTCGGCCATGCTGCGGGGATCCCTATTCGACCGGTTCGTCACCATCTGCTCGATCGGCATCATTTCCGTTCCGGAATTCATGGTGGCCACCACTGCGGTCCTGGTCTTCGCCGTTTACCTGCACTGGCTGCCCGCCCTGTCCTTCGCCAACGAAGTCCATTCTTTCACCCAAATGCTCAAGACCTTCGCCATGCCGGTGATCACCTTGAGCTTCGTCATTTCCGCCCAGATGATTCGCATGACCCGGGCCGCTGTGATCGAGACCTTGAACACGCCATACGTTGAAATGGCCCTGCTGAAAGGGGCTTCCCGCCGCCGCATGGTCCTTGTGCACGCCCTGCCCAATGCCCTGGGACCCATCGTCAACGCGGTTGCCCTATCCCTGTCCTATCTGCTGGGAGGCGTGATCATCGTCGAGACTATTTTCAACTATCCGGGCATCGCCAAACTGATGATCGATGCCGTGGCCACCCGCGACCTGCCCCTCATCCAAAGCTGCGCGATGATCTTCTGTCTGGTCTACCTGCTCCTGATCACCACGGCCGACATCATCGCCATCCTGTCCAATCCGAGGCTGCGCTGATCATGGCACCTTCTTCCTTCCTCGCCCGGACGCTCGGGATCAGCTTCAGCCCCGTGGGCATGCTGGGCCTGACCATCATCCTCGCCTGGGCGCTGGTCGCCCTCTTCGCGCCCCTCCTCATTCCTTATCCCGTCGGCGAGATTGTCGATTACGATTTTTTTGGCCCGATCTCTCACCAGTTCTGGTTTGGCACGGACTACCTGGGCCGGGATATTTTCTCCCGCACCCTCATGGGCGCCCGGTATACGGTGGGCATATCCCTCGCTGCCGTGGTTCTGGCCTGTTTTGGCGGGGTCGCCTTGGGGATGACCGCAGCCGTGATCGGAGGGTGGTTCGATGCGGCCCTCAGTCGCTTCCTGGACGCCCTCAATTCCATTCCCAGCAAGCTGTTTGGCCTGGTGGTCGTGGCTGCTGTCGGGTCTTCCGTTCCCGTCCTCGTGGGAACCTTGGCGGTGATCTACGCGCCGGGCGCCTACCGCTTCGCCCGGGCGCTGGCGGTGAACATCAACACCATGGATTATGTCACCGTGGCCCGCGCCCGGGGCGAGGGCACCTTTTACCTGATCCGGTCGGAGATCCTGCCCAACATCCTGGGTCCAGCACTGGCAGACCTGGGACTGCGCTTCGTCTTCATCGTGCTGCTTCTGTCCGGCCTGTCCTTCCTGGGTCTGGGTGTTCAGCCCCCCAACGCGGATTGGGGCGCCCTGGTGCGGGAAAACATCGGCGGCCTGCCCTATGGGGCGCCTGCGGTCATCTTCCCCTGCTTGGCGATCGCCAGCCTGACCATCAGCGTGAACCTGCTGATCGACAACCTTCCCCGTAAAATCAGAGACCGGAGCGCGTCATGACCAATCTCGTGGAAGTCCGCGACCTGACGGTCCAGGCCAAGACCGACGCCGGGCGCACCGTAGAGATCATCAAAGGCATCTCCTTCGACGTCGCCGAGGGAGAAATCGTCGCTCTGATCGGCGAAAGTGGGTCAGGCAAGACGACCATCGCCCTTACGCTCATGGGCCACGCCCGCCACGGTTGCCACATCAGCGGTGGTCTCATCTCCGTAGGCGGCAAGGATATGGCCAGCCTATCCGAAAGGGAGCGGGCTCAGGTCCGGGGGACAGAGGTCTCCTATGTCCCGCAAAGCGCGGCGGCCGCTTTCAATCCCTCACGCACCATCATGGATCAGGTAACCGAAGTCTCCCGCATTCACGACCTGATGCCCCTCCCCGAGGCCGAGGCCAAGGCCGTGGAGCTGTTCACCGCCCTGGGCCTCCCCAATCCGCAAACCATTGGAACGCGCTACCCCCACCAAGTGTCCGGCGGCCAATTGCAGCGCCTATCTGCGGCCATGGCCCTGATCGGTGGCCCGAAGCTTGTCATTTTCGACGAACCAACGACGGCGCTCGACGTCACCACCCAGATCGAGGTTCTGAGGGCCTTCAAATCGGTGATGAAGAAGGGAGACATGGCCGGGGTCTACGTTTCCCATGACCTCGCCGTGGTGGCCCAGATCGCCGACCGCATCATCGTTCTGAACAGCGGCGAGATCCAAGAGGTTGGAGCAACCGAGCAAATCCTGTCCCGGCCCAACCATCCCTATACCCAACAGCTCATCGCGGCCTTTGAGCCGAAGAGCTTCGCCGCACCCAAGAGAACCGAGACCAAACCGCACCCACTTTTGGAAGTGACCGGTCTGACTGCGGGCTACGGTGCCCTTCAGAAGAACGGTATGCCCTTGGTCACTGCGGTCAAACCCATCGACTTGACCCTCTACCCTGGTCACAACTTGGGAATCATTGGGGAATCGGGCTGCGGAAAGTCCACCCTCGCCCGGGCCATTTCCGGCATCCTTCCCGCTTCAGGCGGCGAGATCCTGTTCGACGGGAGGCAACTGGACGCGGATGCACGGAGGCGGCGCAAGGAAGAATTGCGCAAACTGCAAATCGTCTTCCAATTCGCCGACACCGCCTTGAACCCGTCCAAACCCATTGGCGCCATTCTGGAGCGCCCCCTGTCCTTTTACCATGGGATGGGTCCAAGGCAACGAGACGCCCGGGTAAAGGACCTGCTGGACTTGGTCCACCTGCCCCAGAGTCTGCGCCATCGCCATCCTCCCGAGTTGTCCGGTGGCCAAAAGCAGCGCATCAATTTGGCCCGCGCCCTCGCCGCCAACCCGAAGCTGATCCTGTGTGACGAAATCACCTCGGCCTTGGACACGGTGGTGGCGGCGGCTATTCTGGACCTGCTTAAGGAACTCCAAGGGGAGTTGGGACTGTCCTACATCTTCATCAGCCACGACCTGTCCACCGTCCGCGCCATCTGCGACGAGGTGGTCGTCATGTTCGCCGGAGAGAAGGTGGAGCAAATCCCGTCAAAAGATCTGCCCCATGGGGCCACTCACCCCTATTCCCAGCTTCTGTTTTCCTCCGTGCCCGAACTGGATCCAAGCTGGCTGGACAATTTAACCACCGAACCGGGAGCGGGCCAAACAAAGGCAGAAGCTCAAGCCGGGAAGAGCTTCGGCAGGGGCATGTGAGACTTGACGATGGGAGACTTCAGAACAACAAAACTAAAGTATTTATCGATTCCAATATCCATATCTATCAAATGTTCCATCGTTGTCTGATAGTCGACAATTCCCCCGGTGACAAACTTCATCAGATAGTCATAGCCACCGGACACCAGATGACATTCCACGACGGACTCTTCTTTTTGAACCGCAGACAGAAATCGAGAAAAGTCAATCTGCCTATGGTTTTTCAAAGTCACTTCCGTAAAAACAGTCATTGTTTGCCCCAGCTTTGAAATATTCACCAGGGCAGAATACCCTAAAATATACCCCTCCGCCTGAAGCTTCTTGACCCGCATTAAGCATGGACTGGGGGATAGATTGACAAATTCGGCCAATTCAACATTGGTTATTCGTCCATTTTTCTGTAACTCGTACAGAATTTTAATGTCGATACGATCCAGCTTCATGGACATATGGACTCTCCAACGATTGGGCCGCCGGGTTGGAAACAGCAGGGCGGCGCCTATGGCATAAAATGCTTCCGCTTTCGTTATCCATCACTGGGTCTGGATCAACAAGGGGAATGAGGCGATGGCATACCCCGCACAATGGCAGGATTTTTTGGAGGAGAAAGGGGCTACGGCAGAAGATGCCGAGTTTCTCCCCCAATACGGCAACCACGGGGCCGGAGGTGCCCTAAAATACGGCTGAATAATATGGAGATCCAGCATGCGCGCCCCCTTGCACCTGATCGAGTCGACCCCAACCCTTCCCGCTCACGCCGATGCCGTCGTCATCGGCGGGGGAATCGTGGGTGTCTTCAGCGCCTACTACCTGGCGCGCCGGGGGCATAAAGTCGCCCTCCTTGAGAAAGGCGCGATCGGGGCGGAGCAATCCTGTCGAAACTGGGGATGGTGCCGCCAACAAAACCGGGACGCCCGCGAATTGCCCCTGTCCACCAAAAGTCTGGATCTTTGGGAAGCCTTCGCCCGGGACAGCGGCGAGGATACGGGCTTCAGCCGCACCGGCCTGCTCTACCTGAGCAACGACGAGGCGGAACTGGCGGGTTGGGCGAAATGGCGGGACTTCGCCAAGACGGTGGGGGTTACGACCCATATGCTGGACGCCAGGCAGGCCGGCGAACGGGGCGCGGCCACGGGCAAGGACTGGAAAGGGGGCGTTTTCTCCCCCACCGATGGGATCGCCGATCCCTCCCGGGCCGCCCCTGCGGTCGCCAAGGCCATCATGGCCCTGGGAAGCACCGTGCATCAAACCTGCGCCGCCCGGGGACTGGAAACCGAAGGGGGTAGACTCTCCGCCGTGGTGACCGAAGCGGGATCGATTAAAACCAAGGTGGTCGTCATGGCCGGAGGCGCCTGGAGTTCCTCCTTCTGTCGCCAGTTCGGCTATTCCTTTCCTCAAGCCTCTATCCGCTCCTCCATCGTCGCCCTGGGACCAGGCCAAGGCGAGATCCCTGCGGCTCTGCATACCAAGGCCATATCGATTACCCGGCGGGGGGACGGAGGGCATACCTTGGCGATCAGCGGCATGGGACGGCTGGACCCGACCTTTCAGCACCTCCTCTATAGCCGCCACTTTCTCCCCATGTTCGCCAGACGGTGGCGAAGCTTGGCACCCGGCGGATTTGAAGGGCTGCGAAGTGGCCATGAAACCTTGAAGCGCTGGACATTGGACGCACCAACTCCGATGGAACGGATCCGTATCCTCGACCCCCGACCGGATCCCCGGGCGGTTCGGATCATGCTTCAGCGGGCCAGGGATCTCCTCCCCGGCCTGAAGACCGCTCCGGTGACAGCCAATTGGGCGGGCTATATCGACAGTACGCCGGATGGCGTTCCCGCCATCGGCCCGGTCGCCTCCCTGCCCGGCCTGATCATGGCCACGGGCTTCAGCGGCCATGGCTTCGGAATCGGCCCTGGCGCGGGACATCTTGTGGCCGACATCGTGGAGGGTACGCCCCCCATCGTCGAGGCGACGGCCTATTCCCCTGACCGCTTCCGTCGCCCCGGAGACACCAAAGTCGCAGAGTTTTGACCCGGAAGAGAATAGAGGAGACGGGATGGACGGCCCCTTTTTCCCGGATTACGTAAAGAGGGGGTCGGAGTTCAAGGGCTCCCCTTGAAAGCAGCCATCCATGAAACAGATTCGGCGGAGTATGATGTACTCTGTCTCCTTGAAAAACCAAAAAACGCGGGGCTTTGCCCCGCCCCCCAACCGGGGCCTGAGGCCCCGGACCCCCATTTGGGATCAATCAGTAGGCTGGGCACTTCGTCACGTAACGGATCACAGAGACAGCAGTTTTACGGCGATCTCCATGGCCTCCTCGCGAGACGAGGCGAGCTTCATCGGAAAGCCCCAGAATTTGGCAAAAGCCATACCGAAAGGCTTGAATGCCAGACGCTTGGCGGCGCTCGCTTCAATCACGATCATCGCCAGCACCCGTGTCCGTAGGTCGGCCTTGTGCTTCTTCATCCACAGCGTGGTGCGCTTCTTTTCTTCCTGGCTGTGCTCGTGCTCTTCGGTCGGAGCGGAATCGGTCAAAAGCACGAACGGCGCGCCGCGATTCAGGATCTCCTCAAACACCTCGAAGTCCTCGTCGTGGTCGTGATCGTGATCGGGATCTTTGTCATAACGCATCCAGACGAGCGGGAAGTTCGTGCTGTCCAAAGGCATTCTTCGTCTCCTTGCCGGGATGGGTGGTTTCATTTCGGACGGATGTGCCGCCATGACATGATCAGCGCAACCGCGCCCGGCAGCGTGACGGCCAACAGCTCCAAGCCAACGAGATGGCTGCCGTCGCGTAAACCATCCGATACGCCGGCGAGCGTGCTCATGATGAAAAGGAGGCCCCCGAGAACGAGCATGGCCCAGTCAGTCGCGCGCCTTGCGGCAAGCGCCAGCAACGGCGGGACGACCCAAGCACCGTAAAAGAGAGATACGCCCCACAACGCGACGGGGCCGAACGTCACGGCCTCCATCGTCCCGCCGCTACTGACATAGGCGTTCAGGTAAGAAAAGCACTGGATTGTGACGAAGAATACGGCCCCGACAGCTGGAACAAGCCATGCGAGTGCGAGCTGAGTTGGTTTCTTTTCGTTCACATTTACTCTCCTGTTTGTATTTGCGCGATAGGGCCGTTGAGCGCTGCCCCTCTTGAAGACAAGCGCCATCCTGAAGGCCGCTTGTCCCTTCTGCCTGAAAGCAATACGTCAGTCGACGGATGGCGTCATTGCGCAATCCTGCCATCATATGTTCCAATCCGGCCAAAATGGAAAACGCAGGGGCTTTTGATGTATGTAGACCTCCGTAGCGATTGGCTTTCCTATGTCGATGAGCTTCCTCGCCCTCTCGTCACGGCCAACGCTGTCGCCAATCTTGAGGCCCTGGAGCAATCGCCGCGGCACCACCATCAGAAAGCGCAACTGCTTTTCACGGTCCGCGGCGTCATCAACTGCGAGGTTGAAGACGCTGTCTGGATCGTGCCGCCGCACTGTGCCGTGTGGATTCCCGGCGGGCTGCCCCATACCGTTTTCGGATCAGGCGAGGTGGAGTGCATCTCCCTCTTCATCCAGCCTCCTGAGGCTCCGAAGCTGCCGAGCGACTGCTGCACGGTCACGGTATCGAGCTTTTTCCGTCATTTGCTCATGCGGGCCAACACGCTGCCGGAGCTCTATGACGTCAACGGTCCGGACGGCCGCATCGTGTCCGTTATCTTCGATGAGCTGGCTGTGGCACCGGTCGAAGACCTTCGCCTCCCGATCCCCAGCGATTCGCGCCTGAAGAAGCTCACCGACCTGTTAATCGCGGCCCCCGCAGATCATGCAACCGTCGCGGAGTGGGCCTCCCGCATCGCGCTCAGCGAGCGCAGCCTGAGCCGTATGTTGGTGGAAGAGGTGGGCATGAGTTTCGGCCGCTGGCGCCGACAGTTGCATGTTGTCCTCGCCTTGCGGCGTCTGAGCGCCGGCCAGACAGTCCAGGCCGTCGCGATGGACCTCGGCTATGAAAGCGCCAGCAGTTTCGTAACCATGTTTCGAAAGATGGTCGGCAAACCGCCAAACCGCTATCTGCTCGAGCGGCTTAGGCCTGCACCTCACGAGCATGGCGAACGATAGGACCTGCTGGGTTTCATCCACGATCGCTGCCTCTCCCGCTTACGAGGTGTCTCAATCACCACTGTACATGACAGGGGGATGTTTTCCCCTCACGGGGCTTTGCCCCGTCCCCCACTGGGGCCGAAAGGCCCCAGACCCCGGGCCCAAAAAAGGGAGGTTTGGGGGCATTTTCCCCAAATAGGCTTGGGCAATCGTCCATATGGGGGCGCAAGTTTGCGACGCGTGCATGCGTTGGTATCAACCCTCAGGGGTTGGTTATGGCGACCCGTTCATGCTGGCATTGATTTTCTAGACCAATTCGTCTATTAAATATGCATGACCCAAATCGATGCCCCCCCACCCCCCAACGAAAAGCCCCGCCGCGGCCGCCCACGCGGTGCACCGGATGCTTCCGAGGCACGCCAGAAACTGATCCGCGCCGGGCTTGAGCACCTGACCGAAAGGGGATATTCCTCAGTCGGGGTCGACGAGATCCTCACGGCGGCAGGGGTTCCCAAGGGCAGCTTCTATCACCACTTCCGTGGCAAGGCCGACTTCGGCCTGGCGCTCGTCGCAGCCTACAACGCCTATTTCATATCGCAGCTTGAACGGGCCTATCTGGACGAAGAGCGTGCGCCACTCGACCGTCTCCGCATCTTTACCGAAAGGGCCGAAGAGGGGATGGCGCGGCATGGTTTCAGGCGGGGATGCCTCGTCGGCAACCTTGGGCAGGAAATGGGCGCACTTCCTGACGCGTTCCGCACTGCGCTCACCACCGTGCTGGATGACTGGCAGGCCCGAACGGCACACCTGCTGAGCTTGGCGCAGGCGCAGGGCGAGATCGCACCACATCACGACCCTGAGGCCCTGGCCGAGACCTTCTGGATCGGTTGGGAAGGGGCTGTTCTGCGCGCCAAACTGGAGCTGCGCCCCAATGCCCTGCGCCGCTTTACGAGCACCTTCCTCCGTCTGATTGAAAATGACACAGCACAAATCTGAAAGGACACGAAGATGAAGGCGATCCTGATTGAAAAGCCCGATGAGACGCAGAACGTTTCGGTGAAAGACATTTCCGACGAGCAGCTGCCCGAGGGGGACGTTCTGGTTGAAGTCGCTTACTCGACGATGAATTACAAAGACGCGCTGGCCATCACCGGTGCCTCCCCTGTCGTTCGCCGATTTCCAATGGTGCCCGGCATCGACTTCTCCGGCACCGTCATTGAAAGCCACAACCCGGCTTTCAAGCCCGGCGACCGGGTCGTGCTCAACGGCTGGGGCGTGGGCGAAACCCATTGGGGCGGGCTAGCTGAACGCGCAAGGGTCAAGGGCGATTGGCTGGTGCCGCTGCCCGAGGCGATCGATCTGCGGCAGGCGGCAGCGATTGGCACGGCGGGTTACACGGCGATGCTCTGCGTGCTGGCGCTGGAACGGCAAGGGGTAACGCCGGACAAGGGTGAGATCGTGGTCAGCGGCGCAGCGGGCGGCGTCGGCAGCGTCGCAACGGCGCTTCTGGCGGCAAAAGGGTATCACGTTGTGGCCGTAACCGGCCGCGCCTCCGAGACGGATTACCTGCACGGGCTCGGGGCGACGTCAGTCATCGACCGCGCGGAGCTAACCGGAAAACCCCGCGCTCTGGCCAAGGAGCGCTGGGCTGGGGGGATCGATGTCGCTGGCAGCACTGTGCTGGCGAACATGCTTTCGATGATCAAATATCGCGGTGTCGTCGCGACCTGCGGTCTGGCGGCCGGCATGGATCTGCCCGCTTCTGTCGCGCCTTTTATCCTGCGCGGCGTGACGCTTTCCGGAGTCGACAGTGTCATGTGCCCCAAGCCGGACCGGCTTGAGGCTTGGTCGCGGCTGGCTGGCGATCTCGACCTCGACAAGCTTGAGGAGATGATCACCGAACTGCCCTTCGACGAGGTCATCGCCACCGCGCCGAAATTCCTCGATGGCGCCGTGCGGGGCCGCATCGTCGTTCCAGTCTCCCCTTGAGACCTGCATGGACCAACTGTCCGCAACACAGGCGCTCTAGATCAGCTTGAAACAAGCTGGCCCACGGTATACGCCAGTGTCTCGTCTATTTTGGGCGATTGCCCAAACCCATTTGGGGGCAAATGCCCCCAAACCCCCCTTTTTTTTGGCCTGGGGTCTGGGGCCTTTCGGCCCCAGTGGGGGACGGGGCAAAGCCCCGTAACGGGAAAACGCCCCCTGTCGTGTAGCGTGAGGCTGGCCCCAGCCTCATGCTACAATGGCATTTTGATCCAAGGCATAACCCGCAGCGCGGACGGTGCGGATCAGATCCATGTCTTCATCGCTGTTCAGCGCCTTACGCAAACGCCGGATGTGGACATCCACGGTCCGCGGCTCCACATAGATGTCCGGCCCCCAAACCGCGTTCAGAAGCTCTTCGCGGGAGAAGACCGCGCCAGGGTTCTGCATCAGGAATTGCAGCAGGCGGAACTCGGTGGGCCCCAGGTGGATATAGCGGCCTCCCCGGGTCACCCGATGGGCCCCCAGGTCCATGACCACATCTGCGTAGTTCAAGCTGCCCTTGGTGTTGCTCGGCTGCGACCGACGCAGCAGCGCCTTTACCCGAGCGAGCAATTCGGGCATGGAGAAAGGCTTGGACATATAGTCGTCCGCCCCGGTGTTCAGACCACGGATCCGGTCACTTTCCTCGCCCCGTGCGGTCAGCATCAGGATCGGCAGGTCCCGGGTGCGGGGCTTGCGCCGCAACTGTCGACAGACCTCAATCCCAGACATGACCGGCAGCATCCAATCCAGGATCATCACATCTGGCTGGGCCTCGGCCACCAGGGTCATGGCTTCTTCGCCATCCATGGCTTCCACCACGCGATACCCCTCCTTCTCCAGATTATACCGCAGCAGGGTGACCAGGGAGGCCTCGTCCTCGACGATCATCACTTGTGGTTTCATTGGCTCAGCTCACGATATCCCAGACGTCGGGTCCGGGGGGGTGGAGGCAAAATTTCCGGCTTCCCGTCCCTTAGGCCGAGTGGCCCGCAGGGGCTTACCGGAAACAAGATAATGGATATTCTCGCAAATATTCGTCGCGTGGTCCCCGATCCGCTCGATATTCTTGGCAATGAACATCAGATGGGTACAGGCGGTGATATTGCGCGGATCCTCCATCATGTA
This sequence comes from Rhodospirillum sp. A1_3_36, assembly GCF_047263945.1. Classification (NCBI taxonomy): domain Bacteria; kingdom Pseudomonadati; phylum Pseudomonadota; class Alphaproteobacteria; order Rhodospirillales; family Rhodospirillaceae; genus Rhodospirillum; species Rhodospirillum sp. A1_3_36. The sequence goes on along the minus strand of NZ_JBLAVB010000003.1, from coordinate 160,214 downwards.
GGTCAGAAGCTCGCGGAAGAGCGAGGTGTACAGTTCGTCCACCTCCTCGTCGCGGGACCAGGCATCGACGGCCTTGTCCAAATCGCGTTCCACATAGGCATCAAGGGTATCATTGACGATATCTTGCACCAATCGCGCCATCCGCGGAACAGTCGCCACCGGCTTGACCACGGGAAGTTGGTTCAGCACCAAGGCGCGCTTGCCCACATTCGAGGCGTAGTCTCCGATCCGCTCCAGGTCCGAGGCGATCTTGAAGGCGCCGACAATGTTGCGCAGATCGTCGGCCATCGGCTGGCGCAGGGCAAGCAGACGCACCGCCCGATCGTTGATTTCCTGCTCCATGGCATCAATACGCGCATCGGAACTGACCACGCGGGAGGCCAGATCGTTGTCCCGGCGGATCAACGCCTGGATGGCGTTGACCATTTGGGCTTCCGCCAATCCTCCCATGCGCAACACGGTCTTGACGAGCATCTTCAGCTCCTCGTCATAGGACCGCACCGTATGTTCCGTAGGCATGGGGTTTCTCCTCGTCCTCCCAACCGTTGGTTGGACAGAATGACGGCGCGTGGTGTCCGTCACCACCCGCCGTCAATAATAGTGCGCCCGTTCCGGTCTTAACCGAAGCGGCCCGTGATATACCCCTGGGTCAGATTATGCTGGGGATTGGTGAAGATCGTTTCCGTATCCCCGCATTCGATCAGGCGCCCCAAGTGAAAGAACGCCGTCCGCTGGGACACGCGCGCGGCCTGCTGCATGGAATGGGTGACGATCACAATGGTGAAGTTCGTCCGCAGTTCATCGATCAACTCCTCGATCTTCGCCGTGGCGATGGGATCAAGGGCCGAACAAGGTTCGTCCATCAGAATGACTTCCGGCGAGACGGCAATGGCCCGGGCGATGCACAGGCGCTGCTGTTGCCCACCGGACAAGCCCGTGCCCGGCGCGTCCAGGCGGTCTTTGACCTCTTCCCACAGACCAGCCCGCACCAGAGAGGACTGAACGATATCGTCCAGCTCCGCCTTGCCCGTGGCCGTGCCGTGGATGCGTGGACCATAGGCGATGTTCTCATAAATCGACTTTGGGAAGGGATTGGGCTTCTGGAAAACCATGCCAACCCGGGCCCGCAGTTCCACCACATCGATCTTGCGATCGTAGATATCTTCCTCGTCCAGACGGATATCACCGCTCACCCGACAAATGTCGATGGTGTCGTTCATCCGGTTCAGGCAGCGCAAGAAGGTCGATTTACCGCAGCCCGACGGACCAATAAAGGCCGTGACTTCCTGGGCGACGATGTCCAGTCCCACATCTTTGATGGCATGCTTTTCGCCATAATGGACGTTGGCATTGGTGGCGGACACCTTGACCGGACGGTCGCTGATGCGCGGATGTCCCGCTGTTCCCTCAAAGGGCTGATTTTGGTCAGTCATGGGTCTTTACCACTTCCGTTCGAATTTCTTGCGCAGGACGACGGCGGCGGCGTTCATGAACACCAAGAACGCCAGGAGGATCATGATGGCCGCAGAGGTCCGTTCCACGAAGGCCCGTTCCGCACTATCGGCCCAAAGGTAAATCTGCACCGGCATCACCGTCGCGGGCGACATGGGACCGGCAGGAACGTCGGCGATGAAGGCCACCATACCGATCATCAACAGGGGCGCCGTTTCGCCGAGGGCCTGGGCCATGCCAATGATGGTGCCCGTCAGCATCCCCGGCATGGCCAGAGGAAGGACATGGTGCACGATCATCTGCATCTTCGAGGCCCCAACCCCCAAGGCCGCTTCCCGGATGGACGGAGGAACGGACTTCAGGGCTGCGCGGCTGGCAATGATGATCGTCGGTAAGGTCATCAGAGTCAGCACCAGACCTCCCACCACAGGCGCAGAGCGCGGCATGCCGAAGATGTTCAAGAAGACAGCCAGACCCAACAGGCCGAAAACGATGGACGGAACCGCCGCCAGGTTATTGATGTTCACTTCGATCAAGTCCGTGAACCAATTCTGGGGGGCGTATTCTTCCAGGTAGACCGCCGCAGCAACACCGATGGGGAAGGAAAGCGCAAGCGTAATCAACAGGGTATAGAAAGACCCGACGACCGCACCCAAGATACCAGCCAGTTCCGGCTGGCGGCTGTCCGCATTGGTGAACAGACGTGTATTGAAGGTTGTGGAAATCATCCCCCGATCCTTCAGCCGTTCAAACCAGGCGATCTGCTTGTCGTTGAGGCGACGCTCGTGCTCGGCAGAGCTTTTGTCGATCTTTCCCTTGTTGAGCATGTCGTAGTCCGAGGAGACAGGCACGGTCAACTTAATCCGCTGCCCGATCAGGGAGGGATTCTCCAGGACAAGGCGGCGCGCTTCGTAGGTGGCGCCATCGGAAACGATCCCCAACAACGCCCGTTTGTCCTGGCGGGAAGTCACATCCGGGAACAGTTCCTTCATCGCCTGACTGATCAGTTTCCGATAGTTGGCTGATGCCAAAACCGCCGGATCCCGATTGCCCTTTGGGTCCAGGTCCTGGGGATAGAGCGTCACTTCCAAGGTTATTTCAGTCGCGGTAAAAGCGCCCACCCCGCTTCCAAAAATGGTTACGAACAGGGTCAGCAGCATGACCAGGGCAATCAGGATGGCACCTAAGCCGTACAGCCGGAAGCGCTTCTCCGCCCGATACCGGCGCGCCAAGCCAGCCCGTACGAGTTCCGTATTATTGGTTGTCATCTGTCTTCCTCTTTGCCGTCCCCGCGCTGGAGAGCCGGTCGACGCGTCAACATATCGAAACAATCCGGGACCTTGTCCCAGAACCTCTCCCCGAAGCCGGAAGCTCCGGGAACCACCAGGACCGGCTTAGTCGTACTGCTCGCGGTATTTGCGAACCACATGCAAGGCCACCACGTTCAACAGCAAGGTGATGAAGAACAGCACCAAACCAAGGGCGAAGGCCGCCAAAGTCTTCGGGCTGTCAAATTCCTGGTCTCCCACCAGCAGGGTCACGATCTGCACGGTCACCGTGGTCACCGCAGCGAAGGGATTGGCGGTCAGGTTGGCCGCGAGACCGGCAGCCATCACCACGATCATGGTCTCGCCTATGGCCCGGGAGGCGGCAAGCAGGATGCCACCAACGATGCCCGGCAAGGCCGCGGGGAAGACCACCTTGCGGATGGTTTCGCTCTTGGTGGCCCCCAAACCGTAGGACCCTTCCCGCATGGCTTGGGGCACGGCGGTGATCACGTCATCGGAAAGCGAGGACACAAAGGGAATGATCATGATGCCCATGACCACACCCGCAGCCAGGGCGCTTTCCGAGGAGACGTCCAGACCAATCACATCACCGAACCCGCGGATAGCCGGAGCAACGGTCAGGGCGGCGAAGAAGCCGTAGACCACCGTCGGGATGCCCGCAAGAATTTCAAGGGCTGGTTTGGCGAAGGCGCGGAACTTGGGCGCAGCATATTCGGACATGTAAATGGCCGAGAGCAAACCGATGGGCACGGCCACAGCCAGGGCAATGGCGGCGATCAATCCCGTACCGACAAACAGGGGGACCGCACCGAACGACCCGGAAGACCCGACCTGATCGGCCCGCATGGCCGTCTGCGGGCTCCAGCTCAGTCCGAACAGGAAATCCGTCAGGGGCACTTTGGTGAAGAAGCGGAAGCTTTCGAACAGCAAGGACATAATAATCCCGATGGTCGTCAGGATCGCCACGGTGGAACAGGCGATCATGAAGTACTTCACCCCCGTCTCCACGGAATTGCGCGCCCGCAGGGACGGCGTAATCCGAAGGTAGGCGAACGATGCCAATCCTGCGCCCAAGGCGACAGCCACCAAAGCCATCAACCAATAGCCGGTATCAACCAGACTTTTCTGATAGGCCGCCGCCTCATCGATATAAGCCACATTCGACCCGGAGGTGATGTTCCCGCTCGCCGTATTAGCGATATCGGTCATCATCAAGCTGATCCGTTGGTCCGACAACGGCGCTCCGGCGGAATCCAGGAAGGCCTGGGGCGGCAAAGACGCGAGAACCAATTGCTTGACGATGGTCGGCTCGAAGGCCGTCCAGAGGGCCAGAAGGGCCAAGGCCGGCACACCGCACCACATGGCGACATACAGCCCGTAATAGCCAGGAAGGCTATGGAGGTCCTTGGGTTTGTTGTCGACCAAGCCGGTTGAGCGGCGGGTACCCACGACATAGGCGAGGGTTGCCAGGGCCAGGATGACCAGAACCAGGATTAATGTGTTCATCCGAGGAAACGCCGTCCATCTGAGGAGAAAACCTGGGACCGACAAACGATCCCCACGGAAACACCCCAATGCATCCCAACGGATGCCCCTAAATGCGGGGTGGAGCGTCAAAGAAATGCTTTAACAAACGGAACGGGATGTTCCGACGACAAACGGAACGCGGCGTTCCGGCAACGAGCACAGTTGAAAGGTCCGGTGGCCGGGACATCCCGGCCACCGATCCGTCTGCGTCTTGATTACATGCTCAGCGGAGCCAGCTCGGCGGCCTGCTTGGCCATATCGGCGCGCATATCATCCGGCAGGGGGATCAGACCCTTGTCGGCCAGGTAGCCTTCCGGACCCCAAGCTTTGTCGGAGGTGAACTCGGCAACATACTCTTTGATGCCGGGGATCGTACCGATGTGGGCGTCCTTGATGTAGAAGAACAGCGGACGGGACACCTTGTAGTCACCGGAAGCGATCGCTTCGAAGGTCGGAGCAATGCCTTCGACCTTGGAGCCCTGGATCTTGTCGCCATTCTGGTCGAGATAGGAGAAGCCGAAGATACCCAGGGCGGCCGGGTTGGCTTCCAGCTTCTGAACGATCAGGTTGTCGTTCTCGCCAGCTTCGATGAAGGCACCGTCTTCGCGCATGGCGGCGAACTTCTGCTTGAACATGGCCTTATCGGATTTCTTCAGATCGGCGCAAGCGGGCAGCTCCAGGCAGCCCTCTTCCATGACCAGCTCGACGAAGGCATCACGGGTACCGGAGGTCGGGGGCGGACCCAGCACTTCGATCTCCTCGGAGGAGAGCGAGGCGTCAATGTCCGACCACTTCTTGTTCGGGTTGGCAACCCACTTGCCGTCCACGGGAACTTCCTTGGCCAAAGCCTGGAAGATCTGACCCTTGGTCAGGTCGAACTGGGGAGCGGCCTTGCCGTTGGCCAGAACGATACCATCGAAGCCGATCTTGACTTCGGTGATGTCGGTCACGCCGTTCTTGGCGCAGGTCTCGACTTCGGACTTCTTGATGCGGCGGGAAGCGTTGGTGATGTCCGGGTGTTCGGTGCCGACGCCGGCGCAGAACAGCTTCAGACCGCCGCCGGAACCCGTGGATTCGATCACCGGAGTCTTGAAGTTGGTGGTCTTACCGAAGTTTTCCGCCACGGTGGTGGCGAAGGGGTACACCGTGGAGGAACCGACGATGCGAATCTGGTCGCGGGCCTCGGCGGCGCCGGCGGTGGCAATGGCAGCGAGTGCGGCCAGGGCGAGGGTCTTCCTGATCAATTTAGCCTCCAATGAGCGCTTGGTTGAGCCCCGTATGGACTCTGAAAAAGCTCGGCCGCCGGAGGGATCCGTCGGCTAGGGGGACTTTAGTCAGGATCAGCGAAACGTTTGTGACAGGCGGGTTAAGCTTATATTACAAATATTTCCGTGGTTAAATCAACAAAACCAACACCTTAACCTTTAACACAATTGTTACATCGGGCTGAGCCATTGCATAAAAGGCAATGAACTTCGAGTCGCCCGCCGGTCACGATTCCACACCGCACCCAAAACCCGCACCTAGAGTGAAACGGGATCAGCTTGAGTCAAGCTGGCCTCGTTTCCCTCTCGTTCTATAAATTTTAGAGTCCCTTCGAGGCCAAGTTTGGTCGCAAAGCGACCCAACATGATCTCGGAATACTCTAGCGAAACAAAAACACCCTCCCCGGCGCGAAGCCCGGAAGGGTGTTTTTCTGTGTGATCTCAAAAGATCCGCCCACAGAGGGCAAGATTCCCTCGGACCCCGCGATCTATGGCGATTTACTGGATCTTGGGATCCATGGAACCGTCAGCATACCGCTTGGCCATGTCGGAGAGCGCGATCGGCTTGATCTTGGAGGCATTGCCTGCCGTGCCAAACTGCTCATACCGCTCGACGCAGATCTTCTCCATGGCGGACATGGCCGGCTTCAGGTACTTGCGGGGATCAAACTCGGCCGGGGCGGAGGTCAGCACCTTCCGGATGGCTCCGGTGATCGCCATACGGCAATCGGTATCGATATTGACCTTGCGCACGCCATGCTTGATGCCTTCAACGATTTCCTCGACGGGAACACCGTAGGTCTGGGGCATTTCCCCACCGAATTCGTTGATGATGTCCTGCAAGTCCTGGGGAACACTGGAAGACCCGTGCATCACCAAATGGGTGTTGGGCAGGCGGGCGTGGATGTTCTTGACCACGTCCATGGCCAGGATATCGCCCGTGGGCTTCCGCGTGAACTTATAGGCGCCATGGCTGGTCCCCATGGCGATGGCCAGGGCATCCACCTTGGTCTTGTTGACGAAGTCCGCAGCCTGGTCCGGATCGGTCAGCAGCATGGAATGATCCAACTTGCCTTCAAAACCGTGGCCGTCCTCTTTCTCACCCTCGCCGGTCTCCAGCGAGCCAAGGCAGCCCAGCTCCCCTTCGACGGAGACGCCAACCATATGGGCGGTCCGGGTCACATCTCCGGTCACATCGCAGTTGTAGTCGTAGGACGCCGGGGTCTTGGCGTCTTCCATCAGGGATCCGTCCATCATCACCGAGCTGAAGTTGGCGGTGATCGCCGAAAGGCAGGTGGCCGGAGAGTTCCCATGGTCCTGGTGCATACAAACGGGGATCTCGGGGAACATTTCCGCGACGGCCATGATCATGTGCTTGATCATGATGTCACCGGCGTAGCCCCGCGCGCCGCGGGAGGCCTGCAGAATCACCGGGCTATCGGTCTTCTTGGCAGCGTTCATGATCGCCAGAACCTGTTCCATGTTGTTCACATTGAACGCGGGCATGCCGTAGCTGTTTTCGGCGGCGTGGTCCAGCAATTGACGCAGGGAAATCATGGCCATGGTCGGATGTCTCCTCGAAGCTTTTATCGGGACGATTTATGGTGATGGTCTAGACCAAACCGCGCTGACTCCATAGGGAAACAGCGCTGTCTCGACCTGGATAAAGGCAGCTTTGGGCTGAGCCAATCCCCCGACTCCACCCAAAACCAACCAAAACGCGGGACATCCGAGCTCGCCCCGCGAAAGTCTCCTTCTAGCCCTCTCCACAGGAAAGGGGAACCCGCTTTTCTCAGGCACAGAGTCCCCGCACGCCTTCCAAGGAAAGGGGGCGCGGAAGTTTCTGTGAAAAAAACATTTTGGATCACCCCTCTAGGCGATCCTTAGCCGCTTTGGCCACCGCCTCGGCAGTAATCCCAAAGTGGGTGTACAACGCTTCGGCAGGCCCCGACGCGCCAAAGCCGGTCATCCCCACAATCGCGGATCCCTCCACCCACCGGTCCCAACCGAAGACGGACGCCGCCTCAACAGCGACACGCTGCCTGCGCGGCCCGAGAACCTCGTCCCGATAAGTTTCAGGCTGGGCTTCGAACAGCTCCCAGCAGGGCATGGAGACCACTGCGGAGGAAACGCCATCGGCGGCCAGGAGTTCCCGGGCAGCCATGGCGATTTCCACCTCGGACCCCGTGGCGATCAAGGTCACGTCCCGTTTCCCCTCACCCCCAGCCAGGACATATGCCCCCTTGCCGCACAGATTCCCATCGCTGGGCTCGGTCCGCAGGGCGGGCAGATTCTGGCGGGACAGGGCAAGCGCGCTCGGCCCATCGGTCCGCTCCACGGAGAGCTGCCAGCACTCCAGGGTCTCCAGGGCATCCGCAGGGCGGAATACCCAGAGGTTGGGGATGGCCCGCAGGGAGGCCATGTGTTCCACCGGCTGATGGGTCGGACCGTCCTCGCCCAGGCCAATGGAATCATGGGTCAGAACATAGACGACCCGCAGCCCCATCAACGAGGCCATGCGAATGGCCGGACGCATGTAATCGGCAAAGACAAGGAAGGTCCCGCCGTAGGGGATCAGTCCGCCATGCAGGGCCAGACCATTCATGACCGACCCCATGCCATGTTCGCGCACGCCGTAGTGGATGTAGCTGCCCGCGAAGTCCCCCGGGGCAACGGAGACCTGCCCCTTGCCCTTGGTCAGGTTCGATCCGGTCAGATCGGCTGATCCGCCCAACAGTTCGGGAACGACTCCAGTGAGCACATCCAGGGCCATCTGAGACGCCTTACGCGTGGCGACCTTGGGCTTGTCCTCAATCAACTTGGCCTTGGCCGCTTCAATGGCATCCGCGAACTCTGCGGGCAAATCTCCGGCGACGGCCCGGTTGAAGGTCTCGTGGGCCGAGCCATCCAGGGCGTCCCGTCGCCCCTCCCATTCGGCGCGGGCAGCCGCGCCCCGGCAGCCAGCGGCGCGCCAGGCACCAAGGATATCGTCGGGCACCTCAAAGGGAGCATAGGTCCAACCCAGGGCCTCCCGCGCCGCCGCGATTTCCGCGTCACCGAGGGGGGATCCGTGAACCTTGGACGTCCCCTGCATGGTCGGTGCGCCCTTGCCGATCACGGTCTTACAGGCCACCAAGGTTGGCTTGTCCGATGCCTTGGCTTTGCTGATCGCCGCTTCGATGGCTTCGGGGTCGTGGCCATCACAAGCCAGAGTCTCCCAACCGCAAGCCTGGAAGCGCAGGGCCATGTCCTCGCTGGAAGCCAGTCCGATCTGACCGTCGATGCTGATGTTGTTGTCATCCCATAGGACGATCAGTTTGGACAGCTTCAAATGGCCCGCCAGGGAAATGGCCTCTTGGCTGATCCCCTCCATCAAGCAGCCGTCGCCTGCAATGACATAGGTGTGGTGATCGACCACCCCATCGCCATGGCGCGCCGCCATCAGGCGCTCGCCCAGGGCCAAGCCAACGGCGTTGGCCAGCCCCTGCCCCAGGGGGCCGGTCGTGGTTTCTGCGGCCAGGACATGGCCATATTCCGGATGCCCTGCCGTGCGGGATCCGAGTTGGCGGAAGTTGCGCAGCTGATCGATATCCATGTCCGCGTAGCCAACCAGATAGGACAGGCTGTAGAGCAGCATGGAGCCATGGCCCGCCGAGAGAACGAAGCGGTCCCGGTCCGGCCAGCGCGGGCTTGCTGCGTCGAATTTCAGGAATTTGGTGAACAAAACGGTCGCCACGTCGGCCATGCCCATGGGCATGCCCGGATGTCCGGAATTCGCCTTTTGCACGGCATCGGCGGACAGGAAACGAATGGCATTCGCCATATCGGCATGGGAAACGGCGGACATGGATGGAAACCTCGCGTTCAATCGATGGGACCCTGCTTCCAAGGGATGGGGCAGGCCGATGGGGCATGACGACAAGAGACCACTTGGCGGGCACCTTGAGATACCGGGAGGCTTAGAATGCCCTTTTCCCAAGCGGTTCCCGCCAGCCCGGGCGATCTCTATCCAATACAAACGGGTTTTCGGACAAAACAGGGGGAATTGCAAGTCCCGGAGCCCCAAATGCCGGCACACTTCCTACCGGCGAGGCGTTTGACTCATCGCAAGCTGCGCAGCGGCCTCCAATTCCCGAAACCGCGAAGTCCCGGGAGAACACTTTGCAAAAAGCGGGCTCTGTAAATAGGGTGCACTCTGCCCCTGATACCATGGATGTGACAGATGACACAGGTAACCCAAGCTCCGAAATCGCCCTATGACTTCACGCACAACTGGTTTGGGGGCGATGCGGACAGCGGAGGCATGGTCGCTGACATTCCCAAGATCTGGCAAAATTTATTTTCGAAACTGAAGCCCACCACATTCCTGGAAATTGGGTCGTTCGAAGGCCGCTCAGCCTGTTTCGTAATCGATGAGCAGGCAAAAATTTCGCCCATTTCCCTCGTCTGCGTAGATACCTGGGGAGGCAGCCAAGAACATGACGCAATAAGCATGGGCGAGGTTGAAGCCCGGTTCGACAAAAACATCGCCACAGCTATTGAAAATGCCCCACAAACGGTGACATTTCGCAAGATAAAATCCCCATCCGTTGATGCCACGGCACGACTGCTAACGGAAGGAAAGAAGGAGTTTTTCGACTTCATTTACGTTGACGGCTCGCACAATGCCAAAGATGTGTTGGCAGACTTGGTCATGTCTTTCCCCCTACTGAGAATTGGGGGAATAATCGTAGCCGACGACTACTTTTGGGATCACGGACAACAGCGGTATGGCGATTCGTTGCGCAACCCAAAACCGGGGATCGATGCTTTTTATAACACCTATGCGAACCAACTTTTAGGCTTGCCGGGGCTGCCCGCTTATCAATGCTACATGGTCAAAACCTCTAACTGACAAAGACCTCCATATACCGAGCGGCGCGCGGGTTGACCCCCAGGGGGCTTTGCCCCATCCCCCACTGGGGCCGAAAGGCCCCAGATCCCGGGCATTTATTCTCAAAAGAAAAACGGGGGTTTGGGGGCATCTGCCCCCAAATGGGCTTGGGCAATCGCCCAAAAGAAAGACGCCGTTATGTGCTGCGATTTCACAAATACGGTATCAACGGCTCTCCCCCGCTTAACGGCGGCTGGAGACTTGCGGGCTGGCTGTCGGACGAGAGGAAAACCAGTGTCCCACACGCCCCTTGGGCAGAAGACGAAAGCTCAGAAGCACGGCCAGCACCACGGCAAAGATCAAGGGCTCGGTAAGATCTGCCTTGACCATCAGCCAATAGTGGACAACCCCAAGAAGCGCTGCGGGGTAAACCAGCAGATGGAGACCCTTCCACCGGCGGTACGTCAACCGCTTGACCCACCGGTGTGTGGAGGTGACAGCCAGGGGAACCAGCAGGAGGAAAGAGGCCATACCGATGGTGATATAGGTCCGCTTGATCAAGTCCGCCCAGATCATCGACCAGTCAAAAAACTGATCCAGCCCCACGTAAGACAACAGGTGCAGGCAGATATAGAAAAAAGCAAACAGCCCCACCATCCGCCGCCGCCGCAGGGCGATGGTCCAGCCGAATATCCGTCGCAGGGGCGTGAGGGTCAAGCTCACCAACAGAAGGATCAAACCCCATTCCCCCAGATTCCGGGTGAGGGCCTGGATGGGGTTTGCACCGAGGCCGCCGGTCAGAAACTGAACGACCTGCCAGACCAGGGGCCATGCGCAAAGAACGAAGGTTCCCCAGCGCGCCAGTGCTTCCCGGTCTATGCGTACTGTCATGGGATAGCGCATCAGTAGAACTTCCGCAGATCCATGCCTGTGTACAGGCCCGCCACCTCTTCCTCGTACCCATTGAACATCAAGGTGTCCCGGCGCAGGAAGTCTCCAATCCGCCGTTCCTTGGCCTGGCTCCATCGGGGGTGATCCACCTGGGGGTTCACATTGGAATAGAAGCCGTATTCCCGGGCATTGGTCATATTCCAGGTGGTCGGCGGCTCCTCCTTCACCAGGGAAATCCGGACCACTGATTTGATCGACTTGAAGCCATATTTCCAGGGCACCACCAAACGGATCGGCGCACCGTTCTGGTTAGGCAAGGGGTCTCCATACATGCCCACCGCCATCAGGGTCAGGGGGTGCATGGCCTCATCCATACGTAAGCCTTCGCGGTAGGGCCAGTCGAGCAGCCCCGTGCGTTGCCCGGGCATCTCCTCGGGCCGGACCACCGTTTCAAAGGCCACGTATTTGGCTGAGGACAGGGGTTTGGCTCGCTCGATCAGACGCGAGAGGGAAAAGCCGGTCCAGGGAATGACCATGGACCAAGCCTCTACACAGCGCAGGCGGTAGATCCGCTCCTCCAAGGCATCTGCGGGTACGAGGTCCTCAAATCCCAGGGTCAGGGGCTTTTCCACCTCCCCATCGATGGTCAGAGTCCACGGCAAGGGGTGAAAATCACCGGAACGCTCTTCCGGATCCCCCTTGCCGGAGCCGAATTCATAGAAATTGTTGTAGGAGGTCGCATCGCCCTTAGAGGTGACCGGTTCGGAAATCGCGGGGCCGCCCTTCGGCGCCTGGGCAATGGCCCCGGCCAGGGGATTGGCCATGGCGGCCGCCCGCGCCACACCCGGCGTCAGACCCAAGCGCGCGCCAAGGGTTGTGCCAAGGGCCAAACCAGCGCTGCCAGCGAGGAACCGGCGCCTGCTGAGGTACAACTCCTTTGGTGTGACCTCATTTTCGCGGGGATGACGAGGGGTCCTGATCTTGATCAGCATGGTTCTTATCCCGTGGCCTTCGTTGAAACATCCCTTTTATATGGCACGTTTCTTCCGCTTCTCCGTTCACCTTGCCGTGAGGAGGGGGGAAAAATGTCCCCAACCCCCCATTTTTTCTTTTAAAAATAATCTCTTGGGGTCTGGGGCCTATCGGCCCCAGTGGGGGACGGGGCAAAGCCCCGTGACAGGAAAACACCCCCTGTCGTGTACCCTGGGTTTTCGCTCCACGCGATGCTCTAATCATATGATTCCAGATCAAACCGGCCTCAATTGAGACCGGTTTGATCTAACGGATGACTCTTCAGTCTTCTATGGTGAACATTTGGCCAAAACGCGCGGCATCCATCAGCTTGCGCACTTGGCCCTCGGCGGCCAACCGAAGGACCGTCTTGACATTCCCCTTGGTTGCCGCCTGACGCACGAGCAGCAACAACCCAAGACCGGCGGAATCGATATAATCCATGGACCGCATGTCCATCACCCAAACCTGAACGCCAGACTCGGACAATTGGGTCAGCAAACTTCGGAAGGCTTTCTGGTCCCCGAACGTCAGGCGGCCCCGCAGGGTGGCGACCACCGTACCGGTTTGCATTTCAATGGCATATTCCATGGTCTTCCATTCTTTCAGAGACGCCGCACCGCTGAACGTCACAGAGGCGAGACTCCAAAGGCCCCTGCAAAGGCAGACATCCGCGCCGGACGGTCGCAAAAAACGAGATCATAAAGGTCATTCAAGGCCGATGGCTTGAGCGTGTTCGATCTCGATTCAACACGTTGAGCATCAAGTGGACAGCAAAACCGGTGCCCACTTTTCCGCTCGATACGCTCTAAATAATCTTGACGAATTCCCCAATATTTTCCGCCAAGTCGTGGGACGGCTTTTGTAGGTCATCTGCCGACCAGATCACCTGGATCGAGGAGGCATAGGATTGCGCAGAAGCCTGAACCACACTGACAACGTTTTCCGACACCGAATTCACCTCCTCCGATAGGTGGTGGATACGCTCAGTAATGGCCCCCTGGACCTCCCCCTGGCGCCCCACGGCTGCAGCGATCCCTTCGCTGGACTGGATCAATGCGTCACTGATTTCAAGAATTCTGTCGATTTCCTCGGATGCCGCCTTGGTCGTGGACTGGATATCACCGATTTGGCGCGAGATGTCTTCCGTTGCCTTGGCTGTCTGGTTGGCCAGATTCTTCACTTCCCCGGCCACCACGGCAAACCCCTTGCCCGCCTCGCCCGCACGGGCCGCCTCGATCGTGGCGTTCAGCGCCAGAAGGTTGGTTTGACTGGCGATGGCCGTGATCAAATCGACGACAGAACTGATCTTGCCCGTGGCCTGGGACAGGGTTTCCATCCGGGCACCGGCAGACCGGGTTCGTTCCACGGTCAAGCCCACGGCCTCTTGGGCACTCCGGACCCGCTCGGCAATTTCCGCGCTGACCGAGCTCAACTCATTGGTGGAGCCCGCAACCTCATCGACGTTCAGGGCCGAGCGGGCCGCAGCTTCAGACACATCCAAGGACTTGCTGGTGGTGGTGTCGGTCCGGGTCACCGAATCGTTGGCCGCACCGGTGATTTCGCCCACCTTGTCGTTGACCGTATCGATCAAGGATGTCACGGAAGAGACAAGGTCCACCGCCCCCGCCTGGACCTTGACCATCCGGTCGATGGCCCCATTGATCACCCCAGCCCCCCGGCCAAAGGCCCCAGGCATGCCATCGGTGAGGATCTTGCGGTAATACTTCCGATCGGCGACGCAATCCATAGCCGCCGAAGATTCCCGAATATAGGCGTCCGTCCGATCCACCATCCGGTTGATCGCCTCGAATAAAGGACCAAGCTCCCCATCTTCGTCGGTCATGGTGATCCGGGCCTCGAAGTCCCCCTCAGCGATGGCGTTACAGACGGCAATCGCCTTGCGTAGACTCGCCGAACGGCTCACCGTGGAAGTTTTAAACAATGCCATGGGCTGTATCCGTCACGAAAAACATCGGAAAGAGAGGAGACCCTCCCCTGTCAGAGCGCGGCAACGCGCCCCGCCTTGTCGCCACTTTTTGACAACATCCGATCAAGGCGTTAGCCATCACAGGCCCAAAAAGAAGGCGTTTGGCTCCTGCCCCCTTTGGCGCAAGACATCCAACAAATATCCGTGGGACCGGGCCAGCCCCTCCTTGTCGTTTGACGCCTCCCGTTCCATGGCACGCAAATCCTGGTATAGAGGAACAATCACCGTTTCCAAAGCCTTGCGCCCCGCCACCCGCCGGTTCGAATGGTATCCCACGACCTGTCCCGAGGCATTCATGGAGGGCGTCACATGGGCGATGACCCAATAGTGATCCCCATTCCTGGACCGATTCAGAACATAGGCAAAGATTTCCCGCCGATCCAAAATGGTATCCCAAAGAAGCTTGAAGACACAGCGGGGCATATGAGGATGGCGGATAATGTTATGGGGCTGCCCCAGGATCTCCCGTTCCGAATAGCCAGATAGGGCGAGGAACAGGGTATTCCCATAGGTGAGGCGCCCCTTGAGGTCCGTCTTGGAAACGATGATATCGTCCCGCCCAAAGGTACGCTCAACCCCCGTCAAAACCGTAGTATCCACTGCCATGGGCATTCCATTTCACTGCCGAGATGAACACAACCATGGGGGATTCGTTCAAAACTAGACCGTTATTGACCCCTTGCCAATAGCCTAGAGTGCTCCGAGGCCATGTTGGGCCAAGACGTGGCCCAAGATCTAAAGGCAATACTCCAGAGCAAGATTGAACTGCCGACCCCCCGCCCTCCCAAACGACTTCTTCAGCTGATTCGAGTCTGTTTCACAACTCGGTCCCTGTAAAGCGCGTAAAGTCCGGACCCCACGATCATCACGCCACCGAACACGGTCCAGAAATCCGGTATATCCCCGAAAACCAAGTATCCCACCCCAACGGACCAGACGAGAAGCAGGTAATTGAATGGCTGTAGGACAGAGGCCGGAGTGAACTCCAGGGCCTTGATCAGCAGCACATGGGCCGTTACGCCGAACAGGGCAAGCAAGGCCAACCATCCCCAATCTGTAGCGGGCATCTCCGTCCAGGACCAAGCTCCCATCACGGTCGACAGCACAGCCCCAACCACAGCGGTGAAAAGAATGGTCGTCCCGGCCAGATCAGAGCCACTGACCAGCCGCGTGAGGACGTTGTAAAGGGCGTACAACAGCGCCGCCGCCACGGCGAAAAGCGCCGCTGGATCGAAAGCCGCCAACCCCGGCCTCAGGATCACCAGCAGTCCGACGAAGCCGATCCCCGTCGCCATGGCCCGCCGCCACCCGACGCGCTCGCCCAAAATGGGAATGGCCAAGGCCATGATCAGCAGGGGATAGATGGAAAACACCGCCTGGGTCTCCGCCAACCCCAGGAAACGGAACGCTGTGGCCATGCAGGCGATTTCCGCCACCAGGAGCACCCCACGCAAGGATTGCAGAACCGGACGCTTACAATGCAGCGCCCCGGACAAACCGCCGCTTTGCCGCCGGGCCACGGCCAAGGCGAACAGAGCAAAGGCCCAATAGCGCACCATGACAATGAAGGACACCGGATATTGGCTCGCCAAATGCTTGGTGACCGCGTCCTGGAACGCAAAAATCAACGTCGCCATCACGAGAAAAGCGATCCCAAGACCAGGGCCTGCAGACTGCGAGGAGAAAAGACGAAAACGGGGCATGACCTGTTCCTAGGGAGGGGACCGCGATTGGAAGGAGCCGGGATCACTCGGTTCGAAAATGGTCCAAGTTTGGATCCAAAACTAAGCGGCCCCCCACAGGGAAACAAGTCTCCCCTTGTCGCAACCGTTCCGCAGAGCAACATTAAGGGGGGCATATCCGACCAGAGGACAGGGGGATGATCAAAAGGACATGACGGACCGTATCACCTTAGACCGAGACACCATCGCCTCTGGCGCCTTACAGGAAATCGCGGCCAAACTGGGGGGATTGGTACGCCCCCTGAAGCCAGAAGAAATGGAGGCCTCGTTGACCGCGACATTGGCGGCGCGCCCTCGGCCCGACCCGGACTGCCCCGACGGCGACGATATTTGGGTCTTTGCCTATGGGTCGTTGATCTGGAATCCCGCCTTCCATTTCCAGGAACGCCGAGTGGGCTTGGTTCGGGGATGGCATCGGCGGTTTTGCCTATCGACGGTGATGGGCCGGGGAACACCCGAATGCCCGGGTCTGGTCCTTGGCCTGGACCGGGGCGGCGCCTGCAAGGGAATCGCATACCGTGTTTCCGCAGCCCAGGCGCGGGAGGAACTCTTGGTGGTCTGGCGCCGGGAAATGGTCACCGCATCCTATACGCCCCGTTGGGGCAAGGTCGACCTGGGCTCCAGGCGGGTATCGGCCATCCTGTTCACGATCAACCGCGCCGACGCCCACTATGCCCCTGGCCTGGATGAGCGCACCGTGGCTGAGCGCATGGCCACCGCTGAGGGCGCTCTGGGACCGGCAGCCGACTACTTGTTCAACACGGAAGAAGCCCTTCGCCAGGAGGGTATTCTGGACGTCTCCCTGGAGCGGGTGGCCAGCCATGCCCGCCGCCTGAGAAACCAAAAATAACCCCACCCAACGGTCATGGTGGGGCGGGGCAGGGTTAGCTTGGAACAAGCTGGCCACAGTACACGGCAGTGTCTCGTCTTTTTTTTGGGCGATTGCCCAAACCCATTTGGGGGCAAATGCCCCCAGACCCCCATTTTTCTCTCATTACCGTGAATTCAGAGTGCCGTTAAATGGCGGCCAGAGATTTGGTGAAGTCCCGGACAAAGCCCCGCAGGTTTTCCGATTCACCGCGCACGTCTTCGGCAGTGCCTTGCACCTTTGCCGCACCGTCACGCACATGGTTCGCCGCCGCAGACAGGCCCGACAGGTTCTCATTCACCTCCTGCGCTCCTTGCACGGCCGTAGCCATGCCCCGGGTAATTTCCTGGGTCGCGGCAGACTGTTCCTCAACGGCCGAGGCAATGGTGGTCGCGATCTCCGTCATATCCCCAATCCGCTTGGCAATCTTACCGATGGCCTCCACCGAAGTGGAGGTCAGGGATTGCACTTCCTCGATCTGCTTGGAAATATCATCGGTCGCCCGGGCGGTCTGGTTGGCCAGAGCCTTAACCTCGTTGGCAACAACGGCGAAGCCCTTACCAGCCTCACCGGCCCGCGCGGCCTCAATGGTGGCGTTCAGCGCCAAAAGGTTGGTCTGTTCGGCGATATCGGTAATCAGAGCAACCACTTCGCCGATTTTCTGGGCGCTCACGTCCAAGGCACGCACGGTCTCGCCTGTTTCTTCCGCGTCCACGCTGGCGCTTTGGGCATATCGGGTCTGGTCATTGACTCGGGCACTAATCTCTTGGATGGAGGCCGTCAACTCCTCTGTCGCAGAAGAAACGGTCTGCAGACTGGCAGAGCTGTTCTCCGACGCACTGGCGACTCGTCCGCCCCGCTCTGCGGTGTCATTGGCAGCCCGAGACATGCCATCGGAGGTGTCCTTCATACCGTTGGCCGAGCCCACCAACGCCTCGACAATCCCTTCGGCCTGCCTGGCAAAGGCGCTGGCCAACTCATTGCGTTTAAGCGCGCGGGCTTTCTCGGCCTCGTCTTCCATGGCCTTCTCTTCCCTGGCCGCTTGTTCGTCGACCAGAGCCTTGCGGAAGACCTCGGCATTTTGGGCCATGCGACCGATTTCATCGCCCCGTTCCGAATGGGGGATGGGAGTCTCCAGATCGCCCTGAACCATGCTATCCAGACGTTCCGTCATGGCGCGAATCGGCTGAATGACCGCCCGATTCAACCCAAGAAACGCAACCAAAGCGACAATAGCGATGACCGCCAGCCCCAGGACAATTCCCACTTTCACCATGATGAAAGTGGTCTCCTGCACGTCGCGGGCATTGCCTCCCACCCGCCAAACATGATCTTGGGCCGAGCCTTCAATTTTCTTCAACGCTGCCTCAATGGCGTTGGACGCTCCGGATGCCTCCATCGCCCGCGCCTGATCAATTGTCAAAGCATTACGCATCATGGTGATCTGCTGGGTGGCCACGCCCTCCCACCACTTATTCATTTCCCGTTCCAACTCATTCAGGTTGGACAAGGCGTCTTGATCGGAGGCCGCCTTCACCCGCCCCTTTTCCAAGGATGCCCGAAAGGCCGCCATCGCCGGATCAATGGCCGCCAGATGCGCCAGATCCCCCGCCATGATAAACCCACTCACTGCACTGGTCGCCAGACGGGCGTCAGCCAGAGCATTGAAGACCCCTTGGGCGGCGGATTCCGCGTTGGACGTCTTCTCCGTCGCAGTTTCGATGCTCGACACGGCCCACAGCATAAGCGCAAAGGAGATAAACGCCACAACAACTGATGCACCGAAAGCGGTGATCAGGCGAGCGCCAATGGATCGATTGACTTGAAAGGCCATGTTAATGGCTCCTATATTTTTGCATGATCAGGCCACAACCTGTCCGAGCACTAAAGAAAGGGGAACCTGAGGGGGCGCCTCTTATCCCTGGAATGAAATCTGCGCGGAACACATCTCCAGGACCAGACTTGAGGACCAGAGCTGGCCCCATCTGGCATCAAAATGCCGCCAGGCCCTAAAGCCCAAGGGCACGGCGCCGGGCCAATTCCGTCAAGTTCACTTCAACGGCGACCGCACCCAGGGGTGCACCCGCGGAGTCTGGAATGGTGAGATTGACCTGGACGCGATCCGTTCCCGTTTTGTCATTGTGTTCCGGCTCGTCCACGAAAACCGCGTCGGCCCCCACATCGAAGGTCTTTTGGAACTTCGCCTCGTCACCCTGCCAATAATCCGAGCTGATGCTGCTTAATCCGGCATTCAGCCCCTTGGCATCCATCAGGATAATTTCCGTATACAGCCCCGTGCTCATGGCCTGAATCCGCAGGAGATAAGTGGACAGAGGGCTGGCCATGACCGAGGCGACGAGGGGTTGATCCTGCTGATCCCGCTCCGCACGCCACCGCTTGTCCCAAGCATCAATCTCCTTTTGAGTATAGGCTGAAACCTCCTTCTGGCGCGCCAGCAAGGTCGTCTGCACGACGGGAGAGTCGAGCCAACCCCGAATGCCATCAAGCACCGATTGGTCAATCAAAGTATCCGCCCGTGCAAGACCCGCGACACCAAAAGGTGCGACCAGCATCCATGCCGCGACGGCCACAATTCTGCCCCTCTGCTTCATTCCACTGTCCTTCCGCTTTTCGGGCCTTCCGCTTTTTGGGAGCATTGTAGCGACCCCATGTGCCACGCCTTTCTTTCTATTGAACACGATCTCCCTGACAGAACTCTGACCTCCACCGGAGGACAGTGCCCAGAGGGGGAAAACCCCCTGTCAGCAGCACAATCTAGCATATATGATACAACATGACATACGATCTTTTTAATCCATCTTTACCAACAGGATATTAATTTTCCCCATCCCGGAGGGCATGAACAACCAAGGGGCCTTGCCTTGTCGATCTTTCGGGGTTGGACCGAAGGCAAGATTAACGCTAAAACCGCCCCTGAGGACTCCCGCGACCGCTGGGGTCCGCGAACTGGAGCATTTTGGTACGAAAGGCGTAGTCGACATGGGGTTCGACGCGAACGAAGGCGCGGACAAGCTGGTGATCGCCCTGCCCAAGGGGCGGATTCTCAAGGAAGCAATGCCCCTCGTCCGGGCTGCGGGGATCCATCCAGAACCGGCCTTCGATGACCCAAACAGCCGCCAGCTCCGATTCGCGACCAGCGACCCGGGCGTGGATATCATCCGGGTGCGCAGTTTTGACGTGGCCACCTTCGTGGCCTTTGGCGCGGCCCATATCGGCGTGGCGGGTAACGATGTGATCATGGAGTTCAACTACCCCGAACTCTATGCGCCCCTGGATCTGGGGATCGGCGCCTGCCGCTTGTCCGTGGCAGAAACCGCCAGCCTGGGGGCCGACGATGATCCGCGCCGCTGGTCCCATATCCGTGTGGCCACCAAATATCCGGAAATCACCCGCCGCCATTTCGCCGCCCGGGGCGTGCAAGCGGAATGCATCAAGCTGAACGGCGCCATGGAATTGGCCCCGGCCCTGGGCCTCTGCCGCCGAATCGTCGATCTGGTGTCCACGGGCTCCACCCTGAAGGCCAACGGGCTGGTGGAAGTGGAACAGATTGTCGAGGTCACCTCGCGATTGGTGGTCAACCGTACGGCCATGAAGGTGCGGTCCCGGGAGATGACCGGGTGGATCGAGCGTTTCAGGGAGGCCTGCCATGACCGCGCGGCTTAACAGCTCCTCGCCGGGATTTGACGCAGCATTCACCGCCCTTCTCGGCGGCAAGCGGGAAAATGCCCAGGACGTGACCGATACCGTGGCCGCGATCCTGTCCGATGTGCGAGAGCGGGGCGACGCAGCCCTGCTGGAGTACACCAACCAATTCGACCGCATGACTCTGACGACCGACCGCTTGCGAGTCACTTCAGCCGAAGTGGATGCCGCCGTTGCCAAGATCGAGCCCGAGCTGCAGGCCGCCCTCGAACTGGCTGCGGCGCGTATCCGGGCCTTCCATGAAAAGCAGCTTCCAAACGGACTGTCCTACACTGACGACGTCGGCGTCCGCCTGGGGCAAAGGTGGACGCCGGTATCCGCTGCGGGGCTGTACGTTCCCGGAGGAACGGCGGCCTACCCCTCTTCGGTCTTGATGAACGCCATGCCCGCCAAAGTCGCGGGCGTCCAGCGGCTGGTCATGGTTGTCCCCACACCGGGGGATATTCTGAACCCCCTGGTCCTGGCCGCCGCCCGGCTGGCGGGAGTGGACGAGATTTACCGGGTTGGCGGCGCCCAGGCCGTCGGAGCGCTTGCTTACGGAACTGAAACCATCGCGCCAGTGGATAAGATCGTCGGTCCCGGCAACGCCTATGTGGCCCAGGCCAAACGCCAGGTCTTCGGCGTGGTGGGAATCGACATGATCGCCGGACCATCGGAAATTCTGGTGGTAGCCGATACCGACAACGACCCCGACTGGGTGGCCGTCGATCTGCTGTCCCAGGCCGAACATGACACCGCCGCCCAGTCCATCCTGATCACCGACGACGAGGCCTTCGCCAACGCCGTGGAAGAAGCCGTCGAAGCCCATCTGCGCATCCTGTCCCGGGCAGAGATCGCCTCGACCTCCTGGCGGACTCACGGAGCCATTATTGTCGTCAAGGACCTGCTGGCCGAAGCCCCGGCTCTGGTCGACCGCATTGCGCCGGAACACCTGGAACTGGCCGTGGCGGATCCGGATGCCCTGGCCGAACAAGTCACCCATGCGGGCGCCATCTTCCTGGGGCGCTACACGCCCGAGGCCATCGGCGACTACGTCGCCGGACCGAACCACGTCCTGCCGACATCGCGTACGGCGCGGTTCTCCTCGGGTCTGGGGGTCCTGGACTTCATGAAGCGGACCACCATCGTCGGCTGCAATGCGGAGTCGCTCCAGGCCATCGGCCCGGCTGCGGCCCGTCTGGCCAACGCCGAGGGACTGGAAGCCCATGGCCTGTCCGTCACCGCCCGCCTGCCCCTTCCCCCCACCAAGTCCCCCCCAAGAGCTTGATGAACCTGCCCGGACCTTTCGCCTGCCCCTCCCTTGAACCTCCAGAGAGTAGGACCGCCCATGTCCCACGTCGAGCTGAAGGATACTGACAAGCTGGTGGACGTCCGATTGGACGAGAAGACCTTGGTTCGCCGCCGCCCCGAAGTGGAACACGAGCGCGCGGTGGCCATTTTCGACCTGCTGGAAGACAATCATTTCAGCGTGTCAGGGCTGGACGGCCCCTACCGCCTGGTCCTGGGAATCGAGGATAACCGGCTGGCCATGGATCTGCGCGACAAAGACGACAACGCGTTGACCAAGGTCACTCTTCCCCTCAGCCCCTTTCGCACCATTGTGAAGGACTACTTCATGATCTGCGAAAGCTACTTCAGCGCGATCAAGACCATGACCCCATCACAGATCGAGGCCATCGACATGGGCCGCCGGGGGTTGCACAACGAGGGGGGAGGACTGCTCATGGACCGTCTATCTGGCAAGATCGTTGTGGACCACGACACCGCCCGCCGACTGTTCACGTTGATCTGTGTCCTACACATCCGGGGCTGACCCCTTGACGCCCCAGCTGTCCTCATCCCATTCCCCCTCGACCGAACTGCCCTCAGCGGTCCTTTTCTGCTGCACCATGAATTCCGTTCGCTCCCCCATGGCCGAGGGAATCATGAAGCGGTACCATGGACGGCGCATCTATGTGGAATCCGTGGGTGTCCGCCCCGGTGCCGAGGTGGATGGATTCGCCGTCGCGGTCATGGAAGAAATCGGTATCGACCTGACCCCCCATCGGTCCCGCATCTTCGACGAGTTGGAGGATAGCAGTTTCGATGTGGTCGTATCCCTGTCGCCGGAAGCCCAGCACAAGGCCGTGGACATGGTCCGCTGGATGGCCTGCGAGGTGGAGTTCTGGAACACCTTTGACCCCAGTCTGGTGGAGGGATCCCGCGAAATCCGACTCGAAGCCTACCGCAAGATCCGGGACGAGCTGATCGACAAGATTCTCGCCCGCTTCCCCGTGCCCCATATGCAGTCAGGATGACGCCCCCATCAACGCGGATTCTTCTTGACCTTTTGGCCCCGCCGAAACAATTAAATGCACAGATGTATATGGGGCCAATCAGGGGACTGTGTCGAACATATGGCCAAGGAAGACGTGATCGAATTCTCCGGTGTCGTTGTGGAACTTCTCCCCAACGCCATGTTCCGCGTAAAGCTGGAAAACGAGCATACCGTGCTCGCGCATACCTCCGGAAAAATGCGCAAGAACCGTATCCGGGTCCTCGTCGGGGACCGGGTGAATGTCGAAATGACTCCCTACGACCTGACCAAGGGCCGTATCAATTTCCGTTTCAAGTAAGGCTCCGTCATCGAACCCATGACTGCGGAACAACCGCCGCCCCCACCGGACTCGACCTCAGAGTCGGCTCCGGCCCCGATCAGTCGGCCCGGGGTGCTTGTGCTCGCCTCGGCCTCGCCCCGGCGGCGGGACCTTTTGGCCCAGATCGGCCTGCCCCCCGCAGTGATCGACCCGGCGGATGTGGATGAGACACCCCTGAAGGATGAGTGTCCCCGTCCTCACGCCCTGCGCCTGGCCGAGAACAAAGCCCGCGCCGTCGCCGCACGCCACCCAGGTTGCTTTGTGCTGGCTGGGGATACGGTGGTGGCCAAGGGCCGCCGCATCCTGCCCAAGGCCGAGGATGAGAAGACCGCCCAGGCCTGCCTGTGGATGCTGTCCGGCGGACGCCATCGGGTGATCGGTGGCCTCGCCCTCGTCCTGCCCGACGGGCGCCTGCTCTCCAAGACCGTGGTCAGCCACGTTGCCTTCAAAAAACTGGGGCACGAGGAGGTCCGCGCCTACCTCGCCAGCGGGGAGTGGCACGGCAAGGCTGGCGGCTATGCCATCCAGGGTCTCGCCGCAGCCTATGTGAAGTGGATGGAAGGCAGCTACCCCAATGTGGTTGGCCTGCCCCTGTTCGAAGCCAACGCCCTATTGCGCGGCAATGGCTATCAGCCCACCCCCGAACCGGAAAACCAGGCATGAGCCGGGAGGGGACCGGCGCCTTCCGCATTCTCGTCTCGGACGGTCCTGGGGAAACCCGCTGGGCGTTACTGGAAGACAACACCGTCATCGAAGTGGTCCACCAATGGGTCCACGCCCCCGAGGTCGGATCCATCCTCGCCGGACGGATGGGCAAGCGGACACCCGATGGGCGAGCGGCCTTTGTCACCTTGGGTGGCGACCCCGACGGTTTTCTTCCCCTGTCCGACATTTCCGGCCCACCGCCGTCCGTCGGCAGCCTCGTTGCCGTCCAGGTGGTCCAGGAAGCCCAAGGCCCCAAGGGTCCCAAACTGACGGCAAAAATCACCCTGCCCGGTCGCCTGTTGGTTTACACCCCCTTCGCCCCCGGCCTGGGACTTTCCCCGAAGACGGGTTCCTCTTCGCAGCGCAGCCAGCTCCGGGCACGAATCGAGGCGCTGATGGAGCCCGGAGAGGGCGCCATCGCCCGCACGGCGGCCAGTGCTCCGGGCGTCCGGGATAACGCTCTGGCCGCCGAACTTGAGGCCCAGCGGGCCAAGTGGCTGGATATCCGCGAGGGGCTGTCCAAGGCCACCGGCCCCGGCCTTCTTCTCCCGGCCCCCTCTCCCCTGGAGAGCTGGCTCGACGAATTGGGCGAGGGCATTGCGGCCATCCACTGCGACACCGGCAGCCGTGCGGCGGCGCTGAAACCCCATCTCCGCCTCCGTCACCCCGCATGGGCAGGATCCCTCTCTGCGGAAGTATCGGCCAGGCCCTCCCCCTTCGAACGCGAAGGGGTGGAGGAAGCCCTGGAAGAGGCCCTCTCCCCCCGCCTGCCCCTGCCCGGCGGCGGATGGGTGATCATCGAGGAAACCCAGGCTTTGACCGCCATCGACATCGACAGTGGCGCGACCAACCCCGAAGCCGCGACCCGGGCCGCCCTGCCGATGATTGCCCGACAGATCCGCTTGCGCGCTTTGGCAGGTCAGATTTTGGTGGACCTCCCCCGGCGCAAAACCGGAGGGCCGAACCGGGAAGCGGTCGACACCCTGGCCACCCTTCTGGCCAAGGATCCTGCGAGTCCGCAGCTGCTTGGTGTCACCCGGGGCGGGCTGGTGGAGATTATCCGCCCCCGACGGCGCCCGCCCCTCTCCCACCTGTTCCTGATGCCCTTGGCTGCCCGGGAGACCGCCCCCGAAGCGCGTCTGCTGGCCGCCCTGCGGCACTTGGTTCGAACGCCGACCCGGTCCCCCTCTCTGACCGTTACTCCAGCGGAAGAGCGTCTATTGCTTGGCCCCCTCGCCCAAGCCTTCGCCCAGGCGCGTGACCACCTCGGACTCCCCATTACCCTGATCCGATCCTGAGCCGCCCCCGCAAGACCGGGACGCGGGGGAAGAGGACTGGTCCCGCCAGAGGATAAGCCCCCCTGCCAGGGCGATCAGGCCCATGCCGGAGAGGGTCCACAGGTCGGGATGGTCACCGAACAGGGCCACTCCCCAGCCAGCGGCGAAGACCAGATAGGCGTAGTCGAAAGTGGCCACGGTAACCGGCGGAGCCAGTTGATAGGCCGCAGCCAATCCCCAGCCGGTCCCCAAAGAAATGACGGCCAACCCCGCCAGGACGAGCCATCCCCGATAATCCAGGGAAACCCAGGCCCCCAAAAGGAAGCGAAGGATGGGATCCTCCCCCCCCGCCCCACCCATCACATGCACGACCAAACCGCCGGTTAGTGCCACTGTCGCCAGGGTCGCGTGGAGAACCAGGGCGAGGAGCAAGGCATCCTCGTCAAACCGCCTGGCCCGGGTCAGCACCGCAGCGAGGGCATAGCAAAGCCCGGCTCCCATGGGAATCAAGGCCAGCCAATCGAAGGCCTCAGGCGTGGGCCGCAGGATCAACAGGGCGCCCAGGAATCCCAGGCCAACAGCCGTTCTGCCCTGCCATCCCACCCGGTCTCCCAAGAAAAATGCGGAAAACAGCGTCACGAACAGCGGTCCCGTGTAGAAGGCCGCAGCAATGGTCGTCAGCTCCAAAAGGGGTATGGCGGCGTAGAGACACAGATACATCCCCGCCAGAAGCAGGGATCGGACCACAGCCTCCCAACTGAGCCTCCAGCCCCGTCGCCGTCCCCACAGCCCCCCGAGACCGGCCAGAACCGGAAGGGCCAGAAGGGACCGCAAGGCGTACATTTGCCAAAGGGGCATGTCCGTGCTGGCCACCTTCACCACCGCATCCTGTGTCGCCATCAGGAAGACCGTCCCAACGATCAGGATGATTCCCAAGCCCGTCCTGTCGGGCGCTTTGATTTTTATCCTTGGCATCTGTCTCTCGTCTCCTCTGCAAGGGGAAAAGACGAGGGTGACCGGTCAAGGATCATGGCGGTAGACATTGCCTTTTGACTGGATTGTTCGATATTTTCATACAATGGAAAAAAGGAGCACCCAAGGTCTGACCGTTTTCCTCGCCATCGCCGAGGCCGGGAGCTTGCGGGGCGCCGCCCGGACCCTCGGGCTCGGCCCGCCTGCGGTCAGTCACCAGTTGAAACAATTGGAGCGGCACCTGGGTGTCGACCTGTTCACGCGCACCACGCGCCGCGTGGAACCAACCGAAGCAGGGCGGGCCTTGCTGGCACGGGCAGCCCCGGCCCTGGCGGAATTGGACGAGGCCTTGGAGGCGGCGCGAACCGAAGGCAAGGGCCGGACAGGCCGATTGCGGATCTCTCTGCCCTGGAGCGCTTATCAGACCATCTTTGCCCCCCTTCTGCCCGCCTTCATGGCCGCCTATCCGGACATCCGCCTGGACCTGTCCATCGACGACGCCCTGGTCGACATTGTCGGAGAGGGATTCCATGCGGGGGTTCGCCTGGGTGGCCTGCTGTCTCCGGACATGGTGGCCATCCCCCTCACCCCGCCCCTAAAGGGCGCCTATTCAGCCGCACCGGCGTATTTGGCAGCCCATGGTCGACCGGAGCGCCCCGCAGACCTGTATCACCACACCTGCATCCGATACCGCAACATCGGATCAAACCGGCTGGCCGACTGGACTTTCCTGGAGGCCGGAGAGGTCACGACGGTTCACACCGAGGCCCATTTAACCCTCGACAGCTTCCAGGCCGTGGTTCAAGCCATGGAGCAGGGCCTGGGCATCGGCTGGTCCCTCCGTTCGGTGGTCGAAGAAGCTTACGCCCAAGGGCGCCTGGAACCGGTCCTGGAGGACTGGACGCCGGGACGGCCACCGTTTTACCTATATTATCCCCGCCGCACGAACCGCTTGACCCTTTTGGGTGTCTTCGTCGATTTCCTGAGGTCCCGTTCTTAAGAGGGGTATATACCCGACTTGGGGTGTTTTCCCGTCACGGGGCTTTGCCCCGCCCCCCCCCCTTTGGCGAGGCTGGAGCCGAAAGGCCCCAGACCCCAGGCTGTTCTTTCGAAAAGAAAAAGGGGGGTTTGGGGGCATCGCCCCCAAAGGGGCTTGGGCACTCGCCCAAAAAAGACGAGACACTGTCGTATACCCTGCTTAGGGGGAAGCCCTGTCGACGAAAGACCTTGAATTGCGCCGGGAAAACTCCCAGCGTCTTGGGACCTTCATATTTTCCCAACCGTAGCTTGGTAGCCTGATCGCCGATGACAGACCACAATCCACCTGACGACATCCCATCCGCCGACCCCTCGGCCGTCCGCATTCCCGCGAAGAAGTGCCCCATCTGTGGCAAGCAAACCGAACCGCGATACCGGCCATTCTGCTCCAAGCGCTGCGCCGACGTGGACTTGGGGCGCTGGGTAACCGGCTCCTACAAGGTGGAAACCAACGAACAACCCGGCATGGACGACCTCGAGGATTAAGGATTTTCTCCCACCGGAAGGCCAATGGCGATGCACATCCGTTCCCTTGGCCTTCCGGACCTCTCCACCCTGGTGGTCCTCGAACAGGCCAGCTTTACGACAGGCTGGTGGGGGAATTCATCCGGAGGTTAGAAGAAGCCCAGGGATAATTCGGTCAAAAAGAGAAAAAGACCCTGACTGTCATTTTTTTGAAAGTCAGGGCTTGCATGCCCCCAGGGGATCATGTACACCCCCGTTCTCGCTTGAGAGCGACCGGTGCCCGGGTAGCTCAGTTGGTAGAGCATGCGACTGAAAATCGCAGTGTCGGCAGTTCGACTCTGTCCCCGGGCACCACTTTCCTCCCCTCTCTACGGAGAGCTGGAAAGGACCTCAGGAAGCGAAAAAGCCCTGAACGCCCCCTCGGATCGCCCCCGTGGGGGCGTTGGCTTTTTTCAGCACTCCCAGATTCCCCTCCCCCCCGCCCTCTTCCTCAGTCATCCCAAATGCCCCTGCCGATGGGCAGTTTTCCCTGCTGAAATGAACCGAACGATAGAAATTTCTTCATATTCACCAAGGCTGTATTGTGCGCCGCAAAATATTTTGAGTCATGCGCCGGTCAAAACGTTGTAACATTGGTTTCGCAACCGATGAAAAGGACCGCCCATGTGCCCGCAGTCCACGCAGGCCCTTAGCCTGGAGCCCCCTCAGGGAGGGGATACCACCCATGGAGAGACCCAGGTGAAACCTCTGCCCCAGACAGCGGCACCCCATGAGGCAAGCAATGAAGCCTCCAATGAAGTCCCCAATGAAGCCATTGACCTTACCTTGATCGCCGAACAGGCCATCCTGGCCAACCGGGATCTGGCGGCCTCCTTGGGGGTTGCCCTGGCCTGCCATGGCCCAACGGTGATCCTGGATACCGATGGGATCGAGGTTCAGCGGGTTCTGGAAGATCTTCTGTCCACGGCCCTGCGACGCAATCCCGCCGAAGGTTGGGTCACCGTCGATATCGCCCCCACCGCCAAAGGTGCGCAGATCACCGTGAGCGACAAGGGCCTGACCCTGGGCACCCGGGACCTGCGGGCCGTCATGGGACCAACCCAGGCAGCAGCCCGGCGCCTGGGCGGTGGTCTCACGACCCAGGACGCGCATGAAGACGGTAATGGAATTTCCTTCACGGTCCTGGACCGAGCCAAAAAGACGCCCCCGGTCCATTAACCCGGGGGCTCATCCCCTTAAGGGTCCGAAGCCGACGACCTTACCGACGGATCGCCTGTTCCCGGTCCTTGCGAATCAGCACTTCCTCACCATTGTAGCGATTCTTCCGGTAGGTGGCGAAGCGGGCCTCTGTCTGGGCTGTCGTCTCGATCTCCCCCGTCGGAGTCATGGCCTTGTCGGTCCAGAAACGCACTTCACATCCCGGCGTGCCATTGCAATAGGTCTCGGCCGCCAGGAACAAATGCTCGTCCGATAGCTCGCCTTGGGGCACATAAACGTAATGGATCAGGGACTTGCCCCCCAGCTTTTCGATGCCGGTTCCCTCCAGGGGGTTTTCTGCTTGCTCTTCAGGTTTATTGAAGTAGTAAACAACACCGAAAGTGACGGCGAACAAGACCAAAGCGGCGGCGAAAGTGCCAAACCGTCCCATGGATTCCGTTCCTTTCACGAAATATTTTACAGCACGACGCGGAAAATGGGCCATCCGCCCCCGTTCGTAAAGGGCAGATCCACCGCATGCCCATTTGTTTCATGCCCCCGACGCCCATGAATCGCCCCAATGCCCATGAATCGGTTGAAGGGAACTTAGGATGTCGGGTATCCATGCGAGTCCGCCCGGACCGAACGTCCGCGCCTTTTCACTTCCGTGATCCGTGATCCGTGATCCCAGGCTCCGAGACCCCACGCCATGACCGTCGATTACAAGTCCACCGTTTTCCTTCCCAAGACCGACTTCCCCATGAAGGCCGGGCTCGCCCAGAAGGAACCCGACATTCTGGCGCGCTGGGAAAAGCTCGACATTTACGCCCGCCTGCGCGAGCAGTCCAAGGGGCGGGACAAGTTCGTCCTGCACGACGGCCCCCCCTATGCCAATGGCCATCTGCACAACGGCCATGCACTGAACAAGATCCTCAAGGACGTGATCACCCGGTCCCAGCAAATGCTGGGCAAGGACAGCAATTACGTTCCCGGCTGGGACTGTCACGGCTTGCCCATCGAATGGAAGATCGAGGAACGCTACCGCGCCAAGGGCCAGAACAAGGACGAGGTGGACGTAATCGAGTTCCGCAAGGAATGCCGTCAGTTTGCCGAGGAGTGGATCGACATCCAGCGCGAGGAATTCAAGCGCCTGGGCATCTGCGGCGATTGGAAGACCCCTTATACCACCATGGCCTATAAGGCCGAGGCCCAGATCGTCCGCGAGTTGGGCAAGTTCCTGATGAACGGCGGACTGTACAAGGGCGCCAAACCGGTCCTGTGGTCGGTGGTCGAAAAGACCGCACTTGCCGACGCGGAAGTCGAGTATCAGGACCACACCTCCACCACCATCTGGATCCGTTTCCCCGTCGTCCGTGCCTCCGTCACGGCGCTGGAGGGCACATCGATCGTCATCTGGACCACCACCCCCTGGACCATGCCGGGCAACCGGGCCATCGCCTATGGGGCGGATATGGATTACGTGGTGATCCGCGCCACCGAAGTGGCCGAGGGCTCCCATGCCCATGCCGGAGAGCGCTTGGCCGTCTGCGTCGACCTGCTCGACGAGGTCTTGAAGCGGGCGGGCATCACCGGATACGAGGAAGTTGCCCGCCTGAAGGGCGCTGAATTGGCGGGCACCGCCTGCCGCCACCCCTGGCGGGGCAAGGGCTACGACTTCGATGTGCCCCTGCTGGCCGGAGACTTCGTCACCACTGAACAGGGCACGGGCTTCGTCCATATCGCCCCCGGTCACGGCGAGGACGATTACTTCCTGGGCCGTGACAACGGCATCCAGCCGCCCGATACCGTCGACGGAGACGGCCGGTACATGGACCATGTCCCGATGTTCGCGGGCAAGCATGTGTTCAAGGTCGCCCCCGATATCATCGCGGCCATGGTCGAGGTCGATGCCCTACTGGCCGACGACAAGCTGGAACACAGCTACCCCCATTCCTGGCGCTCCAAGGCGCCGTTGATCTTCCGCAACACCCCGCAGTGGTTCATCTCCATGGAGACCAACGGTCTGCGGGAAAAGGCGCTGAAAGCCATCGATGACACCCGCTGGATCCCGGCGCGGGGCCGCAACCGAATCGGTTCCATGATCGAAAGCCGCCCGGACTGGTGTGTGTCCCGCCAGCGGGCCTGGGGCGTTCCCATCGCTATTTTCGTCGACAAGACCACCGGCGAACCCCTGCGTGACCAAAGCGTCATCGACCGCATCGCCACGGCCTTTGAAGCCGAAGGGGCCGATGCTTGGTTCATCGGCGACCCCAAGCGCTTCCTGGGGGCCGAGCACGATCCGGATAATTTCGAGCCGGTGCGCGACATCGTCGAAGTCTGGTTCGACAGCGGCTCCACCCATGCCTTCGTCCTGGAAGCCCGCGAGGACCTGAAATGGCCGGCGGACCTGTACCTGGAAGGCTCCGACCAGCACCGCGGCTGGTTCCACACCTCCCTGTTGGAAAGCGCCGGCACCCGGGATCGGGCGCCC
This sequence comes from Rhodospirillum sp. A1_3_36, assembly GCF_047263945.1. Lineage (NCBI taxonomy): Bacteria > Pseudomonadati > Pseudomonadota > Alphaproteobacteria > Rhodospirillales > Rhodospirillaceae > Rhodospirillum > Rhodospirillum sp. A1_3_36. Next base: position 128,802 of record NZ_JBLAVB010000003.1, on the reverse strand, counting down.
TATGACGCGGTTCTGACCCATGGCTTCCTGCTGGACGAGAAGGGCGACAAGCTCTCCAAATCCAAAGGCAATGCCGAAAGCCCGCAAAAGGTCGTCTCCACGGCGGGCGCCGACATCATGCGTCTGTGGGTGGTGTCCTCCGACTACACCGGGGATATCCGCTTTGGGCCCGAAATCCTCAAGCAGACCACGGACACCTACCGCCGCCTACGCAATACCCTGCGCTTCCTGCTGGGCGCCCTGAACGGCCTGGAAGCCGAAGCCCCCCTGCCCCCGATGGAGGATCTGCCCGAACTGGAACGCTGGATCCTGCACCGTTTGGCAGAGCTGGATGCCAAGGTTCGGTCCTGCTGCGCCGATTTCGCCTTCCACGACATGTTCCAGGAACTGCATACCTTCTGCGCCCTGGACCTATCGGCCTTCTACTTCGACATCCGCAAGGACGCGCTCTATTGCGACGCGCCAAACAGCCCCCGCCGGGTGGCTTGCCGGGCAGTGATGAGCCAGGTCTTCGACTATCTGGTGAAGTGGATGGCCCCCTTCCTGTGCTTCACCGCAGAGGAAGCCTGGCTGACCCGTCACCCGAGCGAGACGGATAGCGTTCATTTCCAGACCTTCCCCGAAGCCCCCGGCACCTGGACGGACAATAGTCTGGCCGAGCGTTGGGCCAAGGTGCGACGCCTGCGCCGGGTGATCACCGGTGCCCTGGAAGTCGCCCGGGCCAACAAGACCATCGGTGCGAGCCTCCAAGCCGCGCCCCTGGTCCATGCCCCCGCCGAGCTCATCACTGCCTGCGAGGGGTTGGACATGGCGGAGATTTGTATCACCTCGGCCATTACCCTGGTCGACTCGGCCACGGACCCCGCCCCCGAAGGCGCCCATGTTCTGGAAGACGTCGCTGACACCGGAGTCGTCGTGGCCCTGGCCGTGGGCGAAAAATGCCAGCGCTGCTGGATGGTCCTGCCCGACGTGGGAACCCATGACCACGAGGGGGTCTGCGACCGCTGCAACGATGCCGTTTCCAAGCTCCCCGAGGCCCAGCGCCCCGAAGCGACGGCCTGAGCCCATGCTCTTCGGCTTTCCCCTTCCGCCCCTGCTGCTGGCCCTTGTGGTCATCGCCCTTGATCAGGCCAGCAAATGGTGGATCCTGCTCGACGTCATGTCCCCGCCCCGGGTCATCCCCGTCACCGGCTTCTTCAATTTGGTCCTGGTCTGGAACCGGGGGGTCAGCTTTGGGGTGATGAACAACGGCGGGAATTGGAACGCCTGGATTCTTTCGGCCATCGCCCTGGTCATCGCCGGGTCCCTGGTCTGGTGGACGCGCACGGCCCTGGGGTGGGTCCAGAAGGCGGCCCTGGGATTGATCATCGGCGGCGCCTTGGGCAACGTCGTTGACCGAATGATCCATGGGGCCGTCGTGGATTTCCTCGACTTCTCCGTCTCGGGATACCACTGGCCCGCCTTTAACGTCGCCGATGCAAGCATTACCCTGGGCGCCGTTCTGCTGATCGCCGACACCTTGTTTGGAGGAAACAAGAGCGCCGACAATCGGACGGACGGGGGCGGGAAATCCACCGGGGCTTGAGCCGAACAGGCGAGTCAGGGTACAAGGGTATCCAAATTTCGGGGGAGCGACCCTCCTCCACAAGAACAAGGATCAAGGGACATCATGACCGCATCCAGCCGTATTGTTCTGGCCGCTGTGCTGGCCCTCCCATTGGCGCTTGGCGCCTGTGACAACGCCAAGAAACAATTGGGTTTGGAGCGGAACGCCCCAGACGAATTCAAAGTCGTGACCCGGGCTCCCTTGGCCCTCCCCCCGGATTTCAACCTGCGTCCACCAGAGCCCGGCGCCGCCAGGCCTCAGGAAATGGCGCCCCGAGACGCCGCCCACACAGCCCTGATGGGCCAAAGCAGTGGCCTACCGGGCCAAAATGCGAACCTATCCACCGGCTTAACCAGCGGCGAACAAGCCCTTCTGGGGTCCGCCGATGCGAACCGGGCCATTCCCAATATCCGCGAGGTGGTGAACCGAGAAACCTCCTCCCTGGCTGCCGAAGACAAGAGCTTCACTGAAAAGCTGGTGTTTTGGCGAGACACCAATGAAGACCAGTTCGGCACGGTGGTCGACCCCGACTCGGAAAGCCAACGTCTGCGCCAGAACCAATCCTTGGGTCGTCCCGTCACCGAAGGTCGCACCCCCACCATCGAGCGCCGACAAAAGGGCATGCTCGAAGGAATTTTCTAGAGTGACATGGGATCTGCTTGGAACAGGCCGGCCCGCTGCTACTCTCATTCTATAAGCTCTAACGTCTCTTCGAGATTGAGTAGGGTGGCGGAGCAGCTCGACGTGATCTCGGACACGGTATACGGCACTGTTTCGTCTTTTTTGGGCGATTGCCCAGGCCCATTTGGGGGCAAATGCCTCCAAACCCCCATTTTTTTATGACCTGGGGAGAGCGGATGTATGGGCAATCACGCCACCTATTCCAATATCGCGCTGTCGCTCCGCTTTGCGCTACCCGCGACAGGCCTTGAGGGTTTTCTCGGCGCCCCGGACAGCTTCGGATTGAAGCTGGAGGATAGAACCGCAGAACGTCCTTGGCGCGTCTTCGCAACGGAACTGAACCGGGACACGCCCTGCGCGCTCAACGTCCGGTTCTTCCACGACGAGCCAGACTTCCGCCAGACCCTTCCAGCCGTTCCGGGTTAGAGAGGCCAATTTACAATGGTGACACCTACGCCCGTCCCCCAAGCCCCCGATCCGGTCATCACACGCCACCGGCATCTGGAACGGATCGCCATGACAGCCCTTGATGCCGGGCGCCAGCTCATGGAAAGTGGTGCGCGGTCTCGCGTGATCCGTGATGGCGCCGCCATGGTCGCCCGGGGGCTGGGCGCCGACCACGTCCATGTCCGGGCAGGCTATGCCTCCATCGGCATGACCGTAGGCTCCGGAACGACCACCATAACCCGCATGATGGGCGTGGGCCGCCATGGGGTAAACCAACACCTGGACCGCCGCCTGCGGGCCTTTTGCGCCAAGGTCGAACAAACAGGGATGGCCGTCGACACCGCCACCACAGAGCTGGAGAGCCTTGCCAGGGACACCCACCGCCACCCCTGGCCCCTTGTCGCATTGGCGGTCGGCCTAGCCTGTGCCGCCTTCGCCCGCCTGCTCGGCTGTGACTGGCTGGCTGTCGGCGCGGTCCTGGGGGCCAGCACGATCGCCCAGGCCGCGCGCCATGCCATGACCCGGCTGGCGCTCAGTCCCATTCTGGTCACCGCCCTGACCGCAGGTATCGCCGCCCTTCTCGCCGGAGCGGCCGCCCGGATTCTGGGAAGCGGATCCCTGAACGGAGCCATGCTCGCCTCCATCTTGCTGCTGGTCCCTGGCGTCCCCCTGCTCAATGCCCAGATCGATATCATGGAGGGATATCCAACCCTTGGCGCCGCCCGGGCCGTGAGTGCCGTCCTGATCCTGGTCTTCATTACCGTGGGCCTTTGGGGGGCTCAGGGATTTCTTGGCCTCTCCCCCGCACCCGCAGACCCCGGCTCCCACATGGCTCCGAGTATGGAAGCGAGCATGGCCTTAGGCGCCCTGGCTGCGGCCGGTTTCGGCGTTCTGTTCAACTTCGAAATCCCCATGCTGGTCGGCGCCGCCCTGGTTGGCGCCCTGGGACTGGCGATCCGCTCCCTGGGACTCGGCATGGACTGGGGCCTGCCCGGAGCCTCTTTCCTCGCCGCACTCGCCGTCGGCGTGGCCCTGCGTGTGCTCCGCCTGATCCACCCGGGAGCGGGTTTGGTCCTCGCTGTGGCTGGATGCGTGCCGATGATCCCCGGAGGCAGCGCCGCCGAAGCCATTATGGGACTCTTCGCCCTGGCAGCCCCAACCACTCCCAACCCGGAACACCTGCTGATCCTGACCGTCGAAAGCGGCCTCCGCGCCCTGCTGACTCTGGGCGCTATCGGCGCGGGCCTGACCTTGGTGGCGACCCTGCCGCGCAGAAAAACCTTTCCGGATTAGAGAACGGAATGAGGAAAAATGGGCACCGGTTTTCCGTCCTCCTTCCGCTCTAACCATAAGATTTGATCGTGATCTCGAAGACACTCTAAACGTCAACCTCGTATCGACCATTCAAAATGTGTCGCCCTTCACTGGTTCGGCGCAAGCAAAGCCCCGCACATGACCTTGTGCCGGACCGACAGGGTCGCTCCCTCCTCTCCTTCCGGCGCCAGGGACCACCACCAGCGGGGCCCATCCACCTGGGGTCGTGCCCCATAGAGCAAATCAAAGCGGACCCCGCCACCCTCGACCGTGGAATCCCGCTCCTCGCGCTCGAAGTCGCTGAGCAGACAGACCACGCCTCCCTGTTCCCGCCCATGACATTGGCCCAAGCCAGCCAAATGGGCATCGATAAGGGCCTTCGACACCGCATCCTGAGTGGCCTCTGGAATGCCATGGCGATCCATCCAGCTGCGAGGGGAAACCGGCAACTGACTGAGCAGATTGGAGGAAATCACAAAATCCGCCTCCAGGACTTCCGGCGGCAGGGGGGCAGGGTCAGGGACGGCGGGTAGGGTCTTGGGGTGCGTGGCCAGGGGGCCATAGACCCCCGTCACATCCCAGGGCCGCCAGTCCACATTGCCCAGCGCCCGAGCCCGGGCACGCACAGCCCGAGGGATCACCAGATCCACCAAAAGGACACGATCAAAGCGGGTAGCCAGCTCTTCCAGCGGCACTTCCAGGAGCCAACCAGACCCCAGAACCACCGCCAAGCTTCGCCCCCGGGTCCCGTCGGCCACCTGGAGGACAGCCTTCCGCGCTTTAGCCTGATGATCGGCCCAGGCCCGGGATTGGCGTTTCGCCCGGGCGTGCACGGCCACCAGTTCATGCACGGCTCCCAGACGCCTGGCCTCCGGTGACGCGGGCATCAGCAGGGCTTCCAGCCACTCCAGGAGCATGCCGACTACTCCGTATGCACGGGGCTTTCGTCTTTCAGGCGTTCGGTCATATCCAGGATCAGGGTCACCAGGAAACGCCGATACATATCCAAGGCCTGAATACCATAAAGACTGCCGCAGGCCGGGACGCAGGCCTTGGGTTCGGTCTGAAGCACATAGAACATTTGACCAAGGGGGTCGGACACCCGCTGCAACAGGGCCGTGATGCCGCCGGGGCCGAAGGCATCCGGGGCGTAGAAGGTCTCGGCGATGAAGGCCAGCACCTCCTTCAGGCAGGTGATCTCGCCGCTCATGGCCGCGCGGATCTGCTCCGCGTCGCCGGTTTCATAGGAATCGGAAACGGCGTCCGTGCAAGCGGCCATACGGTCGGGCACCGTATCAAGCTCGCGGTAGCTGTCTGCCGTCAGTTCCGCAGCGGCCGCAGGCCCCACAGGGGTCAAGAACAGAGCCTGCCCGGCAAAAAACGCAACAACCACACAGGCCGTGCAAAAGCGCCGAGCCCTCAATCGATCCGTCATGTCGCGGTCTCCCCCTCGAAACTGACTTCTTCCCAAGACCAGACACCGACCGGACCTCTTTCCCCCTCTATGGAAGGGGCAGACCGCTAGCGGCGCCCAAACAGGCGTTCGATATCGCCCAACTTTAACTCAACATAGGTCGGTCGGCCATGGTTGCATTGCCCGGACCTGGGGGTTCGTTCCATATCTCGCAACAGGGCATTCATCTCCTCCATCCGCAGCCGACGACCGGCACGGACGGACCCATGGCAGGCCATGGTCGCCACCACATGGCCCAAGCGATCCTGAAGCACCTGGGCCGTTCCCCATTCCGCCAGCCCATCGGCCAGATCGCGAACCAGCCCCTTCACGTCCGTGTCCCCCAGCAGGGCCGGCACTTCACGCACCACCACCGCTCCAGGACCGAATCCCTCCAGCGCCAGTCCAAGCTTGCCCAGATCCTCTGCGGCCTCCACCAACCGATCGGCGGCAGCCTCGTCCAACTCCACCACCTCGGGCAACAGCAACATCTGGCTTTTCACCCGCCCCTCGCCCTCAAGGGCCCCGTTCATCCGCTCCATCACCAAACGCTCATGGGCTGCATGCTGGTCGACGATGACCAGCCCCGTCTCCGTTTGGGCAATGATATAGGTGTCATGGATTTGCCCCCGGGCTGCGCCCAGGGGGTGAGCGTCAGGGTCGGGGACCGGCGTTGGAGCCAGCCCCCCCTCCCCCGCCATGGCAGGAGCATGGGGGGTCTGGGAGAGGGTATGGAGAGCCCCTGTGGGGCGGGTTTCGGCCAAGCCGCCCCCCTCCCCCCAGGAGTTCCGAACCGGAGCCTGCGACTCGTAGGCCAATTGGCGCTCGGCAGCGCTGGGATGCTGCCCCCGATAGGACCCCGCTCCCCAGGGCAGGCGGACTGCCGACGGGGGCGGCGCATGTCCCAAGGGGCCGAGCCCTTCTCCAGGCCGCAGGGAAGCCAGCGCCGCTTCGGACACCGACGAACTGGCCCGATGTCCGGCCTCGGCCAGGGCATGGCGGATGGCCCCGACGATCAGCCCGCGCACCAGGGCCGGGTCGCGGAACCGCACCTCGGCCTTGGCCGGATGGACATTGACATCCACCTGTTCCGGCGGCAGGTCCAGATAGAGCGCCACGACCGCATGGCGATCATGGGCCAGCACATCCCGGTAGGCCCCTTTGACGGCACCGTGCAACAACTTGTCCCGCACCGGGCGGCCATTGACGAACAGATATTGCCCCGCACTGGTGGCCTTGTTGAAGGTGGGCAGGGCCACATGACCCGTCAAGCGGATGCCCTCCCGCTCGGCATTGAGGGCCAGGGCATTATCGGCGAACTCCCGCCCCAAAATGCCCCCGAGACGAATCAACCGGGCTTCGAACAATTCACCCTGGGCGGCGGAGAGCCGGATGCGCTGGCGGGTGCCATCGGACAGGGTAAAGCCGACCTCGGGATGGGCCATGGCCAAGCGGTTGACCACATCCACGGCATGGGTCATTTCCGTCGTCGGTGCCTTCAAGAACTTCAACCGGGCGGGCGTCGCGTAGAAGAGATCGCGGACTTCGATCCTTGTGCCCTCGGGATGGCTGGCCGGTTCAACCTCGCCTTTCGCACCGCCTTCGACGGTCAAACTCCAGGCGGACTCCGCCCCCGGGGTGCGACTGGTCAAAGTCAGCCGCGCCACGGACCCGATGGAGGGCAGAGCCTCCCCCCGGAAGCCCAGGGTATGGATGTTCAGCAGATCCTCGCCAGGCAGCTTCGAGGTGGCATGGCGTTCGACGCAGAGGGCCAGTTCGTCGGGTGACATGCCCCTGCCGTCGTCAACCACGAGAATCCGCGCCCGGCCCCCATCGCCCATGGTGACATCAACCCGGGTCGCCCCGGCATCGATGGCGTTCTCCACCAGTTCCTTCACGGCAGAAGCCGGACGCTCCACCACCTCACCCGCAGCGATGCGGTTGACCAGGGTGGGCGGAAGAAGGCGGATCGACATGGGCATAGGGGGTGTGGTCCGTAAATGGAAAGAGAAAAGCGCAGGTCCGGTTCCTGAAGGCCGACTCCTGTTCCCCATATAGAATGCCGCCCCCTCCTGTCTACCACCATGGGACCATTCCCAGGTCAACACCGACGATAAGTCGCCAAGGAATGCCGTTTTTCGGTCCCCCCCCGTGAAAGAGCATGGGCTGTCCCGCCGTTTGACCCACCCGCTGTGTATCAAACGAAAAACTCACGAACTCCCACTTTTTATACACTCCAAGACGGCATCACTTCTTTCTACCGGACAAATAAGCACGAAATAGACGAGTTTAGAAAAAAATAAAATACGATAAGTGGCAATTATATCAATAAATATACAAAACAAAAAGTCTCCATTGAAATTAATTTCAATCTTAAAAGAGGGCGATTACCCCTTTAAATCACCATAAACCACGGAAAATAAACTTAAATATCGAAATTTTGTGATCATTACATTTAAGTTGTCATGAAATCCTTCAATGCGACTTAGATGAGATTTAAGTAATTACAACTTGCTCATACCTTCATACCCCATCATACTTAGACGGACACTGCGCGGCTAAGAAGGCCCTCATCATGTTTAAAAACACATCGATTGGTTTCCGACTCATAGCCCTTGGAGTGGCAAGCTTCCTCATCTTGATTGTCATTACGGGAACCAGCCTCTGGACCTCCTACTCCGCCCGGTTTGAGGATCGGCGGGAGACCCTGCGCCTGCTCGTCCAGACCGCCACCAGTGAAATCGCGGGCTACAAACAAAAAGTCGCTGATGGTTCCCTCTCTATTGAGGACGCGAAGCAAGCGGCCTTGACCAGCCTGTCGAACTTGAAATACGGGGACGGAAACTACTTCATTGTCCTGGACAAGGACGGTATCCTGCTGATGCACCCAACGCGGACCAAGCAAATCGGGACCAGCATGGTGAATGCGAGTGGGTCGGGCCACGACCTGTACCGCGCTCTTTTATCGCTCGCGAAGGACCATGGCGCCGCTGGAGGGTTCCATACGGCCATGGGCCGACGACCGGGATCGACGACCAACGACACCCCAAAAATGTTTTTGAGCGTTGAGGAGCCGTCCTTCGGTTGGGTCGTGATCACCGGACTGTTCGTCAACGACATCCGCGACAACTTGCTATCGCAGCTTTGGTTCGTCGTCGGCATTACAGCTTTGGGCTTAGCAGCCCTCGCGGTCTTGACCATGACCATCGGCCGAAGTATCGCTGGCCCCCTGAAACGCATTCTCCGCGGATTGGAAGAGCTCGCGGACGGCGACTATGAGCATGTGCTGCAGATCGGGGAAGGCCGCTCCGAAATCGGACGTCTGGTAAGCGCTTTCAATAACTTGCGCAATCTTCTCCGAACCGCGCGTGACGACCGTCTTGCGTCGGACACGGCGAAAGCGGACGCCTTGGAACAGCGACGCCGGGAGATGCTCGCCCTTTCGGACCGCTTCGAAAGCCAAGTCGGAGGCTTGGCCGAACAACTGGGCGCCGCGTCGGCCTCCCTCAGCAAACTGGCGACTGACATGTCCCAGGCGACAGAAACAACCATTCAACAGGCAGAAACCGTGGCCAGCGCCGCGGCCGAAGCCTCCACGACCACAGAAACGGTTGCCGCCGCCACCGAAGAACTGGCCACATCGATTCAGGAAATCAGCCACCAGGCCAGCCAGTCTAACCTGATGAGCCAGACAGCCGTCGAGCGGGTCCTAGAGACCAACGATACGGTGAGCGCCCTCCAATCTGCCGCCCAAAAGGTGGGCGACGTGGTGGCGCTGATCACCGACATCGCCAACCAGACCAATCTGTTGGCCTTGAACGCCACCATCGAAGCCGCCCGCGCGGGAGATGCCGGCAAGGGGTTCGCTGTGGTCGCAGGGGAGGTCAAATCCCTGGCCCAGCAAACCGCCCGGGCCACGGAAGACATTTCCAAGCAGATCGAAGAGATCCAAACCGTGACCGGCAATACGGTCACCGCGATCACATCCATCGGGGAAACCATCAACAAGGTCAGCGCCATCGCCGCGGCCATCGCCGCTGCGGTGGAAGAGCAAAACGCCGCCACAGTGGAAATTTCCAAGAACATCCAGATGGCCGAGCACGCCTCCCGCCAGGTCAGCGAGTCCATCGCCAAGGTCCACCAAGCCGCAGAAACCAGCGGCACAACCTCGAGGGAAGTCCTTGGGTCTGCGGAAACCCTATTGGAGCGGAACAGGGAGCTCGACGACGCTGTTTCCGGTTTCCTCGGCCATATTCGCGGCGCCCAGTAACGGCGACCGCCACCAAGACCCCAAAAAAGCGGGAGCAGCGAATCGCTCCCCCTTCCCATTTTTCACCCTGCCGACGGCCCTTCTTCCGGCCGCCCTTCAGACCTTGCGCATCTGCCTGTACAGCGAGATAAGGCCATTGGTGGACGAGTCGTGCCGGGGGATCTGGGTGATGTCCTCCAGCTCGGGCAGAATCGCCTTGGCCAGTTGCTTGCCCAGTTCCACACCCCATTGGTCATAGGCGTTAATGTTCCAGACCGTGGCTTGGACATGGATCTTGTGCTCATAGAGCGCGATGAGCATGCCCAGTGTCCGGGGATCGACCATTTTCACCAGAATGGAGTTGGTCGGTCGATTGCCGGGGAAGACCTTGTGGGGTACCAGGGCCTCCAACGCAGCCCCCGTCTTGCCCTGGGCTTCCAATTCGGCCCGGGCCTCCGCCTCCGTTTTGCCCTTCATCAGGGCCTCGGTCTGGGCGAGGAAGTTGGACAACAGGATGGCGTGGTGCGCCCCCATCGGGTTATGGCTTCGCGCCGGAGCGATGAAATCGCAGGGGATCAGATGGGTGCCCTGGTGGATAAGCTGATAGAAGGAATGCTGACCATTGGTGCCGGGCTCGCCGAACAGCATGGCGCCGGTGTTCCAGCTCACCTCCGTCCCCTCCAGGGTCACGCGCTTGCCATTGCTTTCCATGTCGGCTTGCTGAAGGTAGGCGGGCAAACGGTGGAGGTACTGGTCGTAGGGCAGCACCGCATGGGCGCTCGCCCCCAGGAAATCCGTATACCAGACACCGAGCAGAGCCAGAATGACCGGCATGCTCTTTTCGAGCGGCGCGGTCTTGAAGTGGACATCCATGGCATGGGCACCATCAAGCAACGCGCGGAAGCGATCAAATCCGACGGACATTGCGATGGGCAGGCCAATGGCAGACCAGAGGGAATAGCGCCCCCCGACCCAGTCCCAGAAGCCGAACATATTGTCGGTGTCGATGCCAAAGGCTGAAACGGCCTCCCCGTTGGTCGACAGGGCAGCGAAATGCTTGGCGACCGCGTCCTCGCCCAGGGCCTGGGTGAGCCAATCCCGGGCCGTATGGGCGTTGGTCAAGGTCTCCTGGGTGGTGAAGGTTTTGGACGCCACCAGGAACAGGGTGGTCTCCGGGTCGAGGCTCTTGAGAGTTTCGGCCATATGGGTGCCGTCGACATTGGAGACAAAGCGGACGGTCAGCCCGGGTTTGGCATAGGCCTTGAGCCCTTCCACCACCATGACCGGCCCCAGGTCGGAGCCACCGATGCCGATATTGACCACATCGGTGATCGCCTTGCCGGTGGCCCCCGTCCAGGCCCCTGAGCGCACCGCCTCGCTGAATCGCTCCATGCGGGCGAGCACATCCTTGATGGCGGGCTTCACATCGACACCATCGACCAGGACGGGATCGTCCGTGGGATCACGCAACGCCACATGGAGAACGGCCCGCCCCTCGGTCGCATTGATAGGAACGCCGCCGAACATGGCATCGCGGCGCGCCTCCACCCCGGCATCCCGGGCCAGATCCAGAAGCAATCCCATGGTTTCCGAGGTAATGCGGTTCTTGCTGTAGTCGAGCAGCATGTCCTCCAGATGGAGGCTGAACCGGTCGAACCGTTCCGGATCCGCGCCGAACAGGTCACGCATATGCAACGGCGCCACGGCTTTGGCATGGTCAGCCAAAGCCGCCCAGGAGGGAGACGAGGTGGGATCAGGCATGAGGGACTCCTTTGGGGGGAGACGAGAGGAAGGAGGGGAAGAATAGCGGATCTGGGAGAGGCGATCACCCATTAGAGTGCTCCGAGGCCAAGTTGGACCACTTCTTGGCCCAACTTGGCCTCGGAGCACTCTAAAATCCATACAATGAGAGTGAAAGTGGATCAGGATGAAATCAGGTCTGTCCGACCACACGGTAACGGAACAACATCCCCTGTCGTAAACCCTGCGGCTTGAGCCCAGATGGCCCACAAAAGCCCGGCTGGCATTTGAACGCAAGAAAAGCGGCGTGGGTATCACCCCGCGCCGCTTGCCATACGTCTCTCCCTCACACCCCTTCCGGCTTCCCCACCACCACGGCGGTCAGCGCGTCGGGATCCATCAACTCCTTCGCCAGCTTGCGAATATCCTCGATGGTCACCGCCTCCACCTTGGCATTACGGCTGTCGATGTAGTCCGGCGGCAGGTCGTTCACCCGCATGGCCGCGAGCATACCCGCCACCGCTTCGGTAGAGGTAAAGCGCAGGGGCCAGGCCCCCGTCAGGTAGGTCTTGGCATCCTTGAGTTCCTCCGCCGTCGGCCCCTCCTCGGCCATGCGGCGCCATTGGTCACGGATCACCTTGAGCGATTCCCCCATGCGCGCATTCTGGGTGGCTGTGCCTGCGATCCACAGGCCCGTCAGGCGGAAGGGGTAAAGGTAGCTGTAAGCCGAATAGGCCAAGCCCCGCTTTTCCCGCACCTCTTCGGTGAGGCGGCTGCTAAACCCGCCACCACCCAGGATGTAATTCAGCACATAGGCCACATGCCAGCGGGGATCTTCCCGCAGCAGCCCTTTTTGGCCGAGGACCGCCATGCTCTGGGGAATATCCCGGTCAATCACCGTCGTCTTGCCCGTCAGGGTGATCACCGGCTTGGGCACTTGGGGCAGGTTCGCCTTTTCCGGCAAGGAGCCAAAGGTTTCGTCGAGCAGGGCAGACAAGGTGCCCGCATCCACATCCCCGGCCACGCCGATGGACAGATCTTTGCGGGACAGACGGGTCTTCATGAACATCCGCAAGTCATCGGCGGTGATCGCCGCCACAGAGTCCACCGTCCCCTTCTCGTCTTCCGTATAGGGATGGTCGCCCATCACCTCCTTCATCCAGGCGCGGAAGGCGATGGTGTTCGGATCCTCGTCATCTCTCCGGATGCTGGACAGCACCTGGGCACGGATCCGTTCCACCGGTTCGGCATCGAAACGCGGTTCTGTCAGGGCCAGGCGCAACAGGCGGAAGGCCTCGTCCAGGTTGTCCGTGGTTGTCTTCAAGGTGCCGTTGAAGGTATCCCGCCCGGCGTCGAAATGCAGCTCGATGGCCAGATCCTGCAAGTGTTCCCGGAAGGCCTGGGAGTCATACTCTCCGGCGCCCTCGTCGATCAGGCCCGACGCCAAATAGGCCAGCCCCCGTTTGCCCACCGGATCGGTGATCGAGCCCGCAGGAAGGGAGAAGTCGAGGGTTACGATGGGAAGGGTTGAATCCGACACCAGATAGGCGGTGACACCCTTGGCGCTGGTCACCGTCTGGACCTCCATGGCCCGGGCGGGAAGCACCAGGATGCAGAGGAACAGCAGGGCGAAAACTGTGGGCGCAAGACGCCGCGCCGCAGTGGGGGTCGCAAGGCGAAACAGGGAGGTCATATCTCTTCTCAGCTCCGGGCTTCGGGCAACAGGATGCCGGTGACCGAACGGTCCCGGTGGGCGAGGACGGCACGGGCGGCGGCCATCACCTGCTCGGGCGTCACAGCCTTGATACGGTTGGGCCAATCCTCCACATCGGCGATGGAGCCACCAGTGGCGAGGACCGAGCCCAGCACCCGCGCGCCCTCGGACAGGCTGTCCCGGGCGTAGACCAAGCCGGCGGTCAGCCGGTGTTTGGCCTTCTCCACCTCTTCGTCGGTGACGCCATCCTTCAGCAGCTTGGCCACTTCCGCGTCAACGGCAGCAATCACCGTGTCGATTTCCACCCCATCGCGGGGGGAGGCATAGAGCCCGAAGACCCCCCAATCGACGGCGTCGGAGCGGTACCAATCCCCGGCGGAAACGGCCAGTTTTTGGTCGATCACAAGGGATTTATACAATCGGGAGGTCGCTCCTCCACCCAACAACTCCTCAAGGACCTGGAGGGCATCACTCAGGCCGTCGGGATCCAGATTGTTGGAGGGCGCGATATACTGTCGGGAAAAACTGGGCTGACTGACATGGGGGTGGGCCATGGTGATGACCGTCTCCGCCGCCGGGGGCAGGTCGCGGGGCCGGTTCCGGGGCGGAGTGTCGCGGCGGGGCAGCTTGCCATAGGTGGCTTCGGCCAGCGGCTTCAACTCCGCTGCGGTGATGTCTCCGGAAACCACCAGGATGGCATTGTTCGGCGCATAGAAGCGGTCGTAGAAATCAAGCGCCTCCTGGCGGGTCAAGGCCATCAGCTCGTTTTCCCAGCCAATCACCGGATTCTTGTAGGGGTGATTGACCCAAAGGGCCTGTCCGACGCGCTCCCCTAAGAGGGCGCTGGGTTCGTTGTCGGTGCGCGAGCGCCGTTCCTCCCGCACCACGTCACGCTCGGTCAGGAAGTCCTGCTCGGACATGCGCAGATTGGCCATGCGATCAGCTTCCATCTCCATGACCATCGGCAAACGGTCCTTGGCGATGGACTCGTAGTAAGCGGTGTAGTCATCGCTGGTGAAGGCGTTGTCCTGCCCCCCGTTGCGAGCGATGATCTTGGAGAATTCTCCAGGCGGAATCTTGTCGGTGCCCTTGAACATCAGGTGTTCCAGCAGATGGGCGATGCCAGACTCACCTGCAGGCTCATCCGCCGCCCCGACCTTATACCAGACCATCTGGTGGACGACGGGAACGCGGTGGTTGGGGATCACCACCACCTCCAAGCCATTGTCGAGGGTGAAGCTCTCGGGTTCGAACACCTGGGCCGAGGCCGGAAGGACCGCTCCCACCGCCAGGGAAAAGAGCAGCAGGACGGGCGCAAAGAAGCGGGGACCAAGGGGGCGGGAACCAAGGGGGCGGGCAGCAGTCGAGGGGAGCATGGGATCGTCCGGACCGGTGGAAGGGGACAGCAAGCCTATGGAACACGGCCAATGGGGCCGCAATGGGGCGGTTTGGCGGTGAGAGTGGGGGAGCAGGAGAGAAAGAGGTCACGAGAGGGAGTGGCCCCAGCGCATTTTCCCTTACCTTCTCTTCATTCGGTACAGCACATGGGGGGCCGAGGGATCGTCCAGGGCCAGGAGCGGATGGAAAAAATCATCGGCCGGAGTCCGGGTCATGCCCAGCTTCTCCATCACCCGGCGCGAGGCCATGTTGTCTGGCACGGTGAAGGCCACCACCTCCTCGAAGCCATGGTGGGCAAAGGCGTCCTCGGCCAGGACTGCGGCGGCGGCTTCCGTCGCCAGACCCTGGCCCCAGTGGGCCGGATTCAGACGCCAGCCGATTTCCACACAGGGGGTGAAGGGAGCCGAAAAGCGGGGCACCAATAAGCCGACAAAGCCGATCATCGGTCCGGTCCTGGGGCCAGTTTCCCCCCCCGGGTCAAAGGCGGCCTCCCGTTTGGTCACCACCCAGGGGCCGAAGCCATATTTGCGCCAATGGGCCTCTATCCGATCCACCAGGGCGTCACTCTCTTCCCGATTCAGGGGGGCGGGCAGGTGGCGACAGACCTCGGGATCGGCATTCATCCGGGCCATGGGGGCGCGATCTTCCCACCGCCAGGGGCGCAGAACCAAGCGATCGGTCACAATCTGATCGAGGGGCTTCGCCATGGGGGTAAACTCCAGAAAACAGAGGAAATGGGAAGAGAGACGGTCCGAAAATCGAGGGACACCGGGGCCTCGGAAAAACCTCGGCGGGAAAGAGAGACTCAGAGTGACCTCGAGAAAGCCTTTTCATCAAATCCATTTCTCCCTATGTACCCCATAGAGTGATATGGGATCAGCTTGGAACGAGATGGCCCCATATCACTCTCATTCTATTAAGTTTTAGAGTATCTTCGAGGCCAAGTTTGGTCGCGAAGCGACCCAACTTGATTCTCGGAATACTCTAGTTCCGCCGACCTTTCGCGTTTTGACTCCTGCGGACCAACTCCAATCCTGGATCTATCATGTCCAACCCTCCTACGCCAATCCAGCGGTTCGGGGTGATGTCTCACCCCGAATTCATCGCGATGATGGCGATGATGATTGCCCTGACCGCCCTCTCCATCGATGTCATGTTGGTGGCCCTCCCCGACATCGCCCGGGATTATTCCCTCTCGGACCCCAACGATCAGCAGTTGGTTATCATCACCTATATGATCGGCTTTTCCCTGGGACAACCTCTCTGGGGGCCCCTGTCCGATGCCGTGGGCCGCAAGCCGGTCCTCTATGCCGGGTTCCTGATTTACGCCCTTGCCGCAATCGCTGCGGCCCTGTCCTCCTCTTTCGAAGCCTTACTGATCGCCCGATTCATCCAGGGGATCGGTGGCGCCTCTCCGCGCATCCTGTCCATGGCCATTGTCCGGGATTACAGCCGAGGCGCAGGCATGGCCAAAGCCATGTCCACACTGATGACCGTCTTCATCATCATCCCCGTTCTGGCTCCCACTTTCGGAAGCGTCATTCTGACGGTGGCCGACTGGCATTGGCTGTTCGGCATGCTCGCGCTGGTCAGCCTGGGGCTGTTCCTGTGGACCACCCTGCGTCTGGAGGAAAGCCACCCCGCCAGCAAGCGCTCGGCCACGACCTTCACCAGCGTCTGGTTCGCCGCCCGCACCGTGATCACAACCCGGGCCACCGTCGGCTACACCCTTTGCGTTGGCTTCATGCTGGGTATGTTGATGAGTTACGTGAGCTCTGCTCAACAAATTTTCGACGTCGTCTATGGCGAATCCGCCCTATTCCCCCTGCTGTTTGGCATCGTGGCCTCGGCCATCGCCCTGGCCTCCATCCTGAACAGCCGCTTTGTCATCAAGGTCGGTATCCGCCGTATGTGCCATACGGCCCTGGTCTCCTTTGTCGTCCTGGGTTCGGCCATGGGCATGCTGGGCTTTCCGGCTCACCCGCCCCTGTGGTTGTTCATGGCCTTCATGTTCCTGGGGTTCTTCTGCTTCGGCTTCATCGCCCCCAACGCCAACGCCCTGTCGATGGAACCCATGGGCAAGGTGGCGGGCATGGCCTCCTCCTTCGTCGGCTTCATCACCTCTCTGATGGGGGCGGGGTTGGGGGGCTTCCTGGGCCAGCATTTTGATGGCACCGTCCGCCCCTTTGTTCTGGGCTATCTGATCTTCGGCCTCTGCGCCCTAGGCGTCGTCCTGGTCACGGAAAAAGGCCACCTGTGGGGCAGAGACCAGGAGCGGAAAGCCTCGAAGGCACTCTAAAATTCATACCATCAGAATGAAACTGGGTCAGTTTGACTCAAGCTGATCCAGTTTCACCGTAAAAACGGGCATGACGGCCCCCTTTGTCGTCACGGCATGACTTTTGGGTTGGGTTCTAAACCAAGACTCCCCCCGGTCCGGCCCCCAGACCCAGGCCCCGTTCGCTCCCACCGGGGGGAGCGACGGGGGGGCGGACAAAGCCCCCCGTGAAATCGAAATGGACCCGACCAGTCAAACCCATGGTCACCAGGGCAGTGTTATAGAGCACCTGGATATCATAGCGCACACCCGACGGCAGAGCATCCCGGGCGCGCACCACAAGGTCCAATGCCCGCCCCTTCTTCTTGTAAAGCCCATCGAATTGCAGAGGGCCAAGGCGAGACAGGTCCAGCTCAACCAGGAACCGCTGCCCCTGCTCCTTTCGGCCTTTGCCCGCCTCTGAATCGTCCTCTCCCTCGCTATCCAAGCGGCGCAGGATCACCCGGATCGGATCAATATCCGCCCCGGCCAGAAAGGGCACGTTGAAGGTTCGCCACTCGCCAGACCCTTCGCTGGCCCGGCTGGCCATGTCCCGCATCTCCGACCCCAACCGTCCGGCCAATGCCGTCCCTTTCTTGCCCCCTGTCCGTTCCAGGGCCCGCATGGCGGGTCCCCCGGGCCATTTCTCCGTATCCCCACCATTTCGAATGGCACCGACAAAAGACGTGACCGCTGCTGCAAGGGAGGGACCAGCCTTGGGCATGGCCGCCAAGAGGGGGTTATTGGCCCCTCCCCCCTCGGACGACGCCATGATCCGCAAACTTTCCGACAAG
Source organism: Rhodospirillum sp. A1_3_36 (assembly GCF_047263945.1). NCBI lineage: Bacteria > Pseudomonadati > Pseudomonadota > Alphaproteobacteria > Rhodospirillales > Rhodospirillaceae > Rhodospirillum > Rhodospirillum sp. A1_3_36. The sequence goes on along the minus strand of NZ_JBLAVB010000003.1, from coordinate 111,089 downwards.
GTTGGCCACCCGGTCCCCGATGTGAGTGGCGGCACCCCTTGCCCGGCCTGGGTCGCTGCGACCGCAGAGGCGGACGGCGGCGCGGGGAGGGGGGCCCCAGTGGCAGTGGCAGTGGCAGCGGTGGTGGTGGCGGCCCCAATAGCCGGACGACCGATGATCTGAAGTTGGACAAGGTCTCCGGGCCGCACATCCAGGCGAGCGCGCAGGGCCAATTGCCCGATATCCGTATCGATGACCGGCTGGGCCCCCGTGCCAGCGGACAGCACCCTCCCCGGAACACTGCGCCCGGTCAGGACCTGGAGCGTATCGTTGGCCACCACCCGGGCGGCGCCCCCCGACGAGGAGCCTTCTGCGGCTGCCGAGACCCGTCCCAAGGGGGCCGCTTTTGACCCATCGCCCCCCTCGGTATTGGCCGCCATTGCCCTGGGGGGTATGCCCTCGCTCGATCCCGGACCGGCGGGCGGGATCGCGCCTCCGGGGACGCCCGTTGTGCCCCCTCCCATACCTGACACCGAGGAGGGCGTCACTTGGGCCACGCGCACGACCAATTGCGCCCCCAGCGGAGGCGCGGGCACTGTCTGGCGCGCCCCGCCAATCACACCGGCAAAGGCCCCTTCCTTGGCCCCAAAAGACAGGGGCCCGGTTGCGGCACGAACCACCGTCGCAGCAATGCCAGAGTTGGCAGAACTTCCCAGGGAGACCGTGACCGCCTGAGCCCCCCCTCCTCCCGCAGTGCCCTGCCCTGCCCCAGCCCCGGGCAAACCAGAAGCTTGCCCCACCGCACCCGTCCCGGCCCCCCCGGCCCCTATCCCGACACCACCTCCTTGCCCGGCTCCCTGCCCCGCTCCCTGCAAGCCGGACGAGGTCAAAGGGCGACCATTGAGAGCCGCCATTTTCAACAGGGCCTGCCCCCGTACCTGTCCCAGCAGTGTCAAGGACAGATCTCCGCCCTGGGGCAGGTTCAAGGGTGTTTTCAGGACCAATTCACCGAATTGGGTGGAAACCCGCAGCTCTCCCTTGCTCAGGGTGGCGAGGATGGTTGCGTTCAAGGTCGACCCCTGGGGAAGGGACATCAGGGCCTGAGGAGGATTGGGCATAGTCGCCGTCATGGGAACCGACGACTGAAGCGGTCCCATGGCCGTGGGTGGCGGTGGTGGAATGGGCGTGTTCATTCCCGGCGGGTTCCCTTCCCGCGATCCGAACCCAGATTAGCCCTGCAACAGTCGCTCGGCGATGGCTTCCACGTCCATGGCGGCTTCGCTGTTGGGATAGCGAGTCAAGATCGGTATCTGATTACGAATGGATTCGCGCACCCGGGTATCCCGGCGCACAATCCCGGCCAACGGGGGGCTGATCTTCAAGAAGCCCTGGCAAGCCTTCAACAAGGTCTGGTAGGTCCGCTCTCCCTCGCGGGTGGAATTGCAGGCGTTCACCACCACACGGATGTCCACGTCGCGTCGTTCCATGGCGGTAATCTTGATGAAGGCATAGGCGTCCGTCAAGGACGTGGGCTCATCGCTCGTAACCACCAGCATGGACCCCGCCGCCCGGGAAAGCAGACGGATGGACTTGTCCACCCCGGCCCCAAGGTCGAGGACAACCTTGTCATAGCTTTGAGACATCAGCATCAGATCCTCGGTCAATATCTGCAGACGCCCCGGGGGAATGTTGGCCAGACTACCGGACCCCGAGCGTCCGGCGATCACATCGAAATCCCCCGCAGGATAAGGCGTAGCGGCTTGGTTCAAGGTTTTCTTGCCCGACACCACGCTCCCCAGATCGGCCTTAGGCATCAACCCCAGTTGGATGTCGACATTCGCCAAACCCAGATCACCATCGAACAACATGGTCTTCTGACCGCGTTTGGCCAGAGCGTGGGACAGGGTGATGGCGAACCACGTTTTCCCCACGCCCCCTTTACCCGAAGCGATGGCGATAATATTCCGATTGCGGGCCTTGGCCCCGGTGGCCCGGGGAACCATGGTCGGCGAGGCGGCGTCGTGAGGCGCATCCCTTTCCCCAAGAGGCGGGGGCGCGGAAGAGGCGAACGGCGGCGTTCCGGTTCGAGTGACATCGCTGGTCATACCGATCACAGAGCCTCCGAATACGGCGTGTCGTCATTGTCACCGGCGGACGTGCGGGCCGGTTCCGGGGCCTCGACGGTTCGCTCTTCCTCCAGGGGAAGAATCAACCGTGCGAGGGAAACGGGATTGATGGGACAAAGTCCATCGGCCACTTGCGGATTGATGGACACATCGCCAAAAGCGAGGGCTCCCGCTTCCGCAGCGGCCAGGATACCACCAAGGCGACGGGCCATATCCAGTCGCGTGGCCAAAATGCGTGACGCGCCAACCTCAGCGAAGGCATCGGCAATCTCCATCGCTTCCATGGGATCCATGCCCGCGTTCAACACAAGAGTCACATCCAGGCTGGTCGCGTCCAGCAGATCGCGCAGATAATCCATGTCACCCAGGGAAAAGGGATTGAGGCCCGGGCTGTCGATGAAAATCACACCGTGGTCCCGACTCACCGCATCCACCTGGGCGGCCAGGGCATCGGGGCCCTTGGCCCGCTTCAGATCGATTTCCAGAATCCGTGTGAAAGCGGCAAGCTGTTCCTGGGCACCGGCGCGGACGGTGTCCGTTGTAATCACACCCACGGATTGCCCGGCGATGCGGGCCCGGGCGGCCAGCTTCGCCACAGCAATGGTCTTGCCCGTCCCAGGGGGACCGACAAGAAGAACCGGGCGGGACCCGCCTGCCTGGGGCATGGGCGAGAAATGGAACACCTCGTCCAAGGCCGCTGCGCAAGCACCTGTGGCGTCATGGGCGGGCGTGGTCGCAGCAAGGTTCACCAGCAGTTCGGTCAGACGGGGCGGAGCACCATGGAATTCCAAAGCCTCCCGCACCGCTTCTCCCAAGGGCGTACGATGGTTCCCGGTCAGGGCAACATGAATGTCATCCTCTGACCGGTTATCCCCTTCCATGGCCGCCGTGATCCGCACGCCATTACCGTCCGACGCCCGTTGGGTGGAAACGATGATGGCATCGTCCCCCAATTCGGCCCGAATCGAGGCCATGGCCTCGGCCATGCTATCGGCAGTGTAACACTTAAGACGCATTGGGAATCGCGCGCCAGTCCTAGATCAGGGTTCATGGAAAGGAGGGGGCCTGCCCTTCCCGGCCTTCCACCATAGGGCGGGGATCTTAACGACACCTTACCGAACGTTTCGGGAGGCGGGGATATAAACAAAAGTACGCGTCACCATAGTCCATTCCGTATCGACGCAATCTTGTCTCAGGCTCTCCCGCCGATACGTCACCTTGGGCAGCAAGTTCCACTAGTGTCCACACAAACATTACGGGAAATTAACTAGGACCCTCGCCCAACGCCTGCTAAAATAAAAAAGAAGCAAAAAATACCATGGAAACAGGTTAACGCGAAAGCTCCCACACGGCTTCCCCATCCTTGATATCGGCAGGAGCGACGCAAGCACTCCGGATCCAGAGTCCCGGATCCGTTGGAGGTCCCAAATGTCCCCCCTTGATCCCCCCCTCAGCACAGCAGAAACCGGCCGAAAGACTCACGCTGCGACACAGCCCCCCCATGTCGGTCCCCCCAATATTTCCATGCCCCTGACTGCGGCACTCTTCCTTGTCATGGCGGGGACCGGCGTCATGCTGTTCCTCCAGTGGTCCCCATCCACCGTCCGGATTGCTCACGAATGGCTGGGCATAGCCTTTCTTGCCGCCGCCCTCTGGCATCTGATCCACCATTGGCATGGCTTCCGGCATGCCCTCCTGCGCCGTCCCACACAAATCACCATCGCCCTGGTCCTGCTCGGCGCGGGACTGCTCATTGCCCTGACCGCCCACGAGCCGGGGTCGGGGGAGGGACGCCACCGAAACTGGAGCGAAGGCCCGCCAGCGTCCTCGGCCCCCCTTTCCTTACCGGAAGATGAACAAAGTGTAAGTTGAACTATTCCGGTGTCAGGTGCAAAAGCAGGACATCGGAAATTCAGACCCGGATTAAAAAAATGTCCACCAGAAGCACATCAGACCTCCTGAAACGGGACGTGGTCACCCCGGTTACCGCCATCGTCTTCCTTGCCATCGGTGTGACAGGGATCATGCTGTTTTTCCACACCGGTGAGGCCTGGGTGAAAGAAGGGCACGAATGGCTGGGCCTCGTTTTCGTCGCCGCCGCCGTCTGGCATCTGTTCCGCCATTGGAGGGGATTTTCGGGCTATTTTCGCCGGAGCTTGCCCCAAGTCGCCCTGGTCTTGTCATTGATCGTTTCGGCTGGCGTGATCACCCTGACAGCCCGCGACGGCGGCGATGGTGGATTTTCCCCACGAGCCCTGATCACGGCCATGGAGACAGCCCCCCTGACCGAGACCGCCGCAGTCCTGGGCCTGCCTCCCGCCGCCCTGGAAGGGGTCCTGAGGGACCAGGGGTGGAAGGGTGCGGCGTCAGACGCCTCGGCCCGGACTCTCGGCGCTGCTGTGGGAAAGGACCCCATGGCAATCCTCGCCGCCCTTCATGGTGCCAGGCAGGGTAATCCAGCCCAATAGAAGCCCTGACCGGACCAGACCGACCCGAGTGAAGACCAGAGGAATCCCCTCGGCCTAGAGTGAAACGGGATCAGCTTGAGTCAAGCTGGCCCCGTTTCACTCTCACTCTATAAGTTTTAGAGTGTCTTCGAGGCCAAGTTTGGTCGCGAAGCGACCCAACTTGATCTCGGAATACTCTAGGTCATCACTCGGGTCTCCACATATATTGAACAAAATCCGTCTGACAGGAATCGTGAACCAACAGACAGGTCCACCCTGTGGCCCGGCAATGGGCATCCGTTTGACCTGGATCAGCATGGAACAGCTTCCACCGCTCCGGATAAGGGGCCAGGGTAGATTGGGTGTTGAAGGCCACGCCCCGCTTCGCCAGGGCCATCATGGCCCTGATCAAGGCTTTCATGTACGCCCAGGGATGATCCTTGCGGTGGGCGAACACGCCACTGGCGACCACCCAATCGAAGCTTTGGGGTGCCAGCCCCGCCAGATCCTCCAGGATATTCCCCTCAAGGAAGCGCCCCTCAGCCCCATGAACCTTCCGACAATGGGCCACGAAATCCGGTGTGATATCGATGCCCGTATACTCCACCTGAAGACCTTGCCCGACGAGCCAGGACAGAAAATCTCCCAGACCGCAGCCCACATCCAAGACCCGGTCGCCGGGAGAGATCCCCAGTTTGACCAGATCCTCGAACCGCCGATGCTGGGTCTCCTTGGCGCTCCAGTTCAAAGCTTTGAAGGTTGGGCCGTGGTCGCGCAACAAAGCGCTGTAAAGCGCCACGACGCGACGGTCATCCCGATCTAGAGCCATCCCTCAAATACAGATCAACGACAGTTCGGCATTATTGGCGTCCTGCTTAGCGGGGGGCGCATCGATCACCTTGACCTCCCGGAACACCCCAGGTTTTGCGACCTTATCAACCACGGCAGACAGAGCCTTCACAAAATCTTTGTTATCCAGATCCTGGCGTTCCTGCGGACTCATGCCGTGGCTGTTGAAATAGAAGATCAGGGCTTCTGTCACCCATGGGGTGACATAGCAAGCCTCGGCCTCTTTGCCCTGTTCGGGCATCAGATGAACAGTCATTCCCACATATTGGCGTCGGTCGCCGGACACGACCATCGGAATCCACATCGTGTCCAACTGAATAACCGTTCCGCCACTGAGTGCCGCATCATAGCGAGGGCGTTTGGTGATTTTGTCTTTCTGACTGCCCCCCTCCTCAGCCGCCAGGGCTTGGAAAGGGGGCGCTCCCCCGACAAGGGCAAGGGAAAGGACCACCACCAAAAGGGACAGGTGGAGGGCCGAAGGGAGGAAACGAAATCGGGTCATGGGCTTCCCTTTTCGGTGGACCAGTTGAAACCGCCCCCCAGACAGCCCCCCTGCCCTTATTGGGCGGCGAACTGGTCAAAGGCCTCCATGGCCATGGCGCCATAGACGGCGGAAGGACCACCCCCCATGTAGAGACCCATGCCCACGGTTTCCAGCATTTCCTCGCGGGTGGCCCCCTGTTGAATGGCAGCCTTCACGTGAAAAGCAATGCACCCATCGCAGCGGACCGCGATGCCAATCCCCGTGGCGATCAGTTCCTTGGTCTTGGGATCCAAGGCGCCTGCGGCCGTCGAATGCTTGGCCATGGCCGAGAAACCGCCCCAGGTCTCGGGAATCCCCTTACGGGTATCGCCCATCAGGGTTGTCAGCTCCGCAGCCATTTTCGGCCAATCCTTGTACATGTCTCTCACTCCAATCCTATGTTCCTGACTGGAGGCAATATTAGTATTGTCTAATTATATGTCAATGCGAGAACGCCTCTCTCTCAGGATCCGAAAGAAGTCTCGGAGCAAGCCCCCCGCTTCCCCTTCCCGGACCCCCCCAACCACTTCGGGCCGATGCAGGCAATCTGAGCGATGGAAGAGCCTGGGTCCATGCTCGACTCCCCCCCCTTTCGGGTCATAGGCGCCGAAGATCACCCGCGCCAGCCGCGCATGCCCAATCGCCGAGGCACACATGGGACAGGGCTCCAGGGTGACCCAGAGGGTACAATCGGTCAGACGGGGGTTGCCCAGCTCCGCACAGGCGGCGCGAATGGCCAGGACCTCCGCATGGGCGGTGGGATCGGCGATTTCCTCCACCCGGTTGCCCGCAGCGCCCAATACCCGGCCCGCCCGGTCGGTGACCACGGCTCCCACGGGCACCTCCCCCCGGGCCGCAGCGGCACGGGCCTGATCCAGGGCCAAAAGCATGGGATCCAAATGGGGCGTTCTCTCCATCATGCTGTTAGGGATGGGCGGAAAGCGAGGATCAGGTCAAGCGGGACTGTTGCGAAGACCCCATATGGGCCATAAACAGGGACCAAATGTTCCTGACAGAGTTATAAAGACAGTAGGAGTTCCATCCATGGGCCGTCCGGTCATCGGCATCACCGCAGACAGTGAGGAGGAAGGCGGCGGCTATTCGGCCCTTCCCTGGTATGGCCTTCGCCATAACTATTGCGACGCCGTGGCCCGGGCTGGCGGTCTACCCGTCATCCTGCCCCATAACGCCGAGGTCGCGGCGGACTATCTGACGCTCATTGATGGGCTGCTGATCACCGGTGGAGCCTTTGACGTGGATCCCAGCCTGTTTGGTGCCGAGACCGTCCATGAAACTGTCGTTCTGAAACAGCGCCGGACCGCCTTCGAACTGGCCGTGGTCAAAGGCGCCCTGGACCGGGATATCCCGCTCTTCGGTATTTGTGGTGGCCAGCAACTCCTCGCTGTAGCCTTGGGCGGCACCCTCATTCAACACGTCCCCGACGTTTTCCCCGACGGTCTGGCCCATGAACAGCCCAACCCCCGCACGGAGCCGGGCCACGATGTGACCACGACCCCGGGCAGTCGCTTGGCGGCCATCACCGGTCCTGGCCCCTTCCCTGTGAACAGCGCCCACCACCAAGCCGTAGAGGGTATGCCCGACCCAGCCATGGTCACCGCCCGGTCCCCCGACGGGGTGATCGAAGCCGTGGAAGACCCGGCACGGCGGTTCTGTCTGGGGGTGCAGTGGCACCCCGAATACGCCATCAGCCCTGCGGACACAGCCCTGTTCGAGGCTTTCATCATCGCCTGCCGGACCGGAGAGACTCCATGACCGACCCAAAAAACGAAGACCAAACCGGCGACGCCACCACAGCGCCTGGGTCCGAAGGCGAACGGATCGCAAAGGTCATCGCCCGGGCGGGCCTCTGCTCCCGCCGGGATGCGGAAAAGCTGATCGAATCGGGCCGCGTGACCTTAAACGGACGCCAGGTGACGCCACCGGCCCCTCTGGTGACCTCAGGCGACACCATCGCCGTGGATGGCAAACCCCTGCCCGACAAGGAGCCCCCCCGCCTATGGCGCTATCACAAGCCCTCCGGGCTGGTGACCAGCCACAAAGATCCCCAGGGCCGCCCCACGGTTTTCGATCGCCTGCCCGGTGGTTTGCCCCGGGTGATCTCCGTTGGTCGCCTGGATTTGAACAGCGAGGGGCTTCTGCTGCTGACCAATGACGGCGATCTGGCCCGGGAACTGGAGCTCCCCGCCCAGGGATGGTTGCGCCGGTACCGGGTGCGCATCCACGGTCGCCCCGACCCCGTGAAACTGGCAGCCCTGGAAAACGGTGTGACCGTCGAGGGGGTCAATTATGGCTCCATCAAAGCGGTTCTGGAGCGCCAGACCGGCGCCAATGCCTGGATTTCCGTCTCCCTTCGCGAGGGCAAGAACCGGGAAATCCGCCGGGTCATGGATTACCTTGGCATGCCGGTGAGCCGCCTGTTGCGGGTCTCCTACGGCCCCTTCCAACTTGGCCAGCTTGAACCCGGCGCCGTGGAGGAAATCCCCGGCAAAATCCTGCGGGAACAGCTCGGCAACAGCGCCCATACGCCACCGAAGCGCCAACACACCAAGGCCGCGCGGGAGCTGGAGGCGAAACGCGCAAGCAACCGGCGGGACGCAACGAAGGCCGGAGGCAAAGGCCGCGGCATGGTGCGCCCCAAGGGCCGGGGCATGGCGTCCCCCAAGGGGGCAAGCTCGGGCAAGACTCGGACGTCGGATTAATCCCATGCGCATCGTCGGCGGACAGTTTCGCGGCAAGACCCTCGTCGCACCCGAGGGAAAGGAGACCCGGCCCACCAGCGACCGCTCGCGGGAATCCCTGTTCAACGTCCTCACCCACCGCTTCCAAGGCCACAGCCTCCAGGGACAGGACGGCTTTTCCCTGACCGGAGCGGTGGTCGTGGACGCCTTCGCCGGATCGGGCGCCCTGGGTCTGGAGGCCCTGTCCCGGGGAGCAGCCTCGGCCACGTTCCTGGAAACCACTGCACCCGCCTTGACCGCCTTGCGGGCCAATCTGGCGGCCTGCCGAGTCCAGGATCGATGCCGTGTGGTCCGCGCCGATGCCACGGCGCCGGGCAAGCCCCCGGCGGGGATCCAACCGGCCACCTTGGTTCTCCTCGACCCTCCCTATGGCCAAGGGCTCGCGCCCCGCTGTCTGGAGAGTTTGGCCGAACGGGGCTGGCTCTCCCCCGGCGCCCTTGTCTGCGTCGAAACGGAAGCGAAAGCGCCACCCATTGATTGGCCCAAGGGGTTTTGGGAAGAAGATCAGCGCTCCCATGGCAAAGCACGCCTCACGATTCTTCAATGGAACCCTTGACCACACCGGAAAAATCTCCCCAAGTTTGAACATCTTTTTCGACTCATTTTAAGGAATGTTCAGATGTATCTCCATCGACTGACAACATCCGGCCTGATCTCCTTGGCTCTTTTGGCGCCGCTGTCGACGGCCTGGGCCGCCGATCCGGTGGGCGACGTCTCCATCGTCAAGCATGACGCGAACGCCCGCGCCAACGGTACCTCCCGCGCGCTGGCCAAGACCGACCCCGTGAACGAAGGAGAAATCCTCAGCACGGGCAAGGACTCCCGCCTGGAAGTGGCCTTGGCCGACGGATCCACCCTGACCCTTGGTGAAGCCGCCAGTCTGATTCTGGATGACTTCACCCTGAACACCGACAGCACCTCGGGTGCCCTTTCGGTCTTCACCGGTGCCTTCCTGCTGGTCAGCGGCGACAAACCCCATGACGGCATGACCATTCACACCCCCGTGGCCACCATCGGTATCCGCGGCACCACAGTCTGGGGTGGCCAGATTGACGGCGCTTTCGGTGTCATGGTGGCAGAAGGCTCGGTGAGCGTGACCACCGACGCGGGCACCGTCATCCTTGACGAGCCGGGCGAGGGAACCATGGTCACCTCCCGGACCGAGGCCCCCGAGGCTCCCACCGCCTGGTCCGAGGACAAGAAGGCCCGAGCCTATGCCACCGTCGCCATTAACTAATCGCGGGCTGGGTGGCGGCACGAAAAGCCGCCGCCCACCGCGTTTCATAAAAAAAAGTTACGAAACATCTTATTTTTATAAACTTTTCCAGTGAGCATGCGGCCTCTAAGGTTCGGGCATTGATAGCCCGCTGGAGCATGCGCCATGACCACGATCATCAACACCCTCCTCCCCCTTCTTCTCCTGATCATTGGCGGACAGGTCATGCGCCGGATAGGCTTTTTGGAGGCTGGCTTCTGGTCTTCGGCCGAACGGTTGGCCTATTACGTCCTGGCTCCGGCCCTTCTCCTCCGGACCATTGGAAGCAACCAAGTGGGATCTCTGCCGCTGGGTGACATGGTCCTTGCCGCCTATGGGGCCATCGCCGTTGCCGCAGGCATCATCGTCCTCAGTTACCTGACCGGCCTGCCCCGCATGGGTGCGCCGACGTTCACCTCCGTGTTTCAAGGAGGTGTTCGCTTCAACACCTTCATTGGTCTCGCTCTGGCCGATCGACTTTATGGGGCTGAAGGGGTCGTGATCACCGCCCTTGTCGCGGGCTTCATGATCGTCGTCATCAATGTCCTCTGCGTCCTGGCCCACGCCCTGACAACGGGCCGGAGCAAACCCTCCTGGGGGGGATTGGCCGGTGAACTGGCCCGCAACCCCCTGATCCTGTCTTGTCTGGCGGGGGGGGTGATCGCCCGGTCCGGCCTGGGCTTTCCCCAATGGGCCGATACGACACTGGGTATGCTCTCTGCGCTGACCTTACCCGTTGCCCTGCTTTGCGTCGGGGCCTCGCTAGAAACCCGCCGGTTCCGGGGAGACATGTCCCCCTCCCTCTTCGCAAGTCTTGTCCAATTCGGTTTGAAGCCCCTGACCGCCGGTCTGATCGCCATGGCCCTTGATTTGCCCCCCATGGTTTCTGCGGTGATCGTGCTCCTTCTGGCCACACCAACGGCGCCCTCGGGCTATATCCTCTCGCGCAAGATGGGCGGCGACCACGAAGCCATGGCCTCCATCATCGCGTTCCAGACCTTGGTGGCCTTCCTCACCCTCCCCATAACCATGATTGCCCTGGGACTGACCTGAGCGGCCTGTCTTTGTTGAAGGCCAAAACGCGCGTGATCACGATGGATACTCTAAAACATAGAGAATGAGAGTGAAACTGGGCCAACTTGGCTCAAGTTGATCCAGTTTCACTCTAGAATTCCCTTCGATACCGATCACGCAGAACAGAAAAAAAGAAGAAACGGGTCGCCCTCTCCCCCCTGAACGCCGAACGTTGAATACCTCAGGGTTGGCCCCATTGAGGATCAATCACCTCAAGGCAATTTATCAGTCCAGCAAAATGTAAAAAATAACTATGACTCAATACATCCCTGACCAAACAGTTGAGTATTTCATTTTTTTGATTTGAATCAAAAGGCACATTCCGAAGAAAGCCACTATAATAAGACAAAAAATGGTCCAGTATCACATTATACAACGGATCAATATCATGAAGAACACCAGCGGAAACCAGTTCATGTACCAAGGGCCACTGCTCAAAATTATAGACAGGTGAACCGACATCTTCGTATTCATCATAGACCTTGAGAAAAAGACCCGCAAAATCCAAGGGGCGAAAAACCAAAACCCCCGTATTGTAATCGCTACCGTGGTTTTCTGTAATGCCAAAGGCGGCATAGGGATGCTCCCACGCCCGCAACTTCAAGGAGGAAAAGATGTCTTTCATCTTTTCCCCCTCCTTGGCCGCCTTCAGTCGGAAAATCGGATTATCTGTGGGACTTGGCGGACGGACGCTCCCCACCGAATTGGGTTTGTAGGTTTCAAAAATACTGGGACTGGCCGGATTGATCAAAATATCCGCATCCGCATAGCAGATAACATCGTATTTCAGAATGGACGGCTGGGTGAAGATCAGCAGCTTTTGCCAAGCCGGGGATCGCGCCTGAGCCCGCGGGCTCTGGTCCAGAGGGTCCGTGAAGACGATCAAATCACATCCAACGGCCTCCGCGTAAGCTTGCCATCCCGGCAAACAGGTGTTCCGAAAGAAGGTTTCATGTTGTGGTCCGATAGCCAAGGTTACCAATGCCTTACGCACGATGCTCTTCCTTTCACCCGATCTGCCCTCTCGCCAGGGAGTTCGCGTTCTCCCGGACTATAAGAAAGGCGTGAGAGGACCATGTCACCCCTTTTCCGGCCTTGGGTCGCCTGCAACTATAGAGTGAAGCTGGATCAGCTTGAGTCAAGCTGGCCCAGTTTCACTCTCGTTATATAGATCTCGAAGCTCTCCAGGAGCCTTTAAGGGGAGGTAGAAAGCGTCAACCCGCCCCTTTTCCACACCGCATACCTCTGAAACCCGAGCCTGCGGATAGGGACAAGGTCCAAATCACCCGTAGACATCCACTTGATTGCCGCGATGGGGTGGGGGAGCGGGCGGGTTGGTCGACACCGTCGACGCGCGACCGGAATCATCCGCATCGCCGTCCTTCTCAAGGCCTTTTTCCGTCGCTTCGGTTGCCTGGGGCGAAGTTTGGGTCTGACCTTGTTGTTGGGTCGGCGAGAGGGGCGTATTCGCTGACACAGAACCGATTTCCATACTCTTCATCCATTGTGACTAAAGTATCGCGCGGAAAACTGGGGTCCGAAGGGAACGCGGAGGGAACAACCGGTCTTTCGGTCCACGCGGCACTCTAAGTAAAGATTTTAGATCAAATGATCCGCCTTAAATCGATCCCGCCTTAAGGTGCTTTGATCTAGATCGTATCGGCAAGGAACCCTTGCCTGAGCTGAGGATCTGGTTCCTCCAGCCCCCTGCCCGCTCCCATTATATAAAGATAATATTGCGTTCAGAAAAAGGCATACCCACAGAGTTCACCACACCTTCATGCCAAAAAACAATTCCGAGATGTGCGATATAACCGTTGCAGGCAGACCCCTTTCCATCGGTCGTCACCCGTGATCGCGGGCGTCCTCAATCACCTTCCCGTCATTGGGCAGGCTTCCCGGCGCAACGAAGACAACGGCCCCCTTCAGCTTGGTCAGGGCGCGCAGGGTCTCGGCGATGGCCTCTCCGGGTCCCTCAGCGCCCGCAGCCTCGCAGCGCAGGGTCATCTGGTCGTTGATCCCCTCCCGGGTGACGACCAAGCGGGCCTTGAGGACCTCCCCGTGGCGCTTGACCACTTCGGCGATCTGTTCCGGATGGACGAACATGCCCTTCACCTTGGTGGTCTGATCGGCCCGGCCCATCCATCCCTTGATGCGCATATTGGTCCGTCCGCAGGGAGAGATGCCCGGCAAAACGGCGCTCATATCACCGGTCGCGAAGCGGATCAGGGGATATTCCGGCGTGAAGGTGGTCACCACAACCTCGCCCACTTCCCCCGGTTCAACGGGGTCCCCCGTGCCGGGGCGGACGATTTCGACGATCACCCCTTCGTCGACCACCATCCCTTGTACGGCGCCGGTTTCATCGGGGGATTCATAGGCGATCAACCCCAGGTCAGCGGACGCATAGCATTGGTAAACGGAGAGCCCCCGGTCCTTGAAGGATTGGCGGTGGGCGGGCAGATAGGCCTCGCCGGAGACCAATCCCTTGGTCAGGGAGGACACATCCGCGCCGGTTTCCTCTGCCTTGCGCAGGATGATGTCGAGAAAGGAGGGCGTCCCCACATAGCCCACGGGGCGAAGTCCGGCGATGGCTTGAAGTTGCTGCTCGGTCTGCCCGGTCCCCGCAGGGAAAACCGGACAGCCCAACGCCCGGGCGCCGTCATCGAAAATCCAGCCGCCCGGCGTAAAATGGTAGGCGAAGGTGTTATGCACCACCTCGCCCCGGCGAAACCCGGCAGCAAAAAGAGCCCGGGACAGGCGCCAGTAGTCAACCCGCTTGCCTTCGGGATCGTAAATGGGACCGGGGGACTGGAGGATGCGTCCCAAATCTCCCAGGGTCGTCGCCAGCCCCCCAAAGGGTGCCGCCTCGGCCTGAAGGTCGATCAGGGCGGACTTGCGCAGAACCGGCAGCTTGGCCAGGGCGGCGCGGTCGATAACCGCATCGGGATCCACGTCGGCCAGACTCTTGGCGAAATAGGGGGCGTTTGCCTTGGCGTTGGCGATCAACTCGGGTAGGGCGGCGACCTGCTCGGCCTCCCGCTGTTCCGGATCCCGGGTCTCCAGGGCGTCGTGATACTGGACCATGCGTGCTCCCACAGCCTTCATGTCTGAGTGTTGGACCTGCCCTACAGCCACCGCTTACGGCGTTTGTAGGACTTCAGGTTCTTGAAGGACTTGCGATGTTCTCCCCCGCCACCGAGGTAGAATTCCTTCACGTCCTCGTTGTTGATCATCAGATCCGCCGATCCGTCGAGCACCACCTTTCCGGATTCCATGATGTATCCGAAATCCGCCGCGCCCAGGGCCATTTTAGCGTTCTGCTCCACCAACAGGATGGTCATCCCCAAGTCCTTGTTCAGGGTCTTGATGATGGAAAAAACCTCCTTCACCAGCAAGGGGGACAGGCCCATGGAGGGCTCATCCAGCAGGACCAGTTTGGGCCGCGCCATCATGGCCCGACCGATGGCCAGCATCTGTTGCTCGCCGCCTGACAGGTAACCCGCAAGGCCTGTCCGCTCCCGCAGACGGGGGAAGTAGTCGAGGACCATCTCCAGGTCCTTCTTCACCGCCGCAGAGCCGTCTTTACGGGTAAAGGCACCCAGGCGCAGGTTCTCGATAACGGTCATATCCTCGATGATGCGACGGCCTTCCATCACCTGGAAGATCCCCTTGCGGACAATCTTTTCCGGGTCGGAATTGGCAATGTTCTCGCCCATGAAGGTGATTTCGCCCCGGGTGACCTCGCCGTTTTCCGTACGCAACAGGCCGGAAATGGCCTTCAGGGTCGTTGTCTTGCCCGCCCCGTTGGGACCCAGAAGCGTCACGATCTCCCCCTGGGGAACCTCCAGGCTGACGCCCCGCAACACCAGGATCACGTCATCGTAGACCACTTCGATATTGTTCACGGTCAGAATGGGTTCCGCCCGCTCGACCTTGGCCTTCGGATCGGGAGCGGCCGCCTGGGCCGGAAGGGTCGCCGCTTGGGACATGGGATGCTCCTCTCCTGTGCGGAACCGCCGTTGTGCGGCGTGTTGTCGTTGTTGGAAATAGGGACAAACAAAGCGAACCCGGGGCGGTCGAAACGGAACGCCCCGGGTCCAATTGGTCTTTAGTAGCCCAGCCAGTCGTCACGACGGGGCAGGGTGGTCTCGGCAATCTTCTCGATGGAGATCTCGCCGTCCTTGACATGACCCTGGTAGATGTTGGCGGTCAGCATGCCCCGGTGGTCCTCGGCGGTCCAGGTGGAGGGAATGCACACACCCTCAAGACCCTTTGGCACCCAATCCGTCTTGGCATACATGCCATTGCGGATGTTCTCGCCCGTCATGCCCCCGTTGGCCTTGGCCCACTCCATGGCTTCCTTCATGTAGTACGCCGAGCAGATACCCCGGATGTAGTGATGGGTCCGATATTGATCGTCCCCAGCGATTTCCTTGACCAGTTTCATACCCGGCACATCGTCGGTCCAGAAGGCGTTGGCGGCGACGAAGACATAGCCGTCGCCATCCTCACCCATGGCTTCCAGGGTATTGCGGTCACCACCCCAAATGTTGGCCATGAACTTCACGTCGGTGCCCACGGTCTTGCAGGATTTCACCAAGGAGACCACGGAGGGACCCAGGTTGGCCACATAAACGTAGTTGGCGCCGCTTTCCTTGATGGTCAGGCACTGGGCCTTGAAGTCACCGGGCTTCAGCGAGACCACGACCGGAGGCAGCACCTCGAAGCCCAGTTCCGTCGCGTATTCGGCGCAGGCTTCCTTCGGCGCATTGGGATAGGGGTGGTTATCGCCGGCATGGATGAACTTGGGCACGCCCTCCTTGCCCATGGCCTTCCAATCTTCCGCCGCCCACTGGGCCAAGGCCCGGCACCCGTCAGAGTAGCTGGGGCCATAGAAGAAGTTGTAGGGAGCGGGCTTCTTGGTCTTGGGGTTCTTGCCGGTGGGATCGGTCAGATGCCCGGAATAGGAGGCGGACCAGACCGGAATCTTGTCCTTGGCCACGAAGCTGATCAACGCCTCGGTATCGCCGGTACCCCACCCTTGCATAGCGACCATGTGGTTGCGGCTGGTCCATTGCTTGTACTGGCTGATGGCGCGGGGGACTTCATAGGCGTAGTCGACGCTTTCAACCTCCAAGGGCGTGCCATCGATACCGCCATGCTCGTTGATATATTTCAGGGCATCGGCCACACCCGGGCCGTAGAGCTTGCCCACAAACCCTGTGGCGCCGGTGATGTCTTCCAGATGGCCGACGAACACACTGTCCTCGGCCGCAGCCGGTCCGGACAGCGCGGTCGCCAGCAAAGCGGCGCAAGCGGTCGCGGTCAAAACATTCTTCATGGTCGTGTTACCTCCTTGGGTGGGTCCTCTTGATTGTGTGAGGACCCTTTGTTTTGTTCCGAAAAAACGGACTGCGAGACACCTTGTTCTGGCGCTTCTTTTATTTGGCGACGACGGTTCGGATTGGGACTCCCCGCCTGATGGAAAAGGGAACAACCGCCCCCTCGTCCGCGCCTCCCTAATGGGAGAAGGGATAGAGCTTCCAATAGGCCTTGATCAGCTTCCAGCGGTGGGCCAGGCCATCCGGCTCGAAAATCAGGAACAGAATAATTGCCGCCCCGATGGCCATCTCCCGGAAAAAGGCCAAACCGTTGATAATGAAGGGCTGGTTCCCCCATTCCGTATTCTGAAGGATACTCACCCCCCCGGCCATGAACTCCGGCAGCATCACCATAAAGATGGTGCCGAGCATGGCGCCCATGACGCTGCCCAAGCCGCCAATGATGATCATCCCCAGGAACTGGATGGACAGCAGGATGGTGAAGGCCTCCGCCGAAACGAACATCAGGTAGTGCCCATAGAGGGCCCCACCGATGCCCGCATAGAAGGCGGCAATACCGAAGGACATGACCCGGTATTTGGTCAGGTTGATGCCCATCACCTCCGCCGACAGGTAGTGGTCGCGGACCGCCACAAAGGCCCGTCCATCCCGGGACCGCATCAGGTTCGCCGCCAGCACATACATGATGATGGCGAAGGAAAGGGTCAGCAGGAAATAGCGTTGATCGTTATCGAAGGCGAAGCCGAACAGGGTGACCGTATCGGCCAGGGAGCCCGAGGACCCGCCCGTGAACCACTCCATCCGGATGAACAGGTCTTCGATAATGAACTGGGCCGCCAGGGTGGCAATGGCCAGATAGAGCCCCTTGATGCGCGCCGCCGGGGCACCAAAGATCAAGCCCACCATGGCCGCCATACAACCGGCCAGGGGAATGCAGAGCAACACCGGAATGCCAAAGGTGGTGTTCAACCAAGCCGAAGAGAAGGCCCCGACGCCGAAGAAGGCGGCGTGCCCGAGGGAGATCTGGCCGGTAAAGCCCACCAGGATATTCAGCCCCAGAGCGGCGATGCCGTAATAACAGAACTGGATCCCCAAAGAGAGGAAGTAGCCATCGGCGAACCAGCCGATGATCGGAGCATCAGCCAGGGCGGGCACCGCCTGGGGCAGGATCACCAGGGCGTACAGGGCCACCAGGAAAATCACCATCGCGCCCCGACTGTTGCGCGTGTTGAAGATCTTGGTGTCCTGACGGTAGGTCGTCCGGAAGTCCCCGCAGGGACGCATGGAAAGTGTCGCCATTCTCTTAGACCCGCTCGATGTCCTTGGTGCCGAAAAATCCGTAGGGCTTGATCACAAGGATAAGGATCAGCACCCAGAACGGGGCGATGGTCAGCATGTTCCCCACATGCAGGAACTGGCCGTCGACAAACTCTGCGGTGTTCTCCAGGACACCGATCACCAGACCACCGACGATGGCGCCGATGATGCTGTCCAGACCGCCCAGAATCACGGCGGGGAAGACCTTGATGCCGATGAAGGACAGGGCCGAGGACACGCCATTAACCATGCCCATGACCACCCCGGCGAGCGCACTGACCATGGCCGAGATGGCCCAGGCCATGGCGAAGACGTTCTTCACCGAAATGCCCAGGGATTGGGCCACCTGCTGGTCAAAGGCCGTGGCCCGCATGGCCAGACCGTGGCGGGAAAAGCGGAAGAAGTAATAGAAGGCCACCATCACCAAGAGGGAAATGACAAAGCTCATCAAATAAGCAGGCTGGGTATTCAGCCCCAGGATATTGATGGACTCCATCTCGAACACCTTGGGAAAGGCTTCCGCGCTTTGGCCGAACACCCAACTCGTCAAGGCCCGCATGAAGATGGACAGGCCGATGGTGACCATGATCACCGAGATGATCGGTTCCCCGATCATCGGCCTGAGCACCACCACCTGCAACAGGACGCCAAATGCCATCATGAAGACAAGGGTGAAAAAGAAGCCCAGAAGGAAGGGCATTTGGAATTCAACCAGCATGTACCAACAGACCCAGGCGCCGATGAGCAAGAACTCACCCTGGGCAAAGTTGACCACCTGCGTGGATTTGTAGATCAGCACGAAGCACATGGCGACGACGCCATACAGCGTGCCAACGATCACCCCGTTCAGAACAAGCTGAAAAAGCAGTTCCCAGTTCACCTGTCATCCTCCCTTATCCGCCCGTTTCGGCGGAACCGCCCGAAGCCATTTTTGTTGGTCTTGGCTTTTGAGGCGTGACGTCCTGCGGAGGGGTGGCGACGCGTCCGCGCTCCACCCCCGAGTTCGTGTTTATTCTGCGGCTTGGTGGGAAGCCCCAGCGGCCCCGCCCGAAGCCCCACCCGACACCCCATCCGGGGGAAGCAGGGTTTCCACCTTCAAGCTCGTCTGGATCCGCGACTTGGTGCCATCCTGGAAGGAAATGACCGTATCGATGTCCACCCGCTCGTTGCCCGCGTAGATCGCCGTGATTTCCTTGTCGTATTTCTCGGCGATCACACTGCGGCGCACCTTCCGGGTCCGGGTCAACTCCCCATCATCCGGATCCAATTCCTTGTACAACAACAGGAATTTCCGGACCTTCTGGGCATGGGGCAGGGTCTCGTTCACCTTCTCCACCTCGGCCCGCAACAGCGCGTAAACGTCCAGGTTGGCCGCCAGATTGGTGTAATTGGTGAAGGCAATGGCCTTCTGCTCGGCCCATTTGGAGACGATGGACCAGCGGATGCAGATCATCGCCGACAGATAGGGCTTGTCCCGCCCCAGGATCACCGCCTCGGCAATGAAGGGGGAGAACTTCAGCTTGTTCTCGATGAACTGCGGGCTGAAGCGCACCCCGTCGGAGGTCTGGGCCAAATCCTTGACCCGGTCGATAACCACCAGATGACCGTTCTCTTTCTTGATGTACCCGGCATCGCCCGTATAGAGCCAACCGTCGCGCACATCCTCCTTCGAAGCATCGGGGTTCTTGTAATAGCCCAAGAACATGCCCTGGTTCCGCCCGACGATCTCGCCCACCCCTTCCTTGTCGGGGTTTTCGATGCGCACATTGGACTTGTCGAAGGCCTTGCCCACCGTTTCGTGGTCGATGTCGTCGCCCCGGTGGATGGTATAGGCCCCAGCCAGTTCCGTCTGCCCATAGAGCTGTTTCAGCGGAACCCCCATGGCATGGAAAAACCGGAAGGTCTCCGGCCCCATGGCCGCGCCGCCCGTGGCCGCGCTGGTCAGGAAGGAAAAGCCCAACCGATCCCGCAGGGCGCGGAACAGGATCAGATCCGCCAGTTTGGAGCGGCGCCCCTCGGTCAGGGCCTTCATGCCAATCTTCATGCCCAGCTCGAACATCCACTGCTTGAACCTGCTGGCATCCATCATGCGGGCCCGCACATCCGCCGCAATCGATTCCCAGACCCGGGGGGCCAGAAGGACGAAGGTGGGACCGATCTCGCGCATATCGGCCATGGTGGTCTCTTCTTCCTCGACGAAGTTGACCACCGTCCGCGAAATCAGCGCCTGACCGACCACATAGACCTGCTCCATGATCCAGGGCAGGGGCAGAACCGACACATAGTCGTCCCCCGGCCGCTTGGGGTCGGCGTTCATGTAATCCACGCAATGGCGCAGGAACGCGCCCGACTGCAACATGGCCATCTTGGGCTTTGATGTCGTGCCGGAGGTCGTGCAGAGCACCGCCACGTCATCGCCCTGACCCAGGTCCACTTCCCGGTCGTAGAGACCGGGGTCCGATGCCTCCAGGGCTTTGCCCTTGTCCATCAGGTCATTTTGGGAAATCAGGCGAGGATCATCGTATTTGCGCATCCCCCGGTCGTCGCAATAGACGATGTGCTTCAGGCTGGCCAGTTGATCGCCCAGCTCCAACAGCTTGTCGACCTGCTCCTCATCCTCGGCAATGATGGCCACGCATTCGGCGTAATTGATCAGGTATTCCGCTTCATCCTCCAGGACATCCTTGTAGATGCCCAGGGACATGCAGCCGATGGCATGGGCGGAGATCTCGCCCCACACCCATTCCGGGCGGTTCGCCCCCAACAGACCGATCACCTGACCGCGCTGAACTCCCAGGGCCCGCAGACCCAGGGCGTAATAGCGAACCTTGGCATCGTAATCGGCCCAGGTGAATTCGTTCCAGATGCCGAATTCCTTCTCGCGCATGGCCACATCGTTGGGCCAAGTCCGCCCATTGTGGCGAAGGATCTTCGGAAAGGTATCGAGCGCGGAAACATCACAGTATTCGGGCGCAGGAGCGGTTTTGCGACGAGCCATCTCAGGCGACCTCCTGTCCGGGAGCCAGAGCGATAGCGCCGTCCTCCTCTTCGTCATCCTCACCCAGATAGGCTTTCTTGACGTAGGGGTTGCTCATGATCTCGTCGGGCAGGCCCTCGGCGATATTCTGGCCAAAATCCAGCACCATGACCCGTTCGCTGATGTCCATCACGACCCCCATATCGTGTTCGATCATCACCACGGTCATGCCCCACTCCTCGTTCAGATCGACGATGTAGCGGGTCATGTCTTCCTTCTCTTCCTGGTTCATACCCGCCATGGGCTCGTCCAGCAGGATCAGGTCGGGCTTGAGGGCGATAGCCCGCGCCAGCTCCACCCGCTTGCGCAGGCCGTAGGACAGGGTCCCCGCCGTCGCCTTGCGGATCGGGCTGATCTCCAGGAAGTCGATGATGTCTTCCACCTCGCGGCGGTGGGACAGCTCTTCCTTCTGGGCGCCGCCAAGCCAATAGAGGGCACCGGTGAAGAAGTTGTTTTTCAGCAGGTGGTGCCGCCCGACCATGATGTTGTCGAGCACGCTCATATGCCCAAACAACGCCAGGTTCTGGAAGGTCCGGCCCATGCCCACCTCGGTCCGCTTGTTGGGCGGCAGAGGGGTCACGTCCTGGCCCTTGAAGACCACCTGACCTTGCGTGGGGGTATACCGGCCCGAAATACAGTTCATCATCGACGTCTTACCCGCCCCGTTGGGACCGATAATCGCGAACAACTCTCCGGGCTTGACGGAAAATGAAACATTGGACAGCGCGCGCACACCACCGAAATGCAGTGACACATCGCGCACGTCCAGGATTGGTGAATCCGTGGACATCTACCAGTGACCTCCCATTTGGGCTGATTAGCGTCCCGAACCTCATTATTCCGGATTCGTTTGGTGACGCGTTCAACCTCGACCCTTAAGCACTTAACGCATACGTCAACTTGGGTCAAGCATGCCTTGTCTGCGAAGGGCATTTGGATCCAACCGCCCTGTCCAGTCGGTCGAAAGCGCGCGCTCCCTCTGTTTTGCCCCTCGGCCTTTTTCCGTTCCGGGGCGGGAAAGCCATCAAAGATTGCGCGACTCCGCTTTCCCGAACCTGCACCCGCGCGAGACCGCTGGACAGAACGCCGGATATGTGGTGTAAGGCGGGCCGCGCCATATGCTCGGACCTGACGGACCAGCCCCGATTCACTAGTCGATGGCGCCCGAAACCAGTTTGGATCCAAACCGCCTCGCGGACCGTTCCCGTTCTGTGGAGCCCTCGGATCCAGATCCAACTAGGTCGGGCGGCAAGTGGACCACACACGGGGCCACTTTTCTGCTCGCCGCTCTAAAGCCGCCACCCTAAAGCCAAGGAGTCCGTCCATGCCCTTGTGCGGTCAAGATACACTGAAAACCCGCAAGACTCTTACCGTTAACGGTAAGGAGTATGATTACTTCAGCCTGGAGGCCGCCGGCCTCGGCGACATCACCCGCCTGCCCTACTCCCTGAAAGTGCTGCTGGAAAACCTGCTGCGCTACGAGGATGGCCGCAGCGTCTCCACCGACGACGCCAAGGCCGTTGTCGACTGGATGAAGGACAAGACCTCCGATCGCGAGATCGCCTACCGCCCCGCCCGCGTGCTGATGCAGGACTTCACCGGCGTTCCCGCCGTGGTCGATCTGGCCGCCATGCGTGAGGCCGTGGTCGCCCTGGGTGGGGATGCCAGCACCATCAACCCGCTGTCTCCGGTGGATCTGGTCATCGACCACTCGGTCATGATCGACTATGCTGGCTCCGCCGATTCCATGAAGAAGAACATGGACCTGGAGTTCGAGCGCAATGGCGAGCGCTATGCCTTCCTGCGCTGGGGCCAGAAGGCCTTCAACAACTTCCGCGTGGTTCCGCCGGGCGTCGGCATCTGCCACCAGGTGAACCTGGAATATCTGGCCAAGGGCGTTTGGACCGGTGAAGAGGCCGGGCGCACCATCGCCTATCCCGATACCCTGGTCGGCACCGATTCCCACACCACCATGATCAACGGCCTGGGCGTGCTCGGCTGGGGCGTGGGTGGCATCGAGGCCGAGGCCGCCATGCTGGGCCAGCCGGTCTCCATGCTGATCCCCGAGGTCATCGGCTTCAAGCTGACCGGCCAGATCAAGGAAGGCTGCACCGCCACCGATCTGGTTCTGACCGTGGTGGAAATGCTGCGCAAGAAGGGCGTGGTCGGCAAGTTCGTCGAGTTCTTTGGCGACGGCCTGGATAACCTGCCGCTCGCCGACCGGGCGACCATCGCCAACATGGGTCCCGAATACGGCGCCACCTGCGGCATCTTCCCCGTCGACGCCGAGACCCTGCGTTTCATGCGCTTCACCGGTCGCGACGAAGACACCGTGGCTCTGGTCGAGGCCTATGCCAAGGCCCAGGGCATGTGGCGCGAGACGGGGACCGTGGATCCTGTGTTCACCGACACCCTGGAACTGGACATGGCCACCGTCGAGCCCTCGCTGGCCGGCCCCAAGCGTCCCCAGGACCGTGTCGCCCTGTCCGGCGCGGCTCCGGCCTTCGCCGATGCCCTCAAGACCCTGGCGCCGAACGCGAGCGAAGACCGCTCCGTACCCGTCGCCGGTGCCGACTACGGCCTGTCCGATGGGGATGTGGTCATCGCCGCCATCACCTCCTGCACCAACACCTCCAACCCCTCGGTCCTGATGGCCGCCGGTTTGGTGGCGAAGAAGGCGGTGGAGAAGGGTCTGGTTGCCAAGCCCTGGGTGAAGACCTCCCTCGCGCCGGGATCCCAGGTCGTCTCCGATTACCTGGAGAAGGCCGGTCTGCAGACCTACCTGGACCAGTTGGGCTTCAACGTCGCCGGATATGGCTGCACCACCTGCATCGGCAACTCCGGCCCGCTGGCCGAGCCCATCGCCGAAGCCATCGACAACAACGGTCTGGTCGCAACCGCCGTTCTGTCCGGTAACCGGAACTTCGAAGGCCGCATCAGCCCGCATGTGAAGGCGAACTACCTGGCCAGCCCGCCGCTGGTCGTCGCCTACGCCATTGCCGGCAGCCTGAAGGTCGACGTGACCACCGCCGTGCTGGGCCAGGACAAGGAAGGCAACGACGTCTTCCTCAAGGACATCTGGCCGACCGCCAAGGAAGTGGCCGACGCGATCGAACAGAATATCTCGCCCGAGATGTTCCGCGCCCGCTACGACAACGTCTTCGACGGCCCGCCCGAGTGGCAGGCGGTCCAGGTGGTCGAAGGCGAAACCTACGCCTGGGACAGCACCTCGACCTACGTGCAGCATCCGCCCTACTTCCAGGGCATGGAGAAGGTGTCCTCCGGCCTCATCGAAGACATCAAGGGCGCCCGTCCGCTGGCGATCCTGGCGGACTCGGTGACCACCGACCACATCTCTCCGGCCGGTTCGATCAAGGGCAGCAGCCCGGCGGGCGTGTACCTTTCGGAGCATCAGGTTTCCGACAAGGACTACAACTCCTACGGCGCACGGCGTGGTAACCACGAAGTCATGATGCGGGGCACCTTCGCCAATATCCGCATCCGCAACGAGATGGCTCCCGGCACCGAGGGGGGCGTCACCACCCTGCAGCCCGCCGGCGACGTCATGCCCATCTACGATGCGGCCATGAAGTACGCCGAGGCCAAGACCCCGCTGGTCATCGTGGGCGGCAAGGAATACGGCACCGGATCCTCCCGTGACTGGGCGGCCAAGGGCACCAGCCTGCTGGGCGTCAAGGCGGTCATCGTCGAAAGCTTCGAGCGTATCCACCGCTCCAACCTCGTCGGCATGGGCGTTCTGCCCCTGCAGTTCGCCGAGGGTGTGGACCGCAAGACCCTGAAGCTGGATGGCACCGAGATCTTCGACATCGAAGACCTGGGCGACCTGAAGCCGCGCCAGACCGTCACCGTCAAGGTGACCCGGGCCGATGGCTCCAGCGAGACCTTCGAGACCCTCTGCCGCATCGATACCGTCGATGAGCTGGACTACTTCAAGAACGGCGGCATCCTGCAGTACGTGCTGCGCAACCTCGCCGCCGAGTAAGGCAAGCCGCTAGAGCGGGATGAGGAAAAGGCTCCGGGGGATTCCAGTCCCCCGGAGCCTTCCTTTTTTTCACGGGGCTTTGCCCCGTCCCCCACTGGGGCCGAAAGGCCCCAGACCCCAGGCAATGGTTTTTGGGGCAATCACCCATGACACGATACTGTCGTGTCCCCTGGTTTGTTTTACAGTTAAACTCGAAGTAATTTTCATTATGAGCCGTCATTCCAGGGCGCGTGTTAAGGGATGCACGTTTCTTTGTTTGGCGCTAAGGTTTTTTCCTTCGTCATTCCCGCGTACGCGGGAATGACGGACCCCTTTGACGGTACCGCATGACTTTCTCGATGGGTGCGTCGAAACAGGCCGCCATGCTGAGCAAAAGCGCATAGGCCGCTTGCTTCTGCGCGGAAGACCGGATCCCCTCAAAAGCCCTCAGCATCTCCCAGGTCAGGGGGTGGGTCATCATCGCCGCCCCCTCCGGGATCTGCTCGCCCGTGGGAGGCGGCAGGTCCTCGAAGAAAAAGGAGGGCGTCACGCCAAGGGCACAGGCCAAGCCATAAAGGCGGCTCGCGCTGATTCGATTGGTCCCCAGCTCGTATTTCATAAGCTGAGCACCGGAGAAGCCAACATGATCGGCAAGCTCCCTTGTGGAGAGGCCCCTGGACCGCCGCAGCCAACGCAAGCGGCGTCCAACACTGATATCAACGGGCGTGGGCGCAGCATCGCGCCCCCCTCCCGCCTTCGGGGAAAGGGTGCTGTTTTCCATGGTCGGAAAATCCGACCGGAGGCCGGGGAGAACCGCCGAAACGGACCGGGTCAGAGCGGGGACATGCGGAAACAGGCCTCCGGATAACCCGGCCCGCCCGGCGTCCTCCCTCAGCCCCCGGCCAGCGCGCCCCCAGGTTCGCCCCGCAAGCAGGACGAATTTGTGGAAACGGCGGACAATGGGATATAACAGGCGTTAGCCATGACCTTGCTCACTTTCTAGGATCAGCAGGGTTGCGGTTAGGCGTTGGGGGTGGTTGCCGCCACCCTCGACGCCGCTTTGCCCATCACTGAGGTGGACACAATCGAGAGTGTACCGCGAACGGTGGCGTGTGATCTACCATCAAGAGATCACTGGTCCGGATTTTATGGGGCTTTCCCACCCGGGCGCTGAGGGATGGCCGTTTCTCCGTGCCGCTCCAAAGTTCAATATTTTATTCGTCATCCCCGTGAAAACGGGGATCCAGGGTTGATTTCGATGGTGTCAGTGAAGACCGCTCCTGTTGCGTCAACCGCATAGGTCCGTTGTCCCCACCCTGGATTCCCGCGTGCGCGGGAATGACGAGTAAGCGGTTGAAATAAGGAGAGTCATGCTCAGTTGGGCTCTTCGTCCCGTCATCCCCGCGAAAACGCTAAGGGATGCACATATCTTTTATTTAGGGCTGATCATTTTTATTCGTCATCCCCGTGAAAACGGGGATCCAGGGTTGATTTCGATGGTGTCGGTGAGGGGCGCTCCTGTTGCGTCAACCGCTGCCCTCCCCTGTCCCCACCCTGGATTCCCGCGTACGCGGGAATGACGAAGGAAAAAACATTAGAGCCAAACAAAGAAACGTGCATTCCTTAGCGCCTGCGCGGGAATGACGCATAAGAACCAATGCGTTGGAAGACACCCAACTCCCATGGCCCGGTCTCATGGATGCCGGGGAAGGGTCGGCCCCCTCTCCGCAACGGCCCCTTTCGCCTGCGGGGTCCCAACCCTTTTCAAGTGTGCTAGAAAAGATCTGTCATCGAAGGGTGGTGGAAAGGGGCGGGGATGCAAGACTGGGAGAATTGGACAATGATTGCCGCCGCAGCGGCAACCGTGATCACTTTGTTGGGCGCTGTCAGCTTCGGTCCTATCTTCCAGGCCTATGGGAAGCTCCTCGCGAATCCGCTTTGTGAGGACTTCGAGGATCTGATCGCCCGCCTTCGGGGCCAGAGGAAAGACCGCTACCGCGCCTTTCTGTGGATCGGATTGGGCTGCTTGGACCGGTGCTTCGGCCCCCCGAAGGGAGCCAGCCGCCCCCCCTGGACCACCGCCTGGCTCACCGCCACCAGTTTCGACCGCTGCCTGGTCCTCGCGGTGCTTTATCCGCTTACCTTTGCCTTTCTCAGTTGGACCGTCACCGGGACTGCCGGGTCCCTGGGAGATGCCTTGGGCCTGAAGGATACGACTGCGGCATTGAACCGTCTGGTGAGTGTCGGGTTTCTCTCGATCCTGGTAAGTCTGTTTGTCGTCTCCCGACGACTTCCCGGTTGGAAATCTTGGGTCGCTGGCGCTTTCGCTTTCGCTTTCGCTTTCGCTTTCGCTGTCACTGGCGCTAGCGCTGGCGCGGTCGCGGTCGCTGTCGCTGTCACTGGCGCTGTCGCTGTCGCTGTCACTGGCGCTGTCGCTGGCGCTGTCGCTGGCGCTGGCGCTTTCGCTGTCGCGGTCGCTGGCGCTGGCGCTGGCGCTATTGCTTTCCCTGTCGCTGTCGCTGTCGCTGTCGCTTTCACCGGCGTCATCGTCGTCCTACAGTCTACCGCTATACGCCATGCGGTCTACGGTCCTTTCCTCGTTCTTCTGTGGCTTCTGCTCCTTGCGGCAATGTTCATTCTGAACGGCACGACTCCGCCCTCTCAGAGCAGTCTCTCCGTGATGCTCGGTCTCGGCTTGTTGCCGCTTTTGAACGCCCCCTTCGATTGGCTGTCCCTCGCCGTGACCCGGACCCTTTTGACGGCCAGCGTCACCAAAAAATCTCCAGGCCACACCGTTTTGTATTCCGGCCTGGACTTCCTTCTGGCCACTCTGCTGTTGCTGCTGTTGGCGGCCACGCTGGTCGTCGGGGTGGAGTTTTTCAATGCCACCCTGGCGTGGGGCGGGAACAAACCTGTCCTCGATCTGGCCCAACAACTGGCAGAGCTGAGGGATCCGACCGAGGGGGGGACCCTGTGGATTGCCCTGATGCTGTTTTCCACCTATCTGCCGACCCTGGCCCATCTGATCATCGCCCTGGCCAGCCTGGCGCCGGAGGGGTTGCGGTTCCGTGGCAAGACCCTCGCCGACGCCCTGGAAGAGGACGCCACGCGGCCCCGGGAGTCCAAGGGCGCCCTAACCCAAGCGCGGCATCAATTCTGGCTCACCTTCGGTTGGGTCCTGGCTACGGCTCTTGCCCTCATCAGTATTGCTTTTATCCTCTTTGTGTTCGTTTATTCCACGACCTGGGCGGGCTGGCTTCTCGACACCGTCATCGCCTTCCAGGGTGCCGTCCACGGGTGGTTTCAGCCCTCTCCGTGATTCACGGATCGCACCCCGGCGGCGGAAAGTCACTCACAAACCGCTCCGCTTCCTCCCTGAGCCACTCCAGGAACAGGGCGACGCGGCGGCGGGGTTTGCCGGGGCGGGTCAGGGCCGCGTAATCCAACCCACTGGCCAGAAAGCCCCGGGGCGCCACGAGGCGGCCGGATCGCACATCGTCCACCACATGGGGCCACGGCCCAATGGCGGTACCGAGTCCTCCCGTCGCCGCCTCCAGCATGAAAAAGAAGTGTTCATATTCGACGGGAGGGCCATCGGGTGGTTTCTCCCCCGACAGGGCACACCAATCCTCCCAAGCCCCGGGTCGGGTGCGGGAGCGCAACGGGGGAGCCCCGGAAAGCCCCCGGCCCGACGCCTGCACGGGGCCAAAATGCTCCGGGAACAGCGGATGGGCGGTCACGCCCTGCGGCCAGGGGGACCGCCCCACGCGGATCGCCAGATCGAAACCATCCCGGGCGAAATCCACGGGCCGGTCCGAGGAGGCAAGGCGCACCTCGATGTCCGGATAGCGCCCCTGAAAGCGGTGCAGCCGGGGGATCAGCCAGCGCATGGCGAAGGTCCCGATACAGGACAGGTCCAGCGGCCCCGTGGGGCTATCGGCCACCTGGGCCACCGCGCCCTCGATCCCCTCAAACGCTGTCCGTAACCCGGGCAACAGGGCGCGGCCCGCCTCCGTCAGATGCCAATCATTCCGGGGACCTTCCAGCAAGGGAACGCCCAACACCTCCTCCAGGTGGCGAACCTGACGGCTGACCGCCCCATGGGTCACGTGGAGTTCCTCGGCCGCCAGGGTCATCCGCCCGAGGCGGCCCACGGCTTCAAAGGCCCGCAGGGCATTCAGGGGAAGGCGGGACCGCTTCATGTGCATTTTCCTCACAAAGCCTGTCCGAAGACATCGTTATTCACAGCCTGAATGAAGGTGTTCTCTCCATCCGATCATAATATGGAGATGCGAAAAATGAACAGACTTGGATGGATATCCCTTTCCGTCGCGCGCCTTCGTCGCTGGTTGGAACGGCGCGCCCAACGGCGAGAGCTCGCCCGCCTGGACCCCGCCCTGCTGCACGACCTGGGCCTCAGCGAGGAGGACCGCCGAAAAGAATGCGCGAAATGGCGATAAAACCACGACACCGTCTCGTCCCTTTCGGACGATTACCCCCACCCCTTTTTAATGGCCCGGGGTCTGGGGCCTCTCGGCCCCAGTGGGGAACGGGGCAAAGCCCCGTATCGTGTCCCGTCTCTCAGAGGTCGTCGAGGAAATCGCGCTGCCGCTTGTCGCGCCCCTTCTGGGTCCCACTCTTACGCCGCCCCTCAGCCGGTGGCGTCGAGGGCGGAAGGGGATCCGCCTGGGGTATCGGGGAGGCAGCCGCCCCCTCTCCCCCATCGGCGATGGCCCGCCGCAGGCCATCCTTGAATTCCAGGGACAGGGTTGCGCCGGGAATCACACCTTTGGCCTCGGTCAACACCTGTCCTGCTTCGTCCCGAACCACGGCGTAACCGCGCTCCAGGACCCGATGATGGGACACGCTTTCCAATCGGGCGGCCAGACCGGCCAGCCGTTCCGCTCGCCGATCCAGATCCCGGCGGCCCCAACCGGCCAAACGGTCGGCGAGTCCCTCCAGACTCCGTCCCTCCCGCTCCAACCGCCCGGTAATCCGCTCCGGTCGCAACCGGTCGGACAGGGTGATCAGGCTGCGTTGCGCCTGATCACCCAAACGGATCATGGCCCCCCGCAGCGCCAGAGCACTGCGGTCCAGGTCCTGGGCCTTGCGGTCGATCAACTCCCCGGGGCGGCGCAGCCGGGCAGCCATTTGGCCCAGAGCCAGGGTCCGCTGTTCAATCAAGCGATGGGGCGCTGCGGCCAAGCGTTCGGCCCGGTCATCCAACCGTTGGACCGCATCGGCCAGCAGCCGGTCCAGGTCCGGCAAGCCCCGAGACAGCCCTTCGAGACGCATGGCCCGGTCGATGAGCAACCGCCCCACAGCCCCTTCCATGCGGCTCCCCGTTTCCCCCACCTGCGCAAGAAGCTCCATGCGCACGGGCACGGCCATTTCAGCGGCCCCCGTTGGTGTGGGGGCCCGCAGGTCCGCCGCGTGATCGATCAAGGTAACGTCGGTCTCGTGGCCAACCGCAGAGATCAGGGGGATCGCGCTTTCGGCCGCGGCGCGGACGACGGCTTCCCCATTGAAGGCCATAAGGTCCTCGAGGCTGCCGCCCCCCCGGGCAACGATCAGGACATCGGGCCGGGGAATGGCTCCCCCCTCGGGCAGGGCATTAAAACCCTGGATGGCGCGGACGATCTCCTCTGCCGCCCCCTCGCCCTGAACCTTGACGGGCCAGACCAGGACGCGGCGCGGAAAGCGGTCGGAGATGCGGTGGAGAATGTCCCGGATCACCGCCCCGGTGGGAGAGGTGACCACGCCAATGACCTGGGGCAGAAAGGGGGGGCGTCGCTTGCGGGCCGGATCGAACAGGCCTTCCGCAGCCAAACGGCGGCGGCGGTCCTCCAACAGCTTCAGGAGGGCACCTTCGCCCGCCAGTTCCATGTCCTCGACGATGATCTGATAGCTCGACCGGCCCGGATAGGTGGTCAGCTTGCCCGTCACAATGACCTCCATCCCCTCTTCGGGGCGGAGGGAGAGCTTGTTCATTGTGCCACGCCAGATGATGGCATCGATCACCGCCGTCTCGTCCTTGAGACGCAGGTAGCAGTGACCAGACCCCGCCACCTTGGGCTGGCTGATTTCACCGCGCAGACGCACGCGGGAGAAGGCTTCCTCCACCGTGCGCTTCAGGGCGCCGGAGAGCTCGGAAACGGACAGTTCGGGCAGGTTATGGGCGGAGCTGGAACCGGTCATGGGGGCACCCTGCCCCAGCCCCGCAGCGAATTCAAGCACTCACCTTCGGCATCCGGGGAATGCTTATACCAAGGTGCGGTGAGTTTGCCTCACCGCACCTGGGAAGCGGCCAAGTGGCCGCCGCGCCGTATGGCGCGTAAAAGCCCGCCTGGCGTTTGAACGCAAGAAAAGCGGCCTGGGTTTCAACCCGCGCCGCTTGGTATGAGAGCGGAATGAGGAAAAGTGTATGCGGTTTTCCGTCTCATTCCGCTCTAAATATATGATTTAGATCACGTTTATGAAATCAGGTCGGACAGACCTGATTTCATCGTGATCTAGAGTATTCCGAGATCAAGTTGAGTCGCTTTGCGACCAAACTTGGCCTCGAAGATACTCTAAAATCTATATAATTAGAGTGAAACTGGGCCAGCTTGACTCAAGCTGATCCAGTTTCACTCTAGTGAACCAACAGGCAATCAACGGGCCGATACCGCCCGGGTGTGATCAATTCCGCCGATGCCACCCGAACGGAATGGAGGGGGCCGTCCAACTCCTTGGTCCAGAAATCCAGGAAACGGCGCAGCTCTGGAAACCGGGGCGCCAAATCCAATTGTTGCCAGATGTATTCCTGCAAAAGTCCCGGATGATCCGGCATGTGGTAGAGAATTTTCGCCGTGGTCAATCGGTAGTCGGCCATTTGACGCGCCATATCGGACTTGGGGTCGGACTGGGACTCGGACTGGGGCCTGACGTCGACATCAAAAAAGGTCATGGTCGAAGTTCCTCTTCTCCGTGGCCCCATCCGCCCCTCTTGCGGTTCCGGTCAAGGCCACCTTGTGGCTGCGTTTGCTCCCTGAGAAAAGGATGAGCACAGTTCGCTCATATTTCAAGTTTGTTTTATTATCAGAGGCTTAGCAGCCACCTTCGGCGAGTGCTGACAAAAATTTCGCTCTCTCACTTGACGTCGATTTTCAAAAAACTATGTCAATTCCCGCCCGGCCCCAGTCGCCCAAGATATCGGGGACCCAAAGCCGGTGTCATTTGCTTCCACCGTAAGGAATGACGGAGACAAACCTATGAACTTCAAACCCTTGCACGACCGGGTCCTGGTCAAGCGCCTCGAAAGCGAAGAAAAGACCGCCGGTGGCATCATCATCCCCGACACCGCCAAGGAAAAACCCATGCGGGGCGAAATCATCGCCGCCGGGTCTGGCGCGCGCGGCGAGGACGGAACGCTCCACCCCCTGGATGTCCAGGCCGGAGACCAGATTCTGTTCGGAAAATGGTCGGGTACCGAGGTGAAGATCGACGGGGTCGATTACCTGATCATGAAGGAATCCGACATCCTGGGCGTGATCACCGACGCCGCGACCATCCAAGCTGCCGCCGAATAAGGGGAGACTGAGTCCATGTCCGCAAAGGAAGTGAAATTTTCCGCCGACGCCCGCGACCGTCTGTTGAAAGGCGTCGACACCCTGGCCAATGCCGTCAAGGTGACCCTGGGTCCCAAGGGCCGCAACGTTGTCCTGGACAAAAGCTTCGGCGCTCCCCGTATCACCAAGGATGGTGTCTCCGTCGCCAAGGAAGTCGAACTCAAAGATAAGTTCGAAAACATGGGCGCGCAGATGCTGAAGGAGGTTGCCTCCAAGACGGCGGATCTGGCCGGAGATGGCACCACCACCGCGACCGTGCTGGCCCAGGCCATCGTCCGCGAAGGGGTGAAGTCCGTTGCCGCCGGCATGAACCCGATGGACTTGAAGCGCGGCATCGACATGGCGGTCAATGCCGTCATCGAGGATGTCAAAACCCGCTCCCGCGCCATTTCGACCAACGCTGAAGTGGCCCAGGTCGGCACCATCTCCGCCAATGGGGACTCCGAAGTCGGCCAGATCATCGCCACGGCCATGGAAAAGGTCGGCAACGAGGGGGTCATCACCGTCGAGGAAGCCAAGGGACTGGAGACCGAACTCGACGTGGTCGAAGGCATGCAGTTCGACCGGGGTTACCTGTCCCCCTACTTCGTGACCAATTCCGAGAAAATGGTCGCGGAGCTGGAAAATCCCTATGTGCTGATCCACGAGAAAAAGCTCTCCGGCCTGCAGCCCCTGCTTCCCGTGCTGGAGACGGTCGTCCAATCCGGTCGCCCGCTGCTGATCATCGCCGAGGATGTCGAAGGCGAAGCGCTCGCAACCCTGGTGGTCAACCGTCTGCGCGGCGGCCTCAAGGTGGCCTCGGTCAAGGCGCCGGGCTTCGGTGACCGCCGCAAGGCCATGCTGGAAGACATCGCCATCCTGACCGGGGGGCAAGTCATCAGTGAAGACCTGGGCATCAAGCTCGAAAATGTCACCATCGACATGCTCGGTACCGCCAAAACGGTCACGATCACCAAGGACGACACCACCATCGTGGATGGGGCCGGGGACAAGGCCGATATTCAGGCCCGGATCGCCCAGATCCGCGCCAACATTGAAGACACCACCAGCGACTATGATCGGGAGAAGCTGCAAGAGCGCCTGGCCAAGCTGGCTGGCGGAGTCGGGGTGATCAGGGTCGGCGGCGCCACCGAAGTCGAGGTGAAAGAGAAGAAGGACCGCGTCGACGACGCCCTTCATGCCACCCGGGCCGCCGTGGAGGAAGGCATCATCGCCGGTGGCGGTGTCGCCCTGCTGTATTCCACCAAGGCCCTGGACAGCCTCACCCCGGCCAATGACGACCAGAAGGTGGGAATCGACATCGTCCGTCGCGCCCTGCAGGCTCCGGTCCGTCAGATCGCGGCCAATGCGGGGACCGACGGCTCCGTCGTCGCCGGCAAGCTTTTGGAGTCCACCGACTCCAACTATGGCTACAACGCCCAGACCGGAGCGTATGAGGATCTGGTCAAGGCCGGTGTCATCGATCCGACCAAGGTGGTCCGTTGCGCCCTGCAGGATGCCGCATCCGTGGCCGGCCTGCTGATCACCACCGAAGCCATGGTCGCCGATCGGCCCGAGCCGAAGGCCTCAGCTCCCGCCGACATGGGGGGAATGGGCGGCATGGGCGGCATGGATTTCTAATCCACGCAGCCAAGCACAGGGGCCCACAGGACCGGGCCATGCAGGAACGGGGCGCCTTCGAGCGCCCCGTTTTCTTGTGGCAATCCAAAAAGAATCCACGCGACAACAAAAAGACGGTCGGAGATCTCTCTCCGACCGTCCTGTAACAGCCTCTTGCCGAGGGTGTTTCGATCAGTTTGTCTGCGAGAAGTAATCCACTTCCGCGTTCTGAGCCTTCGCTCCCTCGATGTTCTGGACCTTGGAGCGGCGCATTTGGGTATAGAGGCTACGAATCGTCGCGTAATAGTCCAAGGAGGACTGGCGAAGAGCGTCCATTTCACCGGACCGGCGACCATATTCATTGGAGAAGGTGCCGTACATCCGCCCTCCGCTGAACGCCTGGGCGGCGCCACCGGTCAGCCAGAACAACGGGTCTGTGACGGTATCAACACCCCGGCCAATGCCATCGCGGGGGTTGGAGGGCCCCAACAGAGGCAACACCAGATAGGGGCCATCGCCCACTCCCCAGGTTCCCAGGGTCTGTCCGAAATCTTCCTCGTGCTTGGGCATACCGTATTCTTCGGCAACGTCAACCAAGCCCAACACACCGGAGGTCGTGTTGATGCCAAAGCGCTTCACCGTGGTCCAAGCCCGGCCCATATCGCCCTGCAACAAGTCATTCAACAGGATTACCGGCGTCTTCAAGTTATGCAGGAAATTGTTGACGGTGTCCTTACCCTCGTCCGGTAGCACCATGTAGGGTGCGATCCAGGGTCGGGCGAAGGTATAAACCACGTCATTGACCGCAAAGACATAGCGGTTCCAGGGCTCCAGCGGATCGCTGACCAAAGCCTCATCCTCAACGGCCATATCGTTGGCTGGTTCGGCCGCAGCCACTTGGCCTCCGGTCCCCTCGGCGTCAACGCTGGCGCAAGCGGTCAGGGACATCAAGGCAATCGCTGCGATCCCGGAACGCGAAAAGCCCCCAAATCGGTCCCCCAGTCGACGCGTGATGTCAGTGATCGGATTGCTCATCGTAATTCCATTCAAAGAGTGGTTCGGCGGGTTGATAAAATGCCAGTCTGTATCGATTCCCTGGATCGCCCATACGCCGACCCAGTTACGGCCCCCAAGTCAATTCAAGTCTTATTGAGCGGGATCCTTTCCGCCCTTCCGGACGCGTGCCCTTGAGAAAAGTCTTACGCGTTTCAGGGCTCTTCGGCAATGAAAAAGCCTGACTTCTCCGCAGCCAACGACCACAATCCGTCGGCGGAGTTGCCAAAATGCCGCCTAATTCCCTCCCTATAGTGCAGACTTGCCTCCTTAGTAACCCTGCCGATACAAAAAATGAAAGAGACCGATATGCAGCGCCGTCATTTCTTGGCCGCAATGATTTGTTCCCTTCCTCTCATCATGACCGGACCTGGCTCGGTCCTTGCCGCAAATGGGGGAGGGGCCTCGCCCGAATCGGCGGTCGAGCAATACCACTCCGTCCTTCTGAAGGCGATGAAGGACGCCAAGACGCTGGGGATCACCGGTCGTTACGCCTTGATCGACAAGGCCGCGCAGACGGCTTTTGATTTTTCGAACATGGCCGGACGGGCAACGGGCAAGGCTTGGCGCGACGCCAACGACGCCGATCGCGCTGCCATGGCCAAGGCCTTTGGTCATATGAGTGTGGCCACCTATGCCAAGCGGTTCAAGGGGTGGTCGGGCCAAGCCTTCAAAACCCTGGGCACGGACCCCGGTCCCCGGGGCACGACCCTTGTCAAAACCCAGATCGCGGCCCCCGGAGACGAACCGGTTGCCCTGACTTACGTCATGAACCAGGGAAAAGACGGTGACTGGCGAATCATAGACATTCTTCTGAAGGGTACCGTCAGCGAAATGGCCGTGAAGAAGTCTGAATACGCCAACATTCTCAATACCAAGGGCCTTTCAGGCTTGACCGAGGCACTCAACACCCAAGCAGACAAATTGCTCAGCCAATAACGCCCTGCCCTTCCATCAGAACACCCCGCTTCAGAGGACCTGAAGCGGGGTGTTTTTTTTGAGGGGGGATTCGGGCCGTCGCGACCTAAGACCTCTCCGCCTTGCTGTCCGCCTTGAGAAAGGCATAGCGGGTGGGCCAATAGGCCAACAGGGCAGGCAGGATGCCAAGGGTGCACAACAGGCCCAGAAAAATCGACAGAGTCAGCAAAACGCCCATACTCGCCGTACCCGGGTGGCTGGACAGGGCGATCGAGCCAAAGGATCCGATCGTCGTCAGGGCGCTGAAGACAACGGCGCGGGGCGTGCTGCTGTCCAAGGCCTCAACGGCATCATGCTCCTGACGCTCCCGCCCCACCACATGAATCCCCCCGGACACGCCCAACCCCACCAGCAAGGGCAGGACGATCACATTCGCGAAGTTGAAGGCTTGGCCGATGAGAGCCGATCCCGCCAGGGTAAACAGCCCCGTCAAGGCAACCGGAGCAAGAACCAGAACGACAACCCGCACCGACCTCAGCACCAGATAGAGTAAGGCGATGACCAGAGCCAAGCCAATCACCCCAGCCTGCAGGAAGGCCCCCATGACCGTCTTGCCCGCTTCCAGGATCAGGACCGGAGCACCGGTGGCCTCGGGCGCCACCTTGCGCACCGCAGCGACGAAAGCTTCCAAGGCCGCCTGATTGCGCAGGTCAGCCCGGGGAAAGACCTCCAACCGGGCCGCTCCACTTTCGGAAAGATAGCGGCTGCGCAGCGCCGGAGGAATATCGTCCTCGGTTACCCCCGTGGCATTCAGACCATCGCGGAACAGGGCCAACTGGTCCGTCAACCCATCCATCAGGCGGGCATCCAGGGCATCCAGCAGCGCCGTATCTGCCGGCATGGAGGCCAAGGCTGCGGCGAAACGCCCCGCAGCATCGGCCAAGGTCCCCGGGGGCGCAGGCTTGTCGCTACTCCCCGCCGCCAAGGCCAGGGTCCGGGCCAGGCGGTCCCGGGCGGCAGACAACTCAGCCGAAGAGGGGGGCGGCAAGGGCTTTAGGGAGAGGGAGGGACCCAGGACAAAGGCCAAATCCTCGATCAGCAGAAGTTTGTCGTCCTGGTCCTCCGGGACAAGGGCCGGGAGGGACGCCACACCCTTCACCTCGGGCAGGGCCTCCAGGGCCGTGGTTAAGCGGGCGGCCTCCTTCAGGTTTGGGGCCAGCACATCAATGGAATAGGGATCAATGCCCGGATCCCCCATGACATCCAGCAGGGTGGCCATGGCTTCCCCATGGGGATCCCGCAGGTTCAAGGGGTCGAAGTCGAACCGGGTGGCGCTGGCCGGGACCAGGGCGGCCAATGCGAGCAGAGCGGCCACCAAAAGGACACCCCGGGGATGGCGCCTGGGAAATTGGGCAAGGCTGCTCCCGGCGCGATCCCGGTGGCGGAAGGTGGTCCGCGCTTTGGCCGGCAGGACCGTCAGCAGGGCTGGCAGCAAGGTCAGGTTTGCAAGGAAGGCGATGAACATGCCCACCCCGGAAATCAAGCCCAATTGGGCCAGTCCGAGATAATCGGTGGGCAGGAAGGCCAGGAAGGAAATGGCCGCGCAGAGAGCCGCCAGAAACAGGGGGGCTCCCACCCCTTGGGCCGCTTGGTCGAGGGCCTGATCATTTTCCAGCCCGTTATCGCGCCCTTCCCGATAGCGGAGGCCGAAATGAATTCCGAAATCGACGGATAGGCCGATGAACAGAACGGCAAAGGCAACGGAAATCAAGTTCAGCGTTCCCACCGCCAGGGTGGCGAAGCCCGCAGTCACCAGCAATCCCGCCACCAGGGTGCAAAAGGTCCCGACGATCAGGCGCCCGGAGCCCAGTCCAATGGCCAGCAGGACCGAGACCAGGGTCAAGGTCACAATCCCGGCCAGATCCATCCCGGTGCGTACACTGGTCAGCTCTTCCTGGGCCAGGGCCGCAGACCCGGTGATCCTTACGGTCACGCCATGGGCGGGAGTCAAATTTCCGGCCTCAATGATCTCTCGAATGGCGCTGATCGCTTTGGCCGCAGGGGCCAAGGAGGCGTGGTCGAGAATGGGTTTAACCAAAATGAAACGCCGCGTGGGCCGCCCCGTCGCCTGGGACGCCCCCAGCACCGAAGACCAGGCCATACGCGCGCTTTCCCCCCGTGCCGTGGCTGCCGTGACCTCGGCCATGGCGTCCAGGACTGGCGCGAGGGTGAAGGCCCCATTCCCCTCTCCCGCCTGGGCCAAAGCCTCACCACCATGTCCCAAGGCAAGCTCCATGACATTGGCCAGCCCCCGCAGGGACGGATCGGCCCAAAGCCCTGCGATGAACGGTTGTGCCCGGGTCAGCGTCACGGACAGCCGCTCCAACTCCTTCTCGGGGAGGTAAAGCAAGCCCTCCCGTCGGAAGAAAGGGAGCCCGGCGATGTCTATCGCGTTTTCAAACAGCGCCTTTTGGGCACGGAGGCCCGTCACCAGCCTATCCGAGGCCCGGGCCACGAGGGCCGGAGTTTGACCATCAACGACAACAATCAAATCCCCCCCCAACTCGGGAAAGGCCTCCAGGAAGCGGGCATGGTTCCGCTCGAAGGGCAGGTCTGGGGAGAGCATGGCGTTGGTATCGGTGCTAATGCCCAGGCGCGTGGCAATGGCCCAGCCCGACAGAGCCATCAAAAGCAGCCCCATAAGCAGGACAAGTCCAGGACGGCGCCTGGATCCCCCCACCAAGGCCTTGGCAAACCCCGTCACCAGCCCCTCAAGCGATCCCTTTGGTGGATTTGCAGGATCGTAGGCTGCCCCCCTCTGTGGCGTGGGGCCAGATGGCGGGGTGGAGGATGGCGTTTTGAACATGGACGGAAACTCATCGGTAGCGACAGGGGCCGGAGCCCAAGACAGAAGGGGAAACTGGCCCCCCCTTATACATCGACATCCCACACATGGGTATGGAAGAGGTTGGGTTTCCCCTTGGGTAGGACCGCTTTCGGGAGGCCGACCTTCCTCATAAAAGCGATATAAAACATACTCTTAGAGCATGGAGCGAAAAAATGGGCACCAGTTTTTCTGGTCCACTCGATGTTCAACTTATTGATCTAGAGTATTATTTCTTATTCACGACAAGGTTGTTTTCCCGTCACGGGGCTTTGCCCCGTCCCCCACTGGGGCCGAAAGGCCCCAGACCCCAAGCTGTTATTCTTAAAAGAAAAATGGGGGTTTGGGGGCATCGCCCCCAAATGGGCTTGGGCTATCGCCCGAAAATACGGTACACGGCCGTATACCGTGAATTCACCAAGCCAATGCTTTCCTACCGGATCCAGGCAGTCCCTTCTTGTCCAGACCCTGATTATTGCAGAACGGCGATTTCCTGGTCCAAAGCGGCCAATTCCTTGCGCAATTTTGCCAATTCCGCTTCTTTCTGCTTGACCTCTTGATCCGCACCCCGCGCCTGGGCTGATTGAAGCTCCAAAGCGGTGCTCAGAAAGTCATCCGACGCCACGTCCACCCGTTGGGTCAACGACGCGGCACGCTCGGCGCTGATCCGATTGCCTGATTGTGCCCGTTGTAAAGTCTTAAGTTGAGCAGCCCGCC
Organism: Rhodospirillum sp. A1_3_36; assembly: GCF_047263945.1. Lineage (NCBI taxonomy): Bacteria > Pseudomonadati > Pseudomonadota > Alphaproteobacteria > Rhodospirillales > Rhodospirillaceae > Rhodospirillum > Rhodospirillum sp. A1_3_36. The sequence goes on along the minus strand of NZ_JBLAVB010000003.1, from coordinate 71,615 downwards.
GCGTCTGTACGGCTTTCAGTTGGGACTGGAGGTCGGCCAACTCCGCACGAGCCATTTCCTGTTCCTCGCGGAGAGACACATTCTTGGCCTTTGCTTCATCGAGCCTTTGTTGGGCTTGCTGAAGACGGTAGGACTGCCCCCCACCCATCGTCAGGTCCGCCTTTTCACGACTATAGGTGCTATTGCAACTCGCCAGAATCAGAGAGGCGACGCTCAGAAGAACGCCCTTGTACAATCCGTTTTTCATGGAGTCCTGTCCCCTTTCCTAGAGTAAAACTGGATCAGTTTGGGTCAATCTGGTCTCGCCTCACGTCCATATAGACTTTATAGGACTCTATGGCCAGCCTGGGCCTAGAGTGCTCCGAGATCAAGTTGGGCCACTTTGCGGCCCAACTTGGCCTCGAAGGCACTCTAAACTCTATATAATTAGAGTGAAATGGGGCCAACTTGTTCCAAGCTGATCCCATTTCACTCTAGCCAATGCGACCTTGTTCCAAATCTTGTTCCAGAAGGCTCCGTTCTTTTTTCTTCTGGGCAATTTGTTCCTTGGCTTTCGCAATTTCGGCATCAATCTTTGTGGTGTCCTCACCTTGTTTTTTCAAAGCTTTGGAGATTTCTGCATATTCTTTGTTCCGGGTTTCCATACCATCAATCAGGTCCCCCATGGACGCGAGGTTCCGTTCAACCCGATCCTCAGTGCGCCGAACATCGGCCACAGTCGCCGTACCGGCCTTGAAGTCCGCACGGCTCTTCTCAAGGCTCGACCGGGTTTGATCAATGACCACATCCATATTGGCAATAGACCTGTTGAGGTTATCGTTTTCCTTTTCGACATCCTCGGTAACCAGCATGATTTCCCGGACTTTCTTCCGAGCAGCTTCCTGCTTCTTGGCGACCATGTACCCGTCCAGCCCGCCGACGACGCCACCGCCAATGGCGCCCACTCCAGCACCAATCATCGCGTTTCGAAGGTTACCCGTGGCCAAGCCAATGACAGCACCCAACAGCGCCCCCTTCAGAGCCCCCTCTGCGGCACCACCCAGGATTGTGTCGTTATAGATTTCATTGTCGTCTTCCAACTGCTTTTCAGCTGCCGTCATGGCATACTGGGGCTTGTCCTGTTCTGCAAAGGACGTCCTACCCCCGGTGGTTTGGCAAGCCGCCAAAGCCACTGCCATCAGAACCACGATGCTATTCCGCCCCCACCGCATGACCATCCCCATTCCCTCCATCCAAAAAGCAATTGGTGCTCCATCAACCGAAGAACAACACTATCCACGGGCAGATCGACAAGGCAATTGGTTTAGAAACCTGTGCACCGCTCCATATGATTCAGATCATATGGTTAGAGCGGAATGAGACGGGAAACCGCTGCACAGTTTTCCTCATTCCGCTCCAATACTACGGTCGCCCCCAGCCTTCGATAATAGAATCGCGCGCCGCAGCTCCCTTTTCAGCCAGCGTTTTCAAGTCTTCAACGACCTTTGGCACCCGCCCTTCCGCTTCCACCATTCCTCTGGACCGGAGGTCGGCCCCTAGGGCACCAGCCTGCTTCAGGATGAGACCCAAGGGAAATTCGGACAAGAACTGCGTGAGATGATCCAGATAATAGTCCGAATCGAACTTCGTATCGGTCTGGACTCTGTCGCACCGGTCCTTGTATTGCTCCGGGTTCAGCGCCATCAACTTCTCGCAAGTCTGGACACTATCCAGGGCCTTTGGCAATCGCCCGGCGGCAAAGACGGCAACGCGCAGCATCTCACGTGCGACACGGTCCCGCTCCTCGTTACGGGTGGCGATATTTGCGTCCAGGACACCGACAAGGTTCATCAAACGCCGCTTCACCTCCTCCTTCTCGGGAAAATCCAGGGCGCTTGTGTACTCCGACAGAGTCTGCAACTCCTTTCGGGGATCGGACTGCTCCTCGCCCAAGGCGACCCGGGATTGCTCTGACAGCCCACCCCACTCGGCTTGCAGCTTTTTGTACAGGTCGTCACTCGATAGGGTCGGAGCGGCCAGTAAGAACCGGGTTCCCGTCGTCTTTTCCCGCCGAAGCCCCTTTCTGGTGAAGGGGGTAAATTCCTCACGCAAGCCCGAATGCATGGCCTGAAGGGAGGTCCGATAATCCCCCCCCCGCTTGATATAAGCGCCCGCGCGACCGTGGGGCCGCCCGACCCGGTTCAAGTGGAAAACCCCGTCGACCAGTTCCGCCGCATTTCCGATCATGTCGTGCAATCCGAGGGGGTTGGGCTCCAGTAGCCCCACCAGTTGGAGTTCACGATCAGCCGAGTCCGTTCCATCATACCAGATGTATCCGGCTGCTGGGCCTGTCATGGGGGGAAGGGGGGCGGCGAAGTCTGCAGGCCCGACCTTTGCGCCGCCGCGGGCCGCGTATTCCCATTCCACTTCCGTCGGCAAGCGAATGAACCCCAGGCTCTCTCCTTCCCGAGGGAGGGCGTCCTGGGCATTTTCGAACAACCAGACGGAATACTTCTCCGCCGATCCCATGGCTTCCGCAGGTGTGATATTCACCTGAGGAAGCCATAGATCCATGTCCTTGGGGTCAGGGCAAGCGCCCGTCAACGCTTGGTACTGGGCCGCCGTCAGTTCGTATTTGGCGAGGTAGTAGCGCCAGGAATCTTTACCCTCGAAGGTCCCACCGACATAACCCGGATGGGGGTTTTCGATGAACGCCCGCTCCTTCCGACCGCCACCCAACATGACCTTCTGATCGGCAAAGACATCCCCGCCAGGGATATCCACCGGACGAAACACCATGGCCCCGCCACAGGGCATGGGCAGGACCAGATCATCCTTTGTCGGCTTCCGATTGTAGGACTCCTTAGGCCAAGACGGTTCGGCGGCTCGGGCGAGTCCCATAGCCAAGGTCAGGCCAACGGCGACGAGGAGACTAAGTTTCCCGTATTTCATTGGCGGGCTCCAAGGTTGAGTAATGGACTCCAATCCCCAAAGCGGGAACGACGGATATCAGCAGAATTGCCGCAAAAGCAGCGAGCGCCAAGGAAAGGGAGATATCGCAGGGCACCCCCCCATGTGCGGCAAACAGGGTTTCCCCCAAACGCCGGTTGATCAGCCCTTGAATGGCGAAGGCGCCGCCCAGGCTGCCCAAGGTTCCCAGCAAACCCAGGGCGGAGGCCTGGATCACTGGAAGGGCAATCAGATTGCCCCGTCGATAGCCGATCAACCCCAGAATGGCGATGGTGCGGCGCCGACGGGCAGCCATGCTCCACTGAATGGCTGCCACCCCACCAAACAACCCAAAAACGCCCAAGCCTCCGACAGCGGCGATGACAAGACCCAGGTTCCGGTCCAAAGCCATGGCGAAACCAATCCGCCCCGTTTCGGCTTGCAGGCTCAGGGAATAGGGCGCCGCTCCCAACCGCTCCATCAGCCCCATAACCGTGTCAACGGATCGGGCGTAAAGACGAAAATCGGGATAGTGGGTCCGGGGCGGCGCCTGCTTTCCGTCGACCCCAAGGAGAGGGGCACCGAAGCCGTCCTTGTAGTTTTCAATTTGTTCCAAGAGATCCAGGGACAGGAAGATACCGTTCCGTGCGAAATTGGCAGCGGGTGCAACGGACACCACTGTCAAGGGGACCGCGACGCTCTGGCCCAAACCGTTCAGCTTGCGCGTGACCTCCACCAGAACGCCTCCTCCCTCTGCCACATCGAGGGCTCGCGCCAAGTCCGCACTGATGGCCACCTCCTTGGTTGCCCGAATCGGCGGCGCCTCCGGTGCCAGGATGGGATCACCCGGTGCGGTGGGCAAGAGGGACGCCCGCGCCTCCCGATGCCCAGACGGGTCGAAAACCTCGACCTGGGTGGCGGCCCACCGCGTTGCCGGGGACAGGAAGCCCACCTCCGGCCAAGCGCCCACCTCGGCGAACCAGTCCGGGCCGAAACGGGCCGACCCCGTGGCCTGCAACCGAATGAGCCGGGCGCCCGGATCGTCTCGCAGACCTCCAAGAATACCGCCAATCACCCCATTATGCAGTCCACCAAGGACGAGAAGGGGGGCGGCAACAGCCGTCACCGCCAGGCAGAGAGCAATGGAAACGGGCCACTCTCCCCCCAGTTCCTTCAAGGCCATGCGGACCACATACCACCAAACACCGGGCCCCCGAACAGTGGACCTCATGCCCGCCCCTCCCCCTTCAGCACGGACCGCCCCTCCGTTTCAGAGCGACAATGGACAATGTGGAAGCCATGGCGCCGGGCCAAATCCTGGTCATGGGTGACCAGGACCAGGGCGATCCCATCGGCCCGGGCGAGACCGGTGAGCAAGGACATGGTACTCTCCGCCAGGGGGCCATCGAGGGAGGCTGTTGGTTCATCGGCCAGGACAATATCGGGCTTGCTGACCAGAGCCCGGGCGATGGCCGCCCTTTGCCGTTCCCCGACGGACACGTGACGGGGCAAGCTGCGTTCCAAATGGGCGATGCCCAAGACTGCCATCAGCCGCCGGACACGGTCGATATCGCTCCCTCCGTCCCGCCACAGGGGCAGGGAAATATTCTCCGCAATGGAAAGGAACGGGGCGAGGCCACCGGTTTGCAACACATACCCCACATGGCGAGCCCGGACCGCCCGCAGGGTCTTGCGGTCGTCCCTCTTCCAAAGGTCCGCCATATCGACGAGGGGACGACCACCGCCCCCCACATGGAAATGCCCCGGATCCAGGGGCCGGAGGATCCCGGCAACCGTGTCAAGAATGGTGCTTTTTCCGCTGCCGCTTTTCCCGACAATCGCAACCGTTTCCCCGGCGGAGACCGTGAAGTCACGGACCTGCACCTGGAACCGATCCCCCTTGCCAGAGACCAATCCATCGATGACGATTACGGGATCCTGGTCCCCGTCCCGCTCGTGTTCCATGCCGCACGCCTCGCCTTCCCTCTGATCCCATACATTTGGAATGCCTTCGAGGCCAAGTTGGGCCAAGACGTGGCCCAACGTGATCTCGGAGCACTCTAAGGAAGCATATCGATAGGAACCGGATAGACCATATCTCCTGGCTCCGCTCCCTTATTGAGGGCGATCCAGCGATCACTGTCATCGTGGAACTTTTGATACAGGCGGATTTTCGAGTAACTCTCATCGATAATGGCCTGTTGCTCTCCAACACCCATGGCCAGCCAATCGTCTTCGGTCAGGGACATCAAACGGCTTTGGTAGGGCAGACCTTCCAGATACTCGGACACAAGTCCGGCTTCCTCCATGTTGCGGGCGGTTCCCTGACCCACACGGCTCGGATCCCGTCCCGCAGAGAGGGCAGCGGACCGGAGTTGGTCGAAGAAATTATCCGGATCGATCTGCCCGCGCTCCAGGGCTTCGACCGTCAATTGCAGGGTCTTTTGCAGATCCGAAAGTTGGTTCTTGCTCAACAGAACCCGGACGGTAAAGGTGGCCGTGTCCGGATTGGTGAAATCCCGATCCGAAGCCCAAGCCCGAAACATGGTGGGACCGCTGGCCCCCTCGAGCCGCCCCAGGTGGGCAAGCGCCATGGCTCGGCCGATCATGCGCGCCGACTTGACCAAATCGACCCCGTTGGAAGGGGGCTCCGGGGGAGCCTCCGGCGGCGGAGGGGCGGGGCTATTGATGGCTTCAGCCTCCCGCATCTGCTCCACCAGGGCTTCCGTCAAGGTCTCCACCCCGTTGGCGAACGCCGCCTCATCGCCGGCTTCAACGGGATAATACAAGGACGGCGCGTTCTCATAGCGGCTCAAAATACGATATTGGGCTTCGGCCCGGTCATGGTCGGCCTTCCCCTGGGGGGTTTTCAGATGGAATGTATAGAGTGCCGCTTTCTTGCTTCGGATCAATTGATTGACGCTGGTCACGTCCAGCCCCGTGGCCGATGGCGGGACAACCCTGCCATCCACGGTTTCCTCCCGTGCCCCCCGCGCACTGGCGTCTGTCACCAAAATCAGATAGCGGGCGGAAAAGCCACTCCAATCGATATCGTTCAGTGCGGTATCGATGGCCGAAAAGGCATCCTCGGCAAAGGCCCGGGTTGACACCTCCGTTGCCTCCAAGGGCGCGACGAAATTCTGGAAGGTTGCGGCATCCGTGGTGACATTCGGATCGGCAAAGGTGCGGGTCAGATATTCAATCCCTTTCACCTTGGTCGGATCATCCCGATAGGCAACCAACCCAAAGCGGACCTTGTCGCCCAACCCTTCGCCCTCGATCCGCTTGAGGACCCGCGAGACCACCTCCCGGGTCCGGTTGATGTAGGGGCCCATGGAACTGGAGGAATCGATGATGAAGACCACCCCGGCGCGAAAATCCGCCATACTCTTATTCATGCGTCTTTTCAGGGGCTTGTTCTGTTCGCGGGTGTCCTGGTCTTCCGCCAGGGTCACGCCCGCCACTTCCACGTTGCGCACGCGAAATCCGGATGGCAGACGGCGCCGGTCCGCAGACAGAACCGGCAGCATGTAGAAATTCTTCTCGAAATCGACGTATTCCGACGGCTCGATGGCGATAACCGGGGACTTCGGATCCAGGGTTCCCGCATCAACCGCCTGACGCACGGCCTCGGCCCTGGCCGCCCCATCCGGCGCATCCTCCCACTCCTCCAGATCCTTGGATTGGGAGAAAAACAACGTCCGCCCCCGCCCAATGGGCTGGGAGAAGGCCAGGACAAGGGCGTGGTTCCACTCCACGGTATCCTTTTCGGGCAGGTATCCAAGGACCGTCCCCTTTGTGTCCGAGCCCACTTCCAACAGGGCGGGCACCCCGCCGTCCCCCCTTCGGCTGTACACATAGAGGGGAGTGAAAGCCTCCAACTCCTCGGCAACTCCCGCGGCCGCCCCCGTCAACTTGGCCCCCGGTCGGGACAGGACCCGTTGATAGAGCTCCTTTTTTCCCTCGATCAACAGGGGATGTCGCTCTTGCGCCAGGGCTGGAAAAACCATCCCTTGGGCGCAGGACAGAAGGAGGCAAAGAAGGGCGAGAGACTTTTTCATGGGCTGGGCTTCCCGGTTGCCGTTGCCCGCGCCTTGGCAGCGGCGTTATCCCAATAGACGGCGGCTTCTGGCGCGTCCGATCGCGTGGTCAAGCCAGACCTCAGAAGGTTGGCCAGGGCGGTCATCGCCTCGGGATCCCCTTCCTTGGCGGCCTGCTCATAATAATCCGCCGCCTGATCCCCGTTAGCGGTCTTGACGACGCCACCGGGCGTAAAGTGGGCCGGATCATAGAGCTTGCCCAGGACCTTGGCGGCCTGACTGTTTCCCCCTCGTGCGGCGTAGAGGCGCAAAAGGAACGCCCCATCAGGACTGCCCGCTTGGTCGAACAAGGCCGCCTTTTCGGCGGCATCCTGGGCCGGAGGATTGTCCTTCAGGTAGCCCCGCGCCCCCGCCACGGTCATTTCCAGTTGGGGGCCTTCGGGAACCTGCGATCCGCCCCCCAAAAACCACCACCCTGCCCCGGCGCAAACCATTAGCAGCACCGCAAGAAGGCCGATGTACAGGGGAAGGGACGACCGACCGCTGGTAGAGGGTGGCCGCTCGCCAACGAAAATATCCGGGCTGTCTTTCTTCTCTTCCACCCCGCTGTCCGACGGAGTCTCCTCCGCCCCAAAAGAGACCGGATCCCCGCCGTCGGACAGCTCCTTGGAGGCCTCCTGTCGACTGTCTTCCTGTGGCAATGGGGGTTCCACGGATTTTGGGCTGGGCACCTCCTCTGCCTGGGCGGGCGGCGGCGCGTCGGACGGGAGACGGATCGGAGGCCAGGGAAACCGCGTCTCCCGAGCGGTCTCGGGCGAGGTTCCCAGACGCATTCCGTAAGTGGCATGGGGCCGCAGGTGCCAAGTGACCTCAGGCCCCAATTCGACCAGGACACCTCCCTCCGTGGGCTCAGCCTTGATCGGTGTGAACCAGCGCTCCCCCGAAACCCAAGCCTCGCCCCCTTGACCGGAGGGATCAAGATACCGTGCCCCTCCCGGATCCATGGTGAACAGGCAGATTTTCAGATCTGCCATAGCCCCATGGACATCTCCCAGGCAGGTCAACAGGACATATCCTGGGGCCAAAGTGGGCGGTTGCTGAACAGTAACACGCATGGTCTTTATCTTTTCCCTCGAGTGTTCGGACAGCTACTCGGCAGCGCTCAACCAGGACAGATCAACAATCGAGAGGATATCTCCCAACTCTTTATTGCGGTCATCAGATATTTCCCGCCCCGCCGCATGCCCCACATTGTCGCCTCCAAAACTCCGCAGGGCGACTCCCCAATCCATAAAAAAGGCCTTCTCCATTTCCTCAGGACTCCCCCCCAGGTCAGGACCTGGGTTGCGCATGGACGCGTTGGTGAACACCGCACGGGTCCTGTCCTTGGGAGGCTCGGGGAACCCGGGCCGGGCGTCCGGTGGCAGAGAGCCGTAGTCCAAATAGGAAATGAAGTCATTCACCATGGTCGTCGCCAAGCCCGTCACCCGATCGGCCACCGTGGACCAACGGGTCCCCACTGCGGCTGTTTCCGTTCGCGTGGCTTGGGCGATCCGCTGTTGAAGGTCCAGGCGATTGGCCCCCACCAACAATTCACCGACCACAAGTCCCACGGCTTCCGGCGTGAACCCCATGACGGACAGGGCCGTGGTGTCCCGTTGCAACCCACGCAACCGGCCGGCCCAGTGGTTGATGACATGATTGGCGAAGACATCCGGCCGGTCGGTGCGGCGGACAGGGGCCTTGGCGGGAGCCGCCTTGGGCTCCGGCTCTTCCGCCCAGGGGTCGTCGTCGAAGGGATCCGGCTCCTCCTGGGGGTCATCCTCCAAGGTCTCGGTCAAATCCGCGTCCCGCATCGCCGCCACGGTCATGAACAGGCCCCGGATTTCCGCAGGATCAACCATCATGCCCGCCAATAGGTGGGCGAACTCCCGGTGATCTTTCTGCCGGGATTGGGCGAACAGAGTTTTGCGCAGATCCACCAGGGCCTCGTCCTTTTGGCGTCGCGCCTCGTCCCCCTCGGCGTGATGGAAGCCCCGCAAAGGGGCCTCCAAGGCCTGGGCGACGGTGGCAAGACGTTCCGAGGCCTGCCGCCTTTTCAAGCCGGGCTCGAGAACCTCCCCCAAGCGATCGACGAGATAGGAGACACCCCCATCATTGGGCTCCATGGCCGCAGCCCAAACGGCCTCCCGGTCGCGGAAATGGCGCGCGACGTCTTCCGATGCCATGAATGCCGCCCGGTATTCATCGAAAACCGCGCTCTGCAGCGGACCGGCTTCGTCCAGCGTGGTTTCGTCCCTATAGGTCATCAAATGGACCTGCTTCATCCCTGGATTACGTAGAAACACCGTGTTGTTAAACGGCTTTCCATCCCAGTCCCCGGGCCAGTCGACCTTGCCATAAAGCTCCAGAAGGGATGCATGGATGCGCCGGTCCCATTTCCCGAGGCGGGATTCCGTCGTCTCTCCCCCCTTTTCCAGGAACTCCAGATCATGCTTGGTCAGGACAAGGAACAGCGCATTGCGCAGGGCCTTTCGCTTCGCCGGAGTTTCGCCATGGGTTACGGCGATCCAGGATTTCACCATACCCGCCAAGTCCTTCACTTCGGCGACGCTGGGCGGCATGCACAGAAGCATGGAGGTCAGTTCCAACTCGTCCGTATAGCGTTGGAACAGGTAGGCTATCTTGCCGCGCAGAAAGAGCTCCCGCGCCTGGCGGCCTTCCTCCTCGGGCTCCCGCGGCATTTGCAGGAGCTTCAGACGAGAGCGCGCGCCCGGAAAATCAAGCAAATCCGTATGATCGAAGAAGGGCCAGGGTTTGGTTTCAATCACCAGCCGCACTTCGGCGATAAGGGCTGTGAGCGTCGCCCTGGGCAGGGCCGTTTCCTTGCCCGGAACCCCATCGACCACCGGCAAGAGGGGAATCAGGTCCTGGGCATCCCGTTCCGACCCCAGACGTCCGAGAACGGCGACATCGATGATGGAATTGGGTTCGGGCGGAGAGCCCAATTCCCGGGGGATCAAACCGGCCATCGACGCATGGGCATCCAAGGGGTTGCCAATGGATTCCAGAGCCGAGGCCAAATGGATGAACATCTGGGTGAAGGCCTCCACCTTGCCCCAAAGGATGGAGAACAAGCGCGCCCGATCCTCGACGTCCAGCTTTCCCCCATGGCGAATCAGACCCGACCAGTAGTCCGCCCGATCCAAAGCTCCGATGCGCTTCTTGAAGTTCTGATGGAAGTACTCCCCCAATTCGAACAAGGCGATGTCATCTAAATAGGCGCGCGCGGGCCCCTTGGCACGGTCCGCAGCCTCCCGCAAGGCCTTGCGCACGTCCTCTTCCTCGACCGGGGGAATGGTCATGCTGTTCGGATCGAAATCCTGGAAGTAGCTGTTGGCGAGGATCTTCACCAAATCCGTTTCCGTCAACAGCCGCAGCTCCACGGGGAACTTTGGATTGACCTCGGTCCTATGGATGGTGAAGCGGGTGACCAACCCCGTGGATTCCCGATCTCCCGGAGGGTTGATGTCCCGAAGGAAATCCTTCTTTTCATCACCCAGGTTGATGGTCAGCCGCCCCCCCTTGGGCCGGGCAAGGGCGGAAACCAGATAGGATTTGCCCGCCTGACTGGGACCAAAGACACCCACGCAATTGTTCCGGTCCCCGGCACGGGACAGGCGTCGACTGGCCAAACGGGCCCGTCTGGCCGCATCGATCAGGCTATCGGCCTGCTGGGAAACCGACACCACCGACTCACGCAGGGCATCAATCCACAACATCGCCTGCCGTGCCCCATCATCCAGGTCCTTGATGGCCGTTCCCAAGGTCCGTTCTGCGTTCTCACCCATGGTCTTGGTTCATCCCCTCGGTCGTGGTGGCATTTGGTCTGTCCGGCAAATATTCAAAAATCTAAATCACTCTAGCAGTCTGGCGGGAAACACTTTTTCCGTCATCCCCGCGAACGTGAGGAAGTAGATGTGGTGTTCCATGGGAACAAAATCTCAAAACCTGGATCCCCGTTTTCACGGGGATGACGAAGTAAAACAACGTTTTATTTAACTTCGGAGCGGCACTGAGAAACGTGCATACCTTAGCGCCTTCGCGGGAGTGACGAAATGAGGGCGCTTTCGGATGGTCTCCGACAGACTGCTAGTCTTCGAGCAAAACACCGGTATCAAGCCAGTAACCTTCATGATTATCGATGGTCTGCAACCACATGCGAACCTGATTGGTGGCCAAGGCACGTCCTTCGCAATCCTCAACCCGGCGGATTTTAAGGCCGTCGATGACGCCCTTTCCACCGCGCCCCTGAGCCCTTTGCAATTCCACCTTCAAAGGGGTTCGCTTGTTCAGGGTCTCGGCGATCTCGGGTGAGGCATAATCGATGGAGTACAAACGTGTCCCCGGCCACCAATCAACGGCGAATTGCCGGATCCCCAGGGACATCGGCGTGCGGAATTCGAAGGTCTGCTGGGGAACCTCGTATTCGGGATTGTCGAAATCCAAATCCGCCAGGAAGACATCCTGATCCGCCAGACGATTGTTGCTGTCCAACTTGCCAAAATACCGCGCCGTAGACCGGGCTTGAAGCTTGTCTGACCGGAAGTTGAAATTCCGCAGTCGTCCCTCGCCCAACATACAGATCATGGCGCCCACGGCTGCGGTGGTCTTGGGATCGGCGATATGGGCCTCATGGTCGCGGAAGGGATACCATTGGCCGACCCGAAATTCGTGCAGGGCCTGGATCCGATGGGGGGGAAGGCCACAGGTTTCGACCAGGATATCGCGCACCGCAGGCATGCGGGACGGCCGACCGGACAGGATCATGACATCGGCGCCTTGCCGCCGAACCAGCTCGGCAAATGCCCGCAGGGTATCCGTCAACACACTCCGCGCCGTCCGGTCGATTTCCCTCAGGTCGACCTCAAAGGCAATGTCGCGGATCGAGAAATCGGGAAATCCCTGCTGGCGGATCTCCTTATCCAAGCGCGCCACCAACGTTTGGTCGATCAGCTCCCCCACAACCTCAGAGATCCGCATGGGGTCGCGCCGGTCCTCTCCCGACAATCGGTCCCAACCCTCGTAGGCGGCGATCATGCGCAGGACCAGCGGGAGACCGATATGGCTGGCGAACTGCTGGCGGCGCAATTGGTCTTCCACGTCCATATCGCCACGGTTGCCGCCGAACATGCGCGACATCAGCGAATCGACCCGCTCCTCCGAGCCCTGCTCCCGCAAGGCCGCACGAATGGGGCCAAGGACATGTTCGACAATCAGGTGAAAGACAACATCGTCCCCCGCCAGAGACACACCTTCGGTCAGGATCTGTCGCGGAAAAAGGGTGACGTTGGCGCCATGGCCGTCCACCGTATATTCCGTGATCACCAGATCCGTTGTTCCACCCCCAATATCCAGGGTCGCAATCCGCGCCCCGCCATCAACCGTCTGTCCCCCCGGCAAACGCAATTGACGGAAACAGGCAAGGGCATCCCCCGAAAAGGCCATGGCTACCTGACTGTACAGATAGGCGGCCTGTGTGGCGCTGGCTTCATCCCACTTGATGATCATCTCTGGCAGGGGATGATCCGCTTCCGTCGCTGCGATGCGCTCCTTGCCTTCGGCCTGGGAGGCCGGAATGATCTCCGCCAAATCAAGGCAGATGTAGATCAGATCCCGTGCCGCCCGCGCCCGTTCCGCAAGGATTTGCCGCTCGGACTGGGGCATCCCCGTGGGGGCCGTCAAAATCACCCGACGCAAGCGCCGGGGCAATTCCGCGTTCCCCCGCCTCAAACGGTGGGAGATGGAGTTCATCATGCACATGGCCTGGAGGAGAATTTCAGCCAGGCTGAAGGACATCAAATGGGATCGGGTATAGAGGGCGCGCATGGCCGGAAAGCGGGCATCATCATTGATCGGCAGGCCATCTGGCACCTTGTGCAAGGGCTCGCCCGCGTCATTCACCAGGGTGGTGAATTCCACCCCCATGGCATAGGGGCTGGCCCCGACCGAGTCAGGCGCATTGAAGCGCCATCCGTCCCGCCGTTGGACATCATCCCAAAGATAGCGTTTGGGACTGGACATGCCCGTCGCGCCCTCGGACCCGCGCCGCATCGCCGCAAGGCGTTGAGCCTCGACCCCCACCCGCGCAACCGTCGGCCAGGAAAATGCATCGGCCCGCCCGGACAGGAAGGAGATGTCATCCCACCCGACGGAGGCCCGATTGAATTCCAGGCGGCTATCGAACGGGTCGCCGTATTGGCGTTCGGGGAACCCCAGGTCGCGCAGGGTCAGCCGAACGGCCTGGGCCAGGTCAGCGCTGGTTTCGTCGGGATGCGTCTCGATGAGCAATCCACAGGTTCTCGAATTCCCCAGATCAAGCACCAAATCGACATCAATGGGCGCAGACCGGGGAAAACTGGAGCGGTCAATCAATCCCAGATTGGGCGTGATCTTCAGGGAGGCCAGGAAATCAAGAAGGGCGAGGAAGCGCGCCACATCCTCCCGGGGGCCCTCCAGGCGTTCCTTAATCATGGCCTCGTCAATCACCGGTTCGGCCTTACTCCGCCGCCGTTCTTCGGCCAGGATCATTTCGGTATAGGCCTTGCGACACCACTTTTGGATCCAATCCCTGCCTGCAAACCAACTGAGGGTTGGCTCATCCCCCGCCAATCCGAATTGAGCCCCCAGACGGGTGTCCTCCTCGGTGGGCGCCAGATAGGCCATGTCGGCGTGTTTTTCAGCGATGTTGGTATCGAATGCCAGAACCAAGCGGTAATCGTTGCCCTGCTCATCGGGTTCGGACAGGGGCACGACCTGTGCTCGGGCCCAATTGACGGGGCCGTCCTTGTGACCCCCTGCCTGCTCCCGCCGGAGAAAGGGAACCGGAATCCAAACCCGTCCGAAGGTCTCCGTTACCTTGCGCCAATCCACGTCATAGGACACGCGCCCAGACGGTTCCTCCCCGCCCCGTCCAACAATCCTTGGCGTCGGCATTTCGGGCGTATCGAAGAAACTCCATTGCGTATTGACTTCCCGATTGCCTGCGACGCGGAAACCCAGGTCAAGGAATTGGATGCCACTTCGCGGCGACAGCCAGACCACCGGAGGATATTTGAGGAGTGGGGCCAAGGACATCTTCGGTTCCCTAAAGTGTAATGTCATGGACTGTGTTCTTTTACGGATTAGCCCGTTTGATTTTCACGTCGTACCCCTCGCCGCCACCATAGGACCCGCGGCACTGGGTTTTGCCGTCGGCTCCTTTCTCGCAGATCGTTTCGGAGCGCTCAAAGACATTCCCGTCGGAACACTTGAGGTTCTCGCTCTCTCGAACCTGCAGCGCGCCCCCTTCCATTTTCGCTTCTGCGGGAGCGGAACAGGTCACACCATCGGCCCGACGCACCACCGAGCGCCCCTTCCCCTGGTCATCGAACTCATAGGTCTGATCCAGAGGCATGCCGTTCTCATCGGTCAAACCAGCGTCACTCCGCCATTTGCCAGACATGAATCCGATACCCGGTGCGCTTTCCGCAGAACCATCGGCCGGACCATCGGGAATGTTCAGAGAGTCCTGCGGAGCTTCTCCGGCCCCATCGGACGGGGGGGTGGGGGGAGGGGTTTCCTGACCCTGGGGACCGTCGGCAGAATCTTCCGCTCCTGGAGGAGCGGCATTTTCCGCCTCGGGCGGCGTGTTCTCGGCCTTGGAATCGTCCGGCAGGGATGGGTCCGGTTTGGCCTCCTCTTCCAGCCCCGGAGTTCCGGGATCGCTGCCGTCGCCATCCTGGTTCGGGTCAGCCAAACGGGCGGGCCCCTCCGCATCGAGCAATCCCAGGTCCTCGGGGGTCACCCCTTCGATGACCTGTCCATCCGGCCCGATCACCCGTCCGTCCTGGTCCACCCTCAAGCGGGAGATATCCGACAGATAGCGGCGGCGCGTCTCCTCGTCCAATCGGCTCCGGCGATCCTGCTTCTCTTCCTCGATGACCGATTCTCTTGCTGGAGGGACGGAGATCTCCGATGGAGACGGCCCCAATCCGCCCGTCTCCCGATTCCACCAAAGCCAAGCCAACAACAGCAAGAGCAACAGCCCAAGCAGGAGAAGCAGCCAGTGCCACCAGGGGCGACCCGACGCTTTCTCGACCGGAACCGGTTCCGGGATCGGTTGCCGCTCCGCAGCAGCAGCAGCCGCCGCCGTGGCGGGCGCGGCCTCCTTCGGGACGACGGACAATGGCTCGAAGGAGGCACCGCTTTGTTCGGTGAACCCCCAGAACGTCATCACGGGCTGGTCACCGACGAAATGCAGGTGCCCATCATTGGGCGTTCGCAGAGATTGCTCCAGGACGGTGGCGAAGGCCGCTCCCCCGCCATTGCCCTTGCTTTGGCTCGCGTCGGCCTTCAGATCGGCCAGATAATTGTGGATTTCCCCCCGCATGATCTGCAGGTCAAGGGCCTTCGATGTGCGCTCGGACGGATCCAGGTCCCGCCAGTCCACGACCTTTCCAGGAACGGGCGCAACCCATCGGATCTGGGATCCCCCCTCCTCCCACTGGGGACGGGCGAAAAAATTGGCATATTTGGCCCCTAGCCTTTGGCTCAGGGCCGCCTGGATCTGGATATGGGACCGGTGGACCGGTTGCCCGAACACACCCAGAGCACGATACCGGCCAGAATCGGCCTCCAGGATGATGCCACCTTGTTTCATCTCATCGGGTTCCGTTCGATTATCGGCATCCGCGCGTGTCGGGCTGCCCCGTGGCGCTTCTCAGTTGCTGGGTAACCTGAGCCGCCGTGTTCGGCTTGAAGACCCGGCCCCCTCCAGCAGAGGCGATGCAGCGTGCAACCCCTCCATCACCGCCTCCACTGAGATCGATGACATGGATAATCGCCTTGGGTTTTTCCGCCTTAACCTGGCGGGCGGCCGCGCAGGGATCGCCGCCGCAGGTGTCCTCGCCATCGCTCACCACCATGATCACCGTCTCTGACCGCCGCGTGGCCAGGAGTCCCCCCCGACGGATAGAGGCCGCAAGGGAGGTGGACCGTCCCGGCTGCATCCCATCAATCTTCGACATCAGGGTCGGACGTTGGGAATAGGCGTAAAATTCGCTGTTTTTGGTATCATTGCAGTCGCTGAAAGACACGAGACCGGCCTTGATATCCGGATGAAGGGAATCGACCGTTTCCCGAATGGACCGTTTCGCGGCATCCAGACGTGACGGCGCACCAGAGATCCCCTCACGCATGCTCCCGGACCCGTCGACAACAAAAACCATCCTCGGCTCCCGTCCCGGACTCCAGCTCGGCTGGCAGGCCGAGGCGGAGGGGTTTGGGGGGGGCGAGGGTGTCGGGGCGGGAGAGGAGGGCGCGGAGGCTTTGGGCGCTTGAACGATGGTCTTCGGCCCCTCAGGCTTCTCGGGCGGCGGCGCGGGGGCCGCAGGCCCCACAGGAGGCTCATCCTGCGGGGGAGGATCCACTTTTGGCACCTCAGCGCCTTGAACCGGAGGAACAGGATTTGCCTTGGGGGGCACCACTTCGCCGGGGCTCGGCTCAGGCAGGGGCTCAGCGTCCCTTTGGGGCACAAGACAAGCCGTCTGCGCCTTGTTCTCCGCGAGACGGGCCCCGGCTATGGACTGGTCGAGACGCGCCAATTCCGCTTCCAATGCCGACATGGTTGCATCGCTGCCCTGCGCGTCACCGGGGGCATCGGCGGGGACTTCCCTTTGGATCTCCACAATCACTGGCTCCAACGGGGTCAGAACCCGAAGGACCAGCCAAAGGGCGACCCCCAACAGCAACAGGGTCAAAAGGGCAGGAAACCAAGCAAATCGTCGGCCAACGCCCCCCGCCTTGCCTTCGCCCAGCTTGCCTTCGGCTTTCCGGTCGCCCCTCTCCTCCGCATCCCGGCCATTCCCCTGGGAGGCTCCGGGGCCATTGGCCGGAGAGGCGGCTTGGATCGGACCGGCGGGCGCCGACGCTTCGGCCCCGGTCTTGCCGAGGCCCTCCCCGACAGCCGCCGCACTGGGAAACGCCTGTGCCTCCAGGCCCAAGTCAACAGCTTGACCGGGCCGGATCAGGCCCCAATAGACCAGGACCGGCTCCCCCCCATCGGCGAACAGACCATTGACCCCGGTGGGTGTGATCAGAGCCGCGCGCAGGGACCGGGCAACCTCCTGTCCTGCCTCACCCTGTTGGGCGAGGCGGTCAGCAAGCTCCAGAATCTCTTTCCGACGCCGTTCGAACAGGGTTCGGAGATCGGATGGGCCATCGGGAACGGGCTGCAGGGATCCGGACCGCGGCGATGCCCACGCGATGGGTTGCCCCCCGTCGTCCAGAATAGGTTTGGCAAGAAGTCGGGCGGTGTCTTGCCCAATATGGACACGCAACAGGGCGATCAACCGATCATGGCTCGGAAGAATTGGCTGTCCTTGGATGGACAGAACCTGCCACTCCCCCTCCAAGCGATGCGCGATGGTCGGAGTCACCATTTTTAGTACACGCGCCCCCTCACACTCTCGATTTGCCTGTAGGTATGGCCTAAGAATGCTTAGTATCACAAGGGCCGTTTACTCAATCAATGTTATTTTCCTAAGCTGTCAGCCACCACCCAACCACTGCAGATGCTGAGGTGGCGCGGAAGGACTCCGCACCGAGCACAGCCATCCCGAGGGGGACCAAAGATGCCCGTGTCCGAACAGAGCCGCGACCCTGTCTCCACCCCAGCAGGAGACGGCGACGCGGAACGGGGCCAACGGCCAGCCAGCAGACCATGGTGGATCGCTGCGGGCCTGCTGGCCGCCCTATGTCTTGGTTTATTTGCCTACCTGATGCTTCGGACAGCCCCCGTCATCGAGAAGGTCCTGGAGGCACCAATCGCCACCGAGGATAAAGACACGGCGAGAGTGACGCGCCTGAAAGACGTCATCGCTGTCCGACGCGAGCAGTTGAGCCGATCCATTGCGCGCATCGAAGCCCCCCGGTGCGAGGCCCCCAAAGAGCTGGACGCAGGACGACTGGCCCTTTTGCACCGTGACATGGCCGGAGAGCTGGACCAGTGGAGGGCCCTTATCGACCCACCCATGAGCCGCATTCGGAATTCGACCTCCCCACCCCCACCAGCCCCGGGAACCAACCTCGATCCCGCCTCCCCCGTCCCACAAGCGGAGGAAAGCCAGCATATCCCGTCCAAGGAAGGACAGGGGGCAGGGAGCAAAGCCCAACCCTACAGAATCGGCGCCCTCCGGGACCGCCTGGAAAAGGGCACGGTTCTTGTGCTGGCGATTCCGCCGAAAGGGCAGGAAGGCCTGTCGACCGGCACGGGATTTTTTATCTCGGACAGCCTTATCGTGACCAATCGCCACGTGATCGAGCCCGGCGATCCATCGACTCTTTTCGTCACAAGCGCGGCATTGGGCAGCTTGGCGCACGTCACGCTGCTGGCACGTAGCGCGCAAATCACGCCTGGGAAGCCCGACTTCGCGGTACTCCGCATCGAGGGGGCAAAGGCCCCCGCCGTTCTGCCCCTGGCCGGGGAAAAGACCAAGCTTTCACCGGTCATTGCCGCAGGATTTCCCGGCATGTCCTTGCTCCAGGACGGTGGGTTTCGCTCCCTCCTGCAAGGAGACCTGTCCTCGGCGCCGGATTTGAACATGAACAGAGGTGAAATCCGCTCGATCCGGTCCGTGGGACCCATGACCCAAATCATCCATACGGCCGACGTCCTAAAGGGGTATAGCGGAGGCCCACTCTTGGATTCCTGTGGCCGGGCAATCGGAATAAACACCTTAATTCAGGTCGATAAGGATCAAGCGTCTAAATTGAATGCGGCCCAAACCGTGGACACTCTCGTCACCTTTCTCAAACAAAACGGCCTCTCCCAAAGCACCGATGATCGAAGATGCGACATTTCTCAGATTCAGTGAAAAAGCGGCCTCTACGGGGCTTTGCCCCGTCCCCCACTGGGGCCGAAAGGCCCCAGACCCCAGACCAAAAAAAATGGGGGTTTGGGGGCATTGGCCCCCAAATGGGCTTGGGCAATCGCCCAAAATGCATAATAGCCAGGTGCGGTGAATTTGACTCAGCGCACCTGGGAAGCGGCCAAGTGGCCGCCGCGCCTTATGGCGCGTAAAAGCCCGCCTGGCGTTTGAACGCAAGAAAAGCGGCGCGGGTTTCAACCCGCGCCGCTTGGTATAAGACACTGTCGTGTCCCGTGGTCGCGAAGCGGCCCAACTTGGTCTCGGAATGCTCTAGGTCTGCCATGCCCCGCAATCAGCCCATACCTCTCGTCCTTTGGACCCTGACCCCTGGACCGGATCCGGAAGACGATCAGCGCCGCCTGCTTCCCCTTCTGGATTCCGAGGAACGGGCAAGGTGGGAACGCTTTCGCGACGCCAGGGATCGCTGGTCCTATGCCGCAGCCCATGGGCTTTGTCGGTTGTCCCTAAGCGCCAGTCCGGACAGCCTGGGGCCTTGCACCACGCCTGCGGGCTGGCGGTTCCTGCCGGGTCCCCATGGCAAACCGGAAGTCGATCCGCTTCGATCCCAGGCCTCGGCCCGGCCCTTCAGCATCAGCCACACGCGAGGCCTGTCGGCCTGTGCCCGCCTGGATGCCCTCCCCGCTCCCGGTCTGGCCGTGGGTGTGGACGTGGAGGGCACCCACCGCCCCCTGGACGCCCAGAACCTTGCCGACAGGTTCTTTCACCCGATGGAGGCCCAGTGGTTGCGTCGCCTTCCTGAGGACGCCGTCTTGGGGGCTTTCATGACCCTTTGGACCCTCAAGGAGGCCGTGGTAAAAGCCCTGGGGACGGGAATCCAGCAGGGGTTGGAGACCTTCCACGTGGCCGCTGATCCCGCCCGTTTGGTGGAGGCCGATGCCCCCTTTGGCGAACGGGGGCACTGGCGGCTGGACCATTGGGAACAGGGAGAGAGCCACACCCTGGCCCTGGCCCTGCGCGCGCCGGATCCGGAGCAGGTTCGAATGGAGCACCGGGCCTTTGTCGGCGTCGATGCCCTTTTGGCGGAAACGGGCTCGCTTTGATGGAGGATCAGACAGCAGGACCCGGCAGGATCTCCCGCAAAGGAGGAGTTGGGGGCGATTCCCCCAGCCAGCGCCGCCATTCCCGGGGATAGCCCAAGGAAACCTCCTCGAACCGGGTGCCATCCCGCCAGTCCGTGCGCGGGACATGCTGATGTCCTGTGACCACCGCCACGGCCCGGAAGCGTCGGTGCCAATCCTCCGTCAGCGGCGTGCCACACCAGGGAGAGAAGCGGGGAACGCGGCGGATGAACAGCAGATCCTGGCGCATGGGCCAGTGGTTGATCAGCACCGTTCGTGCCTCGGCTGGCAGGGCCGATAAACGCACCTCGGTCTCCGCAACCCGGGCATGGCACCAGTCCACCCGGCTCAGATGGGGATGGGGGTGCAGCAGGCGCTCGTCGGCACAGAGGATATGCTCTTCCATCGTCCAATCCAGCACCCCCTCCAGCGAAACCTCTGCCGGGCGGAATCCATAGTCGTAAAGAAGGAACAGCGGCGCCAGATAAAGGGACGTTCCGGGCTCCAGACCCGGCGGAAGCGGTCCTGGCCACAGGGGGTAGGGATCCTCGGGCGTCAATACCCCGCGAAGGCGGCAGGCCTCCACCAATTGGTGGTACTTGTCCTCCCCCTGGGGATCCCCCGGACGGCTCCACAAATCGTGGTTTCCCGGGATCCACAGCAGTTTGGCGAACTGTGGACCCAAGGTATCCAGGACAAAGTCCAAATGATCCAGGGTCTCCCCCAGATCGCCTCCCAGGATCAACCAATCCGGTCCGTGGTTGGGGATGGCCTGAATCAGATCCCGGTTTTCGGGATGGCCCACATGAATATCACTGATCGCCCAAAGGCGCATGGGGTCATGTCCATTGATTGAGGGGAGCCCCTTCCGGTCTTGGAAGGGCTACTCCCGGATTTGGGTCCAGGACACCCCACGCCCCGGAGTCTTCCGAGAGCAGACGACAGCCCCATTCAACCATGCCCCAGAAGACGCAGGGCGTTTTCCTTGAGGATCAAAGGCCGGACTTCGTCCTTGAAGGGCGCCTTGTCGAAGGCATCGAGCCATTTCTCCGGCGCGATCATCGGCCAATCCGAGCCAAAAAGCATCTTTTTCCGCAGCATTGTATTGGCGTACCGCACCAAAATCTCCGGAAAATACTTGGGCGACCAGCCCGACAGATCAATGTAGACGTTGGGTTTGTGGGTCGCAACGGACAACGCCTCCTCCTGCCAGGGGAAGGAGGGATGGGCGAGGATGATCGGCATCTCCGGAAAATCCACGGCCACATCATCGATATACATGGGATTGGAGTACTTCAACCGCATGCCATTGCCGCCGGGCATCCCCGAGCCCACGCCCGTCTGTCCCGTATGAAACAGCGCGGGCTTGCCCGTCTCGGCGATGGCTTCATACAGCGGATAGGCCAAGCGGTCGTTCGGATAGAAACCCTGCATGGTCGGGTGAAACTTGAATCCCTGGACCCCGTATTTTTCCACCAGGGTCCGGGCCTCCCGGGCCCCCATCTTGCCCTTGTGGGGATCGATCGAGGCAAAGGGGATCAGGATGTCCGCATGCTCGGCGCAGAGCTCGGCCATCTCCTCGTTCTTGTACCGCCGATAGCCGGTCTCCCGCTCCGCATCCACGGGGAAGATCACCGCAGCAATGTTCATTTTCCGGTAGTGGGCCGCCGTCTCCGGAATGGTGGGCGGGTGCGTCCAGGGCGCACCAAAATAGGACGCCATGGCGCTCTGCAGGTCGTCATAGCCATCGTCGGCGTGACACCCGCAGGGCTCTTCCGCATGCGTGTGAAAGTCGATGGCGCGCACCGCCGAGAAATCAACCATTCGCGAAACCCTCCCGGATATAATAGTTATACTTTATACCTATCATTCCGCAATCATGGCGTCCATGGCTTTTCGCCGGACCACCGCACCGCTGCCGGGGCCTGTCTTCCATGCGGGGGCTATCCCGGGGAGCGCCCGCCTTCTCCTTTTCGTTGAAGAAGGCGGACATAGGAGCCGTCGTGGGGGGTGATCAGGCCGCCACGGCCGTCCCGCCGACGGTCAGGCCGTCCACCTTCAGGGTCGGCTGGCCGACACCCACGGGAACGCCCTGGCCCTCCTTGCCACAGGTGCCGACGCCGGGATCCAGGGCCAAGTCATTGCCGACCATGGAGACCCGGGTCAACACATCCGGCCCGTTGCCAATCAAGGTCGCGCCCTTGACCGGAGCACCGATTTTGCCGTCCTCGATCAGATAGGCCTCGGTCGTGCTGAACACGAATTTCCCAGAGGTCGTATCCACCTGACCGCCGCCGAAGTTCACCGCGTAGAGCCCCCGCTTGACCGAGGCGATGATCTCCGCCGGGTCGTGCTCTCCGGCCAACATGAAGGTATTGGTCATACGGGGAATCGGATGGTGGGCATGGGATTGACGTCGCCCGTTGCCCGTGGGGGCCACGCCCATGAGGCGGGCGTTCAGCCGGTCCTGGAGGTAGCCGGTCAGAATCCCGTCTTCGATGATCACATTGCGCTGGGAGGGTGTCCCCTCGTCATCGATGGAGAGGGATCCGCGCCGATCCTGCAGGGTGCCGTCGTCCACGATGGTCACGCCCTTGGCCGCCACCCGCCTGCCTATGCCATTGGAGAAGGCCGAGGTTCCCTTGCGGTTGATATCCCCTTCCAGGCCATGGCCAATGGCCTCGTGCAGCAGGATGCCGGGCCAACCGGGTCCAAGGACAACGGGCATCTCTCCGGCCGGAGAGTCCGAGGAGTCCAGGGCCACCAGGGCCTGTCGCAGGGCCTCGTCGACGGCGCCCTTCCAGGTCGCTTCCTCCAACAGGCCATCATAGCCAACGCGCCCGCCCATGCCGTGACCGCCCGTTTCCCGGCGCCCATTGGCATCCTGAACCACCACGGACACATTCAACCGAACCAGCGGGCGAATATCCCCGGCGTCCATGCCCCCGGCGCGCAGAATACGCACGGCTTGCCAGGATCCGGACAGGGAGGCCATGACCTGCACCACCTTGGAGTCCCGGGATCGGGCGAAGGCATCGATCTTGGCGAGCATGTCGACCTTGGCATCGAAAGGCACCAGATCCAGGGGATTGTCCGGCGTGTACAGGGACAGGTTGGTGGCCCGAGGGCTTTCCGCCATGGTGCCCGAAGCCCCCGTGCGCACGGCCCGCACCGTCTCTGCCGCCCGCTTCAGAGCCCCCTGGTCAAGGGTCGTGGAATGGGCGAAACCAACGGCCTCGCCACTGACCGCACGCAAACCGAAGCCCTGGCTGGCATCGAAGCTGGCCGACCGGATCCGCCCGTCATCCAGGGAAAAGCTCTCCCCTTGCCGGTATTCCAGGAACAATTCACCGTCGTCCGCGCCTTCCAAGGCATGGTCGACCATGCGCTGGGTTTCTTCCTTGTCCAGTCCACCGCGTTCAAAAAACAACTCATCGGTGGTAATGCCGTCGGCCATGGTCTGTTCTCCCGGGAATATAAAGGGGGATTGGCACCCGGACCGGGACCTCTCCCCTCCCTATTAGATTTGGTCGATTATGCTCTGGTCAAGCACCTGTGCCATCGGACGTGCGTTCCGGGCTCTCCAATAGGCGCGACTGGGGCAAGGTCAGGGTAACGACGGTGCCCTGACCCGGAACACTCTGCAGGGTCAGGGATCCCCCGTGCATATCCATCAGGGACTTGGCCAGCGGGAGCCCCAGACCCGTCCCCTCGTGCCGCCGGGACAGGCCACTGTCGATCTGCCCGAAGGGAGACAAGGCGACCAGGATCTCCTCCTCCTTCATGCCCATACCCGTATCGGACACGGCAATTTCCAGATCCTGCCCCGGCGCGGGTGTCTGCATGGAGACCCGGACGGCTCCCCCTTGTGGCGTGAATTTGACGGCGTTGGACAGGACATTGATCAGAACTTGCTTCATGCGACGACCGTCGACATGCGCCCTGGGGGAGGGGTCGGCCAGATCCCGTTCCAGCCGCACGCCACCGTCCTGCGCCCGCTCCGCAATCAAGCGCAGGGTCGCCTCGATCAAAGGGACCAGGGCCAGGGGCTCCTCGGACAGGACCATGTGGCCCGCCTCGATTTTGGACACATCCAGGATGTCATTGATAATGTGCAGAAGATGGTAGCCGCTGTCGTGAATCGCCCGAACGTATTCCTTGTAGCGCTCGCTGCCCAGGGCACCGAACACCTCGTCGCCCATGACCTCGGAAAAGCCGATAATCGCATTCAGGGGCGTGCGCAGTTCGTGACTCATATTGGCCAAAAATTCGCTCTTGGCCCGGTTCGCCAGCTCCGCCTGTTCCATGGCGGACCGAATGACCCCTTCAGAGTCCCGCCGAAACAGTTCGCTCCCCACCCATTGGGCCATCAGTTCCAGCATCTGAATGTCCCCCGGAGTAAAGGGGGCGGGCCGGGATCGGGTCGAGAAAAAGGCGAGGACTCCGGTAATGGATGTCCGGGGACATAATCCGATTCCAATATAGGACCGCAGCCCCATGACCTGCACGCTCGGCAGAGTCCGATAGGCCTCTGGCGCATCCGTATCTCGGTAAATGACCGGCTCTTTTGTGGTCAAGCAAATCCCGGACAGGCTTTCTCCGGGTTTCTTTGTTCGCTGGCTGATATCAACCAGAGGGCCAATTCCCTGGACGAAGCGGAAATCGGCCCCTCCCCTTTCTATGACAAAGCCGTTTTCCAGATCGAAGCGCTGGGCTCCCAACTCTAAAATACGCTTAAACCGCTCCTCCAGGGAGGACGAGGTGTCCGACGTGATCCCCAGGAAGATCCGGAGGCAGGTTTCGCTTGCCTCCAATTCGGTTTCTGAGACTTTACGACGAGTCACATCGGAAAAGATCGACAGAATTTGCCCATCGGTCACCCGACTTTCCGTGATTCGAACCCAACGCCCTGACCCTTCCCTAACTTCCATGACACCGCTGGCTTCCCGGTGTCGACGGATGCGCGTTTGAATGCCCCGCTCACCCGTTTCAACCTTAATCCCCGGTCCCTCATCCTCGGTCACCAGGGCATCGCCCGACCCCAAGTTCAGCCGGACCGCCGCATCAAAGGGAAGTCCCGGCTTCAGGTGAGGCGCCAACCGAGGGAAATGCGTTTCATAGGCATTGTTCCATAGGACCAAACGGTCTTCCCGATCCCACAGGGCAACCCCATCAGGAATGCCATCGATGGCCTCCGCCAGGCGGCGTTCGGCGCGATGCGCTCTCTCTTCAACCTCCTTTTGATCGGTAATGTCCTCTGCCAACCCACGGTACCCAAGAAACCGCCCCGCCGCATCGAAGCGGGGCTTTCCGCTCACCCGGACGAGGCGCTTCTCTCCGCCCTCCATTCCGTCGCCGACGATCCGGGGTTGCCGCCCCCAGTAAGTAAAGTCCCGAAAAGGACGGTGGGTGGCCAAATCCTCCAAATGGGCAGCAAGGGCCTCCGGGTCCGTCCTCTCACAATCGATCAAGTCCTGCCGACTCAATTTCTTAAGTGCTTCGATATCAAGCCCCTGGCCCCGATCCAACCCCCTCAGGGAGAACCATGTGTAACGGTGATCCGGACCGGTTTCCCAAAACCAATCGGAGGATGCCTCCGCCACGTCGGCCATCCGTTCCCGGCTTTCCCTTAATTCCCGCGTCCTCAGAATGACTTGACCTTCAATTTCCTCTCTTTGGGCGGTCAAGATCCGTTCCCCTTGTCGGACGACCTTGAAGAGGAACAGGTAAAGGGCCAGGAAGACCCCTCCCCCGAGGCTGAAGACAACGATTCTGCGCCGATTCTGGGCGGCAAACAGCCCCTCCATGTTCTCGGTCATGAGAAATAAAAGACTCCGCCCGTCGGGCAAATCAACAGCCAGAGGCGCAACGGTAGTCAACAGAATCCTTGCCCCCTTACGGTCCTCATCAAATCTGTATCCCAGAACCGTCCTCTGCCCCATTTCGTCCCAAGCCAGGATCGCTTGGCGTCCCCCTTCGGTCACCCGATGGCCGATTGAATCCTGATCCGAGGACGAGAGCACCCATCCATCTTCTGTAACCAAGCTGGAAGACAGCACTGGCAAGTCCCGCGTAGCGCTGGAAAATACACCAGCCAATCTACGGATCCGGGGATCGGACAAGAGGGAAGAAGAAGAAGTGTCGATACCTGTACGCCCGATGTCCTGAACGTCAGGTTCTATGCGATTGATAATAGACCGGGCCAACATGGCATTGGCGACCCTGGCGGTTTCACGCAGACCTTCATCAACGGTGACGTAATACAGCGCCCCGATCAGGATCGCTGCCAGGAAGAGAGCAAAGACGCTCGCCTTGGAGAAATGTTTGTGAAGATAGAACATAGCCTGGGCCGTCTGGCCCCACTCCCCTTCGGTTCGACCCCTGGTCTTGCATCTTCATATGCCGCAAGTCTGGCGAGCAGTTTCCTGTCCCCGTCCCAACACTAAGCATTTCTCGCCAAACGGGCGACCTCATTTCGGATGAAGGCTCAAGGGCTTCCCCCTACGGGTATCCCTTGACAGCGCCCTCCCGGACCGGAAAGGTACCGGCACTTTGCAGTAAGAATGGGGGACAACAGAATATAATACCACCCCCCTAGCACAGCCACCGCGCAGAGGGGAGTAGCATGACTGTTCAACCGTATTCGTCACCCCGTTTGGGCCGCCGCGCCTTTCTCGCCGGATCCGCCGGTGCCCTGGTGACGGGCCTAACGTTCGCAGGCAAGACCCGCGCCCAGGGTCGGGATCCGATTCTGATTGGCGAGATCAACAGCTACAGCCGTCTCCCCGCCTTCACCCTGCCCTACCGCAATGGTTGGCGTCTGGCGGTGGAACAGATCAACGGCGCGGGGGGACTGCTTGGCGGACGGCCACTGCAAGTGATCAGCAAGGACGATGACGGAGAGCCCGGCAGTGCCGTGGCGGCAGCCCAGGACCTGGTGACCCAGAACGGAGTCCACGCCCTGACCGGGACCTTCCTGTCCGAGGTGGGCCTGGCCGTCTCGGACTTCGCAGCCCAGCGCAAGATCCCCTTCCTCGCCGCAGAACCCCTGACAGACGCGATCGTCTGGAGACAAGGCAACCACTACACCTATAACCTGCGCCCGAACACCTATGTCCAGGCCTCCATCCTGGCGCGGGAAGCGGCCAAGCTGCCCGTCACCCGTTGGGCGACCATCGCCCCGAACTCCGAATACGGCCAATCCGCCGTCGCCCGCTTCAAGCAGCGGTTGACAGCCCTGAAGCGCGACGTGACGTTCGTCGACGAGCAATGGTCGCCCCTATTCGGCTTGGACGCGAGTGCGACCGTCCAAGCCCTGGAGGATGCCCAACCTGCGGGGATTTTCAACGCCCTCTTTGGCACGGATTTGACGCGTTTCGTGCAGGAAGGCTCCCCAAGGGGACTGTTCAGGGATCGAACCGTGGTCGGCATGCTCACCGGCGAGCCCGAGAACCTAATCCCCTTAATGGACCAAACACAGGGGAATGGGCCAGAAAACGGGGCAGAAAACTGGATCGTCACCGGTTACCCCTGGGAGGACATCACCACCCACCCCCACATATCCTTCGTCAAGGCCTATCGGGCAATGTGGAACGAAGATCCAGCCATGGGATCCCTGTTGGGCTATAGCGCCATGACGGCCCTGGCCGTGGCCTTCGTCCAGTCAGGCGGGACCGAACCGGAGCAACTGGTCAACACCCTGTCAGGCATGACCTTCGGTTCCCCCATAGGAGAGATCCGCTTCCGCCCCTCGGACCACCAATCCACGATGGGCGCCTGGGTCGGCCGCACGGCCCTGCGGGATGGCAAGGGGGTGATGGTCGATTGGAGCTACGTGGATGGGGAGGATGTCCTGCCCCCAGCGGAGATCGCCAGCGCCTGGCGCCCTGCGGAGCAGGCGGCAGATCCAGGTCCGGTGGCGACAACCGAGCCCGATGCGGCGAGCCCTGTCCCATTGGCCGCAACGGAGACCGCGACGGAATCTGCACCTGAACCAAAAGAGGAAGGTGTCCCTCAATCCCAGTAACCCAAGACAGGAGGGCACCATGTCCAAGCCCTGGAAGCTTCTGACCAAACCCGTCTTGCCCTTCTCGTCCATGGTTTGCGCCCTTGCCCTGGCGCTTTCCTGGGCGATCCCGGCAGCGACACTGGCCCAAAGCGCCAAGGATTTGCCCCGGGAAAGCGACGCGGACATGTTGCGCCGGGTCAAACCGGGTGTGAAGGGCTTGGACGACCGACTTACCGTTGACGCCTCATCCTGGCCCTGGTCGTCGGTTGGACGGGTCAACCGCAGTGATGGCGCCTTCTGCACCGGCACCCTGATCGGCCCCCACCAGGTGCTGACCGCCGGCCATTGCCTGTGGAACAAGAAGACCCTGAATTGGTATCCCGCCACGGGCCTGAAGTTCGCCGCCGGGTACCAAAGGGGGGAATGGATCGCTTTCTCGCCGGTGACGTCCGTCACGGTCAGCCCCGGCTACCGACCCAAGCCGCCCAGCCACAAGGGCGACCCCTCCCAGGATTGGGCGCTGCTGGACCTGAAGGACCCCCTGGGGGATATCGTTGGCTATTTCGGCACCCTCTCCGACGCTCCCCGGAGTGTCACCATCAGTCAGGTGGGCTACAGCTTCGACCGGCGCCATGTGCAGACCGCCAACGTGGGGTGCCATATCCTGGGGCGTCAGTCCAATGGGATCCTGATGCATGACTGCGATACGGTGAATGGGGATTCGGGCTCGCCCATTGTCCATTGGACCGACGAGGGTCCCCGGGTGATCGCCGTCCATGTGGCCACGGCCAGGACCAAGTCGGGGAACTCCCTGGGAATGTCCGTCCCCATTGGAACAGTGATGCCGGAAAACCGCCGCCCCTTCTCTGGTGGACGACAGGTCGACCAGAGCCTCGCTGCCCTTCTCGTCGGAAAATTGGGCTATACCTCGCCGGACGCGGTGCGCCAGGCCATGGGAACCACCGGGTCCGGCCCCTATGATCGCAAGGAGTTTTCCCGGCTGCTCTCGGGAATGGTGCCTCCCGCGCCTTAGATCAAACCGCCTCAAATCGGAATCGATTTAGGGCGGATAATTTGATCTAAAATCATATGGTTAGAGCATCGAGCGGAAAACCGGCACCCACGTTTCCGCTCGATGCTCTAGATCAAAGTGTCCGCCCTAAACCGGATCGGTCGCGAAGCGACCCAACTTGATCTCGGAATACTCTAACCGGTCACCTCGGGATCAGCAGGCGGATCCCCCAGACCACCAGGGCCATCGCAGCAAGGGAAAGCAGGTAAAGCACGGCAAACCAGAGAAGGCGCCGCCCCCGGCCCTCTCTGGATTCAGCTGAGGGGTCCATCAGTGGTACCCTTTGCCCGATGTTTTGCCCCGGAACACCCAATAGGCATAGCCCGTATAGCCGATAATGATCGGCAGCAGGACCAGGGCACCGGGCAACAGGAAAGCCAGCGCCGACTCATCGGCCGCCGCTGTCCGAAAGGTGACGGTGTTGGGGATGATGAAGGGATATTTGGTGATGGCGAACCCCAGGTAGCAGGCGACAAACAACCCCTGACCCAGCAGGAACACAAGCCCCGCCCGCCGCTTGCCAATGGCCCCATGCAGCAGCACCGCAAGCGTGGCCACAGCCACAGGGGCCACCCCATACAGGATCATATTCGGGCCGAACCAGCGGTTCATGGCATCGGGATCCACCAGGGGGGTAAAAGCGCTGACCAGGGCAATGAAGCCGACCGTTCCCAGGGCACAGCGCACCGCATAGCGGAACGCCAAATCGGCAAGATTTCCGTCGCCCTTCATGGCCAACCACCCCGTCCCAAGCAAGGCGTACCCACAGGGCACGGCCAGCCCGGTCAACAGGGAGAAGGGGCTCAACCAGTCGAACCATCCCCCCACATAGCGTCCGTCCTCCACGGCGACCCCCTGGATGAAGGCACCGAGCATGATGCCCTGACACAGCGCCGCGACCAGGGACCCGGCCCAAAAGGCCACTGACCAACGGGCTTTGGCGCCCGAGGTGGTCGCCTTGAAGCGAAACTCGAAAGCCACACCGCGGAAGACCAAAGCCAACAACATGCCAATAACCAAGGGATAGAACGCCGTCAGCAGCACCGAATAGGCCATGGGAAAGGCCGCGAACAACCCCCCACCGCCAAGCACCAGCCAGGTTTCGTTGCCGTCCCAGACCGGCGCGATGGAGTTCATCGCCCGGTCCCGGTTACCCTCCGTTCCGAGGACGGGGAAGAGGATGCCGATGCCCAGATCGAAGCCATCCAAGGCGGTATACAGGAAAACGGCCAGGGCGATCAAAACGCCCCAGACAAAGGGCAGATCAAGCGCCATGGGACGTTTCTCCTTTCGTCATAGGGCCTTCCTCGGTGATCGGTCCGGGATGGGTGAAGACGGCGTCCTCGGGAGACGAGCCACCTTCTTTCACGGGGGATCCCATCATTTTCAGCATATGGCGGATCCCCACGGCAAAGACGATCCCGTAGACCAGGATAAAGGCCAGTAGGGAAGCCGCCGCCCCGGGTGCATCGATGGGGGAAATGCCGTCCTCTGTCCGCAATAATCCGTAAACCATATAGGGCTGACGCCCCACCTCCGTGGTGAACCAACCCGCCAGGATAGCGATGAAGCCCGCTGGTCCCATAACCAGGGCATAGCGCTGGAGGAGAGGGGAGTCATACAGACGCCCCCGCAGCCTTTGAATCCCGGCGAAAGCGCCCAGACCGACCATCAAAAACCCCAAGCCCACCATGATCCGGAAGGTGAAAAAAGGAACCGTCATGGGCGGGCGTTCGTCAGGAGGAAAGGCCTTCATGCCCTTCAGCCCGCCATCCAGGCTATGGGTCAGAATGAGAGACCCCAGATAGGGGATCTCGATGGAGAAGCGCGTCGTCTCCTCCG
The DNA here is from genome assembly GCF_047263945.1 of Rhodospirillum sp. A1_3_36. Classification (NCBI taxonomy): domain Bacteria; kingdom Pseudomonadati; phylum Pseudomonadota; class Alphaproteobacteria; order Rhodospirillales; family Rhodospirillaceae; genus Rhodospirillum; species Rhodospirillum sp. A1_3_36. Next base: position 40,677 of record NZ_JBLAVB010000003.1, on the reverse strand, counting down.
CCTCGTCGGGAATACCGAACAGGATCAACGGCGCGGGAGAGACCTCTTCGGCCCAATGGCCCTCCATGGCGGCGATCTTGGCGGGCTGGTGTTCCAGGGTGTTGAGCCCATGGGCGTCACCGAGCAGGACTTGCAGGGGGGCGGCCACCATAACCAACCCCGTGGCCAGGGAGAAGGCCCGCCGGGTCGGCGCGCTCTGCCCATCGCCCTTGAGCAACCGCCAGGCGGAAGCCGCGCTGATCACCAGGGCAGAGGTCAGGAAGGCCGCCGTGACCATATGGAGGAAGCGGTAGGGAAAGCTGGGATTGAAGACCACCTCCAGCCAGTTCGCGGCGAGGAACCGCCCATCGGGATCCAGGGAATAGCCCGCCGGGGTCTGCATCCAGGAATTGGCAGACAGGATCCAGAAGGTCGAGATCAAGGTCCCAATGGCCACCAGAAGGGTCGCTGCGAAATGGAGCCGAGGCCCCACCTTGTCCATACCGAACAACATGATCCCCAGAAACCCAGCCTCGAGGAAGAAAGCCGTCAAGACTTCATACCCCAGCAGGGGACCGAGAACCGAGCCCGTGGCCTCGGCGAAGGGTCCCCAGTTGGTGCCGAACTGATAGCTCATGACGACGCCGGACACCACGCCCATTCCGAAGGACAGGGCGAAGATTTTGACCCAATGTTTGAACAGATCCAGATACAGGGACTTGCCCGTCGCCAGCCAAAGCCCCTCGACCAAAGCCAGGAAGGATGCCAAGCCAATGGTGAAGGAGGGAAAAATGATATGAAACGAGATGGTGAAGGCGAATTGTGCCCGCGCCAGGATCTCAGCATTCAACCATCCATCGAACATGAAGCACGTCCTTAAAATAAAGTCTCCCGCAGGTGCGAAGGGTGGGCGCGATAGCCGCTCGGGTCAAGGGAGCAGAATCAAGAAGACGATATCGACCTCCCCATCGACATCCTCCGGTCCTCAGCTGGAGAGCTTCAGGCCCCAGGTCACTCTCTGCCCCCCTTTACCCAGGGCGGACGAATCGACACCGAACGTGGCGGCCTCCGCCCGGTTCACGCTCACCGGCTCACTTTCGCAAATGGTTTCTGGAAATTCCTAACAAAAAAAGAGCATATGGCATTCTGCACACAAGGTTAGGGCCCCCCTGATCAAACGACCGAAGAGAATAAATCATGAAACTGGAAATCCTGCACGCTGCTCCCCGCGACCGGGACCCCGATGCCCCAATCCGCCCCCCGCTCCTGTTCGTCCATGGGGCCTTCGCCGGGGCTTGGTGCTGGTCGGAGACCTTTCTGCCCTGGTTCGCCGCGCGGGGATGGGATTGCCGCGCCCTCTCTCTCCGGGGCCATGGGGGCAGCGAAGGTCGCGAACGGCTGGATTCCTTCCGCCTGCGCGACTACGCAGAGGACGTGACCACCGTTCTGGATGGACTGGACGCGCCGCCGGTGCTCATCGGCCATTCCATGGGGGGCATGGTCGTGCAAAAGGTTCTGGAAGAAAGGGAAAGCACCGGAGAGATCGCAGGCGCGGTGCTCATGGCCTCGGTCCCGCCCAAGGGTCTTCTGGAAGGGGCCATGGCTATGGCCAGCCAGCATCCCAATCTCTATTGGACGGTCCTGCAAATCCAAACCACGGGCCGGTCCGCCTCGGGCCTCCGTCCCGTCGAGGATGCCCTGTTCCACAGCCAACCCACCCCGGCGGAAAGCGCCCGCTACGCAGACCTTCTTCAGGGCGAATCGTTGACGGTCATCAACGACATGACCTGGGCCGACGTCCCCCGCCCCCCCTTGCGGGTCCTGCCCCTGCTTGTCATGGGGGCGACAGAAGACTGGTTCGTGCCCCCGACCCAAGTGCGCGCCACCGCCGCCTACCATGGCGTTGAACCCCATCTGTTCCCCGATATCGGCCACGCGATGATGATGGACCGGGGGTGGGAAAGGATCGCAGCCGCTCTTCTCGACTGGCTCGAAGTCACATACGGTCAAGATATGGAATGAATAACGAGCGCATCTTGAGGTACAATCCGTTTCCAAAGTTCGACGTCAGGCAGAGAAGCATCTTCCCTGGCAACCTAGAATGCTCCGAGATCAAGTTTCACTTTATGCGACACTTTCGCGGTTTCCCGTAACAAACTGGATCGTGCCAACTGAAGAGCCCCCTCCGAATTTGGAACGGTGACGCGGTAACAACAACCGAGCGCACGGGCAGCTGTCCTTTACACAGTACCGGTGCACAGGCATGAGAGCGGTTCCGATCATGAGAGCGGTTCCGATATGGCATGGTAGATTCAAACGGTGCGGCCCTGTTCTCCCGCAACCTTCTCGAGAACGCCCCCTTTGCCTCACTGCGCGTCTCCCCCGTGGACGCGGAAGGGGATCTGTCCGTTTGCGGCATTCTCGAGGTCCAGGGAGGCCTTACCCCGGTGTTTGGCCGAACCCAAGCGCCCCTCTTGGCGCAGGGAACCCTCCACCTCGGTGACCTGATCGGCGAAACGGACCGGCTCCGCCTTGGTAAGGCCTTAGCCGCAACCACACGCGATGGGCGGGAACGAGTCCTCAACGCAATCGTCCTGACCTCCGGCTTGGCCGCCCAGGTCACCCTCCTGCCGGGTGTCCCCCAAGCGCCCCACCACAGCCAAGGTATTCTCCATTTCCGTCTCCTGGACGCCGCTCCTTCCCCTCCTCCCTCTCCCTCTGCCCAAACCGGAAACGAACGGGAGATCGATGGGGACGATCCTTTCCTGATGGTTGTGGATGCCATGCCCGACGGGTTGGTGGTCCTATCCGGTGAGGACGTGGTTTTCGCCAACGCAGCCTTCGCCAAATTGATGGGTGAGCCCGCCGAACACCTATCGGGCCGCCGTTTCACCGACCTGCTTGCGCCCGCCTTCCGCCAAGCTTGCACCGCCCGCCTTTCCGCACCCGGCTTCGCTTGGGAATTGAGTGCCCGCCTCCTATTGCCCGAAGAAACCCTGCCAGCCTTGCTCCACGGCAACACCTCCTTCGGGGGAGAGGGCGCACCGGTCTGCGTCGTCACCATACAAGCCGTCGAGGCTACGGGGATGATGCCCCTGCAAGACCGCCTCTACGCCGTACTGGAACAGATCCCCATTTCGGTGATGATCACCGATGTCCAGGGGGTCATCGACTACGTCAATCCGACATTCCTGAAAACCAAGGGCTTCGCCGTCGAGGAGGTCCTGGGCCTGACCCCCAGGCTTTTGAAGTCAGGAGAGATGAACAGCCGGATCTATGCCCAGCTTTGGAGCGACCTGAAGGCGGGACGAATCTGGCGAGGCGAATTCGAGAACCGACGCAAGGACGGAAGCCTGTTGTGGGAACGGACCACCGTCACCCCACTACGAGATGACCACGGCACGGTCACCCATTATATCGCCCTCAACGAGGACATCACTCAGCGCAAGGCTGCGGAAACAAGAATCTGGCATCAGGCCAACCATGACCACCTGACCAATCTGCCCAACCGCATCCTGTTCCAGGATCGTCTGACCGCAGCCCTGGCCCAAGCCCGCCGCAGGGATGCCCAGGTCGCCGTGCTGTTCATCGACCTGGACCATTTCAAAACCGTCAATGATATCCACGGCCATGCCACCGGCGACGAAATCCTGCGCCTGACCACAGAAAGGCTAAGTGAAGTGCTGCGCGACACCGATACGCTCGCGCGCATGGGCGGGGACGAATTCACCATTTCCCTGGTCAGCGACGGTCGGGAACGGGACTTCGCCCTGGTGGCGGAGCGGATCCTGGATGCCCTGCGCCGCCCCTTCGTCACCCGAACGGGCCGGGAAGTGCTGCTTGGTGGATCCATCGGTCTCTCCGTCTTCCCCCATGATGGGGAAGAGGCCCAGCCCCTGATCCGCAACGCCGACACCGCCATGTACCGGGCCAAAGCTGCAGGCCGGAACACCTATCAGTTCTTCACCAAGGAAATGACCCAGGAGATCCAGGGGCAACTCGCCTTGGAAAATGAACTGCGCAAGGCGGTCAGAAACATGGATCTGACCGTGTTCTACCAGCCCGTGGTGGACGCCGAGACCCTGACCGTCATGGGCGCCGAGGCCCTGGTCCGCTGGCCCTTGGCCGAAGGAGGCTTCGTCCCGCCCTCCCAATTCATCCCCATCGCCGAAGAACTGGGGCTGATTGAGGAAATCGGCGGCTGGGTCCTTTGGAATGCCTGCAGCCAAGCCAGGGTCTGGCATGAAAAGCTCAACCCCGATTTCCGGGTCGCAGTGAACGTGGCTTGGCGCCAACTGCGCGACCCCGAATTCACCGACCGGGTCCGGGAAGTGCTGGAAGGCGCAGGGCTGGCCCCCTCCTTCCTGGAACTGGAGATCTCCGAAGACGTTCTGTTCCGCGACTCGGACGGGATCAGCGTCAGCCTCAACAGGCTGAATGAGATGGGCGTGATTCTTTCCATCGACAATTTCGGATCCAGCCATAGCTCTTTGAAGCAATTACGCCGCCACCCCTTCAAAGTTCTGAAACTGGACCGCTCCTGTGTCGCCGACATGCTGACCAGCCACGAGGACGCGGCTCTGGTCGAGACCGCAGCCACCATGGCCCGACGCCTTGGCCTCCGGGTGGTGGCCGAGGGCGTAGAAACCGACGCCCAACTCACCTTCCTACGCGAGCACTACTGCGACATGTTCCAAGGTTACCTCTTCGGACACCCCCTCCCGCCCGAGGAATTCATGAAACTGCTGTAACTCCAGGAAAGAGTACTACCCGTCCAAGTCGGCCAGAAACCGCGCCACTTCCCGCCGATAATCGGGATTCTCTTTCTTGCGATGCGCCCCCATGGACCACAGGGCAAGCCCCTCCTCCGCCAGATCGGGCCGAAAGGCTTCCCGGGGCCAATCGGCCCGGCGGTAGGTCGGGTCCAGGGTGATCATGGCCTGGTGGGCGATCGATAGGGCATATTGATCCACCATCCAGATCATGCCGCCCGGCGTGAGAGCTTGACGGGCGAGGAGAGCCTGGACTTGACCTGCGAAAGCCCGGGCCGCAGGTGTCGGTGCGACCCCGACACAGGCCCCATGGAACCGCCAGAGAGGCCCCATGGGAAACCAGCCCTGATCGTTCAGAGCGATGTCCCAAGGAGCCAGCCACCCCGATTCTGGCTTCCACCCGTCGACCGGTGGCAAGGGCGCCCGCATGACACTATCGGCATCAACGATGACGATGGGGCTTGGCATCTCCATGCGGTCCATCAGGTCGGGCAGACGCAAATAGCGCATGGAGGCCAGCCAGGTCCGCGCGCCCATGGATCCATCTGCGGCCTGGGGCACCACCTCCCAGGACAGGGACAACCGGGCTGAACACAAGGCCCCGGCCAGCCCCTCCACCAAACCCAAGGAGGGACCATCAGGATTGGCCAAATGAACATGAACATCCCAGCCCGGCGCATTCCGGTCCACAGACAGAGCCATGGCCCGGCCCAGATCGCGGAAATAAATCGGATCGCAGGCCAGAAAAACCAAGGGACGCCCACCGGGAGGGGGGAAACGCATCTCCATGCCCGGCAGACGGGCCATCCAGGGACCAGCGTCGAGCAGCCGGGTCGTGTCCCCCACCCGCATCATGGTTCCGATGTGGTACCGGTCGTCCAAGCTGGCGGCACGGGCGTAGGCGCCCCGCGCAGCATCCATATTCCCAGCCATGAAGAGGGCAGACCCCAAGGCAAAGCTCAGCCCCCCATCTTCCGGTGCCCCCTTGACCGCCCGTTCGAAGTGGTCGACAGCCTCGGCCGCCCGTCCCGCCGCCATGAGGGCCGCCCCCTCGTCCATTTCCGCTTCCATCGGACTCACGATCTGCCCCTTTTCAGGCCCTCTCGCCGTCGATCAGAGCCAGACAGGCCTCCACCTGTTCTCCAACAGGACACGCAACGGTCCTAGAGTGAAACGGGATCAGCTTGAGTCAAGCTGGCCCCGTTTCACTTTGAGAAAAAGATATACCGCGTCACCGTGACGGCACCTTACTCCCTCAAACCACACAGGAAAAGCCCCCTGCAGATCGGCTCGACCCGAGGTGGAGGCACCAAAAAACCACCCTGTGGTCATTTTTTAATCACAATCCTCCGGTGGCATCTCTTGATTCGGACCCGTGATGGATCCTGACCCAGAAGAGAGGGGACTCGGGCGAATCTCACCCTCCGTCCGATTGTTCAGACCCATATTCGGTCCCCTCCCCTGAGACACCCCAGAGGCAAATCCAGCCCTTGCTATATTTTTCGATCAAACTGGAGTGGATTTGCTTAAATAATAATCACAACACGATAACGGGCTTCCAATAACCTGATTTCCCGCATAGGTATTTTTTCTTTATTTTCAATTGATTAGAACGTAATTCAGGAACTGGCACAGTCTTTGAATACTACACCTTATGAGCGCTCGTGGTCCAATGCATGGATGGCGAGGTTGTTTCAAGAATGCGATCCGATGGGGGTACGAGTAATGAAGCTGATCATGGCTATCATCAAACCCTTCAAGCTAGATGAGGTCCGTGAGGCCCTTACTCCGCTTGATATTCAGGGTTTGACCGTTTCCGAGGTTAAGGGCTTCGGACGACAGAAAGGCCAGACCGAGATCTACCGTGGCGCCGAATACCAAGTGAACTTCCTCCCGAAGGTAAAGATCGAAGTCGCCGTTAAGGATGACGTGGTCGACCAAGTGGTCGAGGCCATTTGCTCCGCAGCGCGCACCGACAAGATCGGAGACGGCAAAGTCTTCGTCTACGACCTGACCAAGGTCGTGCGTATCCGCACTGGTGAAACCGACGCCGACGCCCTTTAAGGAGACCCGGTTCCATGACTTTTCCGAAAAACATCCTGAAGCTCGCCGGCGCTACGGCTGTCCTCGCGGGTGCCTTCGCCGTACCGGCCCTGGCCCAAGACGCCGAGCCTGCGGTGAACTCCGAAATTGCTTACATCTTCAACACCTTTTCGTTCCTGGTCCATGGCGCGCTGGTGATGTGGATGGCAGCGGGCTTTGCCATGTTGGAAGGCGGCCTGGTCCGCACCAAAAACACCGCCATGCAGATGCTGAAGAACATCAGCCTCTACGCCGTGGCCGGCATCATGTATTACCTCATCGGTTACAACCTGATGTATGTGGGCGTTGATGGCGGCTATATCGGCAGCTTCAGCTTCCTGTACGATCCCAATGCAATGCCTGACCTGGACACCGGCTATTCCAAGATGTCCGACTGGTTCTTCCAGATGGTCTTCGTCGCCACTGCCGCGTCCATCGTGTCCGGTACGCTGGCCGAACGGATCAAGATCTGGCCGTTCATGATCTTCTGCGTGATCCTGACCTCCTTCATCTACCCGATCCAAGGCGCTTGGCAGTGGGGCGGCGGTTGGCTGTCCGAAGCCGGTTTCTCCGACTTTGCCGGTTCCACCCTGGTGCACTCCGTCGGTGGTTGGGCTGCCCTGGTTGGCGCCATCATCCTCGGTGCCCGTAAGGGTAAGTTCGGTGCCGATGGCCGCGTGAACCCCATGCCCGGCGCCAACCTGCCGCTGGCGACCCTGGGCACCTTCATCCTGTGGTTGGGCTGGTTCGGCTTCAACGGCGGATCCCAGTTGGCCCTCGGCTCCGCTGATGATGCCATGGCGATCTCCAACATCTACGTCAACACCAACCTGGCTGCGGCCGGTGGCGTGGTGGCTGCGATGCTGCTGACCCAAATCATGTACGGCAAGGTCGACCTGACCATGGCCCTGAACGGTGCGCTTGCCGGTCTGGTGGCCATCACCGCCGAGCCGCTGATGCCGACTCCTCTGCTGGCGATCATCATCGGCGCCGTCGGTGGCGTTCTGGCGGTTATTACCGTCCCGCTGCTGGACAAGCTGAAGATCGACGACGTGGTTGGCGCTATCCCCGTCCACTTGGTCTGCGGCATCTGGGGAACCATCGCCGTTCCCCTGTCCAACCCGGACACCTCCTTCGGCTCTCAGCTTCTGGGTATCGTCTCCATCGGTGTCTTCGTGACCGTCTGCAGCACCATCGTCTGGTTGGTCTTGAAGTTCACCATGGGCATCCGTTGCTCCGAAGAGGACGAAGAGATGGGGCTGGACAAGGCCGAACTGGGCCTGGAGGCCTACCCCGAGTTTGGTCATGGTTCCAAGTCCATGTAAGTAAGGGACACCATTCCCTCATACCCGACCTACCAGTCGGTCGCGGAAAACCCGGGAGCCAAGCTCCCGGGTTTTTCCAATGCCACGAGAGGTCATTCTCCACAGCTGCTCTGTTGTCTTTTACTCCGTGACAGGGCACACTTGATGGAAGTCATGCATATACTTTTAGCCGAACTTCTCCCTAAGAATACGGGTCAGGAACTGGGTTATAGGGCATACGCCGATCACGTCACTTATCACCCGCCGAGCATGCCGAAAGGCCAAGTAATGGACAGTGGCGCAGAAAATGAACTTCTGTTCGCCATGGAAGAACAGGGCAACGGTCCGTCTCCATCGGCGCCAGACACCAATCCCCTGGATTGGAAAATCTTGATCGTCGATGACGACCCAGAAGTGCACCTTATTACCCGAACCGTCCTAAGCAAGGTTCGCTTCAAGGATCGGGGCTTAAACCTGCTTTCTGCCCATTCTGCAGCGGAAGCCAGGGAGGTTCTGGCCGAATACGGGGACATCGCGGCCATTCTCTTGGACGTGGTCATGGAATCCGAAGACGCAGGCTTGCGGCTGGTCCATTATATCCGAGAGGAGTTAGGCAATCGCGCCATCCGGATCATTCTGCGCACCGGCCAGCCAGGGCAGGCCCCGGAACGGGAAGTGATCATCAACTACGATATCAACGACTACAAAGCGAAGACCGAACTCACCGCGCAGAAGCTGTTCACCACGATTGTCGGAGCCCTTCGGGCCTATGACGATATAGTGGAATTGGAGACGGGCCGGGAGCAGCTGCGCCTCGCCAACGCCATCCTGGAACAACGTGTCGCGGACCGGACAGAAGAGCTCGCCCGCTCCAATGCCGAATTGGAGGCTTTCGCTTATAGCATTTCCCATGACCTGCAAGAACCTCTGCGCATGGTCCGAGGGTACCTGCAGCTCATCCGCAGACGCCTGGGAGACGCCTTGGACCAGGAAACGGGCGAATATATGGAATTCGCCCAGGATGGAGCCAACCGCATGGCCACCATGATCAGTGATCTTTTGGACTATGCGCGGATTTCAGCTCAAAAGACCCAATTTTCCCCCCTGGACCTGCGGGTCCCTGTCGACCGGGCCTTGGCCAACCTAGCCCTCGCCCTGACGGAAAGCGGCGCAATCATCGTGAAGCCCGATACCCCGGCCCTGGTCCACGGGGACGAGGGGCAATTGAGCCGACTGTTCCAAAACCTGATCGGCAACGCCCTGAAGTATCGGGCGCTGGATCATGTCCCTGCAATCACTATTTCTATCGAGGCGACAGACCTTGGTCAACGTCCGGCCTGGCGGATTTCCGTAGCGGATAACGGCCCTGGAATCGCCCCGAAAGACCAGGAAAGCGTCTTCACCCTCTTCCATCGGTTGCATGGTGGATCGACCAGCGGCACGGGGGTTGGCCTTGCCCTCTGCCGCCGTATCGTGGAACGCCATGGCGGGCGTATCTGGCTGGACCCGCATCCGGGTGAGGGGGCAACTTTCTTGACCCTACTCCCTGCAGCCTAGCGTGAAACTGGATCAGCTTAACTCAAGCTGGCCCCGTTTCACTTTCGTTATTTATACCCCGCCCCCCACCGAGGCCTGAGGCCCCGGACCCCCATTCGTTTTTTTACCAATGGGATCAAAGGGTCCGTGACCCTTTGCGGGTCTGGGCAGAGCCCAGCAACTGCGAAGCAGGGTTGCCGAATTTTCAAGGACACAGAGTTACGTCTTCATTCCCGTGAAAACGGGGCGCTGCAATAAGCATGACAAGACATCAAGCTGATCGCAGGCAGCGTCTCTCCTCACGGAGGAGCCCTAAAAGAGCTGCACAACCGCCCGCTCGCTCTGGGCTGCAATATTCAATCCCGCCGTAGCCAATTGGTCCCGGGTCTGAAGCGCGAGTGCCTCCGCAGCATTCTTATTCAGATCCGTTTCGACCAAATCTGAGGCCCCCGCTTCCAGGTTGTTTTGAAGCTTTTCCGTAAAATCCGCACGGATACTGAGAATCGACGAGGTCTGCCCCAGAGTTTCGGCAGAGCTCCGCACCTGGTTGATGGCGGCGTCCACGGAGTCGACAGAGAGGGACAGATTAAGGGACGCACTGTCCGCCCCCTGTCCTTTGATGGTCAGGTTGCTTCCATCCTCTCCCCCATAGGCGACAGTCAAGTCATCGGGATTGGAAGAAATCAGATTCACACCATTATAACCCGAATCCTGTGCCAAATAATCGATCTGCTGGGAGATTTCGTTAAACTGCTTTTGCAAGTCAGCTTGACGGGTTGGATCCGAGGTCTTTTCGTATTCGGAAGCAATGGCCTTCGCCTGATTCAAGGCCGCCTCAATGGAATCCAAGCCACCAAGGGCCGATTCGACGGTTGAAAGCCCCTCATTAATGTCATTCTTCACCGTCGCCAGGTCCGACGCACGATCAGTCAAACTCTTGGAGGCCAACTCAGCGATGATATTCCGCCGAGAATCCTGACGCCCGGTCGACAGTTCGTTTTGATTGATGCCCTGGGAGCGATCAATCCTCTGTAAGTTTTGGATGGAATTCAATGAACTGGAGGATAATCCGACCTGGTCAGACATAACGATCTCCTTTCAGGAGTTTTTTATCTGAATATGAGAGTACCTTAAATCGGAACCAGATACCAGTCGGTGACCTCCATCACAGGATGGAGAAATATGCGGAAACGAAAAGAGCGTCACGACCACCAGTCGATGGAGCACAATTTGACATAGGGACCTGGACAGGTCCGATCATGGCCGCCGCAACCGCCCCTATCCCCGACTTACACGAAGCGGCGCGGATTGAAACCCACGCCGCTTTTCTTGCGTTCAAATGCCACACAGGCTTTACCGCTCTGACAGGCACAGCGGCCACTTGGCCGCTTACACTGCATTTCACTCTATTTATACCCCGCCCCCAACTGGGGCCTGAGGCCCCGGACCCCCATTCGTTTTTTACCAATGGGATCAAAGGGTCCGTGACCCTTTGCGGGTCTGGGCAGAGCCCAGAAACTGCGAAGCAGGGTTTCAGGATTTTCAAGGAAACAGAGCATATATAGATTTTAGAATGCTCCCATATCACATGAGGCCGTCCGGCCCGCCCCAGTGAAGAGCCCTCAGATCTTCCCTGCCATTTTCCGCTACTCAGCAGCAATCGGCAAAGGAAAGGGCACGACCTCGGCTTTTTTCTCCGGCGGCAGAGCGACCCGACACGCTCGCTGGGACGAGACCAGGGCGAGGATATTCAGTGTTCGCATCCCCAGGGCCACACCCCGTGGAGACAGCCAGCGGGAAAGCGTTCCCTCGTCAACTTCGGTCACCACACCCTGCCCAACGACCCGATCAAACATGCGGGCCAACACCCGTTCATCCACTCGATATAGGCTGGCGCCAGGAGCAGCCAAATTCAACGGGCGGTGCCCATGCACCAGGAAGATGGCGAGCAAGCTCCCCAACCCCGGCAAGGCGTCGCCCAAACCGGCTGCAAAGAGGCTACGGGCCGCTTCGGTCGGAAAACCGCCAGGCGCTCCCGGGCATCGGGCCCAATGGCGTGCCGCATTGACCAAAGTTACACCCGAACCCCGACCAATCGGATCCTTGTCCACATGCATCTTGCCGCTCCCTCATCCGGTTCCATAAACTGTCCACAGGGAAATAGCCCCTTAATTTATGCGGACATGATATCGCTATTAATAATCGATCTCAACTAGAAACACGGATAGGGCCCCCGAGCCGCCGGAAAATTGGGTTCCGAAAAGGACGAGCCCCCCGAACAGGCCTTCGTCGCCCCCCTATTCGATCCGAACCGTTTCGGCGAACAGATACCCCACTCCGGGCATGGTCAGGATAAAGTCCGGTGTTTTGGGATTATCGCCAAGTTTTCGCCGCAACCGCCCCACGAGCACGTCGACACTGCGGTCCGTGATCGCCGTTTCCGATCCCCCCATACCATCCAACAACTGATCCCGGGTCAAAGCCACACCTGGCCGCTCCACCAGGGTGGACAGCAAACCGAACTCTCCCGGAGTCAAGGCCGTGACGGACCCATCAAAATGGACGAGCCGCCTCTTGGCCAGATCCAAGGTCCATTCTTTGAAGACCCGCTTACGTCCCGTTGCAAGGGTCTCCTCCGGCAAAGTCGCCGACGCTGTCAGACGTCGGGCGAGATTGCGAGCCCGAACCGCCAACTCACGGGGGTTAAAGGGTTTTGTCATATAGTCGTCGGCGCCGATCTCCAGCCCCACGATCCGATCCACATCCTCTGCCCGGGAAGTCAAGATCAAAACTCCCAACCCAGGATATCCCCGCAATTCCCGGGCCAGATCGAACCCATTGGCGTCGGGCAGGTTGATATCCAAAACCACCAAGCAAACCCCGCCACGCCGCATGGCCATGCGCATCTCTTCGCCTGTGGAAACCTCCCGAACAAGGAACCCTTCCGCCTCGAGGGTCTTCGCAATCAAGACACGGGTGGTCGCATCATCTTCGACGACAACAATTTGCCTTTTTTTTTCCATTTTTTTCCCACTATTCCATCGTCTGCTGAACGACCATCGTCTTATTGATTCCTCTTTATTTCTAACATTTTACCCGGTTTTCGACCAAGCGGACAAACACATTATTCGCACCTGTTTACAGCCATTTACGACCATTCATCCTCGCCCAATCGCAGGTTAACAGCGCTGCACTACGTTTCTATTGCTCTCCTCGGCTCCCCAGTTGAACGGATACCTGGGATGCGAGGCCCCCATTGACTTGCTACTATGGAGATGTGTCATGACGTTGAACGAATTGCGGCTCAAAGTCGCCGAGCTCTCCGGCCTTCCCAAAGGAACCGCCGCCGAGGTGGTGGACGTGGTTTTGCGATCCATGGAAACCGGCCTGGCCAAAGGTGAAAAGATTTCGATCATGGGCTTTGGAACCTTCCAAAGGGCCACGCGCGCGGGGTGGATCGGTCGGGACCCCCAGGGCCGAGGCCCCGTTGAAATCAAGCCCCTGGAAACCGTCCGCTTCCGCCCCGGAAAATACCTGAAGGCGGCCTTAGAGTGAAACGGGATCAGCTTGACTCAAGCTGATCCCGTTTCACTCTAGATCAAATTACCCGCCTAAGGCCCCCTGTTTGGCCCTCTCGACCCCTTACAGCTTGTTGGCCAGATCCAAGCCACCGAAGACGCCCAGGAAGCCCCGAAAAAAGCCAATATTTCCCACCACTTGATCGGCGTATCGGTTGGCCGTCGTCAAAGCAGACGGGGGAACATAAATGATCGCGTCGCCGGGAAGGACCAAATCGTCCTCCAACATCGCCTGATCCCGCAGTCGGTCCAAGTCCAGGTACCGCATGCGGGGTTCGCCCTCCTTTGTGAGGTATATGACCCGCGTTGCTTCCGTCTTAGCCGAAACCGTCGCCCCGCCGGCCATGGAAACGGCCATCAGAACCGTCAGGGATCGGTCCGTCGTCAACATCCCTGGCGCATTCACTTCGCCCATGACAAAGGTGCGGATCCCTGACCCGGACGCCAAACTCACCTGGGTCAACAGGGGCAGCCCCGCCTTGGCATAAGCCTCGTCCAGGCGTGCAGCCAATTCTCCCAAGGTCAAATCCATGGCGGACACGGCGCCCACCCGTGGGGCAACCAAAGTGCCATCAGGCAAAACAGAAAGCGTCTTGTCCGCCCCGGGTCCGTTGCCAATGTCCTGAAGGAACAAATCGGCCTCCACCGTTCCCTGTTCCAGGGCGAGGCCGATATCCGGCGCGCGGACCACTTCGGCGAAACGCGCTGCCAGGGCGGCCCTTGCTTCGCGCGTCGAGCGCCCCGCCACGTCGACCATCTGCACCTCTGGCAAAGACAGGCTGCCATCGGGCATGACTCTGATTTTTCTGGATTGACTCGGTTTCTTTGGATCCTGACCCGAGACCTGCACCAGGTCGCCCGGCTGAAGACGGTAGAAATCCGCCTGGGGGGCGGGATCAATGCTGTAAGAGACGACAACGGAATCCCCGACCTGCAACCGATAGGGAGGCACCAAACCATGCATGGCCTCAGCCACTGCAGCGCTGGCCTCTGCCTTTTCCACCGGAGTTCGCGCCGACAAGTTGATCCGCTCACCCCCGGGCTTGATCTCATAGGTGGCCTCCACACATCCCCCGAGAACAAGCATCCCAAATATGGCAAAGCTGTTCAAAAAACCGCGCGAAAAAAGAGAGGGAATACGCAAACGCATCACAACGGAAGACACCTTTTAAGGGCCAAATCCAATGGGTGAATCCCAATGGATCCAACAGTAAAGCAGGCTCCCGCCCCATGGAAACAGGAATCCCTGGCCCTTTCCAAGGCGTCTAGAATCGCCGGAGATCCCCCAGACAGGGTGGGTCTTCCCTTGGCGTTGCAAAGGAAACCCCCTATAATGGAGGTATCCGATCTGGCCAAAGGTCGCCCCTCCAGCACTGGACCTTCCCCTTCAATGAGCAAAAAAAAGTCCTCCGAAGACCACGCGATTCGCGAGCTGGGGGAATTCCTGGCCATATTGGAATCACGCATAGCCGCCCTAGCTGACACCGCCGAAGTGCTGGAGCGTCATGGGGAACACCCTCCCCGATTCGCGGACTATTCCAGAACGAGGACTCTGACAAGCGAATGTTTGGCCTTTTCGATTGTGATTGAACGTCGGGTCGAGATGGTCCCCGAGGACAGGCGAGCGAAAGCGAAAGACCGTTTCGATAGGGCCACTATCGCCATATGGTCCACCCTGCTGGACTGTTCCTTGAAGTTTCTGAGAGCCATTGCAGAGGAAGAACATCTCCCCTTAGGGTCGCGGGAGGTCTTTTTACATGAGATCAAGACTTTGTATGACGCCTACAACACATTGACCCTTGACCGCTACGCCAACAAGGTCGAGGAAGAAACATTGAAGAAACGGGCTGCGGCGGAACGTATCCTGAATGAGATCATTGACCGTGCGCCAATGCTGCTGGATTTAGGGAGCCAAGCTTCCGGTTTGGACAAGAACAAGCGGACTTAGATCAAATCGTGTGAAACATCCATCGATTTGATGCTGTTACTTTGATCTCGGTGAACAGGTTACACGATTTGTGGAACCGGTGGCCCAGGTCCATTTTTAGACAAATTGCTTCGACCCTTCGCCCAAACGAAGGCCGGGGCCAAATCGAGGGAAAGACGACCATGGCACGGGCGCCAGAAAGGGCGGCAATGGACAAGGTGATGGCCGGTAATAAGGGCAGCGCTCCCCAACCTGTGCGCCTGAAAGCCCGCGTGCAGACAGGGTTCCAGCTTTTGCGCGGTCTCCTGGGTCAAGCGGGCTATGAGGATCTGGTCGATCGCATCGCCAAGTGGGAATCGGTCGATGAAGTGATGGTCTCCGCCCCTGAAATCGTCCCAACATTGCTCGGGCTGGCCTGGGAATTGCGCCACGACGGGGCTTTCAAGGACCTGTTCCAGGCCAGTGATGGTTCAGGCATTGTCGAAGACAAGGCGCATCCCATCGCGCCTTGCAACCGCTCCTATACTCAGATCGTCCAATCTCACCTGCTCGCCTGCCTTCGCTTAGGCCTGGACCGGGCGGAACAGGCATGGGCGGTGAAGGAGGCACGGCGGGCGAAGGCAAGGTGGCGAAAGCAACAGGAAAATGCACCGAAAAGCCTTCTGAAAGGCCTCTTCAAACGGGAAAAGGAACCCGTGTTCGACCCGGCGGATTTCCGGAAGCGATTTCCCGGGAACGGTCTCAACGACCTGCTAAAACCTCATTTGAAGCGAGTCAATCAGTTCACCCTGATCCCCGCCTACATCCAGTTAAGTACAGCGCAGGCCCATGTCCTGGGAGACCTGCTGGAGCAGTTCAACAAACCCGCTCAGATCCTGTTTTTGGCCTCTCTCACCGAAGGGGACATCAGCGTTCTGCGCAGTTGTGCGCGGATCTACTCCTCTTGGAAGTTGTTCCCCCCCAAGCCCAAGAAACGTCCCAACCAGGAAGACGAGCCTTTCACCGAGGAAATGGAGCAGGCCCTGGTGGAGGAGGAAGCCAAGGTTTTCCGCAACCTCCTGGCCAACCACCACAAGGCTATGGAAAAGCTCAAGGAAATGGGGCCGAGCGCAGAGAAGCTCATCCATACGGTGGCCCCCATTTTCGGCGACCGGACCTGGGATATTTTCGCCGACGAGACTGCCCTTTCCAACGTGATCAATACGCCTGGACATTTGGTTCGGGCCCTCGGCACCAGTTGCCGCTATGTCCCACCGGCCCTGTCGGAAGTCTTCCTTCAGATGAACGACCAGGAAATCATCAAGGACATCTTGCGGTTCTGCCGAGAAACTTTCAAAGAAGAAGAATTCGCCTTCTACCTGAGCGATCCCTCCCGTCTTCCCGTTTGGGCTGGTCTACCCAAGAAATTCAACAACAATTTCAAATACCAACGGGATGCCATGAAAAGCAATCTGATCCGCAACGAGAACGACCTACGCACCGTTTCCGGGGGAATCTTCGAATCCCTGCGCCAGGGCAAGGAGCTTTAGAGCATCGAGCGGAAAACTGGGGGCCGAAGGGAACGCGGAGCTTTGCCCCGCCCCCACCACCTCTTTGGCGAAGCCGGAGCCTGAAGCCCCGGCCGCCCACTTGGGATCAAAGGGTTCGCGTCCCTTTGCGGGTCTGGGCAGAGCCCAGAAACTGCGACGCACATTTTCCGAATTTTCGAGGAAACGGTGTATAGATCAAATGAACCGCCCTAAATCGATGCCGATTTGGGGCGGTTTAATCTAGAGTGCCTTCAAGGCCAAGTTGGGCCAAGGCAGCAGGAGAACAAGAGCGGACATGGCCTGGAAGAGAACGTCTAAGAGCGCAGGCAGCGACCGGACCCGCAGATCCAAGGTCAAAGGGTCTCTCTCCCAGGCGGTCCGTTGGGCGGGGATGGCGCTTGTGTGCTTGCTCGTCATATGGCCCTTCGTCAATCTGTTGGCTTACCGGATCCTTCCTGTCCCCATAACCCCGCTCATGATCCTGCGTTTGATCGAAGGGGAAGGCCTCACCAAAGACTGGGTGCCGATGAAGGCGATTTCTCCCAATCTCCGCAAGGCAGTGATCGCGAGCGAGGATGGTCGGTTTTGCGAACACGCCGGATTCGACTTAAAGGAATTGGAAAGGGCCTGGGCGACCTACCAGAAGGGGGGACGCCTAAGGGGAGCGAGTACGATTTCCATGCAGACGGCAAAAAACCTTCTATGGTGGGATGGACGAAATCTCATCCGCAAGGGGCTGGAAGCCTATTCTACGGCCCTTATGGAGCTGGTTTGGCCCAAGGACCGGATCCTTGAAGTCTATTTAAACATCATCGAATGGGCGCCGGGGATCTATGGCGCGGAAGCTGCCGCACGACACCATTTCGGCATTCCCGCAGCAGACCTGTCCCCCCGCCAAGCGGCTCTTCTGGCCGTCATCCTTCCCAATCCACGGAAATGGTCTGCGAGCAAACCGGGACCCTACGTCTCCCGCCGCGCAGGGACCATCCAGGCCCGCATGGGCTCCGTACAACTGGAAGCCGATGGCCGCTGCCCACCCCGCCGTCAGGCAGGACAATAACGTCATGAGCGATATCACCAACCGCGCCGCCTCCCTTCTGATGCGTCTCCACGATCAGGGCGTCGGCTTCCTGGCACCAGGCGTGGAGTTCAATGTCTTTGGTCTAAGTCTGTCTAAAGGATTGACAGACTTAGGAATTCCGTGCTTTGGCCAGTTTCCGGAATGGCCAAAGGACCGGGGAGGCACCTGCCCGCTCATCGCTGCGCCCGACCGGTTTGCCTCCGCTGGTTTGCTACTCATAGACATCAGAGGCATCCCCACGCAACGCAACCGTATCGCTCCAAAAGTTCTGGAGGACATAAGAACGCTCGGTTCGGAGCGATTGGTTTTCCTGATGGACGGAGACGATGCAAGCAACCGGATTACACCGACCGATATCCCCACCTTGGTCGCCCATGAAAACCGATTTTTCGAAATAGAAGGGTGGCGCGTCCCCTGGTGTTTCGGCCTGATGCCCACCACACTTGGGAATATCGACAGGGCAGTCTCTGGCCCCCGCACAGACACCATCAGCCGCTCCTTCACCCCCTCTTTGCACCAGGGACTACGGGACCACCTGGACGTTATTTTACTTCCCCGGCTGGGAAAGCACCGCCCTATCAACCAAACCATCGACGCCACAGCCGGCCGCGTCCAGGTTTCCTACATGCAGAGACTGAAAGAGGCGGACATCTGTCTCGCCTATGGCGGACAGTTCATGCCGGACATAAGCAAAAACCTCTCGCTGAAGGAAAGCCAAGCTGCCCTGTTGGACCATGCCCGTTTCCATGACTCCCCGGTTCTTTTCCGCTGGGACAGCTGGCGTTTCTGGGAAAGTCTCGCCTGCGGGGCGGTAACCGTCCATGTGGATCTGGAGAAATATGGCTGCCGCCTTCCCGTCATGCCGACCAACTGGGTTCATTATGTGGGACTGGACCTCGCCAATCTGGAGCGGGATATCGACCGTCTCTTGTCCCCCGACACGGATCGCCGGGCCATCGGCGAGGCAGGCCGCGCCTGGGTCGTCCAGCATTATTCACCCACGGCCCAGGCCTTCCGTCTTCTTGCCACGCTCGCCCTGTCCGGTCGACCGTGACACCCGGTTTCAAGCTTGGAAAAAGGCCTCGTATTGCTCTGGCTTGAACCCCAGAAGCAAGACTCCGTCCCGCTCCAGAACCGGTCGCTTGATCATCGAGGGGGAGTCCACCATCAAAGCAATGGCCCTGTCGCGATCCAATCCCGCCTTCAGGTCGTCGGGTAACTTGCGGAACGTGGTTCCCGCCCGATTCAATAGCTTTTCCCAGCCCAGGGCATCGCACCAACGGCCGAGCATCTCAGGTGTCACCCCCTGCTTCTTGTAATCGTAGACCTCATGCTCAATCCCATGCTCGGCCAGCCAAGCGAAGGCTTTTTTCATGGTGTCGCAATTCTTGATCCCGTGGATCACAGTGGCCATGGGACGTCTCCATTGGTCCGGTTCAAAACCGTTTGAGCTTCGGGGAAAGGCAAGGGAGTCCATCGGTCTCAATCGCCAAGGCAGGCCGCCTACCTTTTGTCGAGAGCCGCCCGCAAGCGGGCGTTTTCCGCAGTCAGGGATTCCAATCGACAGACATTATCGAACCCAACGGAAATATTGTCACAGAACACCTGCACCATATCCCGGTCCCCGGCCAACAACGGCGTGTCGGCCCCAAGGAAAATGACCGTCTCCCTCCCATCCTTCGTCGGCATGTAAAGGGCCGTTGCCGAAGGAACAACCTGGGTTTCCTTCTGCTCCAAGGCCGTTTGAATCAAGTGCAGGACACTGGGGTTTTCCAGCTCTTCCAGGGGGCGGCCACTCATCTCTTCATAGGCGCCTGACGCGGCCAGGATTGTCACAGCTCCCGGCTCTCCCATGTCGTCACGCCCGACTTGGGCACAGAGGATTCCATCCCCCGATATACCGAGAAGAGCATTGAGCTGGATCAACACACCCGCAGCGAACTTCTCCATGGAGCGCTGCTGGAAAAGCGACGCAGACGACTCCAGGATTTGACGAAGCCCCCGTCTGGAATGCACCAGAGCCATGATATCGTCGTAACCGCGCAAGGCCGAAATCAGGGTGGTGTGCAGTTTTTGCGCCGTCAGCTCGGTCTTCGCCTTGTAGTCATTGATATCATAGGCCTCGATCACTTCCCGTTCAGGTGCCTGGCCGGGTTGGCCCGTGCGCAAAATAATACGGGCGTGACGATTCCCCATGTCCTCCCGGATGGTGCGAACCAGACGCAAACCCGCGTCATCGGTTTCCATCACCACATCCAGAAGAATCACGGCCACATCGGGCAAGTCTTCCAGGATTTTCCTGGCCTCGGCTGCGGAATGGGCTGAGTACAAAGTCAAAGCCCGTCCCTTGTACCGAATCTCCCCCAATAGCATGCGGGTCAGCGCATGAACTTCCTGATCGTCGTCCACGACCAAAACCGACCAAGGGGTCAATATCGGCCCCGAGGGGAGCCCTTCTTCTTCGTCGTCGGCGAAAAGGAGCGCATCCTCCTCTATCCCCGTCGAAGAAGAGTCCTCCCACTCATCACTCGCCATGCCACTCGTCCTTCCCTTTCAGGCGTAAAATCCGGCGAAGACCCTATCATGTCCTCCCCTCCGCTCCACATGGAAATGAACTCAGCAGGGCCGTAAAATCAAGGACAACCGTCACATGTATGAGACAATTTTCGCAGGCAAATCAAGACCAAGGCGATCTTGCACAGGGGGGCGGACGCCCGTCATGAACAGGGAAACCGAGCACATCCGCGCTCGGTCGGCACAGAAACGCAGCATTCCTGCTGCGGCATGGTCCACGCCTTCGACAGCGCGCATATCCAAAACCACCCGCCTGACCCAGGGTTCTTCCAGGGCCAGGGCCAATACCCCCAGCTCCCGCCCGTCACGGTAGGATAAGGGACCGGAAAAGGCCACACGGACCTCTTCCCCGACATCGTCCATCGCATGAGCAGACATAGCATTCACCCATTCACTAAAAGCAAAGAATAGAACAGCACTCAACCCCGTTATAGCCAAGCACCACCATGCAAAGCGCAAGCAGCACTATGCAGAACGCAAGAAACAACGCTACCAAAAGACTGCAGAACATTCATCCTCAAATAGCCTAGGGAAAGGCTGCGAAAGCCTCGACAAGACAACACAGTCGAACCATGGTACCGATTGAAAAATCTTTTAGCGTGAGTGGAGAGAGGATTTCCATTGTGACATGGACAAGCGTCCAGAAAGGGAACCACACCGAGATCGACAAGGAACACAGCTGGGTCTGGATCCCCTTGGGCGAACGCGCGGCGAGCCATGCCGATTACGAAAAACGCCGAACTCTCGTTTCACGAAAGATCGGCGTTTTTCTTAGCAAAAATTGGTGCGACCGAAGGGAGTCGAACCCCTGACCTTTGGCTTCGGAGGCCAACGCTCTATCCAGCTGAGCTACGGTCGCCCGGGAAGGAGAGGGAACCTACTCCATCCTTTCGCATCCGCCAAGGGGGAACAGATGCCTTTTTTCAAATTTCTTCCAAACCTTGCGTTCGTACCCCGCCGAGCCCAACCTGGGTGGGGCTTGATCGAGATGGCCGCAGTCCTCGCCATCCTTGGGTTTGCCACCTGGGCCACCTTATCGGCACTGGGGACAAGCGACCAGGGTAAGGCACGCATCCAGGCCCAATCTCAAATCGACGAGCTGTTGGAACGCCTCACCACCTTCGCCTGGGCAGAGGACCGTTTGCCCACCCCCGACCGGAATGGCAACGGGCTGGAGGATCCCCCAACAAACAGCTCCGACAACGCCCTGGAGGGTGGCCTGCCCTGGATAACCCTCGGGCTTTCGAAAGCCGATGCCCGCGACCCTTGGGGCCGCCCCCTCGTCTACGCGGTAACCCGGTCGGCCACCGTCATCGGTGCCTTGGCAGATAGGCAAAGTTGGCCTGAGGGAAAGCTGACAATCACTTCGACCAAGACCGCAGGCACGGAACAGAAAATCGCCGCCCTGACACTGCTCCTCTCCCGGGGACAAAACGGCGCCTTGACCGCTTCCACCAACGGGGCAGAAGGCGAAAACAGCAACGGGGACGCCTTTTACACCCTCGAGGCCGGACGGCGGAATGGGGACAGGGCATCTTTCGACGACCTGCTGGGTTATCGGACAGCGGGCACTCTGGCCGTCGCAGCAGGGCGAACACCGCCCCTTCCGACTATGGGAAACTCCCCCTTGGAGCTCCCCACCACCCTGGCGGCCCTCTCGGCGCAAACCGATGTCACCTGGATTGGCCGGGACCTGGAAGGTGCTGTCCAGGACAGCGGTCAAACGAGTCTGACCATCGAAGGTGCCCGCCTGATCGCGGAGGGAGGAACCTTGGCCGTTGACTCGACATCGATGAACCGGGGCCTTGGTGTGTATTCGGATGCGGCGCCCTTGACCGATAGCCCAGCCCTGGTGGATGGGGGGGAGTTGGGACTCGATGCAACCGAGTCCGAATCTCCCCGCGCCTTGAGCATTCTGTTTCACCGGCCATATGAACGGGTGTCCCTAACCCTATCCGGGTTGGAGGGACGGCGTCAGGTTGATGCGGCATGGCTAAGAAGCAACGATCCAACCAAAAAGCGCTGCCTTGCCCCGCCCAACCACGTCGGCAGCTGCCCTATCCATTGGCGCGAGGGCGCGCGCCTTGAATTTTGGGACGAAAATAAAGTCATGGGGACCCTGGAGCTGCGCGGTTGCCCCTCTAAAAGCTTGGACTCGAGCAGTCGCTTTACGAACTTGAGCCAGAACGGCCAAGTCTTCACTCTTCTTCGGCTCGTCCCCCTGCCCGTCGTCGACCAATCCAACCGCGTCATTCCCGGAGAAGGCAGTTTTTTTCGCCTGGGCAGCCTCACCGCCAGCACTTGCGAAGACAGCTGTCCCGAGCCCCCCTCCCCCCTGACGGATTGCCCATAAAGAGCGAAGACCTCCGGTTAGGGAGGGTCAGAGACTCGGGGACTTCAGTGAAAGAGAATACATCCCTTCGGTTCAATTTGTTCTTTTCGGATGGGAAAGAGGACAGTCCCCAAATTTGTCTCTTGCCAAAGACGTAGCCGCACCTAATTTGGCACCATGCGTCGGCTCTACCACAACACCCTTTCTCCGACGGCGCGCAAGGTGCGCGTCGCCCTCTCCGAAAAACGGCTCGAATATGAGATCGTGATCGAGGAGACGTGGGTCCGCAATGAAAGCTTCTTGGCCCGTAACCCGGAAGGGGAAGTGCCTGTCTTGGAAGAACCCGCCGGGGCGATCCTCTGCGACCCCTCAGCCATTTGCGAATATCTGGAGGAGGTTTACCCAGACCCGCCTTTGCTGGGTACCGATCCCCGCCATCGGGCAGAGGTGCGGCGACTCGTGGCTTGGTTTGACCGGAAGTTTAACCGGGAAGTGACCGAACCCATCGTCCAGGAAAAGCTGCTGAAGCGGATCATTTCCGGTGGGGCGCCGGACAGTCGCCTGATTCGCGCAGGCCGAGCGAATGTCCATACCCACCTGAAGTACATTTCCTGGCTGATCGACCGACGCCGTTGGTTGGCAGGGGACGTTCTGAGCTATGCTGACATCACTGCGGCCTGTCACCTGTCCCTGATCGATTACGCCGGAGATATGCCCTGGGACGAACACCCCCAGGCCAAGGAATGGTACGCCCTGATCAAATGTCGCCCCAGCTTTCGCCCGCTTCTTGCGGAGGTCGTGCCCCACATTCCGCCGCCCCGCCACTACTCGGATTTGGACTTTTAGGGATCATATCCGCTTGGAGCCCAACCCGAGACGCCTCCCTTTATTTCAATACCTCAGAGTGAAGTAGGGTCAACTTGAGCCAAGTTGACCCTACTTGACCTCGAAGATACTCTAGGCGTGCCCTGCATCTTCGGACAACAGGCGGGGATCGATACCAAGGCGGGCCATGGCCGCGTTGTATTTGTCCTCCAAGGCTGTTTCGAACAGCAACCTTCGGTCTGCGGGGACGGTCAGCCAGACGTTTTCCTTCAATTCTCCGTCCAGTTGCCCCGCACCCCATCCCGCATACCCCAAGGCCATAATCGCCCGCCCGGGCCCCTGCCCTTCTGCGATGGCGCGCAGAACGTCCAGTGTTGCCGTCAGAGCCGTGGAGTCGTCTACGAAGAGAGTGCCCTCGTTCTCGTAATCCCGCGTATGCAGGACAAACCCCCGCATGGTTTCCACGGGCCCACCGAACTGGACGCGAATTTGCTCGCAATGGGCGGTGGGCTCGATTCCCAATTGGTCGACGATATCCGGGAAGGAAATTTCCTGCATGGGGCGGTTGATCACGATCCCCATCGCCCCCTCTTCCGTATGGGCGCAGATATAAATCACCGCGCCCTCGAACCGGGGATCTCCCATGCTGGGCATCGCGACCAGACATTGGCCGGTCAAATAGCCGTCGTGCTGTTGAACTGTGTGCATCATACCCGATAAATAGGCTGTTCCATGAGCGATCACAAGCATTGCCCACCTGCAATGGTCCCCTACCCGAGGGTAACAGTCCCGTGATAGGTCCTTTCCCAGCTTGCCAGAAGGCGCGCTATGGCACAATTGTAGGCTCAAGAAAGTAGGAGAGGGGCTCTCCCAAAAGCGACCTTTGTCCCTCTCCAGGCGATCCGCGCCCCCTGTTCCCGGGACCACGCGTCCCCTTCTCCGCCCCTGAGTCGGAGAGCGAGGTTTGTTTCGTGACACGGCATCCCGTCCTGACCCTGCTTCTTTCCATTCTGATCCCGTTGCTGGGTTCGGCTGCGCCGACCCTTGCCCAATTGGCCGAGCCCGGAGCCTCGAACTGGGTGGACAAGCCCCATTCGCGCATGCGGCTGGTCAGTGCGGTCACCGCCGTGGGCACTGCCGAGACCCTGACCTTGGGCCTCGAGGTGGAGTTGAAGGACCACTGGAAGATCTACTGGCGTAGCCCCGGCGACGCGGGCTATCCACCAGAAATGGACTGGACCGGATCGGTCAATCTGACCAAGGCCGCCTTCCAATGGCCGGTCCCCAGCCGATTTTCCGTTCTGGGTATCGAAACCGTGGGTTACCAGGGCCATGTCATCCTGCCCATCTCGGCCAAACTCACCCAACCCGGTGATCCCCTGATCCTGAACGCCAAGGTGGATTACCTGATCTGTTCGGATATCTGTGTACCCGATCAGGGCAGCTTCTCCCTGATGCTCCCCCCCGGCCCGGCCAAGCCATCACCCCAGGCCCACAGCATCTCCCAATACCTTGCCCAGGTGCCCAAGAACGGGACATCCCACGGCCTGTCGGTGACCGAAGCGGTGATCGAGGAGGGAGGCGTCGTCCGTGTCGCGGTCAGCGCAAACCCGCCCCTGTCCCAGCCCGACCTGTTCGTCGAGCCCCCCCCGGGCCTCGCCTTCGGCCCGCCCAGCGTCACCCTGACCGACGGCGGCCGGAGCGCTCTCCTGCGCGCCCCCCTGGAGGGAGAGGCCCCGCTGCTCGGCCAGACTATCTCCGCCCTGGTGGCCGACGGGATTCGCGGCGTGGAAACGACCATCGACACGGCCACCCTCGCCGAACCGGGAGCCCCCCTCACCGCCGCCGCCGCCGGGCGGGCGCCCATTGCCGACTTGAACGGCGGGGGAGAGGCTCCTGCGCTCTGGACCATGCTCGGCTTGGCCCTTGTGGGAGGACTGATCCTGAACCTCATGCCCTGCGTCCTGCCGGTGCTCTCCCTGAAGATCCTGGGACTGGTGGGCCATGGGGGAGGCGCGCCCCGACGTGCCCGACTGTCCTTCCTGGCCACCAGCGCGGGCATCCTGGCGAGCTTCCTGGCCCTGGCAGGCGCGGCCATCGCCCTGAAATCCATGGGCGCCGCCGTCGGATGGGGCATTCAGTTCCAACACCCCCTGTTCCTGACGGGCATGGTGATTCTGCTGACCCTGTTCGCCGCGAATCTTTGGGGTCTGTTTGAAATCCCCCTGCCAGGCATCCTCTCCAATCTGGGCGGTCAAGGAGCTGAAGGCGGAGGGGGATCCCTCGTCGGCGCCTTCGCCACCGGCGCCTTCGCCACCCTGCTAGCCACCCCCTGCTCCGCCCCCTTCCTGGGAACCGCCGTGGGCTTTGCCTTGGCCGGGGGAAGCGCCGACACCTTGGGCATCTTCTCGGGCCTGGGTCTGGGCATGGCCCTCCCCTATCTGGTTGTAGCCGCTTTCCCTCGGTTGGCCACCCGCCTGCCCCGCCCCGGCGCCTGGATGGTCAAATTGCGCTGGGTCCTGGGCCTCGCCCTGGGCGGAACCGCCGTTTGGCTGCTGACCGTCTTCGCCGTCCAGGTCGGCTGGCAGAGCGCCCTCGCTGTGGGGCTGGCCATGGCCGTGACCGTCACCTTGCTCGCCCTGGGCGCTCGCGCGCCCACCATCCGTAAGCTGGCCTTGGGGGGCATCGCGTTTCTGTTCGCCGGATCTGCGGCCCTCGCCCTTCGGCCCCCTCCCCCGCCATCGGCCGCCGTTGGGTCTGACGCCCAGACGGCGTCGATCTGGCAGCCCTGGTCAGCGGAGGACACGACCCGACTGGTGGCCGAAGGGAAAACGGTCTTCGTGGACGTGACCGCAGACTGGTGCGTAACCTGCTTGGTCAATAAGGCGGCGGTTCTCGACCGAGGCCCCGTCGCCGCCTTGCTGGCCGGAGAAAACGTCGTCGCCTTACGCGCCGATTGGACGCGCCCCGACCCGGCCATCGCCGCTTATCTCGCAAGCTTCGGTCGCTATGGCATCCCCTTCAACGCCGTCTACGGTCCCCACGCCCCAAATGGCATCGCCCTGCCCGAGCTTTTGACCGACGGTGCGGTCATGGAGGCGGTGGAGCGGGCTTCAAGCCCGACGCTGGCGGAAAAATAGCATGCAGGCCTTTCGCTAACTCCCGTCCGCTCCCCACATGAGAGCCAGTGCAGTTCACCATATAAACACGGAGCTTTCCATGATCAGCGTCGGCGATAACCTTCCCAAGGCCACCCTGCACCACAAGACCGAAGGTGGCATTGAGGCCCTGGACACCACCGAGTTCCTGGGCAAGGGTCTGGTGGTGCTGTTTGGCGTTCCTGGCGCCTTCACCCCCACTTGCTCCGACTTCCACCTGCCTGGATTCGTCGACTCTGCCGACGCCTTCAAGGAAAAGGGCGTGAACGTCCTGGCTTGCATGTCCGTGAATGACGCCTTTGTCATGGATGCTTGGGGCAAGTCGCGCGGCGCCGAGGGCAAGGTGGAGATGTTGGCTGACGGCAATGGCGACTTCGCCAAGGCCCTGGGCCTTGAACTGGACTTGACCGCCAAGGGCTTGGGCAAGCGGGTTCAGCGCTTCGCCATGGTCATTTCCAATGGCGTCGTCACCAATCTGTTCGTCGAAGAAGACGGCGGGCTCAAGGTCTCCGGCGCCGAATACGTCCTCGAAAACATGTAAATTTGGCAGGGTGCCGGTGGGCGGAGCCCCTTCGGCCACCGGCACCGTCTCAAAATGTACGGTCCACGACAGGGGGGTGTAGCCGAAAGGCCTCAGACCCCAGACTCCTATTCATAATAGAGAAATGGGGGTTTGGGGGCATTGCCCCCCCAAATGGGCTTGGGCTATCGCCCAAAAAACCCGATAGCTGTCATCAATCAATGGCCAAGGGCGCGGCGATTTCGATGCTCCCTATTCCGCCGCGCGGGCGAGGATCGCCTCCCAATCTCCGACGCGCATTTGCTCCCGGCACCCCATCGCCGCACCTTCTGCCAATTCCAGCAGGGGATGGGGATCATCCATGGACGCGGAGGCATCCAGGGCCTCAATCAGACAGAGGTAATTATCCAAGAAGCGGTGAAGCCGCAAACGCGCCACCATATTTGGCGGAGCCTTATGCCCCAGGTATAGGGACAGCAAAACCCGTTCGGGCACATCACTCAAATGCCCGGCATTGGCCAGAAGACCCAAGTCCCGAAAGGGGTCTCCCATGGCCGAAGCGCTCCAATCGGTCAGCAGCATCTGCCGCTCCCCATCAATGAAGCCATGCAGCCCCTGGGCGTTGACCAGGGGCACATCTTTCGGAGCCCGCGCGGCCAGCGCACGGAGAACCCGGGGCAATTCGGCCCGAATCTCGGCCTGATCCCTGATAATTCCGATCTCCCCCAGGCGGCCCAGAGCCTGTTCCCGACGCACGATAGCCGCCCCCATCTGCAAGCGCCCCCGGAACGTGACCCCACTTCGATGGAGACGCGCCAAAGCCTGGGCGAGCCGCCCCAGCACACCCCGATTATGCAAGGCATCGGCCGTTAAGGGCTCCCCTGGAGCAAACAGGGACACATGGGCGCCGTCCTCGCTATGAAAGGCCAGCAGCGGCGGCGCCACGCCCAGATCGGCGGCCAGCCTCATGTTCCGCCCTTCGTCGGCCTGGTCTTCTCCCCCGTCTCCGGGTTGACGGACCGTCAGGTCCGCTCCCCCCAAGCGCACCCTCCAAATGGATCCGAGCCCCAGGCTGCCGCCATCCAGCTGCTCACAGGCCGCTTTTTCCCAAGGGAGTCCGCGGAAAACCACCGTCCGCCGCAAAACGGCCAACACACCTTCAGGCACTTGGCGGGATCGACCCATGGCACCTCCGGACGGCCCGGAAAGGCGCGCCAAGTCGAGATACCGACGTTCAGAGAGCAGGGTCGCAAACAGGGTCCGCAGATCACCATCTGTGGGCGTTACGGCCAAGGCAGCAACACAAGCGATCAGGGCTTCGCCCGGTGCGATCGCAGCCACCTGGGCCTGAGCGAGGGCTTTCAGGGCCCCGCCATTCCCAGGCCCCCGTTCGAGACAAGCCCGGAAGGCGGCGATGGCCCGCACCGGGCGGCCTGCGGCAGCCAGGAGCACGCCCCGTTCCAGCCAGGGCCAGGCGTCCTTTGGTGCCAAGGCTGCGGCCCGATCCAGATGGGACAGGGCATCCTCCACCTCTCCCTCTTTGGCCAGGACGGAGACCAACCCCTTGCGTGCCTGTTCATGGTTGGGGTCCATGCGGATCACCCGGGTAAACTGGGCGATAGCCGAGCGGTTCTGCTCGGCCCGGGCAAGGGCGAGGGCGACCCTCATAATTGCAGGGATCTCCGTTGCAGCAAGAGCCGCGGCCTCCCGCAGCACGGCAGCCACACCATGCTGCCCTTCCCCTTCCTTTAGATCGGCCAAAGCCAGGGCTGCTTCGACGGGGCTCGCCCCCTGTTCCAGGGCAGCGCGGTACAGGTCTTCCGCCTCCGCAGGATGTCCCCCTGCAGCGCGCAGGGCCCCCAAACCCACCAGCGCGGGACCGCAAGCCCCATAGCCGGCCAGAGCCACCCGGTGCAGACGCTCGGCTTCCTCCGGGCGTCCCGCCTGACGGCAGCCTTCGGCCAAGATCGCCACGGCATCGGCAAGACTGGGCGGCAAGACACCGCCGTCAGGCAGGGCCGCCGTCCCCGGCGGTGCGGTCAGCGCCCCCGCCAGGGCTTGCTGCAGCAGATCTATGGCCCGAAGCGCATCCCCCCGCCGTTGGTGAACTTCCGCCAATCCGGCCAAGGCCACGGCCGGGGGCAAGGTCGTGCGCAAACAGCGGTCAAAGGCCTGTTCCGCCCCGGCCAAATCCCCCATTTCCAGGCGAGCCGTGCCCAAAGCAACCCATAGGCCGCCATTGCCGCTTTCCCGCCGGGTGGCTTCGACCAGGATTTCCTCGGCGGCTTCCGCCCGCCCTTGGGCCATGGCCAAACGGCCCAGAACCTCCCGTGCTCCATTGGGAGCCCGGGGCTGGCGGAGCAGATCTTCCGCCATATCCCGCGCCTCCACCAACCGCCCTTCGGCGAGCAGAGTCCGGGCCCGCTCAAGGTTTGGTCCATCAGGGCTCTGCCCAGCCGGACGCACCCTGGCCCGACTGGGCTGCCTGTCCAGGCCCGGAGCACGCGCCACCACATGCAAACGGGGCTGCGGCTGTTGCTCAGATGAAGGCACTAGCGTAACGGGGGGTGAATCGGCCATTGGGCATTCCTTGACGCGTGATCAGCCCAGAATACCACGGTATCGGTCCCTGCGTCGGCGCCTTCCGCCGAGAGGACCGATGCTTTCCAAAGCGCAGCCCCTAGAGTGCTCCAAGATCAAGTTGGGCCACGTCTTGGTCCAATTTGATCTTGGAGCACTCTAAAATCACTCTATCCCTCGAATTTTTTCAGAGCGAGAACGGCATTCAGTCCGCCGAACGCAAAGCTGTTGGAAATCGCGGCCTTAACCGGAACCTGACGGGCTTCGTTGGGAACATAATCCAGATCGCAGTCGGGATCGGCTTCGGTGAAATTGATGGTCGGCGCAATAATGCCGTCCCTCAAGGCGAGGATGGTTGCCACCATCTCCACGGCTCCGGACGCCCCCAGGGAGTGACCATGGAAGGATTTGGTCGAAGAGATCATCAATTTCTTGGCATGGTCCCCAAAGACCAAATGCATGCATTGGGACTCGGTCGTGTCGTTGGCCATTGTCCCCGTCCCATGGGCGTTGACGTAGCCGATCTCTTCGCGGTTCAGCCCCCCATCCGCCAGAGCCTGGGTGACGGCCCGCCCACCGCCCTCGGCTGAGGGGGAGAGCAAGTCACCGGCATCTGCGGTCATACCAAACCCGGCCATTTCCGCATGGATCGTCGCACCCCGAGCCATGGCGTTCTCCAGAGTCTCCAGGACGAAGCAGGCTCCTCCCTCGCCCAGCACCATGCCGGTCCGATCCTTACAGAAGGGCCGACAGGTATCCTTGGCAACCACGCGCAGAGCTTCCCAAGCCTTCACGTTGCCCATGGTGACCAGGGCATCTGCCCCCCCCACCACGGCCATTTCGGCCAAGCCAGACCGCACCATGTGGAAGCCCAAGCCAATGGAATGGGTCGCCGTCGCACAGGCGCTCGACACGGAGAAAGCTGGCCCCTTCAGGCCGAATTCCATGGACACCTGACTCGTCGCGGAATTGCCCATGTATTTGGGTACGGTGAAGGGAGGCACCCGATGCTTGCCATCTTCATAAAGGCGACGGAACCCTTCCTCCAAGGTCAGCAAGCCGTTCCCACCGGATCCGATGATACAAGCGGCTTTCAGGCCCAATTCCTCGGTCAGTTCCAGGCCACTGTCGGTCATGGCCTCGCGGGCGGCCACCAGGGCAAGCTGCGCGAAGCGGTCCAGCATGGCAAGCTTGGCGGACTCAAAATGGGCGTTGGGATCGAAGTTCTTGACCTCTGCGGCGATCTTGACGTTCAGCCGATCGGTGGGAATGGTTTCAATGGGACCGATCCCACCCCGCCCCGACGCAAGGGAGTCCATGAATTCCGCAGTGTTGGCGCCGATCGCCGAAACCGACCCGATACCCGTCACAACAACGCGTCTCATAGCCCACCCGTTTCCTTGCCGAAAGCACCGTGCATAAAAACGGGCCTCCGTTTCACGCGAAATCGATGCAATAATTGTTTATTGGAGACCATCCCGTCCGAGCAGTGCTTCGTTCGCGATGCTCCGTCGTGCTGAAGCAGGATCGTGTCCCAAAACCCAACCCACTTTTCCGCACACCATCCTAGAGCATCGAGCGGAAAAGTGGGAACCGGTTTTCCGGTCCACTCAATGCTCTAACTCTATGATTTTAGATCAAACCGCCTTAAATCGATTTCGATTTAAGGCGGTTTGATCTAGAGTAAAAAGCACTCTAGACTAAAAACGAACCAACCCACGGGAGATGGACCCGTGGGCATGCTCTTCCACTCCGATCGGCGCGCCTCCCCGATCCATCCCGAGGTTACGCTTCCCTCAGTCAACCGTTATCCGCAACCAATTTTTCCACGGCGCCCACGATATCGCCCAAGGTCTTGAAATCTTCATCCTGGGTGTTGGCGTTATAGGGAACCTCGATATCGAATTCCTCTTCCACCGCGAAGACGATTTCCACGAAGTCCAAGGACGCGATTTCCAAGTCTGCCAGAGAGGCATCGCGGGTCAACTTCTCCCGTTCAATACTCGTCTTCTCGACGATGATGTCGTAGATTTTGCTTTCAATTTCGCTCATGTGTTCGTCTAACCAATACGAGGGTTGAGTGCGGAAGGGTTAGGATGCCCCTGCGAGGGATCTTACCCGCTTTTTCAATTCCGAAACATCTTTGAACAGATTTTTCATCCGTCGTGTCATCAGAAACTGTTCTGCCGCCTTGTCCTTGGGCATAGCTGGATACCCCACCCAGACTTCCCGCGGCGGCACGTTATTTCCGACACCGGATCCCGCGCCGATCACAGCATGGTCCCCAATGGTGATATGGTCTGCAACACCAACACGACCGGCCAAAACAACACCATCGCCGATCACGGCGCTGCCCGCGATTCCCACCTGGGCACAGAGCATGCACATCCGTCCCACTTGGACGTTGTGGCCGATCATCACCAAATCGTCGACCTTTGTTCCCGACCCGATGCGCGTATCCTCCAGCGTCCCCCGGTCGATGCAGGTATTGGCGCCAATCTCCACGTCGTCGCCGAGGGTCACTGCACCCAGGGAGTGAACCCGAACGATATGCTCGTTCACCACATCCACCCGGCCAGAGGCCTTCGCACTGTCCACAGCCCCCTTTTCCGGCGGACCAAAGCTGAACCCATCGGCACCGATGACCGCGTTGGAATGGATCACCGCCAGCGCCCCGATGGTCACCCGTTCGCCAATCCGCGCGCCGGGGAAGAACAAGCCTCCAGGCCCCACAGAGGCGTCCGCCCCAATGGTCACCGCGGAGACCAGACGACACCCATCCCCAATACGCGCCCCCCGACCGATATGACAGAAGGGGCCAATAGCCACATCCTCCCCCAGAACGGCCCCCTCCTCCACCACGGCAGAGGAGTGAACCCCCGGTGCCACGGAAGGAGGGATGTCGTATCTGCGGGTTAAAAGATGCATGGTGAATCGGGGACGCCCTACGGAAACCCAAGCATCCACAGCTCCGTCCGGTGGGACTTGCCCCTCGGCCACCAAAGCGATCCGTGCAGCGCTCTCGGTCAGACGGGACAGCAGGGTCTTATCAAGCACAACGGCAAGATCGTTCACGCCTGCCCTGTCCGGATGGGCGGGCCGCTCGAAAGTTAATTCCACCTCACCATGCGCCTGACCATCAAGAAGTTGGGCAAGTTCACGTATTTGCATGGACATGAAAGGCTCCGGAAGTTCAGACGCGCGGAGTCAGAGGATGGTGGGACTTCCTCATCTTAAGGGCACCTCCCCCCCCGCAGCGATAAAGGACGGGTGGACCATAACGACTCCCCCAGTCCTTTGCAACGCCGAGAAAATCTGTCGAACCACTGTCACGAGGTCTCCCGGACCCAATCCTTTGGCATGACCTCCTGGCGCACCCGAGAACGCCCCCGAAAGTCGTCAATCTCATCGGGCTGTTTCCGGCCGTCATCGGCCCACCCCCGATTGTTGGGGGTTCTGGGTCGGAAAAGCACATTCCATTCACGCAGAACTTCGTGAACCTTTTCGAAATCTGACCACTTGGGCTTGGTGCTCTTCCCCCCTTCGTCCAGTCGCGTGGCATTTGGGTTGAACCCCGTGCGCCGGACACTTTCCCGAGCCACAAATTCAATGCTCAAGCGCAGATAGGCCCGGGCTGCCACACTGGAGGGATCATGCACGCAACAGGGCATATCGGCCGCAGCGGCTTCAATCACCCGACTGTCCCGTGGGATTTCGGTCACGAAGACCTGCTTGCCGAACTCCCCATGAATTTCGCTCGCCAAATCAATGGACGCCTGACTGCCCCCCACCATGGTGAGCACCAATTCGGGCTTCGCCAGCCCCGGGTTCAGAGAGCTTCCCACCCGCCTGATGTTGGTCCAAGCCTTCTGCAAACCATCATGGGCCAGGGGCTCGGCCGTCACCGGCATGATCGCCCTTTGAGCGGCAGCCAGAGCATTCAAGGGCAACATGCCAAAGGCCGGAGGGCAATCAATCACCACAAAGTCAAAGTCCAAACGCTCTCGCGTCAGACGTTTTCGGATCACATCCTGGGGCGTTTTCCCCATGGAGAGCCGAATTTCCGCCGTCGTCAGCAGATCATTTGCCCCACAAACGGACAACCGAGGAAACAGGGTCGGCAAAAAGAGGCTGGCAACCTTGTCCTTCTCGAACAAAAGATCGTTCGCCCCTTTGGCCGGTGCGGGCACCAGGCCAAGACTGGAGGTGGCATTCCCCTGGGTATCCAGGTCGATCACACCGACCGAGAACCCCATCGCCGCGAGACAAACGGCCAAATTGGTTGCCGTCGTTGTTTTTCCAATGCCACCTTTCTGGTTGAAGACGGCGATAACGGTGGTCTGGCTCATGGTCGGATGCCCCGTGACAACGGCTCACCGGAAAAGGAGCCCCAGTGGAAGAAAAGCGCCTTCCTGCCAGAGCAAGAAAAACGCGACGGTGTCTTTTCAGACATATGATCCTATCAAGGAAAGGGCCACTCCGGTATCCCGGAGCGGCCCTCGTCCGTTTTGATCTGGCCTTGAGCTCTTTTAGAAGTCGAATTTCTCGATGTGTTCGAATTCGACCTTGTTGCTGTCGTCGATGACCAGGACACCCGTTGTATCGGTGAGGTCGAAGGAGCCATGCTCGCCGGCAGTGGCGGAATTGGCCACTTCCGTCAGGTTGCCTCCGGAATCCTCGGTGTAGAGGGTCCAATCGGAGCCTTCCATGGCACCACCGTTGAGGGTGAGGGTGTCGGCCCCGTCGTCACCAAGCCAACCATTTTCTCCCCCGTTCACGATATCGTGGCCACCGCCGAAGATGAACAGATCGTCGCCCTGCCCACCGGACATGACATCATCGCCCATTCCGCCATCCAGAGTGTCATTGCCGAGACCACCCATCAAGGTATCGGCCCCGTCACCGCCCATCAGCATATCGTCACCGGCACCGCCAAGCAGGTCGTCGTTGCCTGTCCCGCCTATGACCGTGTCGTTACCGTCCCCCGCATCGACGTGAACATCGCCGTAGCTGGACAAGAACGAACCGAAGTCGACCACGTCGTCACCGGCCCCGGCATCAACACTGTCGATGGTTGCTCCATCCGTGGAGTGACCAACGATGCTATCCGCCCCATCGGTTCCCTCAACCGTAACGTCGACACCTTCGACGTTGGAGACCTTCAAGCCCAGTTCGTCGTATTGCCCCCCGCCATGGCCGGATGTGACATCATGCTGCAGGTCTCCGACATCGCCCATGACGGCGCCATCATGGAACTGGTCAACGGTGACGGTCACGTCCAGGGTGTCGTTGCCATGGCCACCATCATAGTCGTCGTAATGGCCAACGCCGCCATTTTCGCCGACCGTAACTTGCAGCGTATCGTTGCCTTCGCCGCCCGAGACCTTGTCTTGACCCAGGCTGCCGTCGAGGGTGTCATCCCCACTGCCGCCGAGCAGGTCGTCAGCGCCGGCACCGCCCTGGATCAGGTCGTTGCCGTCCTCGCCACTGATCACGTTTCCGTGATCACCGCCATAGAGACTGTCATCCCCAGTACCGCCGTCTATGTCATTCCAGCCACCGGACCCACCGACAATCACGTCGTGACCGGCACCTCCCTTGAACTCGCCATTTCCTCCAGCGCCCTCGATGCGGTCATTGCCGTCACCGCCATCCATGTAGTTCCAGCCATTGTCGCCGATGAGGACATCGTTCCCATCCTGGCCAAAGAGCTGGGCGCCATCGCTGGAGTCCGTACCCGACTGGGAGTCGGCGTAGATCACATCATCGCCGCCGCCGCCGTAGACCTGTTCATAGCCATTGTTGGCGTTGATGGTTTCAGACGCATCGGTTCCCCAAATCACCTCAGAACCGTCCGAGCCATTGATGGTGGCATCGTTGCCTGCACCGGCGATGGCATGGGCCAGAGCCTCGTCAGAGTTCGGTTCGGGCGCGGCAGGTCCCTCGGCATTGGGATCGACCGTCACGCTCAGGGTCCCCGTCGCGCCGTCCCCATCACCATCGACCACCACATAGGTGAAGTCTTCGTGCCCGGCGGGAGTTCCCGCCGGCGCCCCATAGGAGTAGTCCCCGCTGGTGAAGTCGAACTCCAGGGTTCCACCCATCTGGGTCTCGACACTCAAGACACCGTCATGGCCAACCACATGTCCCGATCCATCGGTTATGTCGCCACTGTCAGGATCGAAGGTATAGACCACGCCAGCGACCGCGATGGAGGCCACATGGCTGAAGCCATCTTCGCCCATGTTGTCGTTGGCCACCACATTGCCATCCGCACTGGCTTCTGCCGGCGCCAGATTGGACAAGGTATCGGCCAACTCGGTCGGATCGGACACCTGAATGCGACTACAGTTGTCCCCATTGGGAATGACCTCCGGGAACTCATTGGCGTTCACGTTTACGCCATCACCGATCCCCACACCATACAAGTTGGCGTCTGGGTGGGCCTCGATGAAGTTGCTCCACCCATTGCCGTCCGCGTTGAAGGGCGGGTAGGTGGTGTGGTCTCCGTCCGACAAGAAGTAGATGGACACCTCTTGACCACTATCGACGGAGCCATCGTAAGCCTCCATCAGCCCATCGGTCGCAGCATAGTAATTTGTGCTACCACTATAGCTGTTACCGAAGTAATCCGAATGCTGAAGAGCCGCCTTTATTGCATCTTCGTAGTCACCTTGACTGTGGAACATGTTATCGGAGTAGTATTTGAAATCAGCGGGATCGAGCTTAATCCCAGCCAAATCGGCCTTGAGGCTATCAAGATCCGAATAGGTTCCCAGAGTCACACTGTCCTCTCCGCCGCCGAACAGGCAAACGGTGAATTCAGTGCCGCTCCCGCCGCTTTCGAAATACTTGGCGGCCATCGTTTCCACGGCTTCCACGGCTTGATAGAGGCGCGAAGAGACCTCGCCGCCATCATAAACCTTTCCGGAATTCTCGTTATACATGGACCCGGAGCAGTCAAGGGTGACGATGGCGTGGTAAACCGGCTCGCTCCCCGGTGCCACCGTTAATGCGTCCTGCGTGGTTTCAGGCACATCATCCTGAACGGTGACGGTCAAGCTGCTCTCCGCCGTCGATCCGTCCCCATCGGTAACCGTGTAATCGAAGCTAATCGGCAGCGCATCGGCTGTCGCACTTCCCTGATCCCCATGGTCCAGCGGACTATTTTGGGTATAGGTGAATGCGCCCGTCGCCGGATCGACCTCCAGAGTGAAAACCGGAGTCCCGTCCGCCAGGGTTCCCGTCACAGAGGTTCCATCTCCGGAAACCTCGACGCTCACTTCGGCACCGCCGCTGGTCAGGGTATCCTGACCCGCGCTCAGACCCGTGATGGCCAGGGAAGCCCCTTCGCTATCGCCACCGAAGTCAAAGTTCAGGGTCCCCGTAGCTACGTTCGCGCCAGAGACCTCGCTCACATCTGCGGACCCTTCGGTTGCCGTCGGCACACTGTCGGCCATGACGTTCACCGTCAGCACCGCAGAAGCCGGGTCACCGTCACCATCGACCACAACATAGTTGAAGTCCT
Source organism: Rhodospirillum sp. A1_3_36 (assembly GCF_047263945.1). Taxonomy (NCBI): domain Bacteria; kingdom Pseudomonadati; phylum Pseudomonadota; class Alphaproteobacteria; order Rhodospirillales; family Rhodospirillaceae; genus Rhodospirillum; species Rhodospirillum sp. A1_3_36. The sequence continues at coordinate 3,372 of NZ_JBLAVB010000003.1, read as the reverse complement.
CATCGCCGCTGCTCCCAGCGGGCGCCGAGTAGGAATAGTCACCCGTAGCGAAATCAAACCCGAGATTGCCGCCGAGTTCCGTGGTCAGATGAACCTGTCCGTCATGGGAAACGACGGTCCCGTCCGCCGTTGTCACGGTGTGGCTGTCCGGATCGTAGGTGTAGACCACACCTGCCACCGTGAGTGACGCCACATGGCTGAAGCCATCCTCGCCCATGTCATCGTTGGTCACCACATTGCCGTCAACCTGATTGGGCGCCGTGTCGGCCAGGGTATCGGCCAAATCTGCGGGATCAGCCACCTGAATGCGATCCGTGTTATCCCCCGTCGGAATGACATCGGGGAACTCGTTGGCGTTCACATCCACGCCCGCACCGATCCCCACGCCGTAGAACTGAACCTCGGGATGGTCGGCAACAAAGGTTTGCCAAGCCCCCAAGTGCAGATCGCCCGATGTGTGATCCCCATCCGACAGGAAGTAGATTTTCACCTCCTGGCCCGCATCGACCTCGGTGTTATAGGACGCCATAAGTCCGTTGGTCGCGGCGTTATAGTCCGTCCCATGCCCGCCTTGAGGGTTCCACTTTTGATTATACTGGTAACCGAAATAGGTCTCGAGATTGGCGGTAAGCTGACCTTGATAGGTGTCGGTGCTACTTCCGTATTCGCTACCATAGTGATGGAAATCATCCGGATCGATGGCCAGCGGCGCCAGCGCATCATGGAGGCTCTCCATATCCGAGAAGGTCCCAAGGTTCACGGTCTGCCCATTTCCGGCAAAGAGATTCACCGTGAATTCCGTACCCGGCCCACCCGCGTCGAAGTATTTCGACGCAGTTTCTTCAATGGCCTGCACAGAAAGCTCAAGACGGGACGAGACATCGCCCGTGGTCGGATCGACCAGCTTACCGCTGCCCTCCACATACATCGAGCCGGAGCAATCGAGGGTCACGATCGCGTGGTAGTCCGTTTGGCTCCCCTCCTCGACCGTCAAGGTATCATTGGTGGCTTCGGGCACATCGTCCGCCACGGTGATGGTCAAGGTGTTGCTTGCGGTGGACCCGTCCCCGTCGGTCACGGTGTAATCGAAGTGAACCGGCAGCCCCGTATCGGTTGCCCCACCCTGTGCCCCATGGTCCAGCGGACCGTCTTGGGTATAGGTGAACTCTCCCGTCGTGGGATTGACTTCCAGGGTGAAGACCGGGGTCCCATCAGCCAAAGTTCCCGTCGCCGAAGTGCCGTCTGCACTGACCTCAACGCTCACGGCTTCTCCGCCGCTGGTCAAAGCATCCTGTCCCGCGTTCAGACCCGTGATCGCCAGGGACGCGCCTTGGCTGTCGCCGCCGAAGTCGAAGTCCAGGGTGCCAGTCACCACATTGGAACCGGAGACCTCGCTCACCTCTGCAAACCCTTCGGTCGCCGTCGGCACACTGTCGGCATTGACGGTAACCGTCAGTACCGCAGAGGCGGGGTCGCCATCTCCGTCGACCACCACGTAAGTGAAGTCCTCATCCCCGGCGCTGGTCCCGGTTGGGGCAGAGTAGGAGTAGTCCCCATTGGTGAAGTCGAAATCCAGGGTCCCACCCAACTCCGTGGTCACGTGGATCGACCCATCATGAGAGACAACCGAGCCATCTTCGGTCGTCACATCGCCTGTAGCCGGATCGAAGCTGTAAACCACACCGGCCACGGTCACAGAGGCCACATGACTGAAGCCATCTTCGCCCATGTCGTCGTTTGCCAGCACATTGCCGTCCACAGTAGTGGGGGCCGTCTCGGCCAAGGTGTCGGCCAGGTCGTTGACGTCGGTGACCTGCAAGCGGTCGGTATTGTCCCCATCGGGGATGACTTCCTTGAAGCCAGCACTATCGGCATTCACACCACCACCGATCCCAACCCCATAGAAATCGGTATCAGGATGATCCTGGATGAAGCTGCTCCAACCGTTGTTGTCCGCCTCGAAACCCGGACGTGTCGTATGCGCGCCGTCGGAAAGGAAATAGACGGACACCTCCTGCCCCGGATCAACCTGGTTATACAGCTCCATGAGCCCGCCAGTGGCGGCATAGTAATTGGTGCTCGTGCTATAATCCTGGCCGAACATGTCGCCTGATTTCAGCACCGTTTGAACAGCAGATTCATAGCTGTCGAAGCTGTGGTAGTCCGAAGGATCGAGCTTCAGAACCGCCAGATCGGCCTTCAGTTCATCCAGGCTCGAATAGGTCACCAAGTGATCCGCCGCGCCTTCCCCGGAGAACAGGCAAAGGCTGAATTCAGTCCCCTCTCCGCCGCCGCTGAAATACTTCTCGGCCATCGTCTCGATCGCGTCCACGGCCAGGGCCAAGCGCGATGTGGTTACCCCGTCATCGCCTGTAACCGCGCCTCCGTACTGGTCCATGTACATGGAGCCAGAGCAATCCAGGGTGACGATGGCGTGGTAGACCGGTTCATTGCCGACCTCCACCGTCAGGCTATCGTTCGAGGCTTCGGGCACATCATCTGTCACGGTGACGACAAAGGTGCTGTTCGCCGTCGACCCGTCCCCATCGGTGACGGTGTAGTCGAAGCTGATGGGCAAGCCCGTATCAGTGGCACCGCCCTGCTCCCCATGATCCAGGGGCATATGTTCGGTGAAGGTGTACTCGCCAGTTCCGGTGTTCAACTCCAGACTGAAGACCTGATCCCCGTTCGCCAGAGTGCCCACGGCGCCGTGGTCGGTGACGGTGATCGTCACCTCTTCCCCACCGCTGGTCAGACTATCCTGCCCAGCCGTCAGGCCCGTCAATTCGACGGACGCTCCATTACTGTCGGCGCCGAAATCAATGTCCAGAGACCCGGACACCACGTTTGAACCCGCAACCTCGCTGACTTCGGTTCCGCCCATGGTCGCCGTGGGCTCGCTGTCCTCGGGCACGCTGACATCAATCGTCGCCATCTTCGTCGCCGTATCCGTCAGCGTCGGATCTTCGCTGTCGACATCCGTCACTTCCGTCGTCACCGACAGTTGGAAGTCCGGCGTGCCCTCCGGCACTGTCATGGACAGGCCCGGCAAGTCGTGGGCTTCAAGCGTCCAAGTCCCATCCGGGTTCTTGGTCCCCGCAGAAAGGTTGGCGTCGTCCGGAACACCAGCAATGGTGACGCTGGTAACGCTTTCGGACCCATCAATATCTGTCGCCTCGGTCGCGATGGACAGATCAACCACCACGTCGGAAGTGCTTCCACTTGCATAATGCCCCTCGGCGGTATCGTCCACCACCAGGGTCGGCGCATCCGCATCCGGCGCAACCTCGACCGTCAAGGTTCCCGTCGTCGTCGCCGTCGAGCCATCCACTTCCGTCGCGGTCGCCGTCACAGACAGCTGGAAGTCATCGG